>NZ_BAAIAK010000064.1:0-509 GCF_054600775.1 Pseudomonas sp. MHK4 | reverse complement strand
CATCACGAATAGATGGTGCATTCGTTAATAACATAACAAGACGATCAATACCAATTCCTAGTCCACCCGTAGGAGGCATACCATACTCAAGAGCTTCGATATAATCATCATCCATCATGTGAGCTTCATCATTACCTTGTTCGCGTTCTTTTAATTGCGCTTCAAAACGTTCTTTCTGATCAATTGGATCATTTAACTCAGTGAATGCATTTGCATGTTCACGTGCAACGATAAATAATTCGAAACGATCTGTGAATCGTGGATCTTCGTCATTCTTTTTCGCAAGTGGCGAAATTTCTACCGGATGACCGTAAATAAATGTTGGTTGGATTAATTTATCTTCTACTTTTTGCTCGAAGAATTCATTAATAATATGACCAACTTCCATTGTATCCTTAATTTCTACATTATGTTCTTATGCAAGTTCACGCGCTTCTTCTACACTCATCGGATTCCAGAAATCTGCTCCAGAATGTTCTTTACTTGCATCTACCATATGAAGACGTGTC
>NZ_BAAIAK010000063.1:0-516 GCF_054600775.1 Pseudomonas sp. MHK4 | reverse complement strand
GGCCGACCATGGCGTTCATGTTGGCGCCGTCGATGTACACCTGGCCGCCGTGGTCGTGGATGATGCCGCAGATTTCGCGGATGCCTTCCTCGAACACGCCGTGGGTCGACGGGTAGGTGATCATCAGCGCGGCGAGGTGTTCGCGGTGCTCGATGGCCTTGGCGCGCAGGTCTTCGATGTCGACGTTGCCGCGGGCGTCGCAGGCGGTGACCACCACGCGCATGCCGGCCATCTGGGCGGTGGCCGGGTTGGTGCCGTGGGCCGAGGACGGGATCAGGCAGATGTCGCGACGGTCTTCGCCACGGCTCTGGTGGTAGGCGCGAATCGCCAGCAGGCCGGCGTACTCACCCTGGGAACCGGCGTTCGGTTGCAGCGAGATCGAATCGTAGCCGGTGGCGGCGCAGAGCATCGCTTCCAGTTCATCGGTCAGTTGCTGGTAACCGGCGCTCTGCTCGGCCGGGGCGAAGGGGTGCAGGGCGCCGAATTCGGCCCAGGTCACCGGGATCATTTCGCTGG
>NZ_BAAIAK010000062.1:0-516 GCF_054600775.1 Pseudomonas sp. MHK4 | reverse complement strand
CCAGCGAAATGATCCCGGTGACCTGGGCCGAATTCGGCGCCCTGCACCCCTTCGCCCCGGCCGAGCAGAGCGCCGGTTACCAGCAACTGACCGATGAACTGGAAGCGATGCTCTGCGCCGCCACCGGTTACGATTCGATCTCGCTGCAACCGAACGCCGGTTCCCAGGGTGAGTACGCCGGCCTGCTGGCCATCCGCGCCTACCACCAGAGCCGTGGCGAAGACCGTCGCGACATCTGCCTGATCCCGTCCTCGGCCCACGGCACCAACCCGGCCACCGCGCAGATGGCTGGCATGCGTGTGGTCGTGACCGCCTGCGACGCCCGCGGCAACGTCGACATCGAAGACCTGCGCGCCAAGGCCATCGAGCACCGCGAACACCTCGCCGCACTGATGATCACCTACCCGTCGACCCACGGCGTGTTCGAGGAAGGCATCCGCGAAATCTGCGGCATCATCCACGACCACGGCGGCCAGGTGTACATCGACGGCGCCAACATGAACGCCATGGTCGGCC
>NZ_BAAIAK010000061.1:0-526 GCF_054600775.1 Pseudomonas sp. MHK4 | reverse complement strand
TAATAACCGTCGCTGATGCGGAAACGCAGAAAACGATAAAAAAGAAATTAAAAAACTTAGTTGACATCGAAAAACGAAGATGTTAACATAAGGAAGTCGCAAATGAGCGACTAAGTAGTTCTTTGAAAACTGAACGAAACAAACAACGTGAAACGTCAATTTTTATTTTATGATGCTAGACAAACTAACTTTATTGGAGAGTTTGATCCTGGCTCAGGATGAACGCTGGCGGCGTGCCTAATACATGCAAGTCGAGCGAATGGATTAAGAGCTTGCTCTTATGAAGTTAGCGGCGGACGGGTGAGTAACACGTGGGTAACCTGCCCATAAGACTGGGATAACTCCGGGAAACCGGGGCTAATACCGGATAACATTTTGAACCGCATGGTTCGAAATTGAAAGGCGGCTTCGGCTGTCACTTATGGATGGACCCGCGTCGCATTAGCTAGTTGGTGAGGTAACGGCTCACCAAGGCAACGATGCGTAGCCGACCTGAGAGGGTGATCGGCCACACTGGGACTGAGAC
>NZ_BAAIAK010000060.1:0-532 GCF_054600775.1 Pseudomonas sp. MHK4 | reverse complement strand
CATGGGTAGATCACCTGGTTTCGGGTCTACGACCACGTACTAAACGCCCTATTCAGACTCGCTTTCGCTGCGGCTCCGCCTCTTCAGCTTAACCTCGCACGGGATCGTAACTCGCCGGTTCATTCTACAAAAGGCACGCCATCACCCGTTAACGGGCTCTGACTATTTGTAGGCACACGGTTTCAGGATCTCTTTCACTCCCCTTCCGGGGTGCTTTTCACCTTTCCCTCACGGTACTGGTTCACTATCGATCCCTAGGGAGTATTTAGCCTTGGGAGATGGTCCTCCCAGATTCCGACGGAATTTCACGTGTTCCGCCGTACTCAGGATACATTCAAGAGAGAACGAAGTTTCGACTACGGGGTTGTTACCCTCTCCGACGGACCTTTCCAGGTCGCTTCGTCTACCTCGTTCCTTTGTAACTCCGTATAGAATGACCTACAACCCCAAGAGGCAAGCCACTTGGTTTGGGCTATGTTCCGTTTCGCTCGCCGCTACTCAGGAAATCGCATTTGCTTTCTCTTCCTCCAGG
>NZ_BAAIAK010000059.1:0-546 GCF_054600775.1 Pseudomonas sp. MHK4 | reverse complement strand
CCGACAGCGTCAAACGGATGCACATGGAACTGGGCGGCAAGGCCCCGGTGATCATCTTCGACGACGCCGACATCGACGCCGCCGTCGAGGGTATCCGCACCTTCGGGTTCTATAACGCCGGCCAGGACTGCACTGCCGCCTGCCGCATCTATGCCCAGGAAGGCATCTACGACAAGTTCGTCGAGAAGCTCGGCGCGGCGGTCAGCAGCATCAAGTACGGTGTGCAGGACGATCCGGCGACCGAGCTCGGCCCGCTGATCACCGCGCAGCACCGCGACCGCGTGGCCGGGTTCGTCGAGCGCGCCATCTCCCAGCCGCACATCCGCCTGGTCACTGGCGGCAAGGCCGTCGAGGGCAATGGTTTCTTCTTCGAACCGACGGTGCTGGCCGACGCCCAGCAGGATGACGAGATCGTGCGGCGCGAAGTGTTCGGGCCGGTGGTGTCGGTGACCAAATTTACTGATGAGGCGCAGGTGCTGGGCTGGGCCAACGACTCGGACTACGGCCTGGCGTCGTCGGTGTGGACCGCCGACGTCGGCCGCGCCC
>NZ_BAAIAK010000058.1:0-546 GCF_054600775.1 Pseudomonas sp. MHK4 | reverse complement strand
CCGACAGCGTCAAACGGATGCACATGGAACTGGGCGGCAAGGCCCCGGTGATCATCTTCGACGACGCCGACATCGACGCCGCCGTCGAGGGTATCCGCACCTTCGGGTTCTATAACGCCGGCCAGGATTGCACCGCCGCCTGCCGCATCTATGCCCAGGCCGGCATCTACGACAAGTTCGTCGAGAAGCTCGGCGCGGCGGTCAGCAGCATCAAGTACGGTGTGCAGGACGATCCGGCGACCGAGCTCGGCCCGTTGATCACCGCGCAGCACCGCGACCGCGTGGCCGGGTTCGTCGAGCGCGCCATCTCCCAGCCGCACATCCGCCTGATCACTGGCGGCAAGGCCGTCGAGGGCAATGGTTTCTTCTTCGAACCGACGGTGCTGGCCGACGCCCAGCAGGATGACGAGATCGTGCGCCGCGAAGTGTTCGGGCCGGTGGTGTCGGTGACCAAATTTACTGATGAGGCGCAGGTGCTGGGCTGGGCCAACGACTCGGACTACGGCCTGGCGTCGTCGGTGTGGACCGCCGACGTCGGCCGCGCCC
>NZ_BAAIAK010000057.1:0-555 GCF_054600775.1 Pseudomonas sp. MHK4 | reverse complement strand
GCGACGTGCGCCAGTCGCCGCTGATCGCGCTGATGAACACCCTGGCCTACCAGGGACAGGCCGGCACACGGACCCAGGCGTTGGCCGACTCGCTGATCAGTTCGGCGCAAAAGCTGATCGCCCAGGCCCCGGTGCCGCTGATCGAGCAGCCACTGCAGGGACCCAAAAGTCCCCTGGACGCCACCTTCGGCCCGCTGCTGGCCCTGCTCGGCAAAACCGCCGAAGGCCAGGACGAGCGCGAGCGCCTGAGCCTGCAAGCCTTCCTCAACCAGGTCACGCGCACCCGCCTGACCTTGCAGCAGGTCAACCACGCCGCCGACCCGCAGAACATGACCCAGACCCTGGCGCAGACCGTGTTCCAGGGCAAAAGCATCGACCTCACCGACACCCGCGCCTATGGCAGCCAGCTCGCCGCCAGCCTCGGCGCAGAGTGGGGCGGTATCGGCCAGACCCTGTTCGTGCAGCCGCTGGAGCAAGCCTGGCAGCGCGTCCTGCAACCCTCGGCCAGCAGCCTCAACCGCCAGTGGCAACGGGCGATCGTCAGCGAATGGGACG
>NZ_BAAIAK010000056.1:0-555 GCF_054600775.1 Pseudomonas sp. MHK4 | reverse complement strand
GCGACGTGCGCCAGTCGCCGCTGATCGCGCTGATGAACACCCTGGCCTACCAGGGACAGGCCGGCACACGGACCCAGGCGTTGGCCGACTCGCTGATCAGTTCGGCGCAAAAGCTGATCGCCCAGGCTCCAGGGCCGCTGATCGAGCAGCCACTGCAGGGACCCAAAAGTCCCCTGGACGCCACCTTCGGCCCGCTGCTGGCCGTGCTCGGCAAAACCGCCGAAGGCCAGGACGAGCGCGAGCGCCTGAGCCTGCAAGCCTTCCTCAACCAGGTCACGCGCACCCGCCTGACCCTGCAGCAGGTGAACCATGCCGCCGACCCGCAGGACATGACCCAGACCCTGGCGCAGACCGTGTTCCAGGGCAAAAGCATCGACCTCACCGACACCCGCGCCTATGGCAGCCAGCTCGCCGCCAGCCTCGGCGCGGAGTGGGGCGGTATCGGCCAGACCCTGTTCGTGCAGCCGCTGGAGCAAGCCTGGCAGCGCGTCCTGCAACCCTCGGCCAGCAGCCTCAACCGCCAGTGGCAACGGGCGATCGTCAGCGAATGGGACG
>NZ_BAAIAK010000055.1:0-600 GCF_054600775.1 Pseudomonas sp. MHK4 | reverse complement strand
CCGTTCGGCGCCACCGCCAGCGACGCCTCGTTGCCGATGCTCGGGCAGATGATCCGCGCCGACTCCGGGCGCCTCGAGCAATTCCTGCAGCGCGAACTGGGCGGCCTGCTGCGCAAGGAAGGCAGCCGCTGGGTGGCCGACGCGCAACACAGCCAGGGCCTGCGCTTCAACCCGCAGTTCCTCACCGCGATCAACCAGCTCAGCCACCTGGCCGACGTGCTGTTCACCGACGGCGGCATGGGCCTGAGTTTCGAACTGCAAGGCAAACCGGTGCGCGACGTGGTGCAGACCACCTTCACCCTCAACGGCGAAAAACACGAGTACTTCAACCAGAAGGAAAGCTGGCAGCGCTTCAACTGGCCGGGCCGCAGCCAGTACCCCGGCGCGAGCCTGACCTGGACCAGCGTGCGAGCCAACGAACGGCTGTTCGGCGACTACCCGGGCACCTGGGGCCTGATCCGCCTGCTGGAGCAAGCCCAGGTCACGCCACTGGACGATGGCGACAGCCGTTTTCGGATGGTGCTCAAGGCGCCCGATGGCATCGGCCTGACCTGGTACTTGCGCACCGAACTGGGGGCAGGGCCGATGGCGTTGCTCAAG
>NZ_BAAIAK010000054.1:0-615 GCF_054600775.1 Pseudomonas sp. MHK4 | reverse complement strand
GAATGGTGTCGGCGCGCCCGAGGCTTTCGAGCATGCGTTGGGTATTGACTGCGCCAGGGCCAAGGCCTTGTTCTGTGTCATTGGTGACAACGAACAGATGCAGGCTGCCATGCTCCACAGGATCACGCCCGGCTCTGGCCTGGCTGGCGGCGACGTCCTTGATCAGGTTAGCCAGGGGAGGCCAGCGGAAATACTGGTTCTCGATGTAGATAAATTGGGTCGCGTTGTTGACGGCTTGCAGGTAAAGCTTCTCGATATCCCGCTTGCCTTCCTGGGGTTGGGTGCGCAGCAGTTGAGCCAACTGCCGGGTGGCGCCGGGCAAGCATTGAAGTTGTGGCCCTACCTGCTTGGCCTGCCGTGAAGCGAGCAGGTCCTCGCCGGTTTCCTTGCGCCAGGCGCTGGCGAAGTTGTGGTGCAGGTGTTCCAGAATCGGCCCGCTGACCTGGCTGGAAATATCCTGACGTGGCGTATCACCACGCGGGCCATGATCGGGTCTGGGCTTGCTGTTCCTGGATCGATTTAGCGCGGTATGCCTGTCAGTGTCCCAGTACTCGTCGAGCATGTTGTGGCCCATGACGAAACCGATGGCACGGTCTGGCAGCTCATAATCGACCA
>NZ_BAAIAK010000053.1:0-615 GCF_054600775.1 Pseudomonas sp. MHK4 | reverse complement strand
GAATGGTGTCGGCGCGCCCGAGGCTTTCGAGCATGCGTTGGGTATTGACTGCGCCAGGGCCAAGGCCTTGTTCTGTGTCATTGGTGACAACGAACAGATGCAGGCTGCCATGCTCCACAGGATCACGTCCGGCTCTGGCCTGGCTGGCGGCGACGTCCTTGATCAGGTTAGCCAGGGGAGGCCAGCGGAAATACTGGTTCTCGATGTAGATAAATTGGGTCGCGTTGTTGACGGCTTGCAGGTAAAGCTTTTCGATATCCCGCTTGCCTTCCTGGGGTTGGGTGCGCAGCAGTTGAGCCAACTGCCGGGTGGCGCCGGGCAAGCATTGAAGTTGTGGCCCCACCTGCTTGGCTTGCCGTAGAGCGAGCAGGTCCTCGCCGGTTTCCTTGCGCCAGGCGCTGGCGAAGTTGTGGTGCAGGTGTTCCAGAATCGGCCCGCTGACCTGACTGGAAATATCCTGACGTGGCGTATCACCACGCGGGCCGTGGTCGGGTCTGGGCTTGCTGTTCCTGGATCGATTTAGCGCGGTATGCCTGTCAGTGTCCCAGTACTCGTCGAGCATGTTGTGGCCCATGACGAAACCGATGGCACGGTCTGGCAGCTCATAATCGACCA
>NZ_BAAIAK010000052.1:0-645 GCF_054600775.1 Pseudomonas sp. MHK4 | reverse complement strand
TGGTCTGGAGTGCCGGCATGCTGCTGTCCTTCGCCAGCAACCGCGTGCACATCGCCCAGGTGCAGACATCGCTGGCGACCCTGCAACAATCATCAACCCCTGACGAACAATTCCTCGCCCTGAATGAGCTGGCCCGCGAGCTGGGCCGCCTGGAATACCGCGCCGTTCATGGCACGCCCTGGTACCAACGCTTCGGCCTGAACAAAAATCCACAACTGCTGCAAATACTCTGGCCCACCTACGTCGAGGCCAACCAGCGCCTGCTGCGCGACCCAGCCGTGGCCAGCCTGCAACAGCAGCTCACCACCCTGATCAAGTTACCCGCCGACAGCCCTGAACGCCTCAAGCGCGCGCCGCAGGCCTACGAACAACTCAAGGCCTACCTGATGCTGGCGCGCCCGGAAAAAGCCGACGCGGCCTTTCTGGTCAAGGTCCTGGGCCAGCTCGAGCCGAGCGGCGCCGGGGTTTCGCCGGGGCTGTGGCACGGCCTGGCGCCGACGCTCTGGCAGTTCTATGGTGAGCAACTGGCGGCGCACCCGGACTGGCGCATCGCGGCCGACCCGAAACGGGTGGCCCAGGTTCGCCAGTTGCTGCTCGGCCAGTTGGGCCAGCGCAATGCCGAAGCCAGCCTGTATAAAACCGTCC
>NZ_BAAIAK010000051.1:0-645 GCF_054600775.1 Pseudomonas sp. MHK4 | reverse complement strand
TGGTCTGGAGTGCCGGCATGCTGCTGTCCTTCGCCAGCAACCGCGTGCACATCGCCCAGGTGCAGACATCGCTGGCGACCCTGCAACAATCATCAACCCCTGACGAACAATTCCTCGCCCTGAATGACCTGGCCCGCGAGCTGGGCCGCCTGGAATACCGCGCCGTTCATGGCACGCCTTGGTACCAGCGTTTCGGCCTGAACAAAAATCCACAACTGCTGCAAATGCTCTGGCCCACCTACGTCGAGGCCAATAACCGCCTGCTGCGCGATCCGGCGGTGGCCAGCTTGCAACAGCAACTCACCACCCTGATCAAGTTACCCGCCGACAGCCCCGAACGCCTCAAGCGCGCACTGCAAGCCTACGAACAACTCAAGGCCTACCTGATGCTGGCGCGCCCGGACAAAGCCGACCCAGCCTTTCTGGTCAAGGTCCTGGGCCCGCTCGAGCCGAGCGGCGCCGGGGTTTCGCCGGGGCTGTGGCACGGCCTGGCGCCGACGCTCTGGCAGTTCTATGGCGAGCAACTGGCGGCGCACCCGGACTGGCGCATCGCGGCCGACCCGAAACGGGTGGCCCAGGTTCGCCAGTTGCTGCTCGGCCAGTTGGGCCAGCGCAATGCCGAAGCCAGCCTGTATAAAACCGTCC
>NZ_BAAIAK010000050.1:0-719 GCF_054600775.1 Pseudomonas sp. MHK4 | reverse complement strand
TTGAGCCGCTGGCGTCCCTTCGATGGCGTGGTCTGGGCCTTGAACAAGGCGCAGACCACCGACGCCGCGACTATGGGGGAAAACGTACGGCGCCTGTGCGGTCTGGCTCGAGCGCTGCATTGGCAGTTGCCGCTGCACCTGTGGCAGGTCTGTGACACTGGGTGGGACCAGCACGCACGTCAGACGCAGCCGGTGGGTTGCGCGTTGCCCGCCGGTTTCACTGTCGTCGAGTTGGAGAGTCGCCTGGAGCAATTGCTCGAGCCTTTGCGCCAGCAGGGCCTGGAGCAGATGCGTGGGCAGATGCAGCATGACTTTTTGCTGCGCCTGTCCCGCGATCTGCAGGTCGAGGGCATTCCCCGCTGGCGGCAGGCGCTGGCACCGTTGCTCGGCGAGTTGGCCGGGAGCGTGCCCTTGCGCGGGTTGTGGTTCAGCCTGCCATTACCGCCGGCACCGGCGGATACCCATAACAGCGGTAACTTCTGGTCGATAGCGCCGGTATGGCAGGGCGTACTCGGCGATAAAAAGCCGCACGCCCGTCGCCTGGGCTGGCCCGCGACCCGTATTGCGCAAGCCTTGATGCTCGCCCTGGCACTGGTCTGGAGTGCCGGCATGCTGCTGTCCTTCGCCAGCAACCGCGTGCACATCGCCCAGGTGCAGACATCGCTGGCGACCCTGCAACAATCATCAACCCCTGACGAACAATTCCTCGCCCTGAATGA
>NZ_BAAIAK010000049.1:0-777 GCF_054600775.1 Pseudomonas sp. MHK4 | reverse complement strand
GCCTGCAGAGCCTGAGCATTTCCGGCGTCGAGATCATCAGCAATGGCGTGGTCCAGGGCTTGCCGATCTCCGGCAGCACCTGGATAGGCAGCACCCTGACGATCACCGGCTATGACCCGGCCACCGGCGTGGTGAGCTACAGCTACACCTTGAACTACACCGACACCCACCCCAACGCCGACGGCGCCAACAGCATCACCGAGAACTTCGAAGTCATCGCCGTGGATGCCGACGGCAGCGAGGCGCGTGGGGAAATCAACGTCAAGGTCGTCGATGACCTGCCGACTGCCAAGCCCGATGCGACGTCGGTGGCCGAGGGCGGCACCGTCACCGGCAACGTGCTGGCGAACGATGTCGGCGGCGCCGACGGCTCCGGTGGTGGCGTGGTTGGCGTGCGTGCTGGCGCGGACACTTCGACCCCGGTGCATGGCGGCCTGAACAGCCAGATCAACGGCACCTACGGTTACCTCACCCTGGATGCGGCGGGCAACGCCGTGTACCACAGCTACCCGAACTCGGTGAGCGGCCCTGGTGCGAGCGACGTGTTCACCTACACCCTGCGCGATGCCGACGGCGACGAGAGCACCACCACCGTCACCATCGACGTGCACAACAGCTGCCTGGTGGCGACCAGCGACCACGACGTGACCGTCTACGAAAAAGCCCTGGACCTGCATCAGGACGGCCAGGACCTGGCACCCGGCAGCGTGACCGGCAGCCAGCCATGCAGCCCCGGCGAAACCGCCAGTGGCACCCTGGTCGGCGCGGTCCACGGCG
>NZ_BAAIAK010000048.1:0-777 GCF_054600775.1 Pseudomonas sp. MHK4 | reverse complement strand
GCCTGCAGAGCCTGAGCATTTCCGGCGTCGAGATCATCAGCAATGGCGTGGTCCAGGGCTTGCCGATCTCCGGCAGCACCTGGATAGGCAGCACCCTGACGATCACCGGCTATGACCCGGCCACCGGTGTGGTGAGCTACAGCTACACCTTGAACTACACCGACACCCACCCCAACGCCGACGGCGCCAACAGCATCACCGAGAACTTCGAAGTCATTGCCGTGGATGCCGACGGCAGCGAGGCGCGTGGGGAAATCAACGTCAAGGTGGTCGATGACCTGCCGACTGCCAAGCCCGATGCGACGTCGGTGGCCGAGGGCGGCACCGTCACCGGCAACGTGCTGGCGAACGATGTCGGCGGCGCCGACGGCTCCGGCGGTGGCGTGGTTGGCGTGCGTGCTGGCGCGGACACTTCGACCCCGGTGCATGGCGGCCTGAACAGCCAGATCAACGGCACCTACGGTTACCTGACCCTGGATGCGGCGGGCAACGCCGTGTACCACAGCTACCCGAACTCGGTGAGCGGCCCTGGTGCGAGCGACGTGTTCACCTACACCCTGCGCGATGCCGACGGTGACGAGAGCACCACCACCGTCACCATCGACGTGCACAACAGCTGCCTGGTGGCGACCAGCGACCACGACGTGACGGTCTACGAAAAAGCCCTGGACCTGCATCAGGACGGCCAGGACCTGGCACCCGGCAGCGTGACCGGCAGCCAGCCATGCAGCCCCGGCGAAACCGCCAGTGGCACCCTGGTCGGCGCGGTCCACGGCG
>NZ_BAAIAK010000047.1:0-821 GCF_054600775.1 Pseudomonas sp. MHK4 | reverse complement strand
GCGCGAACAAATCGACGCGCTCCAGGCCGAGGTGATCCTGCTCAGCGCGCCCCAAGGCATCGCCTTGAGCAGTGGCGAGCACCTGCAACTGGCGGCGCAGGAGAATCTGATGCTCAACGCCGGTGGCCAAGCCGACTTCAGCGTGGTCAAGCGCCTGTTCATGGGTGTGGGCCAGGGATTTAGCCTGTTTGTGCGCAAGCTGGGGATCAAGCTGATCGCCAACCATGGCCCGGTCAGCGTGCAAGCGCAGAACGACTCCCTGGAACTGCTGGCTCGCCACGGGCTGTCAATTACCAGCACCGAAGACGAAATCCGCATCACCGCCAAGAAGAAAATCAACCTCAATGGCGGTGGTAGCTACCTCACCCTGGATGGCGGCGGCATCGAATCGGGAACGTTGGGCGATCACAACGTCAAGGCTGCGCACTTCGCCTTTAGCGGTCCGGCCAGCATGACCGCCGCGCATCCGGATTATCCGCAAAGCCTGTCCAAACAAGTTCTGCGGCTCAACGTGCCGCAAGCCCCAAACGCTTCCAGCGAAGGCTGGGCAGGCATGCCCTACACCCTGTACGCCGACGGCGCGCTACTCAAGCGAGGTGTGTTGGACAAGACCGGGCAACTGTTGATTGACCACCAGGTTGTGACTCAAACCTATCGGCTGGTGATGGCCAACAGTGTTGCCTACCAGATTCCGGTTCCCACCGACTACCGCAATCCCGAACAGGCGCACTTGGCCAATCGCGGCTTGCAAAACCACCCCTCGCGAACCAATGCCGAGGTGAGTGAGCCCACCTCGCACACCGATCACCGCGCCCTGTACG
>NZ_BAAIAK010000046.1:0-853 GCF_054600775.1 Pseudomonas sp. MHK4 | reverse complement strand
CGGCCATAGTGGGTGATAGCCCTGTACGCGAAAATCTCTTAGTCATGAAATCGAGTAGGACGGAGCACGAGAAACTTTGTCTGAATATGGGGGGACCATCCTCCAAGGCTAAATACTACTGACTGACCGATAGTGAACTAGTACCGTGAGGGAAAGGCGAAAAGAACCCCGGAGAGGGGAGTGAAATAGATCCTGAAACCGTATGCGTACAAGCAGTGGGAGCCCACTTTGTTGGGTGACTGCGTACCTTTTGTATAATGGGTCAGCGACTTATTTTCAGTGGCGAGCTTAACCGAATAGGGGAGGCGTAGCGAAAGCGAGTCTTAATAGGGCGTCTAGTCGCTGGGAATAGACCCGAAACCGGGCGATCTATCCATGGGCAGGTTGAAGGTTGGGTAACACTAACTGGAGGACCGAACCGACTACCGTTGAAAAGTTAGCGGATGACCTGTGGATCGGAGTGAAAGGCTAATCAAGCTCGGAGATAGCTGGTTCTCCTCGAAAGCTATTTAGGTAGCGCCTCATGTATCACTGTAGGGGGTAGAGCACTGTTTCGGCTAGGGGGTCATCCCGACTTACCAAACCGATGCAAACTCCGAATACCTACAAGTGCCGAGCATGGGAGACACACGGCGGGTGCTAACGTCCGTCGTGAAAAGGGAAACAACCCAGACCGTCAGCTAAGGTCCCAAAGTTATGGTTAAGTGGGAAACGATGTGGGAAGGCTTAGACAGCTAGGAGGTTGGCTTAGAAGCAGCCACCCTTTAAAGAAAGCGTAATAGCTCACTAGTCGAGTCGGCCTGCGCGGAAGATGTAACGGGGCTCAAACCATACACCGAAGCTACGGGTATCA
>NZ_BAAIAK010000045.1:0-940 GCF_054600775.1 Pseudomonas sp. MHK4 | reverse complement strand
TCGGGTCTGGGCTTGCTGTTCCTGGATCGATTTAGCGCGGTATGCCTGTCAGTGTCCCAGTACTCGTCGAGCATGTTGTGGCCCATGACGAAACCGATGGCACGGTCTGGCAGCTCATAATCGACCAGCACCGTCTTTTGGTGGTGTGACGCTGTAAACCGCAACGCTTGGCGCATATTGGCGCTGATCTGTGGGTCGAGACTTTCATATTTCACCCAGTGGGAAATTTCAGCACGCTCTTTCCAACTGAAGCCGCGACTGACAAACAGCGGCAGGCCACTCGTACTTCGTTGGGCAGCCTCGAGGTCGGCGACTGCGCAATCGGCAAACCACTGTCGATCATAGGCATATTGGTTATCCGTGGAAGGTTGCATCGCGCGGTTGTAGATTCGGTACGGGCCTTTCCCGGGTAGATTGGCTTCACCCGCCCAACCCGCGCTGTTAAACAATATCTCCCAGCCCAATATCCGAACCTTGACGCCCTCTTTCGCCTTGGCCTTCAATAAATCGCCGATGCACGGCACCTCGAGGTCTCGTTCGCGAATGAAAAACATCGATGGCTGAAAACCCCAGCAGATGATGTCGACAGTTTTCGTGGCCTGGGCGATGGCAAGATGAACAGCCTTGAAGGTCTCTTCGCCGTTGACCAACGGCTTATAGGTAGCCATTGCGGGGTGATACTCGGTGTTGCACACATACCAGGGTGAACAGCAGGTGGCCTCTTGGGTTTGCTGGAGTGCGACCGGCGTAACGATGTCGGTTGATCTCATGGTGTTTTTCCTTCCTGGTCAGTAGGTCCTTCCATCACTGCGGCGTACAGGGCGCGGTGATCGGTGTGCGAGGTGGGCTCACTCACCTCGGCATTGGTTCGCGAGGGGTGGTTTTGCAAGCCGCGATTGGCCAAGTGCGCCTGTTCGGGATTGCGGTAGTCGGTGGGAAC
>NZ_BAAIAK010000044.1:0-965 GCF_054600775.1 Pseudomonas sp. MHK4 | reverse complement strand
AGGTCAAAGCCGACGCACCACCCCGGCCACGGCCCGAGCCAAGCGATCGCGTCGGGCATCAGGAGCTTGCCCAGTGGCAGGAAAAACTCGATTGGCACATCCGGCAAATCAAGGACAGCACCCTTGTTCCGGAGAACATTCCCAACCTGAAAGTTCATGTGTGCTCGTTGGTCGCCAACGACCTGAAGGCGGGCGACAAATGGATGCCGGTGTACATCCACTCCAAGCTGATGATCGTCAACGACGTGTTCACCACCCACGGCTCGGCCAACATCAACACCCGCAGCATGCAGGTTGATAGCGAGCTGAACATTGCCCATGAGTGGGCGAGCGTGACCCAGGCGCTGCGGCGGCGGTTGTGGGATATGCATACGAATGGGATGGGGGTGCAGGATGATGCGGATGAGGCGTTCAAGGCCTGGCAGACGATCGTCAATGACAATAAAAAGTTTCAGGAAAAGAAGGATGCGCCCTGTGCTTCGCTCGTCGAATTTTATTACGACAAAGCCACCCTGAAGGATCTCGACTGATGCGTCTCGTGCTCTTGCTGTTGTGCCTGCTGTTGGCCGCTTGTGATAGCCGCAGCGCCTTTACCTATATGAAGAAGGACCCTCATGTGAATCCGCTCACCGACATCAAGGCCAATTTCGCCTTTACCTGCGCCCACGAAAAAATTCCTGCCCCCTCAGCCGAAACAGATGTGCTGTTCCAATACGCCCGCTGGTTGCAGAGGAACAATCAGCTAAAGCAAGACAAGAGCGTCGACGTCGAGATCGAACGGCTGTACCGCATCGCCGCCGAAAACGGCCATTACAAAGCCAACATCAACCTTCAGAACGGAGCGATGCGTCAGCATTTCAAGCTTCACGGCCATGAACACTTGCGCCTGAGCCAACAACTGATCGAAGCCAGTGTTGCCACGGGATATTACTTCGTGGGGATCTTCTTGCAGCAGGGTTCGGCTG
>NZ_BAAIAK010000043.1:0-971 GCF_054600775.1 Pseudomonas sp. MHK4 | reverse complement strand
AGGTCAAAGCCGACGCACCACCCCGGCCACGGCCCGAGCCAAGCGATCGCGTCGGGCATCAGGAGCTTGCCCAGTGGCAGGAAAAACTCGATTGGCACATCCGGCAAATCAAGGACAGCACCCTTGTCCCGGAGAACATTCCCAACCTGAAAGTTCATGTGTGCTCGTTGGTCGCCAACGACTTGAAGGCGGGCGACAAATGGATGCCGGTGTACATCCACTCCAAGCTGATGATCGTCAACGACGTGTTCACCACCCACGGCTCGGCCAACATCAACACTCGCAGCATGCAGGTGGACAGCGAGCTGAACATTGCCCATGAGTGGGCGAGCGTGACCCAGGCGCTGCGGCGGCGGTTGTGGGATATGCATACGAATGGGATGGGGGCGCAGGATGATGCGGTACTAGCATTCGAGGCTTGGCAGGACATCGTCAAGGAAAACAAAAAACGTCAAGAAGACAAATGCTCCCCCGTGCCCTATGCCCCGCTCCTTGAGTTTTATTACGACAAAGCCACCCTGAAGAATCTCGACTGATGTGCCGAGTGCTCTTGCTGTTGTGCTTGCTGCTGGTTGCTTGTGACAGCCGCAGCACCTTTACCTATATGAAGAAGGACCCTCATGTGAACCCACTCACCGACATCAAGGCCAATTTCGCCTTTACCTGCGCCCACGAAAAAATTCCTGCCCCCTCAGCCGAAACAGATGTGCTGTTCCAGTACGCCCGCTGGTTGCAGAAGAACAATCAGCTAAAGCAAGACAAGAGCGTCGACGTCGAGATCGAACGGCTGTACCGCATCGCCGCCGAAAACGGCCATTACAAAGCCAACATCAACCTTCAGAATGGAGCGATGCGTCAGCATTTCAAGCTTCACGGCCATGAACACTTGCGCCTGAGCCAACAACTGATCGAAGCCAGTGTTGCCACGGGATATTACTTCGTGGGGATCTTCTTGCAGCAGGGTTCGGCTG
>NZ_BAAIAK010000042.1:0-1020 GCF_054600775.1 Pseudomonas sp. MHK4 | reverse complement strand
CGTACAGGGCGCGGTGATCGGTGTGCGAGGTGGGCTCACTCACCTCGGCATTGGTTCGCGAGGGGTGGTTTTGCAAGCCGCGATTGGCCAAGTGCGCCTGTTCGGGATTGCGGTAGTCGGTGGGAACGGGAAGCTGATAGGCAACTCCGTTGGCCATCACCAGCCGATAGGTTTGAGTAACAACCTGGTGGTCAATCAACAGTTGCCCGGTCTTGTCCAACACACCTCGCTTGAGTACCGCGCCGTCGGCGTACAGGGTGTAGGGCATGCCTGCCCAGCCTTCGCTGGAAGCGTTTGGGGTTTGCGGCACATTGAGTCGCAGAACTTGTTTGGACAGGCTTTGCGGATAATCCGGATGGGCGGCGGTCATGCTGGCCGGGTCGCTAAAGGCGAAGTGCGCAGCCTTGACCTTGTGGTCGCCCGCCGTCCCCGATTCAATGCCGCCTGCATCGAGGCTGAGATAGCTGCCCCCGCCATTGAGGGCGATTTTCTTTTTCGCGGTGATATGGATTTCGTCTTCGGTGCTGGTAATCGACAGCCCGTGGCGAGCGAGCAGTTCCAGGGAGTCGTTCTGCGCCTGCACTGAGATCGGTCCCTGGTTGGCAAACAGCTTGATCCCCAGTTTGCGCACAAACAGGCTAAATCCCTGGCCCACACCCATGAACAGGCGCTTGACCACGCTGATGTCGGCTTCGCCGCCGGCGTTGAGCATCAGGTTGTCCTGCGCCGCCAGTTGCAGGTGCGAGCCACTGCTCAAGGCGATGCCTTGGGGCGCGCTGAGCAGGATCACCTGAGCCTCGAGTTCGTCGAGTTGCTCATGCAGCAGTGACAATTGGGCCTGCACATCGGCGGGATCGGCGTGGCCTGCCTGGGCATCGCTGGACAGGCCTTGCAGTTGCTCCCCCGCCTGTTGCAAACGACCCAGCGCCGCCTGCATGTCCAGCACCTCGCCCTGGGCCTTGGCCTGCTCATCGGCACTGATGAACAACCCCTTGCCGCCACGGATGGCGCCGTGCCCAT
>NZ_BAAIAK010000041.1:0-1308 GCF_054600775.1 Pseudomonas sp. MHK4 | reverse complement strand
GGTTCATCACGGAATCCTGGGAAACACAGAAACAAGAACGCCGATTTGATTGATGATGTTCGTGCGAGCAAACACATCTAACAAACCGGCGTTCTTATGCGCGATATTAATACTTTCCTTCCTTTTTGGGAGGGCTTTTCTGTCGTCACGATCAAACCTGATGGCGACGCCCTCCAGATCGATCTGACACCCCACGCCACCCGATTCCCGTCCTGCGGTGGCTGCCACAAGCCCTGTTCAACCACTCATGAGTATTGCGAGCGTACAGTTCGTGACTTGCCGATTCTCGGTCGCGCGGTGCGCCTCAGTGTGTTGCTCAGGCGGGTTGGCTGCCGCGACTGTGGCAAACGTATGGAAGCCGTCAGCTGGCTGGATCGTTATGCGCGCATGACGCGCCGCCTGGCCGATGCCGTCATTCAAGCCTGCGAGCGCCTTCCCACGCTGCACGTGGCTCAGATGTTTGGACTGCATTGGGACACCGTTCGACTGTTGGAGCGTCGAGCCTTGCAAGCGGCGTTGAGCGAGTTGCCAAAGGCGCAACCACGACGCCTGGTGATGGATGAATTCGCTCTATTCAAGGGACATCGCTACGCCAGTGTTGTGTTGGATGCCGATACGCGACGAGTGCTTTGGATCGGCGAAGGCCGCAGCCGAGCGGCGGTCAGGCCCTTTTTCGAAGAGCTTGGGCCAGAGGGTTGCGCACGAATCGAAGCGGTGGCGATGGACATGAACACCGCGTTTGACCTGGAGGTGCGTCAGCACTGCCCAAAAGCGCGCGTGGTCTATGACCTCTTCCATGTGGTGGCCAAATATGGCCGAGAGGTCATTGATCGGGTCCGCGTCGACGAAGCTAACCGGCTACGTCATGACAAGCCGGCTCGCAAGGTCATCAAGCAGGCGCGATGGCTGTTGCTGCGCAATCCGCAGAATCTGAAAACGCCTGAGCAACAGGTCCGTTTGGAGGATCTGCTGGCGGCCAACCGAGCGTTGATGACGGTCTACTTGATGAAGGCTGAACTCAAAACGCTTTGGACGCCGAGCACTGCCTGGGGCTGGCGATCAGCCTGGAAGCAATGGCTGCGCCATGCTCATGAAAGCGAAATACCGGCCTTAATCCTGTTTGCCAAACGATTGAAGGGTTATTGGCGGGGCATCGTGAGCCGGGTTCGCTGGCCGATGCATACGGGTCAGCTGGAAGGGATAAACAATCGAATAAAGGTCATCAAGCGGATGGCGTACGGTTACCGGGATAGCGAATTCTTTTTCATGAAGATCAAGAGCGTCTTTCCCGGTAATCCGTGAAGAACC
>NZ_BAAIAK010000040.1:0-1334 GCF_054600775.1 Pseudomonas sp. MHK4 | reverse complement strand
CACCGGCCAGCACCGCGCCGCAGGCCAATGACGGCGCCAACACCCTGCACGAAAGCTTCACCTACCAGGCCGTCGATGGCCTGGGCAACGTGGTCACCAGCACCATCGTGATCAACATCGTCGATGATGTGCCGACCGCTACCCCGGACATCGCCTCGGTGGGTGAGGGCGGCTACATCGGCGGCAACGTGATCTGGAACGACAACGTGGGGGCCGATGGCCAGTTCGCCGGTGGTGGCGTGGTCGGCGTGCGTGCAGGCGCAGACACCTCGACCCCGGTGCACGGCGGCCTGAACAGCCAGATCAACGGCACCTACGGCTTCCTGACCCTGGATGCGGCGGGCAACGCCGTGTACCACAGCTACCCGAACGGGGTGAGTGGCCCGGGCGCCAGCGACGTGTTCACCTACACCCTGCGCGATGCCGACGGCGATGAAAGCACCACCACCATCACCATCGACGTGCACAACAGCTGCCTGGTGGCGGCCAGCGACCATGATGTGACCGTCTACGAAAAAGCCCTCGACCTGCATCAGGACGGCCAGGACCTGGCCCCCGGCAGCGTGACCGGCAGCCAGCCCGGCAATGCCGGCGAAACCGCCAGCGGCACCTTGGTTGGTGCGGTCCACGGTGGCAGCGGCGCCATCACCTACGGCCTGGTCAGCAACGCCATCGGCACCTACGGCCAACTGCTGCTGCACCCTGACGGCAGCTACACCTATACCCTGACTTCGCCTGCCAGCACCACGCCACACGCAGACGACGGCGCCAACACTCTGCACGAAAGCTTCACCTACCAGGCCGTCGACGGCCTGGGTAACGTGGTCACCAGCACCATCGTGATCAACATCGTCGACGACGTGCCCCAGGCGATCGACGACCACAACGCCAACACCGCCTCGGAAACCCTGCTCACCCTCGAAGGCAACGTCCTGGGCAACGACGTGCAAGGCGCCGACCGCATCGCGACCGGCCCCAACAGCGGCCCGATCACCCCCGGCACTTTCATCGGCACCTACGGCACCCTCGTACTTAACGCCAACGGCACCTACACCTACACCCTCAATCCCGGCGACGCCGACTTCAAGGCCTTGCACGCCGGCGGCAACGGCACCGAGACCTTCACTTACACCCTCACCGACGCCGACGGCGACAGCAGCACCGCCAAGCTGGTGCTCAACGTGCACAACAACGATGACGGGGTGAGCCTCGGCGGCCTGGACGTCGCAGGCGGCGAACTGACCGTCTACGAGAAAAACCTCACCTACGGCAGCGACCCCGACAACGCGGCGTTGACCCAGCACGGCACCTTCACCGTCAATGCCCCGGACGGC
>NZ_BAAIAK010000039.1:0-1449 GCF_054600775.1 Pseudomonas sp. MHK4 | reverse complement strand
TTTCGTCTTCACACACCGCAACTTGCTTCTAAGCAAATTGCTTGGGTGTTATATGGTCAAGCCTCACGGGCAATTAGTATTGGTTAGCTCAACGCCTCACAGCGCTTACACACCCAACCTATCAACGTCGTAGTCTTCGACGGCCCTTCAGGGGACTCAAGGTCCCAGTGAGATCTCATCTTGAGGCTAGTTTCCCGCTTAGATGCTTTCAGCGGTTATCTATTCCGAACATAGCTACCCGGCAATGCCACTGGCGTGACAACCGGAACACCAGAGGTTCGTCCACTCCGGTCCTCTCGTACTAGGAGCAGCCCCTCTCAAATCTCAAACGTCCACGGCAGATAGGGACCGAACTGTCTCACGACGTTCTAAACCCAGCTCGCGTACCACTTTAAATGGCGAACAGCCATACCCTTGGGACCGGCTTCAGCCCCAGGATGTGATGAGCCGACATCGAGGTGCCAAACACCGCCGTCGATATGAACTCTTGGGCGGTATCAGCCTGTTATCCCCGGAGTACCTTTTATCCGTTGAGCGATGGCCCTTCCATACAGAACCACCGGATCACTAAGACCTACTTTCGTACCTGCTCGACGTGTCTGTCTCGCAGTCAAGCGCGCTTTTGCCTTTATACTCTACGACCGATTTCCGACCGGTCTGAGCGCACCTTCGTACTCCTCCGTTACTCTTTAGGAGGAGACCGCCCCAGTCAAACTACCCACCATACACTGTCCTCGATCCGGATAACGGACCTGAGTTAGAACCTCAAAGTTGCCAGGGTGGTATTTCAAGGATGGCTCCACGCGAACTGGCGTCCACGCTTCAAAGCCTCCCACCTATCCTACACAAGCAAATTCAAAGTCCAGTGCAAAGCTATAGTAAAGGTTCACGGGGTCTTTCCGTCTAGCCGCGGATACACTGCATCTTCACAGCGATTTCAATTTCACTGAGTCTCGGGTGGAGACAGCGCCGCCATCGTTACGCCATTCGTGCAGGTCGGAACTTACCCGACAAGGAATTTCGCTACCTTAGGACCGTTATAGTTACGGCCGCCGTTTACCGGGGCTTCGATCAAGAGCTTCGCGTTAGCTAACCCCATCAATTAACCTTCCGGCACCGGGCAGGCGTCACACCCTATACGTCCACTTTCGTGTTTGCAGAGTGCTGTGTTTTTAATAAACAGTCGCAGCGGCCTGGTATCTTCGACCGGCGTGGGCTTACGCAGTAAATGCTTCACCCTCACCGGCGCACCTTCTCCCGAAGTTACGGTGCCATTTTGCCTAGTTCCTTCACCCGAGTTCTCTCAAGCGCCTTGGTATTCTCTACCCAACCACCTGTGTCGGTTTGGGGTACGGTTCCTGGTTACCTGAAGCTTAGAAGCTTTTCTTGGAAGCATGGCATCAACCACTTCGTGTTCTAAAAGAACACTCGTCATCAGCTCTCGGCCTT
>NZ_BAAIAK010000037.1:0-1602 GCF_054600775.1 Pseudomonas sp. MHK4 | reverse complement strand
TTAACAACTTCAACCACTTGCGCTTCAGATCTCTCGTCAGCGGGAGGCGAATTCTACAGCGTTACACGCTGCTGTCAACACCTCTTTTTCAACTTCCTTCGCGCTTCGATGAACTGAAGCAACCTGCCGCCGAAAACCGCTTAACTCTTTGTTTACCAAGGAGTTTTCCGTTTCGACTGCGCCGGAAGTGGGGCGAATTATAGGCTTCCAGAATCTGCCGTCAAGCACTGATTTACTATTTCTATCAGAAAGGTATTGGAAGGAGGAAATGACCGACCTCTTCTATATAGGAAAGAGCTCCAGGCTATCACCCATATGAAAAAAGCCCCGCCAGACACTTATCTGAGCAGGGCTTTTATGCCTGAAGCAATCCACCCTGCACCCATGACTGCTGGGTGAGTGGTTTATAAACTGCTGAAGGCCTGATTTGAATGGTGTCCCAGGGCAGGTTCGAACTGCCAACCTTCCCCTTAGGAGGGGGATGCTCTATCCAATTGAGCTACTGAGACACAAGATGCCCGCGAAGATACGCGCAGCGATAGACGGCGTGCATGTTAACGGGCGAGCCTAGCTTTGTCATGTCATCCGTGGGCCTTTTAAGTGTAGGCAGATGTCACGCGAGGGCTCGGATTTTTGACTCGCGAGCCAGAAGACGACTCGCCCTACCCCACCCGTAAAAGACACGACAACCAAAATCAACCTGCCACCCATCCTAAACGACTCTCGTTACACGCTTGCCACTAGTAAATCGGCCAATTGCCACTATCCTGTACAGATAAGGAACAGTGATCGAATTCGCATGGGATGCCCCTCGTTTTTTTTTCGAAGGACTGGAGGGCAAAGGACGCGGCCAGAGAAACGGACCCGGCAATTTTCAAAACCAGTCCGCATTTCTGATAATTGGTGCTGGCAGAACGCCTTTATCCAGCTCAATATTTGTCACAGAATTGGCGCCAATGATCTGGCGATTTTGAGGCATGATGCCAGCCTCTATCAATTCAGGTTGAACATTTGGCCAGAGCGCTTGTCCTATCAGACATCCTGCGGCCAATCCCGAGAACCGCTCCCCTGAACTAACCGGTTAAATATATGCGCCCATTGAAACAGGCAATTTATTCCAGCCGTACGGCTGACAAGTTCGTCGTACGTCTGCCAGACGGAATGCGTGAACGCATTGCCGAAGTGGCTCGCAATCATCACCGCAGCATGAACTCCGAAATCATTGCGCGCCTGGAGCAGAGTCTCATTCAGGAAGGTGCACTGGGCGAAGAGCTGAGCATGCGCCTGGACAGCCCGGAGCTGTCATTGCACGAGCGTGAACTGCTGCAGCGCTTCCGCCAACTCTCTCACCGCCAGCAAAACGCGCTTGTTTCGTTGATCGCCCATGACGCCGAGATGGCTGCAGACGCTTCCTGATTCATCCCCGCAAGTTCAAGCCAGCGTGATCGCTGGCTTTTTTTTGCCTGAAATTCGGCCATAAAAAAGGTTCATCACGGAATCCTGGGAAACACAGAAACAAGAACGCCGATTTGATTGATGATGTTCGTGCGAGCAAACACATCTAACAAACCGGCGTTCTTATGCGCGATATTAATACTTTCC
>NZ_BAAIAK010000036.1:0-4081 GCF_054600775.1 Pseudomonas sp. MHK4 | reverse complement strand
GAACTAGATACATGGATAATGTTACTTGCCCCTAGTGGTGCATCTAAGTCATTATCTAATGATTTAATTAGCAATTTAATCCCATTAGATTTGCATGGCAATAAAGTAGTTGAACCAAACATTGCCAAGCCGAATGGCCCTGTTGGGATGATTAAACAATTAGCTGCTATTCCAGAAAAAAGAGGTTTTTGGATAGAAGACGAAGCGGCTCAAATGTTCAAAGGTATTGAACAAGTTGTTGGGCCTATGAGTGAAATGCGTGATTACCTTTTGAAATTAAAAGAAGGTCAAAAAATTGAACGTCTTACATCAAAAGAACATATAAAAATCAAAGATTTTCGTATGACGCAATTGTTTATCAATACTATTGATTCAATGGCTAATACATTGACCGAACAATCAATGCACGATGGTCTATTTAGGCGTTATCAAGTCGCTATTGCGACGAAAGATGATGAAAGACCTATCGAAGACCATGCCCTGTATAACCTTTCAAATGTCATTGATGATACGGTTGAAGAAGCGTTTAATGCTTTGTTTTCCCAGAACATTTTTGAAAATAATTATACTTTTGAAGAAGGTTGTGAAGAGGTTTATTCAGTATGTTTTAAACATTTTTGGTTGAAGCAATATAAAAAATTCATGTCCAACGATGAAAGTAAATATCGAACATATATGATGGAAAGTTGGAAATATGCCGTTTTCAATCATATATTGCATAAAAGAGCCGGGACGGTCATTTCATGCGAAGATTTACAATATGGCTTGAAAGTTTCAATGTATTTGCTTAATTCATTGCAGCACTTTGTAAAATTCAGGGCTAGAACTCTTGAAATAAAACTCCCAGTGAAAAAAGACCGAATTGAACAAATTATGGAATTTATTCGCTCGATGGAGAATTCAAAAGATTTCGGGAATCGCATTGTTCAACGAAAGTTTAACATCAAGAAAGATGAACTTATCTTGATATTAAATTCTATTAGAACTCATCGCCCAGAATTTAAAACTAAATTGTTTTCCATATTGGATAAGTGATGTTTTCAATATCGGTTTCACCCCCTATTCCCATAATTAAAAATTATGGAAATAGTGGGCGATTGATTAAAAGAAAACATACTTTAATGCTGTCTATTGAAAACAATTAAATCAATGTTACGATATGAAAAAAGGCTTTTATTTTAAATCTGTGATTTATAATCAACCAGTTGATAATAATTTCACACTTTCCTTCGGAAAGACGCACTACGTGCTTGCGAATTTATTACTGGCCCTTGTCAGGGGGACAGAAGCAAAATCAAAAGCCGAACTGGTCAACAAGAAAATTTTCACCATTTGCAATGGCTCTAATTTCTCTTATAGACCACGCTAGCGAAGTCTCCGCACCCTTGGCAGGGTCGTCGCCTTACGCAGTCACCAGCGGCCTTGTGGGCCTTCTGAGTGACACAAACAACTCAGTTCACCTACCCGGTGAACATCGATCAGGAGCAAAATGACCAAAAGCAAAAATATGATCTGGAAGCGTTTAAATTTCACTGGCGTGAAATCAAAAACAAAAGGCAATGTCCTCGGAACTAATCAACTAAATAAATCCCTTGAACATTCTTTGAGACTTGTCCAAAAGCATGGCATGGAATTCAATCTTGATTTATCCATGAATAATTTTATTGTTCATAAAAATAAAATCATGGCACTCGATGATTTATCAAAAAAGGAACGCCAAAAGATTTTAAATTCAATTGTTGACCCGGTTGTTTCAATTAGTGAATCGAAACAATCCAACACCGTCAACAATGCGGAACTTTCTAAATATTCATACAAACTAAAACAACTCATTTCAAAAAATGAAAATGATGAATTTTCTTTATTTCTCGAAAATGTTTTAAGTAATAAAAGCGAACCCATAGACAAGGGTGAAACCCTTGCCCAGTTAAGTGCTTTTGATGTTAAGAGAAAAGACCAAAAGAAAAATTGCTTATCAACTTATATTGATTTACATAACCAAAAACTCGAAATGTCTCAGCCATTGCCTGAAAATTTCAGTAAAAAAAGAACTGTAATTCAAGAAGCATTTTGGAAATTCCCATTTAACCAAAATGTCGATGATGTAACACCCGAACATTATATGAAAATAATATCGGATTTTTATAAGGAACATTTTCCTGATTACCCGGTAAAGTTAATTGTATTTCATGGCGATGAAATAACAGACCCTAGGGAATCCGCCCTAGGCGTTCACCCCCATATTTTTATTGATGGTAAGAATTCCAAAACAAATAAATATGATTTAATTGATGAAGAATTCAAAGTAATAAACGAATTCAGGAAATCAAAAAACCTTGAACCGTTAGACCGTTATGATGGTAAATATAAAACTACGGTTGAACTCGGCGTTAATTACCAAGAAATTATTTATAACTTTGTAAATCAAAAGCTTGCCGGTTATGGCTATGACATAAAAGTTGAAGTAATTGAAAAAACTCCTGAAAAATTAGAACGTAATAGGCTAATCAAAAAAGACGCATCTTTGCCAAAAGCTGACCGTGTTTATAATTCCATTACAAAAGGCTTGGAAAATCAAAAATCTCTTGAACTTGAAAACGCAAAAAACAAGAAATTAGTTGATGAACATATGGCAAAACTTAAAGAAAGTTTTGTATCTACCAAAGCCGAATATAAAAAAGAATTATCAAATTATTACAAAGATGAAAAAATAAAAGTCGATAATGAACTTAGTGTTTATTTAAAAGACGAACGTAAAAAAGCAAAAGATGAACTCGATGATCATTTAAAGATGTTAGACCGTGTTCAGTTTTATTTTAGTTCTGTTATTAACTTCGTTTCAACTTGCATATATAAATCATTACATCACAATCAAGAACTACCAACGAAAAAAATGCTCGATGATGTGAATGGCAATATTGAAAATATATACAAGGAATTTAAAAATGCCAACCGCGATGATTTTAAAATCATTGATGATTTCTTCGATAAAAATCAAGAAGAACTTGATAAACACCGCTTAAAAGTTGGGTTTGTTAGTTCGATAGTTAGTAAGGTGCGAAAGGCGAAAATCATCCCATGATTTTTAATAGAGATGTAAAAAAAGCAGAATTTTTAATTCTGTTTTTTTTTCATCAGCGTGCCACACATCTCAAAATCAAAGGCGATTCTGGTTGGTAAGAGCAAAAGCGTCGTTTTGTTTTTGTCCTGTATTTACAGGGGAAAACGGACGTTTTCCATCATTTCGTGAAAAACAAAAAAGCGTCACTGGTTGAAATCTACAAGCCCCAGACCCGCAAATTTCCCTACATTTCAAGGAGAAACGGGGGTTTTTGACCCTAAACCATCACCAGCCCCGGCCAGCTTGTCATAACTCTAATTTATGACAAATTTCAGGCGTAAAACGTTGATTTTACAGGGTTTTTTTTCAAAAAATGGCTTTGTCATATGTCATAGGGGGGTCGTGAAAATATGTATTTTGTCATAACTATTGACATTTATTTTTTTTGTGCATGTCGAGCTGCAATGCCTGTATTTCCTTGATTTTAAAGGCTTTTTTGTATTTGTCATTTTTGTCATAAGTGTCATAGGTTTTAAAAAAAAAATCATTATTTGTCATAAAGTCTATTGACAAAACAACTTGGCGGGTTATGATATATATAAGGAAGTTGTTTATATAACTAACTAATAATTAAATATAGGAGTAAATAAAATGGCGATAAATGATTTAACAGAAAGTTATTTGAATTCAATAATATTCAATGATGAACCAAGTAATATACAAGATATATTACCTTTAATTAACAATCCATTTGTTAATAGAAAAACAAACGACGCTTTATCAATGTTGTTTCATAGATTTTACAAAAATACCGACATACCGTTAGGTATTCCAGTATTTAGCTTTTATTCGTATCTTTCAGCATTTTGCTTGTTGAATAGGGCAACTATGAAGATACCAAAAACAAGAAAAAATACCGAACTAGATACATGGATAATGTTACTTGCCCCTAGTGGTGCATCTAAGTCATTATCTAATGATTTAATTAGCAATTTAATCCCATTAGATTTGCATGGCAAT
>NZ_BAAIAK010000035.1:0-4584 GCF_054600775.1 Pseudomonas sp. MHK4 | reverse complement strand
CGGCAATCGTCAGATAAAGCTCCTGGGGAATACTGTCCCCCAATTCCATCCGCGCCAGCAAACTCACAAGTTCGGCGTTTTCATAGATCGGCACTTCGCAATCGCGGGCGATGCGCAGGATTTCTTCGGCCAGTTCTTCGTCGCCCTTGGCGGTGAGGGTCGGAGCGTGGGTGCCATTCACAAAGGTCGCCACGATATTTGAAGACGGATTTGACACTTTGAGTGTTACAGAATAATTCTCTTTGCTCCATTCTCAAAGCAACTGCGTCCTACTTCTAAGAAGGCCCACTTAGACGGTTGTGGTCTATTTCAGTCCTACATGGTGAAGTGTGACTTTTCCTACAAGTTTGGTCATATGTGAACGGCTTGTATGTGTTGAGTTTCTGTTGGGTTGTCAGTTTTGAATTGACAGATTGAGGCGCGGATTATTAAGTTCGTTCTGTCGAGTGGAAGATCGGCGTAAATCAATGTTGAATATAAAGGGAATGAACATAGAAGGAAAAGGCTCGTGAAAAATATTTATATTTTAGGTGCGGGTAATATGGGTCAAGCAATATTGTTCGGGCTGAGAAAGAAGTTCGGTGTTCGTCATCTAAAGCCGATCGAAATTTGTGTCGAGCGAGCAGCGTCCCTTGCAGCCTTCGGGTTTGAGGTGGCTGGTCGGATTGAAAGTATCGATAATGATGATGTTGTTGTATTGGCCGTCCCGCCTCAGAATTTTAAGAGTGTGGTTCGTGATAATCAATCATTGCTTGGTTACGGTGGTCCGGTCCTATCTGTAATGGCTGGCGTCACAGTCAGTGAACTTTGCGGCACGTTAGTCCATGCACGAATCGTCCGTTCGATCCCAAACATTCCGGCTGAGGTCGGAGAGGGAGTGACTCTTTACTACGTTCAAAATAATCGGGACAGTAATTTGATAGCTGTCGCAGAAATGATTTTCGGTGCGATTGGCGTCTGCATTCGGGTTGAAGATGAGTGTCAAATTGATTCTGGCACAGCGCTGGCGGGAGGAGGGCCAGCATTGGTCGCCTATTTTGCCAACGCGTTACTACTTTACGCAGAGTATGTAGGCTTGAATCCCGAGAGTGCTTGGAAAGTCATTGCGCAGTTATTGTACGGTACTTCGCTGCTGTTAAAATCGACTAACAAAATGCCGATGAAGTTGTGCGATGAGGTCCAAACCAAAGGGGGGACAACCGAGCAGGCAATATTAGTGTTGGAACAACATGGTTTGAATGAAATTGTTTTGTCGGCGTTGGCAGCCGCTGCTAAGCGTTCGGAAGCGTTGGGGAGAGAAAATTTTTCGGGGGCTGTTATGAGCATTGAAAATTCAAATCATTTGCATGGTGCTCATTTTAATGACGCCAAAGTGTTGAATGATTCATATAGTGTTTATTGTGGTTTGGGGCACTGCATAAATCTTTTTTATGATGCCAAGGTTTTTAAGGTAAGTCCCGCAGGTGTGGCGTTTGGGTCGCTGATAACGCGATATGTAAATAAAGAGCATAAAGATGCAAAATTTTTGGATCTGGGAACAGGAAGTGGTGTCCACTCTTTATTGCTGAAAAGTATGGGTGTTGGATCCGTAACCGGATCTGATATATCTACGCATGCAATTGTTGTGGCGAAGAAGAACGAGTTCAACAATTTTGGGGTAAATACAATCGAGTTTTTTTGTGGAGATCTTTTTCAAGGGCTTCCAGATGTTTCAGAGCAATATGATGTGATTTTGTTCAATCCTCCTGGTTGGAGAACGCCTTCCGACTCGTTTCTTCAAGCGCTTGATAAGTTCTCGGGTATGGAAGGGCTCCCAATTGACTCTATGTTTTACGGCGATAGAACCTTGGGGAGGTTTTTCAAAGAGCTGCCGAATCATTTAGTGGATGGTGGAAAGGTCATAATAGGTCTTAATTCATTGGTTGGAATTCGAGAGGTTATGAACAGGCTCCGAAATTCGCACGAAGAAATGTATGTGATCGACTGCAGGCTTTTAGAACGGCATGATTTTCCTTTGCTTCTATATTCTGAGAATTGGGCCCGGGTGCAAGACCTTCTCGTTGAAGAAATATTGAGTTGGACAAGGAAGGGGGATGCGTACTGTAATGTACTAGAGAATGGCCAGATATTCTGGTCTTATGAGATAGTTGAATTAACCTTTTGGAAAAAATAATCGTATGTTGCTTTCACGCAAAAAACGATATTTTTTTATCGGGACGCTCAGTGGCATCCTAGCGAATGTTCTGTTAGGGGTATCGTCAATTTTTTGGAAGAGTATAGGGTCTTTGAATGCAGTCGTATTGGTCGGTTACAGAATCTATTTGTCTCTGCTGTTGGTTTTTCTAGTGGTATGCGTTTGTAAGGATGTAGGGCGATTTTATTCGCAGCTCACCTTTAGGCTGCTAGTTATACATGTGTTTGCGGCGATGTTAATAGCTGTCAATTGGGGAGTGTTTATATGGGCGTCTATCCATGGTCGAGTTTTGGAAAGTAGCTTGGGTTATTTGATTGCTCCGATATTAAGTATCGCGACCGGCATCGTGGTGTATAAGGAGTCGATTACGGTCTGTAAAGCAATAGCTGTAATAGTTTTGATGACAGCTGTGGTGTGGTTATTTGTGTTGAGCAATGAACTCGACATGAGGGTTTATTTGTCTATCGGTGTTTCTTGGGGCGTCTATTCGTGTCTGAAGAAAATGACAACGTTGAATGTTTTTAGTGGATTGCTGCTGGAGTCTACTGTGCTTGCTGTTATATACAGCTTGATTTTATTTTGCTCGGATCTGAGTATGGCGATTCCTGTAGAGTTTGAGTTGTGGCGGACGCTGCTGCTTTTTAGTTGTGGCGTAATTTCAATTGTGCCGTTAGCTTTATTTTCGCTTTCAGCAAAACGTCTGTCTGGCACATCTATGGGTTTGTTGCAGTTTGTTTTACCCGTTACGCAGTTTTTTGTGGCTATCATGATTTACAAGCAATCGCTTTCTATGGTCATTATGTTTGTGTTGTTGGCGGTTATGAGTGCGTTGTTGCTGGTAGTGCTTGAGCCAGTCTTAAAAGTAATTTTGGTGAAGAATATGGGTGAGCGACATGGCACGTAAGTATAGTGTGGTTGTCATTGGTTTAGGTGTGGTTGGAAGTGCTTCGCTTTGGAGACTTTCATGCTCGAAAACTGACGTGTTAGGCGTTGATTCTGCAGCGCCTATAAATCTATTGGGATCATCGCATGGCGCTTCCCGAATTTTTAGGCAAGCTTACTGGGAGGGGCAGGAATATCTTCCGTTGCTTTCCCTTTCAGATGAATTATGGCAAGAGTTAGACAGGTCGTGTAGCAGACGTCTGATTTTTCGTACTGGAGGGCTTTTCGTTGGGCCTATTGCCTCAGGAGTTGTGCCCAAAAGTGTGAAGACTGCTCAGAAGGGAAATATCAAGTACAAAGTTCTTTCTACTACCCAAATTTCTGAATCTTTTCCAGCCTTTCAGGTTCAGGAAGGGACGGAGGCGGTATATGAAAACGGGGCATACACTATTTCAGCGGATGATTCAAAATTACATATGATCAACCTAGCTGTGAGAAACGGTGCAGAGGCCCGATTCGGAACAACGGTGATAAGTATCTTTCGAACCTCACAGGGGTTGGCTGTTCAACTGGCCGAGGGTGAAATTATTTATACAGCACGAGTTATTTTGTCAACAGGCTCTGCTATGGGTACAGCGCTTATTAATGATCTTTCAGAATTACTTCGGCCTCGAAGTGTGCCCGTTTACTGGTTTAAGCCTAACTCAGATCGAGATTCGGATTTTGCAAAAAAATTTCCCGCTTTTTTGTATCAAATGTCAGATGGGAGTTTGCTGTATGGTACTCCCGAAATCGGCAAAGAAGAACCAGGGGTCAAGATAGGGTTTCATAATCTACAACAAACGCCATTTGATCCTCTTGAACATACCAAGCCTGTAGATGTAGCGGATGTCGAACAAATTTCTACTTGTGTAAGTCAGATATTTCCGGGTTTGAATTCAGTTCCATTTGCATCAAAAAAATGTATTTATAC
Organism: Pseudomonas sp. MHK4; assembly: GCF_054600775.1. Lineage (NCBI taxonomy): Bacteria > Pseudomonadati > Pseudomonadota > Gammaproteobacteria > Pseudomonadales > Pseudomonadaceae > Pseudomonas > Pseudomonas sp. MHK4. The sequence goes on along the minus strand of NZ_BAAIAK010000035.1, from coordinate 535 downwards.
AATGACTCCAGATGGGTCTTTTTTACTGGGTGAATCAAGTGAGTTTCCCGGTGTTTTTTATGTTTCGGCATGCTCGGGGCATGGGTTTAAGTTCGCAACTGGTTTGGGTGAAGTGCTGGCGAGAGCTGCATTGGATGGGGGAGTTGCACAAGAGATGTCAATATTCAGTGTTGGCCGATTCGCTAGTGTTAACAAATCAGGCTAGAGTTATTAAGTGCAAATTTTGGAGTGTTGGGGGTTGAGCTGTATGAATTTATGCTGCGTGCCTATGCTAAAAAATTTCATAGGTGGTTTTGCTACGAAGCGATGGCCTAACAATATACGAAATTGTTTGGCCTTTTGATCAGTAATCATCCCCGTAGTCCGTCACATCCTTCTCCATCACTTCAGTAGCTGGACCCTGCCCCACCGGAAACTTCCCTTTCAAATTCCACGCGAACGCAATGATCTCGGCAATCGTCAGATAAAGCTCCTGGGGAATACTGTCCCCCAATTCCATCCGCGCCAGCAAACTCACAAGTTCGGCGTTTTCATA
>NZ_BAAIAK010000034.1:0-6177 GCF_054600775.1 Pseudomonas sp. MHK4 | reverse complement strand
ACTGCCAATGCAGCGCTCGAGCCAGACCGCACAGGCGCCGTACGTTTTCCCCCATAGTCGCGGCGTCGGTGGTCTGCGCCTTGTTCAAGGCCCAGACCACGCCATCGAAGGGACGCCAGCGGCTCAACCCCTGCCATTGGCTGAACAGGGTTGGCGCCTGCATGCTGCCGCCGTAGAGCAGCACGGTGTCTTGTGCATGCAGGAAGCACCGGGTGGTCAGGCCGGGGACGATGGCTTCGATCTGTTCGGGTTCGCCGACGACCAGGAGCACGCGTACCTTGAGGCGCCAGAAGGAACCGTAATAATCCTTGAGAGACACCTGAGCCACGCGAACCTCTTGCGCGATCAGGGACTTCGGAGTGTTCGTGCGCGGTGGCTCGAGAACGTCGTCGGCCTCTTCGACGCGATACACCGATTGCCCCAGACGGCCCCACAGCAAACGGTAGGTTCCCAAGAGCATCACGACGATAATTGTGCACGCAGGTATCGCCAGCAACCAGGTGTGTTGCCGGTCGCTGTCAGCACGAATCCCCAACCACTGGGGAAAATACCAGGCCAGAATTTCAAGGAGCACACCCGTCAGAATTAATAGGCCGACCAATACACTCGGCCCTAAAGAGCGTCGAAACTGCATTCAAGATTCCTTCGTCGAAAGCGGCAGGACGGGCGTCAGCGCCGTGCTCCAGAGCCCCGCATCGACGGCGCTGTCACCACTGAAAATGAATTGCGGCCCAGCGCCGCGCTGAATGGTCTGCGTTGCGGCAGCGATTGCCAGCCACGGCGACGTAGTGCCGGAGTGTCCTAACGACGCATCCAGGTCGATCAGCCCCTGGTTGTGTTTTACCGGCATCGGCACTTCAGCCAGGACCGTGCTTATTGCCGCATTGCGTTGTGCATCAATTCCCGCCCGCCACGCGTGCTCGATTGACTTGGCATCCAGTGGCACCCAATCCAGCGCTTGGCGAGTGGCATACAGCAATGCATCAGGAGTGGACGCTCGCGCCTGCTCCGGTCGGTGCAGGTAGGCGATCGGCGATAAAGTGGTTTGCGTCAAACGGTTGCCCAGAAGTAGCCCGACGGCCGCTTCTGCCTTGCCTTCAGGCTCTAGCGGTGCAAATTGCAATGCCACCACCAGCAGTAACGCTTGATCATCTATGCGCTGGTCGAGCCACTGGTCCAGCGCAGATAACCCTTGCCCCTCGACCGGCACCACTGACTGTCGGATGCCAGACGCGCTCCATGCCCTTTGCCATGCTGGGCGCCACTGACTTTGCGGCAGACCGCTCTCGACCTCCAGCAACAGTGCCAACGGTTTCTCGTCCGGCAGATGTGCGAGCGTTTGCGCCAACTCAGCCAGAACCTGACTGAAGACACCGAGCAGTACTTTTTCCAGATCTTCATGCTTTGCGCCAGGTAAGCGGCTATGACGCACGATGGATTCATCCATTCGGGTCGGTTGCGCAGTCAATACCTGCGTCCCGCCCAGCAAGGCATCGAGCTGAGTGGTCCCTTCTTCACCCGGACTTCGCAGGGCAGTGAGCAGGTTCGCGCTTAACACTTGTTGGGAGCGCCGACCTCGACGCATTTTTCGGCACAAATCCTCTTCACGGGCTTCGTCCCAGCCATCGGCCGCACCTTGTTCCCCCATGTACAACAGCAACCTTGCGAACAGCAGCACACACCAGACGAAAAGCGGTACGACCAAAGCTCGCGGCCATACATCAATGGATTGTTGATTCAACGCTTCACCGCTGAACAACAAAGTCTTTCCCACGCTCAACAACAAAAGCAGAGGAAGTAAACAGACCCAGGGCCAAATACGAGGTGATGCGGGGCGCGGGGCTGGAGAAGGGATTTTATGCAGTCTGACAGGCATGATTATTTTTCACCCGCGGATACAGAGGCGAAGGATATTAATGCACTCACTGACGGGCAAAAAATAATAAAAACCAGATCCAATCGTTGTCTATTCCTTTTCACAATGACCTACCTCAACAAGCTTTATCGAATCTTGCGACACTTACGCCTCAAGAAAATTTTTTGCAAAGTAACGAACCTTCACTCACCCACCTCCGCCTTGAAAATCCAGAATCTATTTTCTGAGAGTCGTACAAGGCCCTTCATTAAGGAGATTTTTCTCTTTGCAGAAGAGGTGATCTGGCAGGCCATTGGACAATACAACCTCGCAGGACAAAATAGTTTCACCTATTGGCTGAAGCGGGGTAACTCCAACGTCAAATACAAGCTTCCCCGCCTCAAACACTGCATTCTTAAAATCTACAGCCGCATAATCCTCTTCAATTTTTTTCCCATCTATTGAACAGATGCTTTTCTCGCCTAATACTTTTCCGCTGCCCCCAGAAACCAAATTTTGAATAATGAGACAAGGCTCCCCGGACAAAACCAGAAATCTTACAAATAGCTCTCCCACATCCCCCGTTCCAGCCAGGATGACTCTTCTGTAGTCAAACCCCTTAGCTTCGACCATACCAATCGCACAAAATAGCAGGGCAAAAAAAACCGATACATTCATCTACAAATACTCCGTGAGACGTGTAAAGCCATTGCCAGGCGTTCCGACGACTATTCAATCTACAATTAAGCCCCTACTCAGAATCGCAGATTATTTAGATACACCGCCCTCTCAGTGCTTTGCTTAGCAAGACAGTAGTTTGTTGTCGATTCAAACGCTTGGGTCCCGGGCAAGGCCACGAAACTCTCAACTGCGCAGTTTTCGTCTCTTAGTGCTTCCCAAGCTCTTTGGGATTTTTTTATATGCGCTATCAGCTTACCTCCTAAGTCAGGATCGGCCCGGTAATCCCTAGACACTTTTTCACTTAACTCTCTATAGACATCATTTATTATTTTATCTGCTTCAACAGCCGCATATTTAGAGCACTCATATATCTCTTGACTACTTAGAACCTCATAAGAGCATACCCCCGACGGAATATTTTCCGCACGACAAAGCCCACTAACAAACAAAAGCAAACATATCACACATCTAATTTTCATAATGCACCCCGTACTAGTTAACCCTTAAGTAGTTAGCTCTCTGCCTGCCCGGTTCATACTGGCTAATCGCTGGTGTATTCTCGATATAAAAAATCATGTCCGTCTTACTATTTCGCATTCCTGATATCATTGGATTGGGCCCAGCGGTAAATCCTTGGTAGACAAAGTCAACCAGCACATCTTTAACAACAGGACCAAGATCCTCCCATAAAACCCTATCAACCTCAGCTTGCGTCCACTTATTATAAATCGAAATAGTTCTATCCACATACGCGGGATAGATAATATTGAATAGCGATATTTGCTGTCGCTTAGTTATCTCGCCAATCACTGCTTTATTGTTTGCTACAAAATCCCTTGCGGCGAATCCTTTCAACCCATGCGCAAATGCAATTCTTCGAGCTTTCTCATCCTCAACTCCGGCTTCAATCATATGATTGAAGATTTCGCTTTCCGTTCGACTTCCCATGTCATAACCGCGCCCTAAAGTCACTCCAGACAAATCATTTCCCGGCCAATGGATAACTCTGCTGTAGTGCATTGAGGTCGGATTATCATTACCTTCGGCACAGAAAGTAATCTTGCCCGCAATAATTTTTAGTTCATCCAAAGAAGTAAACTTCCCCACCAACCCAACCGGATGAAAGTGATACGCCTTCCCCCACGACGGCAGCCCCACTTTGTCCGCCACCTCTTCCCACCAACTGAGTTCCTTGATCCGCTGCTTCTCCGCCAGCCAGTTCAAGTGCGGGGTCGACCCGCTATGGCCGAGCATTTCATCCAGCACATCCCAGACATGTGCCCGGTGAAACCACTCGCTTTCCTTGCGGATGATCATCTGCGCGATCGCTTGCGCGTGCGCCGGCAACCTGAGCGCCGCTTGCAACTCGTCGGCGGTGATCTGGCCGTCGCGGTTGGGGTCAATGATGTCGAACAACCGGCTCCTGATCGGGCCCTGGTCCTCGTCGTCGGCCAAGGATCGGTAGCGTTCCAGTTGCGCTTCGCTGAAGTGACGCATGCTGCGCATGAACGACGCCATGGCATGGATGGGCCGACCGTAGTCGTGCAGGACTTCGTAGCCTTCCCAGTCCCAGGGACTGACCCAGGGCGTGTCGCCCACGTCTTCGCGGACCCAGCCGTTGAGCAGATTGCCGGCGGCGTCGTGCAGTAGGCCATCGAGGCGGTACCAATTGAGCGCCTTTCGGTCGGAGGAAGTAGCAGGCACGGAAAACTTGTCCTCGGCCGGCAGGCCCTCAAGCAGACTTTTCGGGATCAACAGGTCGGCGTCGCTCACCGGGTCGGTCTTGCTCGGCACCGGCCAGCGCGTGGCGCTCGCGCCGTCGCGATGCGCCATCACGGCGGTGCCCTTGGCCAGTTTCAGCCAGGTTCGCTCACTCGCCGGCAGGCGTTGGGCCCAAGCCCGACTGGCCACGAGGAAGACGTCCATGTCTTGTTCGCTGAACGTTTCCAGGTGCAGCTTCTTTTCCGGTCGTTCGGCCCCTTCGCTGTGATAATCGCCGAGGTGGCCGATCAGCGCGCCGGCCTGGATCGCGACGGGGGTGTCGAGGACCACGATTTGATCCGTCGCCAGCGGTTCCAGTACGCTTTGCAGCCCCGCGAACTGTACGTACTGCGGGACCCGTTCCAGTTTGCGAAATTCGCCTTCACCGCTGACGGTGACGACCATGCCATTGGGCAGCGTGCTGATTACTTCGTTGCGCAGGCTCGCTTCGGGGCGCACGTTGAGCTCGTCGCCATTGGTTTCGATGCGATGTTCGCCACCGACCTGCGGCCGTAGATATCGGGAGGCGAGGTAACCGCGCTGCGAACCGTCGGCGTTGCTCAGGCTGGCCGGGCCCAGGCGGTTTTTCAGGCGGCGGTAATCGCCCTGGCCGCTGATGACCACCTCGGCGCCGCGGGGCAGGAAGTCGGCGACCTTGCCGGACCGGGGGCGGTAGTAAACGTGCAGGCCGCGTTGTTCGGGATCGTCGGGATGCGGATCGTTCGCCGTCACCTTGACCCGGTGCACTTCGGACCAGAACCCGGGGCGCGCCAGGGTCGGATCGTCGTCATACTTCTCCCAATCCTGTAGGTGCATGTACAGGCTGTAGAAGATCAGGCTCGGCGGCGTGTCGGTGCTTTCCTCGATCTTCGGCAACTGCAGGCGATGGCGAACCAGTACGAAGTTGCGCGAGAAGGGTTTGTCGACGGTGAGCTTGTGGTCGTAGTAGGTCGTCTTCGGTGATTCCCGATCGATGCGGTAAGCCACCACTTCACCGTCGGCCAGGCAGTGCACGCTGGATTGCTGCTTCAGGCCCGCGGCGGTACCGCTGTCGAAATGCACGCCGCCGTGCCACAGGCCATTGCGACCCAGAGGGTAGTAACCGGCGGTGGCGTTGGCCAGGTGGGTCAACTGCTGCAACGGGTCGCGCGTGTCCTTGAATGGGTGGCACCAGTTTTTCAGCGGCGGCAAGCCATCGGTTTTCGAGCCTGTTGTTGGGGGGATGGGCTGGGTGTCGCGCGTTGGCCAGACCGGGGGCATGGTCCTGGGGGTGCTTGAGTCGTAGTGGCGGCCAAAAATCCAGTCGAGCAGCTTTGCCATGGTGTGTCGCTCCAGGTTTGTGAAAGAGTCAGCCAGAGAAATCCGTACGTCCCTGGGACTGGAGAAGGTGTTCAGACAGTTGCGGTAGCGGCGACATTTGCAGGGCCTGCTCGCCAGGTCCCTTGAACGCGTGATGCGCCGCCTTGACCAGGTGATTGCCTGCCGTACCGGATTCAATGCCGCCCGCATCGAGGTTGAGGTAGCTGCCCCCGCCATTGAGGGCGATTTTCTTTTTCGCGGTGATATGGATTTCGTCTTCGGTGCTGGTAATCGACAGCCCGTGGCGAGCCAGCAGTTCCAGGGAGTCGTTCTGCGCCTGCACGCTGACCGGGCCCTGATTGGCGATCAGCTTGATCCCCAGCTTGCGCACGAACAGGCTCAATCCCTGGCCCACACCCATGAACAGGCGCTTGAACACGCTAAGGTTGGCGTCGCCACCGGCGTTGAGCATCAGATTCTCCTGCGCCGCCAGTTGCAGGTGCTCGCCACTGCTCAAGGCGATGCCTTGGGGCGCGCTGAGCAGGATCACCTCGGCCTGGAGCGCGTCGATTTGTTCGCGC
>NZ_BAAIAK010000033.1:0-8589 GCF_054600775.1 Pseudomonas sp. MHK4 | reverse complement strand
GCGAACACCCGGACCACGTCACCCTGCGCAATCGCGACTACACCCGCAACGTGCTGCGCACCCCGGCGAACAACAAGCTGCGCATGGAGGACGACCGCGGCGAGGAGCACATCAAGCTCAGTACCGAACACAGTGGCAAGAGCCAGTTGAACCTGGGGCATCTGGTGGATGCGCAGAAGAAAAAACGCGGGGAAGGGTTTGAGCTGAGGAGCGATGGGCATGGCGCCATTCGCGGGGGCAAGGGGTTGTTCATCAGCGCCGACCTGCAGCCCAAAGCCCAGGGCCAGGTGCTGGACATGCAGGCGGCGCTGGGTCGTTTGCAACAGGCGGGGGAGCAGATGCAAGGCCTGTCTGGCGACGCCCAGGCGGCCCAGGCCGAGCCTGCCGATGTGCAGGCGCAGTTGGTCTTTTTGCGCGAACAAATCGATGCACTCAAGGCCCAGGGAATCCTGCTCAGCGCGCCCCATGGCATTGCCCTCACCAGCGGCCAGCACCTGCAACTGGCGGCGCAGGAGAACCTGATGCTCAACGCCGGAGGCCATGCTGACTTCAGCGTGGTCAAGCGCCTGTTCATGGGAGTGGGCCAGGGATTGAGCCTGTTCGTGCGCAAGCTGGGGATGAAGCTGATTGCCAACCAGGGCCCGATCAGCGTGCAGGCGCAAAACGACAGCCTGGAACTACTGGCGCGCCTCGGACTGTCGATTACCAGCACCGAGGACGAAATCCTTATCACCGCCAAGAAGAAAATCGCCCTCAACGCTGGCGGCAGCTACATCACGCTGGATGCGGGCGGCATCAAAAACGGCACGGAGGGCGATTACCTGGTCAAGGCTGCGTATCACGAGTTCAACCTGGCCGCCAGCGAACCTTTTCCTCTGCCTGAACTGCCCGGCTCAGTGTGCAAGGACTGCCTGAAAAGAGCCCGGGCCGCCGCGCAGGGCTTTGTGCTCAGGGAGGTGCAAGCATGATGATCCCTCAGCTCGGTACCTGGATCGGATTGCTGGAGGCCTCGTGCGCGAAGGCGTCCATTACCTGCCTGGACATCATCATCGACCAGGCGGGCAGCAATGGCCCACTGCTCCCCAGTGTGCTCAGTGTTCAGCCATCACTGACCTGGTACTCGTTGTTCACCGGACTGCCGGAAGCAGGGGCCGAAGAGCTGGCGCCGTTGCTGGTGCGCGTTGACCTGGCGCAGCCGCTACAGCGGCAGTGGCTCAAGGGGTTGATGCATGACTTGCAGGGGCGCTCGCAACTGCTGGCGTTGGCTTCCCACTGGCCTTTCCAGGCTTTGGCCGAGCACCTGGGGCGCTGTCTTGAAGCACGCAATGGCGGCTATCCGGGATTGCTGCGCTACTACGATCCGCGTCTGTTCCCGCTGCTGTTCAGCCATGTGCTGCAAGCCGATCAGCAACAGCCGTGGCTGCGTCCCGCCGTGTTCTGGAGCTGGCTCGATCGCGATGGTATTCCCCAGCACTTTCCAGGGGCTCCCGATACGCCAGAAAGCGTCGCCCTGTTGAGTCCCATCGAGCTTAGCGACAGCCAGGTAGACACCCTCGGTTGTGCCAGTGATGCCACGTTGGCCATGAGCAACCTGCGCCATGCACTGCCTTGCGAGCGGAGCGCCGAACAGCATTTTCAAGCCTGCTACGGCGCCATGCTCGAAGCCACTCAGGCTGGATTGTTGCTGATGCCCGAACGCGAAGCTTTCACCCTCGACAAGTTGCGCATTGCCTGAGTGCCTCTACCCCGCAAAGACAGGAGCCGAATTTCATGCCCATACCCGCAGTAAACAACGTAATCGTTGCCATGCTCGTCGACCTGACTGCCTCCGTATTCGCGCAGGACATCCAGGCCGGCACCCTTGAGGCCATCAACCACACCCACTGGGCCATCAATCATTTCAGTGTCGATGGCCGTTCGGGGATCGACATTATCGGACCTTACCAAGGGGGCGGGGGCGGGTGCTGTTATGTCGCGCCGGCACGTTGGCAACAGGGGATGACGGTGCGTGTGGATTGGGAGACCGGCGTTGGAGGTTCGAAAGGATTTCCTGGTTTTGCGGATGAGGTGAAATACGATGCCTGGCTTGAAAAAATCGACGCACAAAAACGCCAGCACAGCAAAGTCGTGTCAGTTCCGGACTACACCGGCCAAAAAGTCTGCGGCCTCACCGTGCACTTCCTGCCCTGCGATGAACTGCAAGTCAGCACCTCCTGCTACGCCTACGGCAGCCCCGAATACCCGATCAAGACCCCACTGCAATTGCCGGAGCCCCAGTCATGTCCGAAGTGAAACACGCTTCTATGTGGTACCCGCCAGCGTTTCCGGTCGAGGGACGTTTGCCTCGTAACGTCGCGCAGGTCTATCAAAATAATCGGCGCCAGTGTCAGCTGGAGGCGGATTACCACGATGCCTTGTGCGTGGCGGCCGGGCGCCGCCTGATGCCGCCGTGCTGCAAGACCTTGCACATCAGTCTGTTCTTCGACGGCACCGGCAATAACCTTAACAACGACCTCTACCTGTCGGATCCCCGGCACCCGACCAACGTCGCCCGGATGTTCCGCGCCAGCATTGGCGACGGCCATGCCGGCGGTACCGGGCATAGCCCCGCTGCCAAGGGTTTGACCGATGCGGCAGGCACCGGCAATGGCCAGTACTTCAAGTACTACATGCCCGGTGTGGGCACGCCGTTTACCGAAGTCGGTGACCTCGACTACAGCCTTCTGGGACTGGGGGGAGCCTGGTACGGCGAGGAACGGATCAACTGGGGCCTGTTGATGATCCTCGATGCCGTGCGCCGCACACTGGGGCTGCCACGGCTGGACAACGCGGCCCTGCTCAACGCGGTCAAGGCCATGGGGACCTGGGCGGGTGTGGAGTCGATGGACGGTTATGCCACCCGCAGCCGCGAACTCAACAGACAGCTTTGGGCCATTGAGAAACCGCTGCGCATCGCCTTGACCCAACCGCAACCCGGCCAGGTCAAGCTACTGGGCATCAAGTTGTACGTCTATGGTTTTTCCCGTGGCGCATCGGCGGCGCGGGCCTTTGTCAGCTGGTTGAACCAGCTGTTGACCCGGTCCGAGCCGGTGCTGGCGTTGCGCTTGTCCGATTTGCGCCTGCCCATCAGCGTCGAGTACCTGGGGCTGCTGGACACCGTGGCCTCGGTCGGTCTGGCCGATATCGTACCAGGGGCCAACGGCCATATGAGTTGGGCCGATGGCAACCAGGAACTGCCCGCCAGCAGTCTGGTCAAGCGTTGCCTGCATATCGTTGCCAGTCACGAGCAACGGTTGAGTTTTCCGTTGGAGTCCATTCGCCGGGAGAAGGGGGGGTATCCGGCGAATAGTGTGGAGGTGATTTATCCGGGCGTGCACTCGGATCAGGGTGGGGGGTATCCGCCGGGGGATCAGGGTAAGGCTGTCAGTACGGACTCTCGGGTAGGAGACAGTCTTTTGCTGTCGCAGATTGCCTTGAACGATCTGTATGCCGATGCCTTTGCCATTGGCGCACCTTTGAAAGTGCCAGAAGAAGTTCTGCCAGAGGCGGTTAACCGAGACCGCTGGCGGGCGATGGAGCCCGAACTGTTACGAGAGTTTATTGCGGCGCCAACGTTGGTAAACCGCTTCAATGCCTGGCGCGAAGTCACTCTTGGTCTACCTACCGATCTCCAAACGCTGCCTGCGGAAGAGATCGAGCACTATCGGCCACTACCCGCCAACACTAGTTTGGAGCAGACTCTACGCGAGCAGATGAGTTGGATCACTGCCTGGCGCATCGACCGCTACGCGTTCGCCAGTTTGATGCATACACCGTTCTATCTTCAGGCGAGCGACCTCCAGGCCGACGAGGAAGTTCGAGCTCGCGCCGAAAAAGAACGCGACCAGAATCAAGCAGCGATCGTAAAAAGCCGCAAGCAGCAACGGGCACGCGAGTTTCTCAGCCGCGAACCGAACATGCCGCTGGAGCCCGGGGTCAAGGATTTCGATGCCGACATGCCACAAACCCAGTTGCGCGAAGCGGCCGAAGAGTTCGGCAAAGACTACCGCGGCCCTGAACGCTTACCACAATCCTTGAAGCTCTCGGGACCGATGGGCATCGCAACATCGATTCTGTATCAGAAACTGACCGCCGAGGTGCGGTTCGAGCGACAGCGAATGAAAGCTTCGGGGCAGGCGCGGGTCAGTCGATTATTCCCGCCACCGTTGCGCGAAATCAATCATCAAAATGAAACCCGGCGCGGCAATGTCGACGAAAGCCGCAACGCCGCGCATCCGGAAGGGCTGTTACGCGCACTGTTCGACGATCAGGTCCACGACTCCCGCGCCTGGTTTATGTACACACTTGGACGTGAGAGGACCGGCAGTTATTTCGGCGAACGCATGGTGTTTTTCGGCGAGGCCGGCCGTCGCGACCTGGCGTTGTATGGCGAGAACGGTGAAGTGCTGGCGCGCACCAACCCGAATGCCGGACCTGCCGGTGCCGCGCAACCGCTGGACGCCGAGCTCCTGGCCCAGGCCATGCAAGACATCGAAGCGCTGTGGGAAGCGTTCCATGTCCAGGCTGATGAGGTGAAAAATGCATCGGCCTGAACTTTTTTTTCAAGGCGTGGCACAGGACCGCAGGGCCGAGTTCAAAGCCCGCCCATGGTGCGAACGGGCCGTCGTCGTGGGCGCTTTGATCGGCAGCCTGTTTGCACAACATGCTCAGGCCAGCACGCTCGACGCCATCAATCACACTCACTGGGCAATCAACCATTTCAGTGTCGATGGCCGTTCGGGCATCGATATCATCGGGCCTTATCAAGGTGGCGGGGGCGGCTGTTGCTTCACTGCGCCGGCACGCTGGCAACCTTGGATGACAGTACGTGTTGATTGGGAGACGGGCGCTGGAAGCTCTGCGGGTTACCCCGGCACTGGTGATTGGCTCAAGTACTTAGCCTGGGTCGACCAAATCGATGCTCAAAAACGCCAACACAGCAAAGTCGTCCCAGTCCCTGACTACACCGGCCAAAAAGTCTGCGGCCTCACCGTGCACTTCCTGCCCTGCGAAGACCTGCAAGTCACCACCTCCTGCTACGCCTACGGCAGCCCAGAATACCCGATCAAGACCCCACTGCAATTGCCGGAGCCCCCGTCATGTCCGATGTAAAACACGCTTCGCTTTGGTATCCACCCGGGTTTCCGGTCGAGGGCCGTTTGCCTCGCAACGTCACGCAGGTCTATCAAAATAACCGGCGCCAGTGTCAGCTGGAGGTGGATTACCACGATGCCTTGTGCGTGGCGGCCGGGCGCCGGCTGATGCCGCCTTGCTGCAAGACCTTGCACGTTAGCCTGTTCTTCGAGAGCGACCTCGAAGCCGACAAAGGGGTCAAGGCGCGCGCCGAAGAGCAACGCGACGAGAAGCAGGCAGCGGTCGTAAAAAGCCGCAAGCAGCAGCGGGCTCGAGAGTTTCTCAGACGCGAACCGAACATGCCGCTGGAGCCTGGGGTCAAGGATTTCGATGCCGACATGGCACAAACCCAGTTGCGCGAAGCGGCCGAAGAGTTCGGCAAGGCCTACCGCGGCGCCGATCGTTTTCCACAGGCCTTGAAGTTCGCCGGGCCGATGGGCATGGCATCGTCGGTTCTTTATCAGAAACTGACCGCCGAGGTGCAATTCGAGCGACAGCGAATGAAAGCTTCGGGGCAGGCGCGTGTCGGTCAGCTATTCCCGCCGCCGTTGCGCGAAATCAATCATCAAAATGAAACCCGGCGCGGCAATGTCGACGAAAGCCGCAACGCCACGCAACTCGAAGGGCTGTTGCGCGCGCTGTTTGACGATCAGGTCCACGACTCCCGCGCCTGGTTCATGTACTCACGAGGACGTGAGTGGTTCGGCAGTTATTTCGGCGAACGCATGGTGTTTTTCGGCGAGGCCGGCCGTCGCGACCTGGCGCTGTATGACGAGAACGGTGAAGTGCTGGCGCGCACCAACCCGAATGCCGGACCTGCCGGCGCTGCGCAACCTGTGGTGCTGGACGCCGAGCAGTTGGTCAAGGCCATGCAAGACATTGATGCGCTGTGGGAAGCGTTTTATGCCCAGGCTGGTGAGGTGAAAAATGCATCGGCCTGAACTTGTTTTTCGACGCGTAGCGCAGGACCGCAGGCCCGAGCTCAAAGCCAGCCCATGGCGCGAACGGGCCGTTATCGTCGGCATTCTGGTTGGCAGCCTGCTTGTTCAAGACGCCCAGGCCAGCACTCTTGAAGCCATCAATCACACTCACTGGGCAATCAACCATTTTAGTGTCGATGGCCGTTCGGGCATCGACATCATCGGACCTTATCAGGGGGGCGGGGGCGGTTGTTGCTATATCGCGCCGGCACGCTGGCAACCGGGGATGACAGTACGTGTGGATTGGGAGACTGGAGCCAGCGGGGTAAGTGATCTCGCTGATGAATTTCCTGGTTTTGCAAATGAAGACAAATACGACGCCTGGCTCGACAAAGTCGAGGCGCAAAAACGCCAGCACAGCAAAGTCGTCCCAGTCCCTGACTACACCGGCCAAAAAGTCTGCGGCCTCACCGTGCACTTCCTGCCCTGCGAAGAACTGCAAGTCACCACCTCCTGCTACGCCTACGGCAGCCCCGAATACCCGATCAAGACCCCGTTGCATTTACCGGAGCCACAGTCATGTCCGAAGTGAAATACGTCGAAGGGCTAAAGGGCTGCACTGCAGCCAACCAGTCAAGAGAACACTGCACTAAACAAGGATCGCCGCTGCTGCGTCAGTTCCAGTGCGCCGACACGTGGGTGGCCTCATGAAAGTGGCTCCCGAGTATGCCCCCTATCCCCAGGCGCAACGCCCCAACTACAAGCGATGGCTGGTTAACGGCGCAGCACTGTTGGGTTTGGTGTTTGTTGGCGCCGATCTGTTGGAGTCGGTCGAGCATGGAAGTAGTGACTGGAGTCTTTTGCGATTATTGCTGGACGTTTTCACCGTCTGGGGTGTGATGATTGGCGTGGCAGTGTTGTGGTTGCTGGCACTGCTGTTGCGCGTGTTGTACTACCGTTTCAACTGGCATGTCGCGCGATACCATGCCAATGCAGCCACGCGGGTTCAGCACACCTGGTGGACCCACCATCGCCAGAAAGTCGGGTTGATCGAATCGGTGCTGTTGGGCGCCGCCTGCAGTTCGCCCGAACATCGACAAAGCCTGTTCAGTCCTGAGCATCAACCCCCAGTGCCAGAGACGACGCCCGAGGGCCCGGCGATTCGACTGCTCCAGGTACTTGGACGCGATGTCGCCGAGCGCGAACGGCAACTGGCAGCGTTGCTGGCCCTGCAATGGAACGAGCAGCGTACGGAACCCGAGGTGGTGCAGCCAGTGAGTTGTTACTGGCAAGGTTCACTGGACGCCTGGCAAGCCTTTGTCGAACAGATGAAGCAGTGCTGTCCGCACATCCAGTTGCCCGAACAACCCGAGCCCTGGCAAGGCATGCAGAGCCTTGACGCGATCATTGATCGGCTGCATGGGGCACCTTGGGATGTCCGCATTCTTTGTGCCGGTTGTCACTCTTCGCCGCCCGAGGCACAGAGTCACATGCCCGCGGGCGAGGCTGCCGTGTTGTGGTTGCTCGCTCCGCGAGGTCGGGTGCGCTTGTCTCGCGGGGAGTGGTTCGCGGCGGATGCCGAGAGCCTGGCGTCGGTAGCCGAGCGAGCGTCGCAACAGAGCGAGCTGAAGCCTTCCGCCCCGGTATGCGTGTCGTTCTCTCAACCCTACGTGCCGCCGCAGTCTGCCCTGGATTGGAACACCCGCCAACACCTGCAAGACGCCAACTTTGGTGCGCTGCAGAACCTGGAGGCCATGGTCGTGCAGACCCTGGCTGCCTGGTATGCCGAGCAGCATGGCGTGCCTTGTGCCTGGTTGGCGAATGACCCTCAACACACCCTGGCCCTGGGCATTGTGGAATCCGATCATGCAGATAGCTGAAGCTCCAAGAATATCGTCCTGGCCGACGGCGCTGTTGCTGGCGCTGGTCGTGGCCGTGGTGGTCACGGTGGGTGGTGTGGTTTGGTGGTTTTTGACAGGGCGCGGCCCTGTCAGCCAACCCATGTGGGTGGATCTGCTGCTCAAAGGACTGATGTGCTGGGCATTGCTGTTCAGTCTGGCAGTCTCGATCTGGTTGGTCCTGAAGAAAGGCATTCATAAGCTGGTGATGGACACTCAGCCTCTGCTGCCCTTGCCGAACACCGAGACACCTCCACCAGACGAGTGCGCAAAGGCACTCGCAGATTTGCGCAAGCACTACGGCCCCTTCTGGCGCCTCAAGGTACGCGTGCTCCTGGTCGTCGGCGAACCCAAGCAAATCGAAGCCATCGCCCCCGGCCTGACCACCCGGTGCTTCCTGCATGCACAAGACACCGTGCTGCTCTACGGCGGTAGCGTGCAGGCACCAACCCTGTTCAGCCAATGGCAGGGTTTGAGCCGCTGGCGTCCCTTCGATGGCGTGGTCTGGGCCTTGAACAAGGCGCAGACCACCGACGCCGCGACTATGGGGGAAAACGTACGGCGCCTGTGCGGTCTGGCTCGAGCGCTGCATTGGCAGT
>NZ_BAAIAK010000032.1:0-9277 GCF_054600775.1 Pseudomonas sp. MHK4 | reverse complement strand
CGGCCTCATCGCTGGCAAGCCAGCTCCTACAGGTTTATTGGGCGTTGCCGGGATTTGCGTTTGGCGGTGATCGCTGTAGGAGCCGGCTTGCCGGCGATGGCGGAGTGTCAGGCGAGGAAGATGTTGGTTGTGCCGGCCTCATCGCTGGCAAGCCAGCTCCTACAGCTTTATTGGGCGTTGCCGGGATTTGCGTCTGGCGGTACTCCCCTGTGGGAGCACATGACTGACAGGGGGTATGCACGACCAGGCCACCCCCTAGTCCACTTTGACGATGAGCCCGTCCCCCCGCAGCCCCGATCATGGGCTGCACTCCGCCAGCGCACCCTGCGTGGTCGGCGGTTTCTTCCTGACCTCAGCTAATGGCATAACAACAATGACGGCTCAAGTTCAGTCTCAGACCCACTACGACGTGATCGTCGTCGGTTCGGGCGCAGGTGCGATGACTTCGGCGGTGTTCCTCGCCGACCAGGGAATGCGCGTGCTGGTGGTGGAGAAAAGCGACCAGTACGGCGGCACCTCGGCGATCTCCGGGGGCGGTATTTGGATCCCCAACAACCACTACTTCGCTCGTCAGCGCGGCAACGACAGCTACGCCACGGCGCTGACCTATCTCAAGGCCGCGGCAGGCGAGCATGTCGATGAAACCCGCCTGCGTGCCTACCTGGACAACGCGCCGAAGATGGTCGAACAGCTCACCCGAATCAGCCGGGTGCGCTACGCGGTGGCGGCGAAGTACCCTGATTATTATCCGCACCTGCCGGGGGCACTACCCGGTGGGCGGACCCTCGACCCGGAGCTGTTCGACACCAGCCTGTTGGGTGACGAATTGGCGAACCTGCGCAAGCCGTCGCCTTCGACCCTGCTGATGGGGCGCATCGCCTGGACCGCGCGCGATGCGCACAAGGCCATGGCCCGCAGTTTTGGCTGGCGCGTGCTGATCATGAAGCTGATGCTGCGCTACAAGCTGGACTTCAAATGGCGGCGCAAGAGCAAGATGGATCGCCGGGCATCCCTGGGCAGTTCGTTGGTGGCCTCGTTGCGTCGCTCGCTGATGGACCGCGACGTGCCGCTGTGGCTCAACACCGATTTCTGCGGCCTGGTCAGCGATAACGGTCGGGTCAGCGGCGTCACCGTGCGGCGTGACGGCGCCGAACTGCAACTGCATGCACGCCTGGGGGTCATCCTGGCCTCCGGTGGCTTCGAACAAAACCAGGTCCTGCGCGACCAGTACCTGCCCAAGCCGACCCGCAAGGCCTGGAGCGCGACGCCTCCCGGCAACAACACCGGCGCGGCCCTGGAAGCCGGCATGGCCCAGGGCGCGGCCACCGCGTTGATGGATTGGGCCTGGTGGGCGCCGACCATTGCCGTGCCGGGAGAAGACAAGCCCCGGGGGATCTTCGCCGAGCGTGCGTTCCCCGGTGCGATCGTGGTCAACGGCCTGGGCCAACGCTTTGTCAACGAAGCGGCGCCGTACCTGGAATTCGTCGACGCCATGCATCAGGACAACCAGAAAACCGGCGGCAAATCGGTGCCGGCCTGGGTGATCTTCGACGCCCATTTCCGTTTCAACTACGCCATGGGTCCGCTGATGCCTGGCCAGATCATGCCCGACAGTCGCCTGCGCAAGGAATGGCTCAACAACCTGTACTGGAAAGCCGACACCCTGGTCGGCCTGGCCCGGCAGATCGGCGTCGACAGCGCTGGCCTGGAAGCCACGGTCAACAAGGTCAACGGCTACGCCGAGAGCGGCGTGGACCTCGACTTCGCCCGTGGCGGCAACGTCTTCGACCGCTACTACGGCGACTGCAACATCAAGCCCAACCCATGCCTGGCGCCGTTGCGCAAAGGCCCGTATTACGCCATGCGCCTGGACGCCGGGGACATCGGCACCAAGGGCGGCCTGTTGACCAACGAACATGCCCAGGTAGTGCGCGATGACGGTTCGACCATCGCCGGCCTGTACGCCATCGGCAACTGCTCGGCGTCGGTGATGGGCACCAGCTACCCGGGCGCCGGCGGCACCCTGGGGCCGGCGATGACCTTCGGTTATGTCGCCGCCAACCACCTGGCCAGCCAGCGATAGGAGGGAGCATGTCAATGTCCGATAACCTCCCCAGCACCGACGTGCTGCCACCCTTGCAAGTGGCCGATATCGATAGCGTGTCCTGGGATGAGCAGTGCGACGTGCTGGTCGTCGGCTGGGGCGCGGCCGGTGCCTGCGCCGCGCTGGAAGCCCGGGCCCACGGTGCCGACGTGCTGATCGCCGACCGCTTCACCGGCGGTGGTGCCAGTGCCAAGAGTGGCGGGGTGGTGTACGCCGGTGGCGGCACGCGCCATCAACAGGCGGCGGGTTTCAACGACAGCCCCGAAGCCATGTTCGATTACCTCAAGCACGAGACTCGGGGTGTGGTCAGTGACGATACCCTGTGGCGCTTCTGTGCCGACAGCGTGAGCAACCTGCAATGGCTGGAAAGCCATGGCGCGCCCTACGCCCACCAGATGCCACCGGGCGGGGGCAAGACCTCGTACCCGCCCGACGGCTACTTCCTCTATTACTCGGGTAACGAATTGGTGCCCGACCACGGCGGTCCCTTGCCGCCTGCGCCACGAGGGCATCGCACCGTGGGCAAGGGCCAGGGCGGCGCGGTGCTGTTTGCCCACCTCAAGGCCGCGTGCCTGAAGGCCGGCGCGAAGACGCTGTTGCAGGCGGCGGCGCGACGACTGGTGACCGATCCCCGGGGGCGGGTACTGGGTGCCGAGTTCTGGTGCATGCCCGCAGGCAGCAAGCAAGCACAGTTGCATGCACGACTGGCAGCCCGCGCCGAACGCTTGCAGAACTTCGCCCCTGGCTATTGCAACAAACTGCGCAAGAAGGTCTGCCAACTCGAACGCGATTTCGCCCAGCCCCGCCGGGTGCGGGCGCGCCATGGGGTGATCCTGAGCACTGGGGGTTTCATCTTCAATCGCCAGTTGCTCGAACAACACGCGCCGAAGTTCCGGCGCAACTTCAAGGTCGGCGCCACCGGCTGCGATGGCAGTGGCTTGCGCCTGGGTGCCAGTGTCGGTGGCCAGGGGGCGGGACTTGAGCGGGTATCGGCGTGGCGCTTCATCAACCCGCCGTACAGTTGGCACAAAGGCATCGTGGTCAACCGCGAGGGCCGGCGCTTCTGCAACGAAGAAGTCTACGGCGCCACCCTCGGCCAGCCCTTGATGGAAGAGCAGGGCGGCAAGGCATGGCTGGTACTGGATGCGCCGCTGCGCAGGAAAGCCATCCGCGAGGCGCTGTTCGGCGGCTACTGGTGGTTCCAGAGTTTTCCGGCCCTGGCGCTGATGCTGTTCAAGGTGCGCAAGGGCAAGAGCCTGACCGAGCTGGCCAGTGCGACATCCATGGACCCCGCCGTGCTGCGCGACTCGGTGCTGGCGGCCAACGCCGCCGCCCGTGGCGAGGCGCCGGAGCCGTTCGGCAAGTCCGAGGGCGGGCGCCAGGTGCTGGAACAGGGGCCGTTCTATGCCTGCGATATCTCGGTGACCAATCCGGTATTCCCACTGGGCGCCCTGACCTTGGGCGGCTTGCGCGTGGATGAGCGCAGCGGCGCGGTACTCGACCAACAAGGCCAGGCCATCAGTGGCTTGTACGCAGCCGGGCGCAGTGCCCTGGGCATCCCTTCGCACCTGTACATCAGTGGCCTGTCCCTGGCCGACTGCGTGTTCTCCGGCCGTCGAGCCGGTGCCGCCGTCGCCCGCACGCGCAACCAGCAACCGCAAACCACCCTCGCACAGGAGACCCCATGATGACCCTCGAGCAAACCAGCAACAACGGACGAGTTCACGGCAAGGTTGCGCTGGTCACCGGCGGCGCCAAGGGCATCGGCGCTGCCAGCGCGCGCCTGCTGGCGGCCGAAGGTGCCCAGGTGCTGATCAGCGACCTGGACGTCGAAGCCGGCCAGTCCCTGGCGGCTGAAATCGGCCCGACGGCCGCCTTCATCCGCCACGACGTCAGCAGCGAAGACCAGTGGCGCCAGGTCATCGACCATGTGCGCGAGCGCTACGGCCGCCTGGATATCCTAGTCAACAACGCCGGCATCCTGATCGCCGGCTCGATTGAGGAAACCAGCCTGGTTGATTGGCACAAAGTAATGCGCGTGAACGCCGACAGCGTGTTCCTGGGCTGCCGCGAAGGCATCGCGTTGATGAAGGAAAACGGTGGCTCGATCATCAACCTGTCGTCCATCGCGGCCCTGGCCGGGCGCGACGATTACCTCGCCTACAGCGCCTCCAAGGGCGCGGTGGCAGCGCTATCGCGTTCGGTGGCGGTGATGTGCCGGCGACGCAAATACCGCATCCGTTGCAACACCCTGCACCCCGACGGCGTACTCACCGACATGACCCGCGGCGGCTTCCCCGAAGGCGTCGACCCCAACCGCCTGACCATCGACAGCGACCCGATGAACCGCATGTGCCGCCCCGAGGATGTGGCGGCCAGCGTGCTGTTCCTGGCCAGCGACGAGGCGCGGGCGATCAATGGGGTCGAGTTGCGTGTTGATAGTGGGCAGATGGTGATGAGTATTTAGTTGTTTGGACCAGCGTTCGCGGGTAAACCTCGCTCCTACACAGTGAACATCAGAAGGCGTAAGGAATCGCCTAATGAAATTCACTCTGTAGGAGCTGCCGCAGGCTGCGATCTTTTGATCTTTGCTAGCCTGTTCGGCATCTATCGAGGCTTCTCTTGATTCAATGCGTTTGCCCAGTGGCCGAATCACCTTGGCTAACGACAATCTCATTGTCCTTGGAAAGTGAATGTATGAGGTTTTGGCCGGTGACTTCCATGACCTGGCCGTCTTGTGAATAGGTGACTTCGACATGGCCTCCGCCAAAAAAATCTACGCGATAAATACGTGTCTGATCCTGTGTTCGCACAGCGAATGATTCAATCTCGGACAAGTTCCTGATCCCTATTAATTTAGGGACAAGATTTTCGATGGTCACATTTCCCTGCCGCATAACCATCGTTGCCCCGTCCGGGCGCGTGACTTTCATGCCGCCCTCAATTTTTTCGATGACGTGACCATAAACCTGACCGCCAAGGACGTTATTTTCGTCGTCTAGATGAAGTACGCTTTTACCAGCTGGCACCTCGATTTCCGGCGTATGTATCTCGAACGTTATTTTATCGTCTGCTTCATGCTTGCTCATTATGCTGCTCCTTTTTAGTTGCCGGAATTGGCGGTGTTGTTTCTAAGGTGTGAGTCGTGCGTGTTACCAGTTGCACCCTGCCCATCAGGAAATACTCAGGCTTCTCCGAACAGTCTCCATTTGA
Organism: Pseudomonas sp. MHK4; assembly: GCF_054600775.1. Taxonomy (NCBI): domain Bacteria; kingdom Pseudomonadati; phylum Pseudomonadota; class Gammaproteobacteria; order Pseudomonadales; family Pseudomonadaceae; genus Pseudomonas; species Pseudomonas sp. MHK4. The sequence continues at coordinate 3,960 of NZ_BAAIAK010000032.1, read as the reverse complement.
TATTTTCCTCTTCGACGATCACTCGGTCGGCGAGCAAGAAGCGGCTGTGGCGCGTTTGGATTCTCACTGTTGGCAGGATTTCGCCCTTCTCGAAACGGCGAATTTGTGCACCTTCGAGGCGCGAGAAAAACTGGCTACCTATATCGGCTTTCCAGTAGCCAGTCTGCGGGCAGGCTCGGCCGCTGTTGCAGGTCGGCCTGGGGGAAGTAGCCTGGATGAAGCCGGGAGAATCCGGCAGCGGTCGGCCGGTAGTGGGTTCGAGGATTTTGGCCTTGGCCAGTTGACGAATCAGCGCTTCACTGGGTTTTTCTGGCGGGACATTGGCCAGGCGTTCTTCCACCCAGTGCAGCTTACCGTCCCAGGCGGGCAACTCGGCGGGTGGCAGCGGGACGATCTCGTTGATCTCGGGGACTTTGGGATTGGCGTGGGAGTAGCCCGAGAGGACTTTCCAGATTTTTTCGTAGCGTTCGGCGCGTTCGAGGTCTTCCTGTTGGCCCAGGTAGTACAGCCGATCATCCGGCGCCGGACCACGGAAGCCTTTGCTCAAAAAAGAAGCCGAAGTACTGTCACCGGCAGTTGCCCCAAGTTGGAATGCTTCGAGCGCTTCCTGATAACGCCCTTTCGTTGATAAATTAACCCCTAGCGCTCTTGCAGCTTTGCCGTTTCCCTGTTCAGCGGCGCAACGGCGCATCTGCCGAGCAACGTCCGGTGCAATGTCAATCGGCGCCAACTTGTCGGCGATATATGCCTGGCCTTGCGCATTACCCTGGTCGGCGGACTTGCGGTAGTAACGCAACGCATTTTCGTGATCTTTCTGCAGCCCCGCCGAACCGTTCTTCAGGAAAATGCCGACAAAGTAATACCCCGTCGCCACTCCCGCGTTGATCAGTTGTTCACTCATGCGCAAGTGCTCTTCACCACGGAGTTTGAAGAAACCACGCATCGCACCGTTCTGCAGGTTGATATTGGCCTTGTAGTGCCCGTTTTCACTGGCGATGCGATATAAACGCTCAATCTCTCCATCGACAGTCTTGTCCTGTCTGAGTTGGTTATTCTTTTGCAACCAGCGCGCGTAGCGAAATAGCACATCGGCCTCGGCGGAGGCCTCGGGTATCTGCTCGTGCACACAGGTAAAGGCCAACCTGGCCTTGGCTTCAGTTAAAGGGTTCAAGGGCATTTTCTCGGTCGAAGTAGAAGTAGGATTACTGGTGTCGCAGGCGACCAGCAGCAGGCATGACAGCAACAAGAGCCGGCGCATCAGTCGAGGTTCGACAGGTCGGATTCGCCGAAATAGAACTCGACAAGGGGGGCGTAGGGGGTCAATTGTTCCGAATGAAAATCTTTATTCCGATTGATGATTTCTTCCCACGCTTCGAACGCCTTTTCCGGGTCATCCTGCGCGCCCAATCCATTCGTATGCACCTCCCACAACCGCCGCCGCATCGCCTGCGTCACACTCGCCCACTCATGCGCAATGTTCAGTTCGCTATCCACCTGCATGCTGCGGGTATTGATGTTCGCCGAGCCATGCGTGGTGAACACGTCGTCGACGATCATCAACTTGGAGTGGATGTACACCGGCATCCAGTCCTTGCCCGCTGGTGAGTCGGGGGCGACCAGTGAGCACACGTGGACTTTCAGGCCGGTTAATTCCGGGAGATTGGCAAAAGTCTCGTTCTCGATTGCCTCGATCTGGCTCTGAAGTTCGGCTTTGCGCCAATCGTTCATCCAGGCCTTGCTCCGCTGATCGTCCTTGGCCTTGTCACTGAGCTCGGTTCCGCCCAATGCGTCGGTGAGGTTTGTCAGCGTGATCAGGGCATGCCGTTCAAGACGTTCGCTCAGACCGGATTCCTGTGCGGCAGCCTCAGCTTTTGCCTTTTCGATACGGCGCAACTTGGTGATTGCAGGCATGGTTTCGCCGCGCCCGAGGCTTTCGAGCATGCGCTGGGTGTTCAAGGTGCCAGAGCCTATGCCGCTCTCGCTGGCGTTGGTGATCACAAACAGGTGCAAGTGCCCATGAATGGCGGGGTCGCGCCCGGCCTTGGTCTGGCCGGCAGCGACGGCCTTGATCAATTCGGCCAGGGGTGGCCAGCGGAAGTACTGGTTCTCGATGAAGATGAATTGGGTCGCGTTGTTGACGGCTTGCAGGTAAAGCTTCTCGATATCCCGCTTGCCCTCCTGAGCCTGGGTGCGCAGGATCTGTGCGATTTGTCGGGTGGCGTCCGGGGTGCATTGCAATTGCGGCCCCACTTGCATGGCTTGGCGTGAGGCGAGCAAATTCTCGCCGGTTTCCTTGCGCCAGGCGCTGGCGAAGTTGTGGTGCAGGTGTTCCAGGATCGGTCCGCTGACCTGGCTTGAAATATCCTGACGTGGGGTATCGCCACGCGGGCCCTTATCGGGGGCTGGCTTGGTGTCCTTGTCACGGTTCAGTGCCGAATGGTCATCGGTGTCCCAGTACTCATCGAGCATGTTGTGGCCCATCACGAAACCGACGGCACGATCCGGCAGTTCATAATCAACGAGGACGGTTTTTTGATGATGGGTCGCTGTTGCCGTCAGGACGAATTGCGTGGTGGCACTGATCTTCGGGTCGAGACTTTTGTACATCGCCTGATGGGCTATTTCAGCCCTTTCAAACACGCTGAAACCGCGACTGACGAACACTGGAGTGCTGCGAGCTGCCACATGCGCCGCGGCTATGCTGTCGGCCAGCGAACAGTTGGCAAACCACTGGCGGTCATAAGCGTATTGTTCATCCGTGGAGGGTTGCATCTCCCGATCGTAGTATCGGAATGGGCCTTTTCCGGGCAGGTTGGCTTCTCCGGCTTTGCCTGCCGTATTGAATGGCATCTCCCAACCGAGTATCCGGACCTTGACGCCTTCCCGAGCCATGGCCATCAGTATTTCACCGATGCGCGGCGATATGCCGTCGCGAATGAAATACATCGACGGCTGAAACCCCCAACAGATGATGTCGATAGTTGCCTTGGCCTTTGAAATGGCCAGGTGCACAGCCCGAAACGTTTCTTCCCCATTGATCAACGGCTGGTAAGTTGCCATCGCGGGAGGGTATTCGGTATTGCGCACATACCAGGGCGGAGTACAGGTCACCTCTTGGGTATGCTGGAGTGCGACCGGTGTCACGATCTCGTATTGGCTCATTGTGTTTTCCCTTCCTGCTCTTTGATTCCTTCCATCACCGAGGCATACAGGCCTCGGTGATCCGTGTGCGATGTGGGTTGGCTTACCTCGTCGTGGACTCGAGAGGGGTGGTTGTGCAATCCGCGATTAGCCAGGTGCGCCTGATCGGAATTGCGGTAATCGGTACGGGGGGTTGGCCGGTGGGGAGTAGAGGCTGAAACGGGCGTCCTTGTTGAGCATCTGCTCGGCGCTGAGGTCCTGCTCGGCGCAGGTGAATTCGATGCGGTAGCAAGGGTTGGCTGAGGTGTTCCTGGCCTTCGAAGGCCAGGACGTCGAAGACGGCGTTGAACCGGTGGATGGTGAACTTGTGGCGAGTGTGGTTGAAGAAAACGGTTCGTATGGTGTTCATGTTCAGACCTCCCTGAGAACATACGGGGAGGCTTCATTTCCATCCCTCGTTCAACTGCTCGACAGCTTTGGGGAAACTGACACGCGCTGAAAATAAGACGTTTCCGTATTGCGCGTAGGACGCGTCTTGGTATTGGTGTAACGAATATGTAGGAATTTTCCTGGTCTTGTGGGTGGGCGACTCTTGACAGCAAAAATCCGGTTACTGATTGTTCCCACGCTCTGCGTGGGAATGCATCCCGTGAGGCTCCGCGTCACCATTGCGCAGGTGTCGACAGCGGGACGCAGGGCGTTACTGTCCTGTTTGAGCTGGATTTCTCATCCGAGCAGGCACCATTTAACCGCTTGCTCAGATCGTGTGATCTTGTCGGAGAAGGGCCAGATGCGTGGCTGGTAACGTTCGACCAGTTG
>NZ_BAAIAK010000031.1:0-10757 GCF_054600775.1 Pseudomonas sp. MHK4 | reverse complement strand
GCTGGAAGGGATAAACAATCGAATAAAGGTCATCAAGCGGATGGCGTACGGTTACCGGGATAGCGAATTCTTTTTCATGAAGATCAAGAGCGTCTTTCCCGGTAATCCGTGAAGAACCTTTTTTTTTTGGTTCTTCACGTAATCCCGGGAGCAATAGGTAACGCGTTACCTGTAGGAGCGAGCTTGCTCGCGATGGAGGTCAAAGATGACGCGGGGAACCTGACACTCCGCGGTGCTCTCAGGTTCATCGCGAGCAAGCTCGCTCCTACAGGGTAATGCGATCATCTCCAGCAGACGTTTGTAGCTGATACGCAGGCTTGTCGCCTTGAAGGGCTTAGCAGGGCAGGTAGTGGCCGCCGTTGACGTCCAGTTGCGCGCCGGTAATGACCTTGGCGTAGTCGCTGGCCAGGTACAGGGCGGCCATGGCGCAGTCACTGTCTTCGGGAATCTTGCGCAGTGGAATCTGTTGCGCGACCTGGTCCACCAGCGACTCCATCGGGACGCCCAGGCGCTTGGCTTCGCTCTGGAAGTAACCGATGACGGGCGCGCCCCACATCCAGCCCATGAAGGTGGAGTTGACGCGGATGCCGAACGGGCCGAGATCCTGGGCCAGGTACTGCACGGCGGTTTTCAGCGCGCCTTTGGAGACGGCGTAACCGGACTCCAGCTGGTTGGGGGTGCGGGTGGCCATGGTGTTGATCATGACGATGCTGCCCGATTTCTGCTTCTTCATCTGCGGCAGCACGGCCTGGGTCATGTGCATGGTGCCGAACAGGTTGACGTCCATCGCGTTGCGCCAGTCGGCCATTGACGACTCGGAGGAACTGCCCCAGGCGCCGTGGGCGTAGGCGGAGTTGATCAGTACGTCGATCTGGCCAAAGTGCTCGATCGTCAGGTCGGCGAGCGTCTGGCACTGCTCGACCCGGGAAATGTCGGTGGGGACTTTCAGGATAGGGGTGCTGTAGCCCGCGTCGCGGACCGCTTGCTCGGCCTGATCCAGCTTGGCCGGGGTTCGCGCGGCCAACACCACGGCCTTGGCCTGATATTCCGCGGCTCGCACGGCCAGCTTGATGCCCAGGCCAGGGCCGATGCCGGAAATGATGACGACTTTATCTTTGAGCAACATGGTGATTACCTTCTTATTGTTCTGGTAAGGATTGGGGCGTTCAGGTGCGACTGGCGTGCAGGGCTTCGGCACGTCGTTTCAGGTCCAGGGCCATCTGGTCGAAGCCGGTTTTTACCCAGGCACCGTGTTCGCGCATGATCGTGTCCTGGTTCAGGCCCAGGAATATGTCCGTGGTGAAATAGCGGCAGCGGTTGGCATCGATGGCCTTGATGTACTGGTCGCGGCGGGCGGCGTCCATGTTCTCCGGGACGGGGCGCTGCTCCCAGGACAACAGTTGCTCGGGGTCGCACGCCACGAGGTATTCGAACACCGGAACGGTTTCGCCGGTCTCGGGGGAAAGCACCTGCATATGCACCTCGTCGCCGATCTGCAGGCCGCACCGAATGCTCGGACAGAAGCTGTTCCACTGGTGATAGTTGTCCAGGTCGATGAGCACTTCCCAGACCACCCGGGCGGGGGCATTAATTTCCACCGTGTGGGAGGTCACTATGTTTTCTGCTCTGGCCATGACGGTCTCCTGTCGTGCATTCAGTTAATGGGTCTGGAGGTGATCTGCAGCTGTTCGCTCAAGGGCTGGATAGTCTCGAGCAGGGTTTCGTAGCCCGTCTCGGCGATCATCCAGCGCTCGCCGCGCTTGATGTAGCGATCCTGGTAGATCGCGCTGCCGTGCATGTGGGTGTTGTCCTCGAGGTTGATGAACACGTAGCTCAGGTACCAGAGGGCTGTGGCTTGATCGCCAGCGACTTCGATTTCCGGGGTGTGACCGTTGTGGGTGGCCAGGCGGGTCTTGGTGAATGAGGTGCGGTAGAAGTCCAGCGCATCGCCCAGGCCGTTGACGTGGAACTCGTAGGCAGGGCTCTTGAACGACAGGGCGACGTCCTCGGTGAGCATGCCCTGGAGCATCTCGATGTTGCCGGTGTCGATGGCGCGAAAATAACGCGCCTTGAGCTGTTTGATCAGCTCGATAGCTTGCAGGTCCAACATGTGAAACCTCCTTGGGGCCATTCAGGCACTGAGCTGGTACTCGCTGGTGAGGATGCAGTCGAGCTTCTCGAAGTCGATGAACTTGCTGGTCGATTCGTACATGGCCTGCTGGCGCTGCGCGCATTTTTCCGGGTCGCCCAGGGCGGCGAAAAAACCTTGCGGATTGCCGATGGCCTCGGGCGGGAAGTTTTCTTCGACGATGGCGTGCAGCACCGGCGCACCGAAGGAAAGCGCCCGTACCACGGTGTTCTGTCGGTAGCCGAAGATCGATTGCAGTGGATAGGCATTAGGGCCGTGCCCGTTGCGCCAGGTGTCGTACCAATGCTCGTAGCTCATCCGGTCTGGCTTGTGCAGCAGCGCCACCTGGATCATGCCGGGTGTGCGCTCGCCAAGCGGCACCCGGTAGTGGGCAGCACGGGCCTGGCGTTCCTCGGGGTAGGGCTCGGATTCCACCACCAGGTACGCCTCCAGACGGTGGGTCAAAGGCGCCACGATTGTCTTGATGACGGGCCACTGCGAGGCACTGTCCAGCCACAACGAGAGCATCCCGTCCAGAGGCACTGCGCTATTGGTGATGCGTTGCGCGGATGCAGCGGCCACCGCCTCATCGACCAGCATGACGCGGATGTTTTTGCCACCGGCAGCAACCAGCGTGTCGCGCAGGCCGAGCAAATCCGCACGCCATTGCCCGGCGTTGGGTTGCGTCGGCTTCCACAGGGTCAAGATGATTTTTTCCATGATGTCTCCAGCCTGCCTTCAGTGATTGACGCCCAGGTGACGGGCGCGGTACTCGCTGTAGTCCTCGGTCATCTGCGCCTCGTTCAGGCCAAAGCGCTCCAGGCTGTAGTCGTGGCTGGCACGTTTTTCCCGGCTGTTTTGCGCCAGCCAGCCCTGCGCGTCGGCGCGGGCTTTGTCGGTAAATGGCAGGTTGGCGAAGGCGTAGACCTGTTCCAGCACCAGCAGCGGCTGCTTCACGGTGTCGGCGAAGTGGATGTCGAGAAAGCGCTCGGGCGCATGCTGCTCGCGCACCTGCATGGTGTGGCGGATACCGCGCGCCATGCGGTGGTTCCACTGCTCACCGGCGGCTTTCGGGTCCGGGTTGTCGCTGTACATCTGCCACAGGGTGTGGGCCATGCTGGCCATCGACGGGATGGTCTGGGCCGGTTCACGGTGGGTCAGGATCACCTGCGCCCCGGGGAAGACATCCAGTAGCAGATCCAGGGTGTGCAGGTGTTGTGGCGCCTTGAGCAGCCAGCGTTGAGCCGCCGGCTCACCCCGTTGCTGTTTCTGCCACTGCAGGAACTGCAGCATCTTCTTCAGTTGCGTGTAGACCGGCCGCTGGTCCTGCTGATCCAGCCAGCGGGTGTAGCTGGGTACATTCACGTAGGCGTCCATGGCGCACATGAAGGAATGCTCCATGAGCATGAACTCTTCATCGCAGAGCAGGGCATCGAGCGGGTGGATCGCGAGGATCTGCGGGATCACCTCGGCCATCAGATCGACCTCTGCCTTGGCCTGGGCGATGCGCTTGACCGGCGCGGCCAGGGTTTCGCCAGCCAGCGGTGCCGGAAAGCGGGTTTCCCACCAGGCGGCGCAGTAGAAGCGCGGGTCGACCGCCAGCGTGCGCTGCAGCATGGTGGTGCCAGTGCGTGGCAGGCCGACGATGACCAGCGGATCGTCAATGGATATCCGGGTGATTTGCGGATAACGGCTCAGGTAGTCTTCCATCACCAGGCGGTTGACCAGTTGCCCGACCAGTCTTTCTTCCAGCAGCTGCAGGCCGGTCTGCGACAGCCCGGCTTCAGTAGCCAAGGCATCGAGCAGCGCCTGCAGGGACGCCCGGTAGTTATCATCGCCAAAATGGCTCAGGCCGTCGGTGCGCGCGATTGCGCTGGCCAACAGCTTGTCGACGGTCAAATCTTCAATTCGGCTGGGCGCGTTCATACGACCTCCGCGACGGCAGCGACGTTTACCACGCGAGTGGTGGGGTGGCATTGCTCCCGGGCACCGACCCAACGCAGGCAGAACGTGCCCTGGCGGACGCCGGCGGTTTGCAGCCAGTTGCTCACCCCGGGGTCCCGCTCACTGAGCACCAGCGTCACCCCGCCGTTGTCGTCGTACCGGGCCTGGTGCTTGTTGAAGCAGATCCGGTGGTAGCGGTAGTCCAGCGACTCCATCCAGTAATTGTTGATCTGCAGGTTCCAGAAGTCGCAGTCCGGCACTTTATCGATGTGGATAACCAGCGCCTCGTCCTCGGCCAGCGCCCAGTGCGAGTGGTAGTAGAAAATATTTGGATCGCCGCCCACCGATTGGCAGAGCGCCTGGTTGGCCGGGGGCAACTGATTGCTGTGCGGCAGGTAGCTTTGGCTCCAGTCGGCGAACAGCCGGGCGGTGTTCTCGACGAAGCTCGATACCCGCGCCAGGCCTTGTTGGAACGTCGCCGGGTCAAGGGCCTGTGGCTTGGCATCGGTGCCGATGCGTTCAATGCTCAACTTGGCCGGCACTTCGCTGCGACGGTCCAGAAACGTCTGGCGGACGATCAAGGCGTTGGTGGCGCCTTCCATTTTCAACCAGTTGCCCGCTTGCGGTGCGCGGCTGAGGATGATTTCGAAGTTGCCCTGGTCATCGAGTTGTAACTGGCTGGCATCGATGAAGCCGGTCTGGATCAGGGTGCCGTCGGTTTCATAACCGCCTTTCTGGGTGCCGAAGCTCAGGTAGGCAACACTGCCGCGCTGGCCTGTGATGCGGTAGTCCAGCGTACCGTCCAGGCGCGAGTACTCGTAGAGATTGTCCGGGTTGTCGGCACCGATCTTCGCGGTCTCGTGGGAGGTCTTGAAGAAACTGGGAAACGCCGGGTCGGCAAACTCGATGTGCATCTCCAGGCCGATGCGCAGCAGGCGTGTGAGGTAGCGCAAGCCTTCGGCGCGGGTGGCCGCATCCGCGGGTGCTTCGGGACGCAGGATCTGCTCGCCGCAGCGCTTGAGGTGATCGCAGAACGTGGCCCAGGTCTGGCCACTCGACAGCTGTTGTTCGTCAATAGAGCTGATTGTCATTGTTGGACTCTCTTGATTGGGGGAGCCCGGCTCGAGCGCCTGCGCAGAGGCGTGAACCGGGCGTCGGGGCTAGCGTTCCTGGCCGATGAAACCGCGCTCGGTCAGCACCTCGATGATCCGGTCCACTGCACCCTCCGGCGTCAGCTTGCTGGTCTGGATATGGATGTCCGGCTTGCTCGGCACCTCATAAGGCGAGTCGATGCCGGTGAAGTTTTTCAACTCGCCGCGGCGGACTTTCTTGTACAGGCCCTTGGGGTCGCGCTCTTCGGCCACGGCCAGCGGCGTGTCGACGAAGATCTCGATGAACTCGCCTTCCTGCAGCAGCCCACGCGCCATCTCGCGCTCGGAGCGGAACGGCGAGATGAAGGCGGTCAACACGATCATCCCGGCATCCACGAATAACTTGGACACCTCGGCCACCCGGCGGATGTTCTCAACCCGGTCGGCATCGGTGAAGCCCAGGTCGCGGTTCAAGCCGTGGCGCACGTTGTCGCCATCGAGCAGGTAGGTATGGCGGCCGCGGGCGTATAGGCGGGTTTCCAGCAGGTTGGCGATGGCCGACTTGCCGGCGCCCGACAAACCGGTGAACCACAGCAGCACCGGCTGCTGGCCCATCTGTTCGGCGCGTGCCTTCTTGTTCACATCCACGTGCTGCATGTGGATGTTCTGCGAACGGCGCAGGGAGAACTCGATCAGGCCGGCGCCGACGGTGGCGTTGCTCAGGCGGTCGATGAGAATGAAGCTGCCGGTCTCGCGGTTGTCCTTGTAGGGATCGAAAGCGATCGGCTGGCTGGTGAAGAGGTTGCACACGCCAATCTCGTTCAGCGCCAGTTCCTTGGCCGCCAGGTGCTCCATGGTGTTGACGTTGATCTTGTACTTGGGCACTGCCAGGGTGACCGGCAACGTCTTGCCGCCGATCTTCATCAGGTAGGGGCGGCCGGCGAGCATGGCCTGCTCGTGCATCCAGATCAGGCTGACCTGGAACTGGTCGGCGACGCTGGCCGGATCTTCTGCGGTGGACAGGACATCGCCACGGCTGCAATCGACTTCGTCGGTCAGGGTCAGGGTGATGGACTGGCCGGCCACGGCTTGTTGCAGGTCGCCATCGAGGGTCACGATGCGCGAGATCCGGCTCTCTTGCCCGGCCGGCAACACACGCACGCGGTCGCCGGGACGAATCATGCCGCTGGCGATGGTGCCGGTGAAACCACGGAAATCGAGATTGGGGCGATTGACCCACTGCACCGGCATGCGGAACGCCAGTTTCTGCTGGTGCGCCTCGTCGATCTCGACGGTTTCCAGGTAGCCCATCAGCGTGGTGCCGCGATACCAGGGCATGTGCTCGCTCTGCTCGGTGATGTTCTCACCGCGCAGCGCGGACATCGGGATCGCGGTGACATCCTGAAGATTGATCTGCTTGGCGAACGCGCGGTAGTCATCGACGATGGCGTTGAAGACTTTCTCCGAGTAGTCCATCAAGTCCATCTTGTTGACGGCCAGCACCACCTTGCGAATGCCGATCAACGAAGCCAGGTAGCTGTGACGCCTGGACTGGGTCAGCACGCCGCGGCGGGCGTCGATCATCACCACGGCCACGTCGGCGGTGGAGGCACCGGTCACCATATTGCGGGTGTACTGCTCGTGGCCCGGGGTGTCGGCCACGATGAACTTGCGCAGTTCCGTGGAGAAAAAACGGTAGGCCACGTCGATGGTGATGCCTTGTTCGCGCTCGGCGGCCAGGCCGTCCACCAACAGCGCGAAGTCCAGTTCGCCACCCTGGGTGCCGTCTTTTTTCGAGTCGGCTTCCAGCGCTTCCATCTGGTCTTCGAAGAGCATTTTCGAATCGTAGAGCAGGCGCCCGATCAGCGTGCTCTTGCCATCGTCCACGCTGCCACAGGTGATGAAGCGCAGCAGGCTCTTGTGCTCGTGGGACTTGAGGTATTGCCCGATATCCTCGGCAATCAGGTCGGATACGTGTGCCATTAGAAATACCCCTCTTGTTTTTTCTTCTCCATCGATGCGGACGCGTCGTGGTCGATCATTCGCCCCTGGCGCTCGGACGTGCGGGTCAGGAGCATTTCCTGAATGATCTTGGGCAGGGTGTCGGCATCGGACTCCACGGCCCCGGTGAGCGGGTAGCAACCCAGCGTGCGAAAGCGCACGTTGCGCATCATCGGCACTTCACCCGGGTTCAGCGGCATGCGTGCGTCATCGACCATGATCAGCATCCCGTCACGCTCGACCACCGGGCGCGGCGCGGCGAAATACAGCGGTACGATCGGGATGTTTTCCAGGTAGATGTATTGCCAGATGTCCAGCTCGGTCCAGTTGGACAAAGGGAACACGCGGATCGACTCGCCCTTGTGTTTGCGCGTGTTGTACAGGTGCCAGAGCTCCGGGCGCTGGTTCTTCGGGTCCCAGCGGTGCTGGTCGGAGCGGAAGGAGAAAATCCGCTCCTTGGCCCGGGATTTTTCCTCGTCGCGACGTGCGCCGCCGAAGGCCGCGTCGAAACCGTAGTGATCAAGCGCTTGTTTCAGCCCCTCGGTCTTCATGATGTCGGTGTGGATCTGCGACCCGTGCTTGAACGGGCTGATGCCCATTTCAATGCCTTCGGGGTTGGTGTGGGTCAGCAGTTCGACGTTGAGCTTGGCCACCATCTGATCGCGGAAGCGATACATCTCCTGGAACTTCCAGGTGGTGTCGACATGCAGCAGAGGGAAGGGCGGCTTGGCCGGGTAGAAGGCCTTCATGGCCAGGTGCAGCATGACCGCACTGTCCTTGCCGATGGAGTAGAGCATGACCGGGTTGTCGGATTCGGCGACAACCTCGCGCATTGCCTGGATGCTTTCCGCTTCCAGTCGTTGTAGATGGGTAAGCGTCATGGATTTGCCTCTCGCTTTTTGTTGTTGTCGTTTATCAACGTACAACCGCTGCGATTCGGACTTATGCGCGACTTGATGTTTTAACATCTGGCGCAGCATCTGCAGCATGGGGTTACGGGGCAGGGTGCTTGCGATCACGGCAGGTGTGTCGTCAGGGTTGACGTGGGCGGCTTGCTGACCGATCTGGGTCGCCAGTTCGCGGGCACCGCTGAGCATTGCGCTGGCTTCGGGCAGATGAAACAGCTGCAGCCGCTCAGCGCGTTCGCCGGCCCAGGTGATGAAGGTCGCGGCGCGTTGCCAGTGCATGCCCGAGAGCAGGGCAAACACTTTGCGTTCGGCCGAGCGATAGAGGCGGTCGAAGAACGCTTGCAGGTGCGGCGCGCGCAAGCCGTCTTCATAAGGCAGCCAGAGCACCTTGCCGCGATTGCTCACCGCGCGCAGCACCCCGTGACTGAGCTTGCCCTGATCGTTGCGGGCACCGTAGTCATCGATCCAGTGGATCTCGCCATTCTGCGCACGCGCCTGTTCGAGGATGTCCCGGTAGGTGCTGCGGTACCAGCGCTGTACGGCCAGCGAAGCATTGGCGACACGCTTGGCCGGGCGCTCGGCATTGAGCTGCCAGCGTTGCAGGTAATGGGTGGCGGTGCGTTCGGGCAAGTCGATGTCGTGCAGACGCTTGACCAGTGCCTGCATCGCTTCCAGGTGCCAGAGCAGGAACGGTAACTGGTGCCGTTCCGGCGGCGTGCTGACCAACAGCTGGTAGATGTTCTGTTCCTGCTCGGCAGACAGGCTTCGGCCTTCGCCTTGCTTGCGCCCGCGTTCGCGCACGGGTACCGCCTTCCAGCCACCGGCTTGCCACGACTTGTAGGCAGAGATGATGGTCGGCGATGAGAGTCCGGTGTCCTGGCTGATGGCTTTGAGCGTATTGCCGGCGATGCGCAACTGCACGGCACGCAGGCGAAGCGTGTTGATCTGTGCAACGGACAGCTGATTGCCGTGGGACACGGGAGCTCCTGTTAAACATCCATTTGCGCAGTGGCGTTGGAGTGGATGTCTGTACTGTTCCCGGATCCGCAAAATCGCGCATAGGCCGAATGGACCATGTGAAGAACAAAAAACAGGAGAGTTGCCATGAACGAGTCAATGACTGTTCTGCTTGAAGACGTCATCGGTATTGCCCGCCAGGCAGGCGAGCTGGTGTTGGAGGTGTACCGTTCGGATTTCGAGGTGCGCGGCAAGGACGATGCGTCGCCAGTGACCGAGGCTGATGAGCGTGCCGAGGCTCTGATTCTGCAGGCCTTGGCGGCGCTCACACCGCAGATTCCGGTGATTTCGGAAGAGGCTGCCGCCGCAGGCAAGGTGCCCGAGGTCGGCAGGCGTTTCTGGCTGGTGGACCCGCTGGACGGCACTCGGGAATTCATCAATCGCAATGGCGAGTTCACCGTCAATATCGCCCTGATCGACAACGGTGAGCCGGTGCTTGGGGTGGTGCTCGCACCCGCGCTTGCGCGACTGTTCGCCGGTGCCCGTGGTGGTGGCGCCTTTATCGAACAGGCCGGGCAGCGCCAGCCCATCCACTGCCGTGCAGTGGGCCAGGAGGGCCTGGACGTGGTCGCCAGCCGCTCCCATGGCGATGCCCAGGCGCTGGATGAATTCCTCGACGGGCGCCAGGTGCGATCACTGAAAAGCGCCGGCTCGTCGCTGAAAATTTGCCTGGTCGCTTGCGGCGAGGCAGACCTTTATCCGCGCCTGGGGCGCACCATGGAATGGGATATCGCCGCGGGGCATGCGGTGCTGGTGGCGGCCGGTGGACAGATCCGCACCCTCGGCGGCGATGTGCTGCGTTATGGCAAGCCCGGCCTGGACAACCCGCATTTCTACGCTCACGGGTTATAGCCGCAATTTGCTTGTGCATGGGCCTGTTTCCGGGGATGGAAGCAGGCCCTTTGTGTTGGCGATTTCGCGATCTACATCGACAGATGCGCGCTCAAGTCCCCCATCATGTCCAGATGCGAATAATCACGAAAGCTGAAGCGCCAGACGCCGTCCATGCGTTCAAACTCATCGAGGTAGCGCCCGCTGGCGATGGGTTACAGGGGAAGGGTGTCGGTGGCTTGCAGCACGGTGTAGCAGGAGCGCACCTTCGCGGTTCCTGCGACTTCGTCGAGGTCGATGATCGGGTTGCTGATGATGTGTCGGGTGCGGGGTGTGCCGCAGGGGTAGCGCTTGATTCGTTGTTGCCAGATGCCCAGCAGCGCGCTGTGATCGATGTAGGCGTCCTGGCTTTGCAGCTTCATCCGGGCATGACGAAACAGCTCGGCCGCCTCGACCAGTTGGCCGCTGTCCAGGTATTCAGCGTAACGGTAGAGCAGGTTGCAGATCTGTATGGCGCTGGTGCTCATGGTGATCCTCTTTTTTTTAGGAGCCGGCTTGCCAGCGATGGCGGCCTGACAGCCAACCCATCTCCCACGGCTATACCCAATCCATTGTGGGAGCTGGCCTGCCGGCGATGGCGGCCTGACAGCCAACCCATCTCCCACGGCCTCACTCGATCCACTGTAGGAGCTGGCTTGCCAGCGATGGTCGTCAACGATGACGCGGGGAGCCTGACACCCCGCGCCGCTCTCAGGTTTTTCGCGAGCAAGCTCGCTCCTACAGAAACCCACTGTGCAGAACAGGAACGAAGCCCCTGTAGGAGCAAGCTTGCTCGCG
>NZ_BAAIAK010000030.1:0-11436 GCF_054600775.1 Pseudomonas sp. MHK4 | reverse complement strand
AATTCGATGCGGTAGTTGAAGGGCTGGCTCAGGTGTTCCTGGCCTTCGAAGGCCAGGACGTCGAAGACAGCGTCGAATCGGTAGATCGTGAACTTGTGGCGAGTGTGGTCAAAGAAAATGCGCGGTGCGTTGGACAAAATCAGTCCTCCCTGGGCTGGATGGGCATACGGGGAGGCTTGGTTTTCCACCCTCGTTCAGGCACCCGACAGCTTTCGGGAATCTGATAAAGGATGGGATAGGACGCTTCCGATGAGCGCGTAGGATGCGTCTGAGTTGGCGGTACGTCGGAGCTGTAGGATTGCGGATATGGCGACGGGAGGGTGGCCGTGAACGGCGTAAATCCGTGTAGGCGCAAGCCGGCTCCGGGCGGCGCCTACAGGTTTTGTGTTTGAGCGATTACTCCCGTGGGTCGATCTGGTCCAGCACTCGATTCGCGGTGATCTCCGCCAGCATCACGCTGTTGGATATACCGAGCAATGCATGGCGTGATCCGCCGTCCAGGTGATCGACCAGGTGATGGACCATCACATCCACTGAAGCCAGCGTTTCGACCAGATAAACAACCAGGGTTTCGGTCGTTGCTTGCGGATCTACCGTAAACAGCGTGCTGGGTGTGCGCGGCGTGGCTTTGATGTCGGCGGTCGAGGGGAAATGGAAATCGAGGGCGCGTTCGGCGGCTTCGTTGAGCTTTTTTGAATCGGCTTCGTACGGGGATGCCGGGTCCGTTTCCGGGGGATTGGGTGTGACCTTGAACATAAGCTAGATCCTTACATGGAGTGCCCCTCTCTCGCGACTAAACGAAAGGGAGGCAACTGTACGCAGGTTAGTCGACCGGGGATCTAGCAAACCGGCGCGCCCGAAGGCGCCCTGCGCACAGCTACCATCGAGTGCAGGCATGGGAATGCCTGACTGATAGAACTGATGCACCACTAGAAACCACTGGGCGACTAAACCCGATCACTGATGGGCAGTGACGCGAATCAAGTTACCGATGGGCTCCGAGGCGCACAAGCCGGCGGATTCTGGCGTAACCGTAGGCAACGGCGCAAGGTCGTGTAGCTTTCAAGAAGTTATTCCGACAGCGATTAAACAAGTGCTCTCGGGTGGTGTTTAATGGCCTTGCAGCCCGATACATCGATGTCGGATGTACCGGCGCATTCGCGAGCAAGCTCGCGCCTACAGGCTATTGCTTGTAAGTCGTATCACTGCGTTCCAGCTGGCGAATCAGCGCATTCCAGTGCCGCGCGACACCCGGTCCGTCGCCACTTTTGAACACCTCGGCCTGCTTCTCGACCTTGGCCACCACTTCAGCAGGCGGGAAGATCAATTCGGCATTGCCGCCAGCCTGGGCGGCGATCTGGATATTGCAGGCTCGCTCCAGCCCGTGCAGTTGCTGGAACGCATGTTCAACGCTGATACCTGCGGTGAGCAACCCGTGGTTGCGCAGGATCAATACGCTTTTATCGCCCAGGTCCGCCACCAGGCGCTCGCGCTCGTCGAGGTCCAGCGCTACCCCTTCGTAACCGTGATAAGCCACCCGCCCGGAAAAACCGATCGAGTGCTGGGAAATCGGCAACAGGCCGTCGCGTTGCGCCGACACCGCGATGCCATCGCGCGTATGGGTATGCAGCACGGCTTGCAGGTCTGGCCTGGCCGCGTGGATCGCGCTATGGATAACGTAGCCGGCAGGATTGATACCGAGCCCTGTCGGATCGTCGACGATGCTGCCGTCGATGTCGACCTTGACCAGGTTGGAGGCGCTGATTTCGTCGAACAGCAGCCCATACGCGTTGATCAGGAAATGCTCATCCGGCCCGGGTACCCGCGCGGAAAAATGCGTATAGATGTGGTCGGTCCACTTGAACAGGGCCGCCAGCCGGTAGGCCGCGGCCAGTTTAACCCGCACCTCCCACTCTTCGGGCGTGACGCGCTGGCGGACATTTTTCGAGACGCTGGATAACGGGCTGACACTGCTCATGGCAAAACTTCCTGGATGGCCTTGATAATCTGCAGCCAGCCTAGGGGAAGCTAAAAAATAATAAAAATCACATTTTAATCTAAGCTAATTATCATTTTTTTTTATTATATTTCACCCAGGTGTCAGGCCGCGCTCTTGATCTTCTGCAACGATCCGGCCACCAGTTTGCCAAAGGCATCCACCGGCCCTTGCAGGTTGCCGAGAAAATGCGGATAGATCAGCCACAGGTCCATCACCGGCTTGAAATCCTTGAGCGGCATGGCCGCCAGTTGATCGCGGTGAACGCTGCGTTCCAGCAAAGGGCGTGGCACCAGGCCCAACCCGAGGCCGTCGGCGACCAGGCCCAGCTGTAATTCGGTGCCGAAGGTTTCCAGGTTGACGCGCAGGGCCAGGCCCTGGTCCGACAGGGTTCGTTGCAAGCCGGCGCGGAAGCCGCAGCCGTCGGGGTTGAGTATCCAGCCACTCTGGTAAACGTCCGCCAGCTTGCTCGGGCGCTTGGGCAACTGGGCCTTGGCGCAGACCACCACCAGCTCCATCTTGCCAATCGACTCGCCGATTATGTTGTCCGGGAAAATCTTGCCGGCCGGGAACAGCGCAGCGGCGGCATCCAGTTCACCGCGCTCGATCTTGCCCACCAATTGACTGCCCCAGCCCGTGGCCACCTGGGCCCGCAGGTCGGGATACTCGATGCGCAAGTGCTTGAGCGCGTCGAGCAACACCACGTCGCCGATGGTCTGCGGTACCCCCAGGCGCAGCAGCCCGGTCGGTGGCGCGTCGGTGGCCACCAGTTCGCGCAGGGCATCCATTTCCCGCAGGATCAAGCGGCACTGTTCATACACGCGCGTACCGATCAACGTGGGCTTGAGCGGCTTGGTATTGCGATCGAACAACTCCACGCCCAAGGCCTGCTCAAAGTTCTGCACGCGCCGCGTGATGGCCGGCTGGGTCAGTTGCAGCGACTCGGCGGCATGGCTGATGGACTGGCAACGAATCACCTCGACAAAGGCATCGATATCATCAATTTTCATTTGGCCCGCACATAGAGAACAGTCAATAAGATGTCTGAAAAGCATAGTTCCTTCACCAGGAGAAGGATAGCCCGCCGCACGTCGGGCCACTAATCAATAGCTTCTGGTGCTATGCCAAAGCGCTATACCAAAGGGCTTTAAATTCCATTCAGCTATAACCTAATCATTAAACAATCGCATATTGATCTAAAACATTATGCTTAAATCAAAGGGTCAACTTTCACAACGAACGATGGAATCGCCATGACCCAGGCCCGACACCCGGAGAGACTCAGAGCATTCATAGGCGCCCTGGCGGAATTGATCGACAGCAATCCCCGCGAGGGTGACCTGTTGCATCGTGGCGGCAAGCTGCTTGGCCAATTGGTCAGCCATGACGATTGGCTGCCTGAGGATTTTGCCCGCCCCGACCCCGAGCGCTATCAGCAATACCTGCTGCATGCCGATTCACGGCAGCGTTTCAGTATCGTCAGTTTTGTCTGGGGGCCGGGGCAAAGTACGCCGATCCACGACCATCGGGTCTGGGGGCTGATCGGCATGCTGCGCGGCGCGGAGTACTCGCAAGGGTTCAAACGCACCGGCGACGGCGCCTTGGTCGCCGATGGCGGTCGGGTGCAGCTGCGCCCAGGCCAGGTCGAGGCCGTGTCACCGAAGATCGGCGACATCCATCAGGTCAGCAACGCCTTTGCCGACCAGGTCTCGATCAGCATCCATGTGTACGGCGCCAACATCGGTGCCGTGCGTCGCGCGGTGTATCAGCCCGACGGCAGCGAGAAGCTGTTCATTTCCGGTTATTCCAACGCCTACCTGCCCAACATCTGGGATTTGTCCAAAGAGAACCAAGCCCTATGAGCACCCTGTCGACCCGCTCTTTCGCCGAGATTCGCCAAGCCCTGCTGAACCGTGAAGAACTGGCGCTGCTGGACGTGCGCGAAGAAGCGCCCTTCGCCGAATCGCATCCGCTGTTCGCCGCCAACATTCCATTGTCGAAACTCGAACTGGAGGTGTTCTCGCGGATTCCCCGGCGCGATACCCAAGTGACCGTCTACGACAATGGCGAAGGCTTGGCAGGCATCGCTGCACAGCGTTTGCAGGACCTGGGCTACCTCGATGTCAGCCTGCTCGAAGGCGGCCTGGACGGTTGGCGCCGTGCTGGCGGTGAATTGTTCATCGACGTCAACGTACCCAGCAAAGCCTTCGGCGAACTGGTGGAAAGCCAGCGCCACACGCCGTCCCTGGCGGCCGAAGAAGTCCAGGCGCTGCTCGACAGCGAGGCTGACGTGGTGGTGCTCGATGCCCGGCGTTTCGATGAATACCAGACCATGAGCATCCCCACCGGCATCAGCGTACCGGGGGCGGAGCTGGTGCTGCGCGCCCGTGAGCTGGCACCGGACCCGGCCACGCGCATCATCGTCAATTGCGCCGGGCGCACCCGCAGCATCATCGGCACGCAATCGTTGATCAACGCCGGTATCGCCAACCCGGTTTCGGCCTTGCGCAACGGCACCATCGGCTGGACCCTCGCCGGGCAGAAACTGCAGCACGGCCAGTCGCGCCGATTCGCGCCAACCAGCGAAGAACACCGGCAAACAGCGGCGCGTGATGCCCGTCGCGTCGCCGACCAGGCCCTCGTCGGCCGCGCCACCCTGGCGGACCTGCAACGCTGGCAACAGGAGCCGACCCGCAGCACCTACCTGTTCGACGTGCGCACTCCTGAGGAATTCGAAGCCGGCCACCTGCCCGGCGCCCGCTCGACACCCGGCGGGCAATTGGTGCAGGAAACCGACCACTTTGCCAGCGTGCGCGGTGCGCGCCTGGTGCTGGTGGACGACGATGGCGTGCGCGCCAACATGTCGGCGTCCTGGCTCGCGCAACTGGGCTGGGAAGTGCATGTGCTGGATGATTTGAACCCCGCTCACTTCAGCGAACAAGGCACGTGGCAGGCACCGGTTCCCGCGCCACCACAGGCCGAGGAAGTCAGCCCCGAGACGCTGGCCCAATGGCTGACCCACGGTGACACCGCCGTGCTGGATTTCACCAGCAGCGCCAACTACGTCAAACGCCATGTCCCCGGTGCATGGTGGGCGTTGCGCGGGCAACTGCGCGAAGCGCTGGCCAACGTGCCCTCAGCCGAGCGTTATGTGCTGACCTGCGGCAGCAGCCAGTTGGCGCGACTGGCGGTGGCCGAAGTCGAGGCGTTGACCGGCAAGGCGGTGTTTTTGCTCAAGGGGGGCACGGCTGCCTGGATTGCCGCGCAGTTGCCGTTGGAAGAAGGCGAGAGCCACCTGGCGTCACCGCGTATCGACCGTTATCGCCGGCCTTATGAAGGCACCGATAACCCGCGCGAAGCGATGCAGGCGTATCTGGACTGGGAGTTCGGACTGGTCGAGCAATTGGCCCGCGACGGCACCCATGGATTTTTTGTGGTCTAACAAGCCCATCTCTCGCGGTTGTACCCGACCTACTGTAGAAGCTGGCTTGCCAGCGAAGGCGGCATAACGGCCACCTTCGCATCACCAGCAAGCCGGCTCCTACAGAAGCGCGTCATGCCACAAACCCGACATGCTCCGCACATCCTGCAGGAGCTGGCTTGCCAGCGATGGCGCCCTATCGGCCGGCCTGATTCTGGCTGTGCGGGGGTCTCGTCTGCATCATTCTTTAATGCATTATCTTGATATTTTAATTTTTTATAATCAGATAGTTTAATAATTAATATATAACCAAAAAGAATTTCACAGACGGTTCTTATACAGATAACGTCAACCCCAGACCGACCCCTTCTCCAGGCGGAGGCCCAACTGAATGTACCAAGGCCTGGAGTTTCATCATGTCACCAAGATCCCTGCTATTCAGCCTCATTTGCACCCTGGGCTTCGCTACCTCCTCCCACGCCGCTGACCTGCAACCGTTGCTGGTGGCCAATCAGAAATCCACGATCAAGGTGCTGCTGGAGGTCTCCGGCGAGCTGAAGGACGTGCCTTACGACATCCAGTTTTCCGAGTTCCCGGCCGCCGCGCCGCTGGGCGAGGCGTTGAATGCCGGTGCCGTGGATATCGGCGCCCTGGGCGATGCGCCCTATGTGTTTGCCCTGGGAGCCGGCGCGCCGATCAAGGTCGTCAGCATCGTGCATGCCGAGGGGCGCTACACCACGGCCATCCTCGCGCCCAAGGATTCGGCGCTGAACAATGCCGGCGACCTCAAGGGCAAGAAGATCGTCACCACCCGCGGCTCCATCGGCCACTTCCTGGCGATCAAGGCCCTGCGCGATGCCGGCCTGAGCACCCACGACGTGCAGTTCATCTACCTGCTGCCGAGCGAGTCGCGCATCCTGCTGGATAACGGCAGCGCCGACGCCTGGTCGACCTGGGACCCCTACACCACCATTTCCACCACCCAGAACCAGGCCAAGGTGCTGGTCAGCGGTGAGAAATTGCTGACCAATCACCTGTACTTCGCGGCCACCAGCCAGGCCATCGCCAACAAGCGTGCGCAGCTCGACGATTTCATCGCCCGGGTCGATCGCGCCTACCGCTGGACCAACGCCCACCCCGAGGAATACGCCGCCGCCCAGGCGCGCGTGACCGGCCTGCCTCTGGAGGTGCATGTCGCCGTGGCCAAGGGCACGCACATGCAGCCGGTGCAGATCGACGACCAGGTCATCAGCGGCCTGCAGACCACCGCCGACATCTATCAGGAAGAAGGAATCCTGGGCAAGCACATCGACGTGTCCCAGGGCTTCGACAAGAGCTTCAACGCCAGGCGTGCCCCACTCAACCAGGCCTCTCGATAACGATTCGACGGATGCAGGAGTAACACCATGAGCAAACAACGCCAACTGAAACTCGGTGCGATGGTCCATGGCGTCGGCCACGGCTGGGGCGAATGGCGCCACCCGCAGGCCCGGCCCAACGCCAGCGTAAGCTTCGACTTCTACAAGCAGCAGGCGCAACTGGCCGAGGCGGCCAAGTTCGACTTCGTTTTCATCGCCGACAGCCTGCACATCCACGAGAAGTCCAGCCCGCATTACCTCAACCGTTTCGAACCGCTGACCATTCTCTCCGCCCTGGCCGCCACCACGCAGCACATCGGGCTGGTGGCGACCGTCACCGTCAGCTACACCGAACCCTTCCAGGTCGCCCGCCAGTTCGCCTCCCTGGATCACATCAGCGGCGGCCGCGCCGGCTGGAACGTGGTGACGTCCTGGCTCAGCGGTACCGCCGACAATTTCGGCAAGACCGAACACCCGCCCCACGCGGTGCGCTACCGCATCGCCAAGGAGCACGTGGAGGTGGTCAAGGGCTTGTGGGATTCCTGGGAGGACGATGCCTTCGCGTACGACAAGCAGAGCGGCGAATTCTTCACCCCCGGCAAGTTGCATGCGCTGGAGCACAAGGGCGAGTTTTTCTCGGTGAAGGGCCCGCTCAACATCTCCCGCTCGAAACAAGGTCAACCGGTGATTTTCCAGGCCGGCACTTCTGAGGCCGGACGTGATTTCGCCGCGCAAAACTCCGACGCGATTTTCGTCAGCCCCGAAGGCTTCGACGATGCCCACGCCTACTCTCTAGACCTGAAACAACGCGCGGCGGGTTTCGGCCGCGACCCGCAGAAACTGTCGATCCTGCCGGGCATCCGCCCGATCGTCGGCCGCGATGAAGCCGAAGTGCGAAGCCGCTATCAGCAAGCCGTGGAGCTTGTGACCATCGAAGACGCCATCGTCGCCCTCGGCCGGCCGTTCAATGACCATGACTTCAGCCAGTACCCCCTGGATGCGCCGTTCCCCGAGTTGGGCGACCTGGGGTCCAACAGCCAGAAAGGCGGATCGGACCGGATCAAGCAGCTGGCCAAGGACGAAGGCCTGACCTTGCGTGAAGTGGCCCTGCGCTTTTCCAGGCCTCGCCGCGATTTTGTCGGCACCCCTGAACAGGTCGCCGACGCGATCCAGAAGTGGTTCGAACAAGGTGCGGCGGACGGTTTCATCATCAACTCGCTGCTGCCCGACGGCCTGCAGTATTTCACCGAGCTGGTGGTGCCGGTGCTGCAGCAGCGCGGCCTGCTGCGCGAGGAGTACAGCGGCGACACCCTGCGCGAGCACCTTGGCCTGCAAGTTCCGGTCAACCGCCATCAGCCAATCGCCATCTGACAAGAGCCTGACCATGACGAAAAAGATCACACAGGGACAGTTCAATCGTCGCGGCTTTCTCACGGCCAGCTCGATCGCCCTCGGTGCACTGGGATTGTCCTCCATGGGCTTGCCCAACCGCGCCTTCGCCCAGACACCCAGCCTCGCGGACCTGACCCTGGGCGTCGCCACCTACCGCGGCCAGGACTCGTACTTCACCGAGGACGCCGGTACCGCCAACACCCCCTACAAAGTTGAGTACGCCGAATTTGCCGGCGGCAACCTGATCGTCGAAGCCTTGGCTTCGGGCAGCCTGGACGTTGGCTCGATGAGTGAAATCCCGCCGATTTTCTCGATCCAGAGCCACCGTCAACCGAAGCTGATCGCGGTGCTGCAAGGTGACGTGAACAACCAGGTGTTCCTGATCCCCAAGGCCTCGAACATCGAGTCGGTCGCGCAATTGCGCGGTAAACGCGTCGGTTATGTGCGCTCCACCACCTCGCACTATTTCCTGATCAAGGCTCTCAAGGAACAGGGCCTGACCATGAAGGACATCACCGCCGTGGCGCTCACGCCCCAGGACGGTTTCACCGCGTTCCAGAGCGGTCAGCTCGATGCCTGGGTGATCTATGGAGTGTTTATCCAGCTGGCGAAATTCCGCAGTGGCGCTCGGGTGCTGAAAACCGCCCTTGGCTACCTGTCCGGCAACTACCTGATCGCCGCGCGCCCCGCCGCTCTGGAAGACCCGCTGCGCAAGCAAGCGATTCAAGACTACCTGCAGCGCCAGGCCCGCACCCTGGAATGGATCAACGACAATCCGGAGCCGTGGGCCGCCAAGTCAGCGCAGCTGTTGGGTGTCGACAAAGCGGTGTTCCTCGACATGTACAACGGCCGTAGCCAGGCCTCGCGGATCATCGAAGTGAACGATCAGGCGATTGCTTCGCAGCAGGAAGTCGCCGATTTGTTCTTCGACGCTGGCGTGTTGAGCGACCGGCTCGATGTCGGCCCTCTGTGGGACAAAAATTTCCGCTTGCTGGCGTTATGAACCGCCACCCTGCCCTGATCGAGTGAAATCACCATGAGCCTTTCTTCTCAACACCCGCCCGTGCTGCGCTCGGTCGAGGTGGCCAATTTCGAAGCCTTGTTGGAACGCCTCAGCGAACAGCTTGGCGCCAGTGCCCACCTCTATGACGAAAGCGGCGCCTTCCCCCACGACAACTTCAAGCTGCTGCATCAGCACGGCCTGGTCGCGCTGACCGTGCCCAAGGCCCTGGGCGGTGGCGGCGCAAGCCTCACGCAAGCGCGCAAGGCCATCGGCGCGATCGCCAAGGGCGAGCCGTCGACGGCGTTGATCCTGGTGATGCAGTATCTGCAGCACGCGCGCCTGCAAGACAATCGAAACTGGCCCGAAGCGCTGCGCTTGCAGGTGGCCCAAGACGCCGTGCAAAACGGCGCACTGATCAACGCCCTGCGGGTCGAGCCCGATCTGGGCACGCCCGCGCGCGGCGGCCTGCCGGCGACTGTCGCCCGGCGCACCGCGGCAGGCTGGCGCATCAGCGGGCGAAAAATCTACTCCACCGGCAGCCATGGCCTGACCTGGTTCAGCGTCTGGGCGCGCAGCACCGACGAGGATCCGCTGGTCGGTGCCTGGCTGGTGCACAAGGACACGCCGGGGATCAGCATCATCGAAGATTGGGATCACCTGGGCATGCGCGCCACTTGCAGCCATGAGGTGGTGTTCGACAACGTACTGGTGCCACTGGACCACGCAGTCAGCGTCAGCCGCTGGAGCGCGCCGCAACCGGAGCTCGATGGCGACGGTTTCCTGTGGATGTCGGTGTTGTTGTCATCGGTCTACGACGGGGTGGCCCAGGCCGCCCGCGACTGGCTGGTGGGCTGGCTGGAAACCCGTGCGCCATCCAACCTTGGCGCCGCGCTTTCGACCCTGCCCCGCTTCCAGGAAATTGTCGGGCAGATCGACACCTTGCTGTTTGCCAACCGCAGCCTGCTCGACGCGGCCGCCGAGGGTCGAACGCCCGCCAGCAACGCGGCGCAACTCAAATACCTGGTGACCGGCAACGCGATTCGCGCCGTGGAACTGGCCATCGAAGCGTCGGGCAATCCCGGCCTGTCCCGCAGCAATCCGCTGCAACGGCATTACCGCGATGTGCTCTGCAGTCGCGTTCATACACCGCAGAACGACGCCATCCTGCAGGGCGTCGGCAAGGCTGTGTTCGCCCAGCGCCAGTCCCAGATCAAGGAGCGCCCATGAGCCAGCTCGTCATCGCCAGCCAGCTGGATGAAGACTTCAACCAAGTGATCCGCCAGCGCCTCGCGCAAACCCACCCCGAAGCCCGCGTCATCGCTGTACCGGCCGGGGTCCCCAGCGACCTGCCGGCCGAAGTGCAGATCCTTTTGGCGCGGCCGATCAATGTCCGTGGTTATCAGGCGCCGGACACCCCGCCACCGGGTTGGCCCTATGGGCTGCAATGGATTCAGGTGGTGTCATCGGGCATCGATTTCTACCCGAGTTGGCTGTTCAACGGCCCACCGGTCAGTACCTCGCGCGGCAGCGCCGCCGAGAACATCGCCGAGTTCGCGCTGGCGGCGATCTTCGCTGCGGCCAAACGACTGCCGGATATCTGGGTGCATGACGCGCAATGGAATTTCACCGCGCTGACGCCGCTCAAGGGCACCACCCTGGGGATCCTCGGCTTTGGTGCCATCGGCCGCAGCCTGGCGAGCAAGGCCCACGCCCTGGGCATCAAGGTGCTGGCGCTGCGCCAGAGCCCGACGCCGTTCGAGGTGGAGGGCGTCGAGGCGGCGCGGGATATCCATGAGCTGTTCGCGCGCGCCGATCACCTGGTACTGGCCGCGCCGTTGACCGACGCGACCCGGCATATCGTCGACAGCGCCGTGCTCGCCAGCGCCCGGCCCGGCCTGCACCTGATCAACATCGCCCGGGGCGGGCTGCTCGACCATGGGGCGCTGCGGGAGGCCCTCGACAGCGGCCGCATCGGCCTGGCGTCACTGGACGTGACCGAACCCGAACCGCTGCCGGACGGTCACCCGCTCTATGCCCATCCACGGGTGCGCCTGTCGCCCCATACGTCGGCGATCTCCAGCAACAGCCGTCACGAGATCGCTGACAGTTTCCTGGCCAATCTGGAGCGTTTTCTCAATGGCTTGACGCTGGAAAACCAGGCGAACGTGCAACGCGGATATTGACTCAAACGCAGTTCAAAAGTGGGAGCGGGCTTGCTCGCGAAGAGGGCGTGTCAGTCGACATTAATGTTGCCTGACACGCCCTC
>NZ_BAAIAK010000029.1:0-13859 GCF_054600775.1 Pseudomonas sp. MHK4 | reverse complement strand
GGAAAGTATTAATATCGCGCATAAGAACGCCGGTTTGTTAGATGTGTTTGCTCGCACGAACATCATCAATCAAATCGGCGTTCTTGTTTCTGTGTTTCCCAGGATTCCGTGATGAACCAAAAAAAAGCCCTATCGGAAACCGATAGGGCTTTTGTCTTTGCAACGACCCGGCGCTTACCGCCCGATCGCCCGCGCCGCATCGGCGGTGTATTGGTCCGGGGTGAACTTGCCTTCGTTGAGGATCGGCCCCTTCTTCGCTTCGTTGGTCATGCCGTAGCCGGTGTACTGGCCGGAGTTCAGGTCCATGAAGAACTGCGAACCGGCCTGCCAGCCGCTCATGTCAGGGTGGTAGTAGTAGTTGACCATGGCGTGTTTCCACAGTTGCCCACGGGCGTCGTAGTTGTCGGCCATGACCGCGTTCCAGGTGTCTTCGTCGATGAACAGCACGCGCTTGCCATAGACATGGCGATAGCCTTCCTTCAAGTCCGCTTCCAGTACCCACACCCGCCGCAATTCATAACGCATCAAATCGGGATTGGGATGGTTGGGGGTCAGCATGTCGGCGAACTTGACGGTGCCGGCGTTGGGCTTGAAGGCGTTGGCCGGGCTGTAGATCTCGCGCTTGCCGATCAGCTTCCAGGTGTAACGCTCCGGCGAGCCGTTGAACAAGCGGTCTTCGTCGATGGTCATGGTGCCGTTGGTGCCGATCATCGGCTGATCGAAACCGTAGCCCGGCAGTTGCCGTACGCGCCGGGTCGATGGGCTGTAGGTCCAGGCCTGGCGCGCATCGGTGCCGAAGTTATAGGGTTCATGGGAAATACTGATGGTGCCGTTGTCGCGGGCCGGCTTGAGGGTCATGTTGTTGCTCATGGCCGCAATCTTGTCTTCGGTCCTGGAGTCGGCGCCCGGTGTGTTACCCAGTGCCAGGTTACGTGCGTAGGCTCGCCCCCAGCCAATGCTGCCGTTGGGCAGGACCGAGGCCAGGTCGGAGGTTTTTTCCTCGGTGTAGGCGCGCGCCGGCAGTTGGTGATTCCACAGCAGTTCCATGCCGTTCTTGGGAATCGGGAACGGCACTTGGCCTATCCCGGTGAAACCGGCACCGTCATTGACCAGCTGGGCGTGCAGCGCGTTGTCCATCACGCGGCGGCAGACGTAATCGGGGTAGCGAAAATCCCGATGGCCTGGGTAGATGTTCATCTTGTAGGTGGTCGGGTATTTCTTCAGCAGGGCCTTCTGCCCTTCGGTCAGGTGCGACTCGTACTGGCTCATGTTCTGCGCGGTGATCACCAGGATCGGCTTCTCCGCCGCATAGGGATCCACCGGCTGGTCGCCGGAGAATTTCACATGATTCCAGCCCGGTACTTCACCCAGGTATTTGCCGGTGTACGGCGGAATGGTGCCCTCGGCGTTGCCGGCCTGCTCGGCGCCGACACAGGTCAGCTCCTTGCCCAGCTTGGCCGCTTCCTGGGGTGATACCGCGGCGTGCGCATAACCCATCAGCCCGCTATTGGCTGTGACTGCGACCGCGAGCATGAGACCTGTTCTTGTTATTTTCATGTGATGCCTCCTACGCTGATAAGGCTTTATGGAATGGACCCATTGTTCGTGTTCTGCCGGCCCGAACATCGTCCGGAAAGACTAAGGCGGCGTTATGCGCCCAACTTTTCTTGCAGCTGCGCCTTGAGCACCTTGCCGGTGGCATTGCGGGGCAAGGGTTCGCGAACCCGAAAGACCTGCGCCGGCACTTTGTAGGCGGCCAGGCGCTCGGCGATGAATGCGCAGATTTGCGCTTCCTGGGGCAGTGTCGATGCCTGGCCATGCACGGCCAGCCCCACCGTCTCGCCCAGCAGCGGGTCGGCAATGGCGAAGGCCGCCGCCTCCAGGACACCGGGCATATCGAGGATGCAGGTTTCGATTTCCGCGGCGGAAATGTTCTCGCCTCCGCGGTTGATCAACTCCTTGACCCGGCCGGTGATGTGGAGGAATTGCTCTTCGTCGAGATAACCGATA
The DNA here is from genome assembly GCF_054600775.1 of Pseudomonas sp. MHK4. NCBI lineage: Bacteria > Pseudomonadati > Pseudomonadota > Gammaproteobacteria > Pseudomonadales > Pseudomonadaceae > Pseudomonas > Pseudomonas sp. MHK4. The sequence continues at coordinate 11,849 of NZ_BAAIAK010000029.1, read as the reverse complement.
TCGCCGGTGTCCAGCCAACCGTCACGCAGGCTTTGCGCAGTGGCTTCGGGCAGGTTCCAGTAGGCGCTCATCAGGGTTGGGGAACGCAACCAGATGACCCCGCGAGTGCCCGTCACCTGAGGCTGGTCAGGGCTGTCACCGATACGAATATCGACGATCGGCAGCGCCCAACCCGCCGTCTGCGGCTTGTATACGAACGGATCGCCACCGATGGCCGCGCCGATGCCATTGCTTTCGGTCAGGCCGTAGCCGGCACCGCCGATGACGTCGGGCTTGAGCTTGAGCATGTTGTCCAGCACCCCGGCGGAGGACGCTGCACCGCCCAGTCCAAGACCGAACAGGCTGGCGGTGTGCTCGCTGCCAAAGCGCGGTGACGCAAGCAACTGCTGCATCATCACCGGTGCCCCGTTGAACTGAGTACAGCGCTCATCGCGAATGAGGTCGATGGCACGTTCGACATCCCACTTGTACATCAGCATCAAGCGCCGACCGCCGCGTAATGCCGACAGAAATTGCGCATGCAAGCCGCTGACATGGAACAGCGGCACCGCCGCCAGCGTGGTGGGTGGATAGCCGCTGTTGATCACCACGCCGATACGCTCGGGCGAGCTCATGGCGCAAAACGCGCCCTGGAAATCCAGGGCAAACAGCGCCTGGCAGATGGCCCGGTGACTGGACACGGCGCCCTTGGCGCGGCTGGTGGTGCCCGAGGTATAGAGGATCAGTGCCGGCGCGTCAGGATCGATTTCCAGCGTGGGCACAGGTTGTGCCGGGGCGCTGATCAAGTCCTCGAAACGCAGGCAGTTCTCGGGCAAGGTGGCTTCCCCTGCCCCGACGACGATGGTGGCTCGCTGCTCGCGGGCCAGGTCTTCGCGCAAGGTATCGAGGCGCGCTTCGTCACACAGCAGCAGGCGCGAACCGCTGTCTTGCAACGCGTATTGCAACTCATCGCGCAGACCCCAACTGTTGAGCGGCACACACACCGCGCCACAGCGCACGATCGCGGCGAACGCCACCAGCCACGCCGGCTGGTTGCGCATGGCAATCGCCACCCGCTCGCCCGGTTGCAGGGCAAAACGGGCGACCATTTGCCCGGCCAGGCGGTCGACCTGATCGAAGAATTGGTTGAAGGTCAGGCGTTGTGATTGCCAGACCAGGAACTCACGGTCACCGTGAACCCGACCGGCGTCGAACACCTGCAGCAAGTCGTGCGCGGCGTGACGAAAGTAACGTGGCGCGCCGTCATCGGGCGTCACCACTTCAAACGGCGCACCGGGGGCGATCAGATCGCGCCACGCGGCTTGCCAGCGTTCAATGCTCATGTTTGTTTTCTCCAGAACAGCGAAAAACCTGAGGGAGCGTGTCGTACGCAAATGTTGAATACCCCGCCGTTCCTTGTGGGAGCGGGCTTGCCCGCGAAGGGGTCGGCACATTCAACATCTGCATCGCCTGACACTCCGTCTTCGCGGGCAAGCCCGCTCCCACAGGGGTCGGGTTACATCAGGGGACCTTGTGAGGGATTAATCCCGCTGTTCGGTTACGCGTGGGCCGAATAGCGTTCGCAATGGAAATCCCGGTCGCCCAGGCAGCTCTGCGCCACGCGCACGCGCTTGAGGTACAGGCCGACATCCAGTTCGTCGGTGACGCCAATGCCGCCGTGCATCTGCACTGCTTCATTGGCGACCTTGATGGCCGTGTCGCCGGCCTTCCATTTCGCCAGGCTGACCAGGCGAGCACGGGCGCCGACGTCGAGGCTGGCGTCGTCCAGGGTCGCCAGCGCCGCCATCAGCGCGCTGCGGCTTAGCGCCAGGTCGACATACAGTTGCGCGGCGCGGTGTTGCAGGACCTGGAAGGTGCCAATCGGCGTGTCGAACTGCACGCGGGTCTTGAGGTACTCCAGGGTGGTTTCGAACAGTTGCTCGGCCATCCCCAACAGCTCCGCCGCGAGACAGGTGCGACCACGGTCCAGCACGGTTTCCAGCGCAGCCCAGCCTTCGCCCAAGGTACCCAGCAGCGCATCGCTGCCCAGTTGCACGCCGTCCAGTTGCAGGCGTGCGCTGTTGCGCGAATCGATCAGCGCCAGGGCGCTGACGGTCAAACCCTTCGTGTCGGCCGGCACCAGGAACAGGCTGATGCCCTGGGTCTCACCTGGCTGCCCGGAGGTGCGCGCCGCCACCACGTAGGCATCGGCACCGAGGCCATCGACCACCCAGAACTTGTCGCCGTGCAAGCGATAGCCCTGCCCTTCGGCCTTGGCCTCAAGGGCAACGCCGCGCGGGTCGTGGCGCGAGCGTTCGTCAACGGCCAGGGCCAGGCGTTGTTCGCCACCGATCAGCGCTGGCAACCACTGCGCCTGCTGCGCCGAATTGCCCGCCAGCTGCACCAGCGAACCGCCCAATACCACGCTGGACAACAGCGGCGTGGCCGACAGGTTGCGGCCCATGGATTCGAAGATCGGCCCGAGGCCCTTGCAACCGAAATCCAGGCCACCGAAATCTTCGGGGAAGGCGATCGCGCTCCAGCCCAACCCCACCGCGTCACGCCACAATTGCGGGTCGAAGCCAAAGGCCGCCGCCTCGTCACGCAGTCGACGCTGGGCACTCACCGGACTGCGGGCGGCGAGAAAGTCCCGGGCGCTGTCGGCCAACAAACGCTGGTCATCGTTATAACGCAGGCTCATGGGGTGACTCCTTTTTTGGCGTCGGGCAAGCCCAGCACGCGCTTGGCGATGACGTTCAACTGGACCTCTGAGGACCCGCCGGAAATGGTCAGCGCATAGCTGTTCAACCAGGAGCGGGTCACCGCCAGTTGCTGCTCGCTGAACGCCGCACTGTCCCAACCGAAGGCATGCCCGGCCATGGCATCGAGCAGCACTTCGAACTTGTCGCGCTCCTGTTCGGTGTGCACCAGTTTCATGATCGACATCAGGCCGCCGATGTCATCGCCGGCCCGCGCCTCTTCGCCCATGCGCTGCACGGTCAGGTTGTAGGCCTGCTCGTTCATTGCACAGGCCGTGGCCCGCGCCTGCAGCGCGTGTTCGCTCTGAGATTGTGGCGCCGGCACGTACTCGCGCATCAGCGCCAGCAGGTCGAAGTGCGACGGCAGGCTGAATTCGCCGAATTTCGACATCGCCTTGCGTTCGTGCTGCAGCAGGTACTTGGCCAGGTTCCAGCCGCCGTTCAACGGCCCGATCAACTGGCTCTTGGGCACTTTCACACTGTCGAAGAACACCTGGCAAAACGCCGACTTGCCGCTGATCAGATCGATCGGCTGCGGCTTCACGCCGGGGCTGCGCATGTCCAGCACGATCAGGCTGATGCCCTCGTGTTTCGGTGCGCTGAAGTCGGTGCGCACCAGGGCATACATCCAGTCGGACTTGTCGCCGTAGGAGGTCCAGATCTTGCTGCCGTCCACCACGAAGTGATCACCGGCATCGCGGGCGGCCATTTTCAGGCTGGCCAGGTCGGAGCCGGCGTTCGGCTCGGAGAAGCCCTGGCACCAGCGCACTTCACCGCGGGCAATCGGCGGCAGCAGATCGCGTTTCTGTTGCTCGCTGCCGAACGCCAGCAATACCGGCCCAAGCATCCAGATGCCCAGGTTGATCTGCGGCGGCCGGCACTTGAGGCGACGCATCTCGCTTTCCAGCACCGCCAGTTGTTCGTCACTCAGGCCGGCGCCGCCGTATTCCTCAGGCCACTCGGGGCAAAACCAGCGCTTGTCGCGCATACGCTCGAACCACAGGCGCGCGTCTTCACAGGGAAACTGCGGGTTCTGGCTGCCCCACACCACATCGCCTTCAGCCATGCCGGTGCGCATCGACGGCGGGCAGTTGGCCTCCAGCCAGGCGCGGGTGTCCTGGCGAAATTGCTCGATAGTGCTCATGAAAGTCCCCTTCGACTCGCCCCGGAGCCGGGGCGAGTGCGGTTCTTGTTGTTGATGGACGAGCGTCAGCGTTGGGTGCGCGGCATGCCGAGGCCAAACTGGGCGATCAGTTCGCGCTGGATTTCATTGGTGCCGCCGCCAAAGGTCAGGGTCGTTGCAGAGCGCAATTCATACTCCAGGTCACCTTCCAACAGCGTCGCCGCCGAACCGCTGCGCATCGAGCCATTGGCACCGACGATCGCCGCCAGCTTGCGCAGGATCTCGATGGCCGACTCCGAGCCGAACACCTTGGTGGTCGAACTCAGCGCGACGCTCATGCGGTCGAGCTCAAGATCGGAGGCTATGCGCATGTTGATCAGGCGCATCGCCTCCAGGCGCGCATAACACTCGGCCAGCGAGCTGCGCACCCAGGCCTTGTCCATCGCCCGACGCCCCTGTTCATCGCGGGCCCGCGCCCACAGGTAGACCCGGCGAAACAGCGCCACCACCTTGTCCGACCAGGTGCCCAGGCCGAGGCGTTCGTGGTTCAACTGCGAGGTGATGAGTTTCCAGCCACCGTGCAACTCGCCCACCAGCATCTCGTTGGGCACCCGCACGTTGTCGTAGTAAGTGGCCGCCGTCGGATTGCCGACGGTGTGGATCAGGGTGTGGGAGAAACCCGGCGTCGTGGTATCGACGATCAGCAGCGAAATGCCCTTGTGCCGCGCCTGGGTCGGATCGGTACGGGCCGCCAGCCAGACGAAATCGGCCGATTCGGCGCCCGAGGTCCACAGCTTGTTGCCATTGACCACGAAGCCTTCTTCGTCCTGGCGCGCACTGGTTTTCAGCACGGCCAGATCGCTGCCGGCGTCGGGTTCGGAGTAACCGATGGCGAACATGATTTCGCCCGCGGCGATCCCAGGCAGGAAACGCTCTTTCTGCAGCTCGCTGCCGTGGGCCATCAAGGCCGGGCCCACGGTGCTGATGGTCACGAACGGCAGTGGCGCGCCGGCGATGTTGGCTTCTTCGAAGAAGATCAACTGTTCGGTGGCGGCGTAGCCCTGGCCGCCATGGGCCTTGGGCCAGCCGACCGCGAGCCAGCCGTCGCGACCCATCTGGCGGATGGTCTGGCGATACAGCTCGCCGCCTTCCTTGCCGCGCAACTGCTCGCGCATGTCCTTGGTCATCAGGGCCTGGAAATAGTCCCGCACCTTGTGGCGCAGGGCATGTTGTTCGGGAGTGAGGTCGACGAACATCTGCTGCTCCTTAGGCTGCGCCGAGAATCAGGCCGCTGGTGGGTACGCCGGTGCCGGCGGTGACCAGCACGTTCTGCACATCCGCCACCTGGTTGACCGCCGTGCCACGCACCTGGCGCACCGCTTCGGCGATGCCGTTCATGCCGTGGATGTAGGCTTCGCCCAGTTGACCGCCGTGGGTGTTGATCGGCAGTTTGCCGCCACGGGCGTGGTGCCCGGCGCGGATGAATTCCTTGGCTTCGCCGCGTTCGACGAAGCCGAACTCTTCCAGCTGCGGCAGCACGAACGGGGTGAAGTGGTCGTAGATCACCGCGGTCTGGAAAGACTCTGGACCGAGGCCCGACTGGCGATACAGCTCGCGGGCGACCACGCCCATTTCCGGCAGCCCGGTGATGTCTTCGCGGTAGAACGAGGTCATGCTCTGCTGGCCGTGGCTGATGCCCTGGGAACCGGCCTTGATGGTCACCGGTTTCTGCCGCAGGTCACGGGCGCGCTCGGCCGAGGTGATGACCATCGCCACCGCGCCATCGGACTCCTGGCAGCAATCGAGCAGGTGCAGCGGTTCGCAGATCCAGCGTGAGGCCTGGTGTTCTTCCAGGGTGATCGGCTTGCCGTGGAAAAACGCCTGGGGGTTGGTCGCGGCGAAATCCCGCGCGGCCACGGCGATCCGGCCGAAGTCTTCGCTGGTGGCGCCATAGGTGTGCATGTAGCGCTGGGCGAACATGCCGACCCAGGCGGCCGGCGTATGGAAGCCGTGGGGCATGTACCAGCCGTAGTTGACGTTGTCGAAGATCGGCGAGGCCGCGAAGCCGTAGTTGCCGGTGCCGAAGCGGTACCAGGAACGCTCGTTCATGGCCCGGTACACCACCACCACTTTCGCCACGCCGGTGGCCACCGCCATCGCCGCGTGCATCACCGGCCCGCAGGCCGCGCCGCCGCCATGGGGCACCTGGGAGAAGAACTTGACGTCCTTGCAACCGAGCAGGCGGGCGATTTCGTACTCCGGGACCTTGTCCACCGAGTAGGAGCTGAAGCCGTCTACCTCGGACGGGTCGATGCCGGCATCCTTGAGCGCACTCAAGGTGGCCTCCAGGGCCAGGCGCAATTCGGTGCGTCCGGAGTTCTTGGAAAATTCGGTCGCGCCGAGGCCAACGATCGCGGCGCGCCCGGAAATCGATGAATCAGTCATCTGTGTCTCTCCGGCTGTCAGGGCAGGACCAGCGCGACCGTGCCGGTCACGTGATTGCCCATGGAATTTTTGCCGCTCAAGGTGATTTCCACCGTGCGGGTGTCGGCATCGAGTGCGCTGACGCTGCCGTTGAAGGTCATGCAGTCGCCGGGATAATTCGGCGCACCGAGCTTGATTTTCAGGGCGGTGAACTGCGCCAGCGGCCCGGCCCACTGCTCGATGAACCGCTGCACCAGCCCGTTGGTGGTGAGGATGTTCATGAACACGTGGGGCGAACCCAGGGCACGGGCCGCCTCGGCGTCGTGGTGACCGGGGAAATAGTCACGCGTGGCAATCGCGCCACCGTTGATCAGGGTCACCGTGATCGGCACCGCGAGCTCCGGCAGTGCTTCGCCGGGGCGCACGTCTTCAAAGCGCTTGGTGTTCTTCGAGGTCATATTTCCATCCCAGCTTGTCGTTATCGTTGAGCCAGTCGCCCAGGCGTTCCAGGTTTGCCGCCGAACCACCCAAGGCAAGGGACAGGCCGCGACTCCAGTAGAGAAAACGGTGGATCGGATACGTCAGGTCGACGCCGATGCCGCCATGCACGTGCTGCGCGATATGGCCGATGCGGTGCCCCGCTTCACAGGCCAGCCAGGCCGTGGCGAGCGCTTCGCTGGGCGCCGGCAAGCCGGCATCGATGCGGTAGGCCAGTTGCCACAGCGTGGTGCGCAAGGCTTCGACGGCGATATGGGTGTCGGCCATGCTCATCTGCACCGCCTGGAAGCTGCCGATGACGCGCTCGAACTGCCGGCGCTCGCTGACATAGGCCACGGTGCGACGGACCTGCTCTTCGCTGACCCCCAGTTGCAGGGCCGCCAATGCCGCTGTGCAACGCAGCTCCAGCCAGGCGACGGACTCGGCCGGCAGTAGCGCGGCGGCGTTCACGGTCAAGCCCTGGATGTGCAAGTCGGCCACTGCTTCGCCGTGGGTCAACACCGCCGATACCCGCTTCACTTCGGGCGCCGACAGGTCAAGCAGCAACAAGCGCGGCTGGCCTTCGACTTCTACCAATACCAGCGCGGCCTGCGACTGATCGCCCAACGCAAGGGACGCAACCCGGCCATTGATCGACCAGCCCCCGGTGGTCGCCTGCGCCTGCAACTCAATGCCCCGAGCACTGCTCAAGCCATCGACAGACAGGCTCAGCAGCGCCTCGCCGGATGCCGCCTTGGCCACCCACCCGGCACTGTCGCCAGCGCCGAAACGGGCCAGGGTCGCAGCAGCCAATTGATGACGCCACAACGGCACCTGGGCCAGGGCCTTGCCCTGGGCCTGCAGCACCAGCATCAGTTCGGTCATGCCCAGGCCGCTGCCGCCGTGCTCTTCGGGAATCGCCAGGGCGTGCAGTCCGGTCTCGATGCACAGCGCCCACAGCGGCGCCATCATCGATTCGCCGCTGGTGTCCCACTGGCGCATGTACTCGTCATGGCAATGGTCGACAAACAGGCCGTCGGCCATCTGCGCAATGGCGCGCTGGTCTTCGCTCAATTCGAAATCCATGAAGGGCTCCTATGCCTCTACCGGCCGGAACATCGGCAGGGTCTGTTGGTCATCGAAGGTCTGGAACTCGACCTGCAGACGCTGGCCGATCTGCAATTGCTCGCGCTCGATACCCACCAGCCCGGCGATCAGGCGCACGCCCTCCGCAAGCTCGATCAGGCCGATCGGGTTGGGGTAATCGAACGGCGGCACTTCGGGGTAGTGCATCACCACGAACGAATACAAGGTGGCGCGGCCGCTGGCCTCAAGGGTGTCCCAGTCGAAGCTGTGGCACTCAATGCACACCGGGGCCGGCGGATGACGCAGGGTCTGGCAGGCGGTGCAGCGCTGGATCAGCAACTGACCCTTGGCGCAGCCTTCCCAGAAGAACCGGGTGTCGTCGCTGATGCCCGGCAGCGGGCGCTTGGCCTTGGCCGGCGCCGCTTCAACCTTGGCCGGTGCCTGGGCATTGGCCGCACGGAACTTGAACACGCGAAACAGCAACTGACCCACCGGCTCGTCGCCGCCGGCTTTTTCGACGAAGTGGCTCATCACCAGGGTGACGAAAAAGCCGGTGCCCAGGGCGGTGGTTTTCTCATCGCCCACCGAATCCAGGCGCGTGGTGTAGTAGAGCTTTTCACCCATACGCAGTGGACGGGTGAAGCTCAGCTCGGAATTCACCGCCACGGTGGACGCGTAGCCGTAGGCTTCCATTTCCTTGAGTACCTCGTACGGGTTCTCGTCGGTGGAGCCAGGCGGATAGTTGTTGGCGTGCAGGCCTTCCATGGTCCACACCTGCAGCATCGCCGGCGGCGCGATCAGGCCCTCATGTTGAGTGCCCAGGGCAAATTCCGCATCGGTGTAGAGCGGGTTGTCCACGCCCATGACTTCGCACCACTGGCGAATCATCGGGGCATTGACCTCGTCCCAGGCGTACACGCGGCCGTACTCGCGCCCCACCAGGGCGCGCACATTGGATAGCAATTGTGGATCAGCCAAAGTCGTCTCCTTCACATTGAAGGCGGCCACCGAACCCGGTCGCCGCAATAGGTCGATCAGGTGGGCAGCACCTGCGCGGCGCCGAGAAATGCCGGGCGTTCACCACCGCCATGCAGCAACAGGTTGCAACCGCTGGCGTAACCGGCCAGCGGCGATGCGATGTAGAGGCAGGCGTTGGCGATGTCTTCGGCCACCGCCATGCGGCCGGCCGGAATGCCGGCGGCGACGGCGGCGACACCGGCTTCGGAGCCGTAATGCAGATGCGCCTGCTCGGTCAGCACCAGCCCCGGGCTGACCGTGACCACCCGCACCTTGGGCCCCCACTCCACCGCCAGCGATTGCACCAGCGCCAGCACCCCGGCCTTGGCCGCGCCGTAAGCGGCGGTACCCGGCGATGAACGCAGCGCACTGATGCTGCCGATAAAGACGATGCAACCGCCCTGGGCCTGTGCCTGCATCAGCCGGTTGGCGTGCTGGGCGACGTTGAGCGGCGCGATCAGGTTCAGGCCGATGATGCTTTCATGAAACCTCGGCGAGGCCGTGGCCGCGTCGGTGGCAGGGCTGCCGCCGGCGTTGTTGATCACCACGTCGAGGCGCCCGAAGTCGCGTTCGATGGTGGCGAACAGGCGTTGCAGGGAATCGTGGTCGCGCACATCGGTGGCAATGAAGGTCGCGCGCTTGCCACCCGCTGTCGGCACCTGCTCAGGTTCGCGCCGGGCACAGACGATCACCCGTGCGTTCGCGGCCAGAAATCCCAGCGCGATACCGGCGCCGATGCCCTTGGTGCCACCGGTGATCAGCACCACCTTGCCGCTGTAATCAAGACCCGAATGCAGCTCCATCATGTGCTCCTTTTCTACTGACAAGAGCCACTCTAGGGACGAACCGCGAGCCAAACTACGTCTGAACGGACGATGAAAATTCAGCGCCGTGAACAGGACACTGGCGCCATTCATACCTTGCCTGGTCTTCGAAGATGCCCATGTCCGACTCATCCGCTGCACCGGTTCTGCTCGAGCGCCCACTGCCCGGCGTGGCCCTGCTGCGACTCAATCGCCCGCAGGCGACCAACGCCTTGAGCCTGGAATTGCAGGCGCTGCTGTCGCGGTATTTCAGTGAGCTGGCGATTGATCCCGAAGTGCGCTGCATCGTCCTGACGGGCGGTGACAAGGTGTTCGCCGCCGGTGGCGACATCAACAGCATGGCCGGGGTCGGCGCCATCGATATCTACAAGCGCCACACCGAACGGGTCTGGGGGCCGATCCAGCACTGTCCGAAACCGCTGATCGCGGCCGTCTGCGGCTACGCCTACGGCGGCGGTTGCGAGCTGGCGATGCACGCCGACCTGATCGTCGCCGGGCGCAGCGCACGCTTCTGCCAACCGGAAATCCGCATCGGCATCATGCCCGGCATCGGCGGCACGCAACGCCTGGTGCGGGCGGTGGGCAAGGTCAAGGCCATGCGCATGGCACTCACCGGGCAACCCATCAGCGCCGAGGACGCCTGGGTCGCCGGCCTGGTCAGCGACCTGGTGGACGACGACCAGGTCCAGGCCCACGCCCTGGAACTGGCACGCGTCATCGCCGCGATGCCAGCCCTGGCCGCCGAGCAGATCAAGGAAGTGATCCTGGCCGGCATGGACGCCCCGCTCGAAGCCGGCCTGGCTTTGGAGCGCAAGGCCAATGCCTTGCTGTTCGCGTCACGGGATCAGAAGGAAGGCATGCAGGCGTTTATCGACAAGCGCCCGGCGCGGTTTGAGGGGTACTAGACACTCGTCTGCCGGGCTCGCTCCCACAGGGATTTATGCAGGTTACGCGGTCCCCTGGAGCTGCCGCAGGCTGCGATCTTTTGATTTTCTATTCAGCCCGATCAATCCGATCCAGCGCCCGGTTCACCGCCAGTTCGCCCAGCATGATGACCTGGGCAATCCCCAACAGGGAGTTGCGACTGGTCCCTTCCATATGATCCGCCAGATCCAGCGCCATGACATTGGCCGAAGCCAGCGACTCACAGGCGTGGGCCAGCAGAGTTTGTGTATCGAGTTCCGGGTTGACGATGAACATGGTGCACAGCTTGCGTGGAGTGGCCTGGATGTCGGCGGCAGAGGGGATGCGTTCGGAGGGTGGATGGGAGCTGTCTGAGTCGATGGTTTCGGAGGGCGTTACCGGATCGGTGTCCGGAGGGTTTGGTGTCGGCTTGATCATAGTTGCTTCTCTCATAGTTGAGCGGCAACCATCTCGCTACTAAACGAAAGGGTGGCGGCTGTGCGCAAGTTAGTAGACCGGGAAAGCAACAAACCGGCGCATCCGAAGACGCCAAGCGCACAGCCACCATCAAGTGCAGGTGAACACCTGAACAAATGACGCTTGTGCAACCGATATTACTTTCCGGGCTACTAAACCCGATCACTGACCATCAGTGACGCGAATCAAGTTACCGAGCGACCCCAGGGCGCACAAGCCGGCGGATTCTGGCGTAACCGTAGGCAACGACGCAAGGCGCTGTGGCTTTCGGGAAGTAACCTGGTGGGCGTTTAAACACGCTGCAAACTACCCGACAAAGCGCTGCTACTAGAAGCGGAACAGGCCTCGCTGTTAACGCTTAACGGCTCCTATCATCAATCCCGGAAATATTCCTACAGATCCGACGCGCAGCCATCTCCGACGCATCCTACGCGCTCATCGGAAGCGTCCTATCCCAACCTTTATCAGATTCCCGAAAGCTGTCGGGTGCCTGAACGAGGGTGGAAAACCAAGCCTCCCCGTATGCCCAGCCAGCCCAGGGAGGTCTGATTTTGTCCAACACACCGCGCATCTTCTTCAACCACACCCGCCACATATTCACCATCCACCGGTTCGACGCCGCCTTCGACGTCCTGGCCTTCGAAGGCCAGGAGCACCTGAGCCAGCCCTTCAACTACCGCATCGAATTCACCTGCGTCGAACAGGACCTCAGCGCCGAACAAATACTCAACAAGGACGCCCGTTTCAGTCTGTATCCCTTGCCGCCAAAGCCACCTTACC
>NZ_BAAIAK010000028.1:0-15391 GCF_054600775.1 Pseudomonas sp. MHK4 | reverse complement strand
CGCCGATGGTAGTGTGGGGTTTCCCCATGTGAGAGTAGGTCATCGTCAAGATTAAATTCCAAAACCCCTATCTGCGCATGCAGGTAGGGGTTTTGTTTTTGGGGTGCCTTTTCCTGCAGGCGCGAGCAAGCTCGCTCCTACAATGAAGCAACTCGCCTTCAATGCTAAAGTCCTCCCTCGATTTGCGCTTTCCAAGGAAGCCTTTATGCCGGACGCAACGTCCCTCAGTGCTGGTTTTATGGTGGTTCACGGCAATCGCCTGGACGAGTTACGCAGCCTGGTAGTGAGCTGGATGCGGCGCTACCCGCTGGCTCCCCTGGAAAATGAGATCGCCCTGGTGCAGAGCAACGGCATCGCCCAGTGGCTGAAGCTGGCATTGGCCGAAGACGCTGAAGATGACGACATGGGCGGCTGCGGAATCGCCGCCGCCATCGACGTGCAGTTGCCCGGCAGTTTCATGTGGCAGCTCTATCGGATGGTCCTGGGTCGCGATGAAATCCCTGCCAAGTCGCTGCTGGACAAAGCCCCCCTGACCTGGCGCCTGATGCGCCTGCTGCCGCAGTTGATCAATCAGCCGCACTTCGAGCCGCTACAACGCTTTCTCACAAATGACACCGATTTGCGCAAGCGCTATCAATTGGCCGAGCGCCTGGCGGATCTGTTCGACCAGTACCAGGTGTACCGCGCCGATTGGCTCGAAGACTGGGCCGAAGGTCGTCACCAGTTACGCAACGGCAGGGGAGAAGCCAAGCCACTGACTGCGGCCAATGCCTGGCAGGCGGAGTTGTGGCGTGCACTGTTGCTGGATGTCGGTGAGGAAGGAATGGCGCAAAGCCGTGCCGGCGTGCATCAGCGGTTTATCGAACGCATCAACAGCCTCGACGTTGCTCCCCGCGGATTACCGTCACGGGTCATCGTGTTCGGCATTTCCTCCCTGCCCGCCCAAGCCCTTGAGGCCTTGGCCGGGTTGGCTAGATTCAGCCAGGTGCTGCTGTGCGTGCACAACCCCTGTCGGCACCATTGGGCAGACATCGTCGCCGACAAAGACCTGCTGCGCCATCAATACAAACGGCAGGCGCGCAAGAGCGGCATGCCGGGTGTGCTCGACCCGCAAACCCTGCATCAACACGCCCATCCGTTACTGGCGGCATGGGGCAAGCAGGGGCGGGACTACATTAACCTGCTCGACAGCTACGACGATCCCAACAGCTATCGTTCGGCGTTTCGTGACGGGCGCATCGACCTGTTCAGCGACAGCCAGCCACTGCACATGCTCAACCAGTTGCAGGACGATATCCTCGAGTTGCGTCCGCTGGGCGAAACCCGTGAGCGCTGGCCGGCGGTGGACTTGCAGAAAGACTCGTCGATCCGCTTCCACGTTGCCCACAGCGCCCAGCGCGAAGTGGAGATCCTTCACGATCAGTTGCTCGCGCGTTTCAGCGCCGATCCGTTGTTGCGGCCCCGGGATGTGATCGTCATGGTCCCGGACATCGATGCCTATGCCCCACACATCCGCGCTGTATTTGGCCAGCTTGAACGCCACGACCCGCGCTTCATACCCTTCACCCTCGCCGACCAGGGTCAGCGCGGTCGTGATCCGTTGCTGATTGCGGTCGAGCATTTGCTCAAGCTGCCAGACAGCCGTTTCCCGGTCAGCGAGATTCTCGACCTGCTCGACGTCCCCGCGCTTCGGGAGCGTTTCGGCGTAGAGGAACGTGACCTGCCAACCCTGCACCGCTGGATCGAAGGGGCAGGCATCCGCTGGGGGATGAATGCCGAGCAACGTGCAGGCCTTGGCTTGCCTGAGGCGCTGGAGCAAAACAGTTGGCGCTTCGGCCTGCGACGGATGTTGCTCGGCTACGCCGTTGGCAGTTCCGGTGCCTGTGGCGGCATCGAACCCTACGACGAAATCGGTGGCCTGGATGCCGCGCTCATCGGCCCGCTGGTTGCGCTGCTGGATGCGTTGGAAATCGCGCACCACGAACTCACTCAACCGGCATCGCCGCAGGAGTGGAGCCTGCGCCTGCAGGCATTGGTGTCACTGTTCTTCCAGGCCAGTAACGAGCACGACGAATATTTGCTGACGCAGCTGCAGACCTTGCGTGAAACCTGGCTGGAGAACTGCGAGTCAGTCGGCTTGCACGATGAGCTGACGCTGACCGTCGTCCGTGAAGCCTGGCTGGCCGGTCTCGATCAAGGGCGTTTGTCGCAGCGCTTTCTGGCCGGCGCGGTCAACTTCTGCACCCTGATGCCCATGCGCGCGATCCCGTTCAAGCTGGTGTGCTTGCTGGGGATGAACGATGGCGATTACCCGCGGGCACAGCCGCCGCTGGATTTCGACCTCATGGGCAGCGACTACCGCCCCGGCGATCGCTCGCGGCGTGAGGATGACCGCTATTTGCTGCTGGAAGCGCTGCTGTCGGCGCGCGATCAACTCTACGTCAGCTGGGTCGGTCGCAGCATTCGCGATAACAGCGAGCGCCCGGCCTCGGTGCTCATCGGCCAGCTCCGTGACCATCTGGCCAGTGGCTGGCGGTTGGCCGATGTCGAGGAAGATCTGCTTGAAGCCATGACCCAGGAGCACCCGCTGCAACCCTTCAGTGCCCGTTACTTCCACCAGGGCGATGCCCTGTTCAGCTATGCCAGCGAGTGGCAGGTGCTCCATCAAGCCTGCGAGCAGGCGCCTGGCCCCGAGTTGCTGGATGCCCACGTCCAGGAGGAGCCGTTGAGTCTGGGGCAGCTGCAGGATTTCCTGCGCAACCCGGTGCGCCACTTCTTCAGTCAGCGCTTGAAGGTGTTCTTCGAGGCGGCCGAAGTGCCTTTGGCCGATGAAGAGCCCTTTGTCCTCGATGCCTTGCAACGCTACAGCCTGAGCGACAGCTTGCTTGGCGCGGCACTGGCCGACCTGGATAACTCCGAGCGGATACTGGAGGCGCAGGCCAGTCGCCTGCAAAACAGCGGGCTGCTGCCCATGGCGGGGTTTGGCGAATGCCTGCAACGGGAGTTGATCGAACCTCTGCCGGATCTGCTCGCGCGTTATCAGCAGCTCCTGGCCTTGTGGCCAACGCCGCTGACCAGCGCCCAGCCCGTCAATCTGCAAGTGGACGGCCTGCGTATCGAGGGCTGGCTCAGTGGCCTGCATCAACGTGCTGACTGTGGCTTGCTGTCGGTCACGACGATCCCCAACAGCATAGGTTCGATCAAGTCGCGCAAATGGCATCGGCTGACGCGGCCGTGGATCAACCACCTGATGGCATGCGCCAGCGGCATGGCGATGACCACGGCCCTGGTGGCCAGTGACGACAGCCTGATACTCGATCCGATTGACCGGGAGCGTGCCTTGCGAATCCTGGGCGATCTGTTGCTGGCCTGGCAAGCAGGCATGCGCCAGCCCCTGCCGATTGCGGTCAAGACCGCCTTTGCCTGGCTCGGCCAAACCGATCCGCTCAAAGCCCAGGCGGCTGCCCGCAAGGCCTACGAGGGAGATGGCTTGACCACCGACGGCGAGCGCCGCGAAAGCGTGGCGCTCGCGCGTCAGTTCGCCGATTACGACGCCCTGGTTGCCGACGAAACGTTCGCCGATTGGTGTGACGCCCTGTATCGACCGCTGCTTGAGGCCCCTTGGCGTTCAGTGTCCAGCGAGGAGCCCCGCCCATGACCACCCAGACCCCCTTGGCCCTGGCGTTCCCGCTGCGCGGCAGTCAATTGATTGAGGCCAGTGCCGGTACCGGCAAGACTTTCACCATTTCCGCACTGTACCTGCGCCTGGTCCTTGGTCACGGTGGAGAGCCCTGTGGTTTCGGCCGTGAACTGCTGCCGCCACAAATCCTCGTGGTGACCTTTACCGATGCAGCCACCAAAGAGCTGCGCGAACGCATTCGCACGCGCCTGGCGGAAGCCGCACGGTTTTTCCGCGACGAAACGCCGGCCCCCGATGCGCTGATCAACCAGCTGCGGGAAGAGTACGCGCCCGAGCAGTGGCCCGGGTGCGCCAATCGCCTGGACATCGCCGCGCAATGGATGGATGAGGCGGCGGTGTCGACCATCCACAGTTGGTGCCAGCGTATGTTGCGCGAGCACGCCTTTGACAGCGGCAGCCTGTTTACCCAGACCCTGGAAACCGACCACAGCGATCTGCTCGGTGAAGTCCTGCGCGATTACTGGCGGCTGTTCTGTTATCCGATGCAAGGCGATGCGTTGAACTGGGTGCGCGGCAACTGGGGCGGGCCGGCCGTCTTGTTACCGCGCATCCGCGGACTGTTCGCCAGCGCGCGCGACACCCTCGCCGGTGTTGAGCCGGCGCAATTGATCGACGAGTGTTTGCAGGAGCGCCGAGCCGCCTTGCTTGAGCTCAAGATGCCGTGGCGCCAGTGGGCCGACGAGTTGCTGGCCCTGTGTCACGAGGGCGTCGCCAGCAAGAGTGTCGACGGGCGCAAGATGCAGGCGCGGTATTTCGAGCCCTGGTTCGAGAAAATCAAAGCCTGGGCCGAAGACGAGACCCTTGAACAACTGGACATCGGCACCGGCTTCACCCGCCTGACCCCCGACGGCATGGCAGAGGCCTGGAAAAAGGGCCCAGCGCCCGATCACCCGGGCCTGGACGCCATGCCCGGGCTCAAGGTCTGTCTCGATGGCTTGCCGACACCCGATGCCGCCGTGCTGCAACACGCTGCCCATTGGGTGGGCGCGCGCTTCGAAGAGGAAAAGCGCCGCCGCGCGGAAATGGGCTTCGACGACATGTTGCTGCGCCTGGACGCGGCGCTGCAAAGCGAGGGCGGCGATCGCCTGGCGACCTTGATCCGCGAGCAGTTCCCGGTGGCGCTGATCGACGAATTCCAGGACACCGATCCGGTGCAGTACCGGATCTTCGAGAGCATCTACCGCATTGAAGACAACAGCCCCGACAGCGGACTGTTCCTGATCGGCGACCCGAAGCAGGCGATCTACGCCTTCCGCGGCGCCGACATCTACACCTACCTGCGCGCCCGTCAGGCCACCACTGGTCGCCTGCATACCCTGGGCACCAACTTTCGATCGAGCCATGGCATGGTCAGTGCCGTGAACCATGTATTCGCCTGTGCCGAGTCCCGCGAGTCGGGGCGCGGGGCCTTTCTGTTCCGGGAAAAAAATGGCGACAACCCGGTACCGTTCCTGCCAGTCGAGTCCCAGGGGCGCAAGGAAGTCCTGCGCATCAATCAGCAGGCCGTGCCGGCGCTGAACATCTGGCACCTGTCGGCCGAGCAGCCGTTGTCCGGTGCGGTCTATCGCCAGCAACTGGCTGCCGCCTGTGCCAGTGAAATCACTGCCTTGCTCAACGGCGGGCAACAAGGCCTGGCGGGGTTCGTGCGTGACGACCAGGCGCTCAAAGGCCTGATGCCGGCGGACATCGCCATCCTCGTGCGCGACGGCAAGGAAGCCCAGGCGGTGCGTGCCGAGCTTTCTGCCCGCGGCGTGCGCAGCGTTTATCTGTCGGACAAGGACTCGGTGTTCGCCGCGCAGGAAGCCCACGACGTGCTGACCTGGCTCAAGGCCTGCGCCGAGCCGGACGTCGAGCGGCCACTGCGGGCTGCACTGGCCAGTATCACGCTGAACCTGTCGTTGGCCGAGCTGGAGCAGTTGAACCAGGACGAACTGGCCTGGGAAGCCCGGGTCATGCAGTTCCGCCGTTATCGCGAGCTATGGCGCAAGCAGGGTGTGTTGCCGATGCTGCGACGCTTGCTGCATGACTTCAAGCTGCCCCAGGCATTGATGGCGCGCAGCGATGGCGAGCGGATGCTGACCAATCTGTTACACCTGTCCGAGTTGCTGCAACAGGCGGCCGCCGAACTGGACGGCGAGCAGGCCTTGATCCGGCATTTGTCCGAGCACCTGGCATTGTCCGGCCAGGCCGGTGAAGAGCAGATCCTGCGCCTGGAAAGCGATGAACAACTGGTCAAGGTCGTGACCATCCACAAGTCCAAGGGACTTGAGTACCCGTTGGTGTTCCTGCCGTTCATTTGCTCGGCCAAACCGGTGGATGGCAGCCGTCTGCCCTTGCACTACCACGACGCCACGGGCAAGGCCCAGGTGACCCTGAACCCCACGCCCGAACTGATTGCCCTGGCCGATGACGAGCGCCTGGCTGAAGACCTGCGCCTGCTGTACGTAGCCCTGACCCGGGCCCAGCACGCCTGCTGGTTGGGCGTGGCGGATCTCAAGCGCGGCAGTAACAACAGCTCGGTGCTGCACCGGTCGGCGCTGGGCTATCTGTTGGGCGGCGGTGCTTGCCTGAACGAGTCGGCGGGCTTGCAGGCCTGGTTGCGGGACCTGCAACAGGGCTGCCCGGCGATTGGCTACGGCGAAATGCCTGAGGCCAGCCTTGAGTCTTACCATCCACCGCAGAACACCGCGGCGTTGCTGGCCCCGTTGACGGTGCAGCGCAAGGCCAGTGAAAACTGGTGGATTGCCTCCTACAGCGCCTTGCGCATTGGCGACAGCCTGAGCATCGGCAGTGACCAGGCACCCGAAAATCCGCAGGCACAGAAACTCTTCGACGACGAACGCCTTGATCCGCACGCCCCCCGCGAAATGGTGACCGGCGGTGCCGACATCCATCGATTCCCCCGTGGCCCGAATCCGGGCACCTTTCTCCACGGGTTGCTCGAATGGGCCGGTGGCGAAGGGTTTGCAGCCAACCCGCAAGCGGTGGAAGACGCGATTGCCCGTCGCTGCAATCGCCGAGGCTGGGAAGGCTGGATCACCACGCTGAGTGAGTGGTTGCAGCACCTGCTCAATTCGCCGTTGCCCCTGGGTAGCGAGGCACCGGTGGTTTTCGCGCAGTTGACCCAATACCAGGTCGAGATGGAATTCTGGTTCGCCAGCCACAAGGTCGACGTGCTCAAGCTCGATGCCCTGGTGTGCCAATACACCCACAACGGAGTGCCTCGGGTGGCCGCGGAACCGGTGTTGCTCAATGGCATGTTCAAGGGTTTCATCGACCTGACGTTCGAGCATGACGGCCGCTACTACGTCGCCGACTACAAATCCAACTGGCTTGGGGTCGACGACGCGGCCTATACCGCGCAGGCCATGGAGCAGTCGATCCTCGACAACCGCTACGACCTGCAATACGTGTTGTACCTCCTGGCCTTGCATCGCCAGCTCAAGGCCCGGCTTGCCGATTACGATTACGACCGGCATGTTGGAGGCGCGCTGTACCTGTTCCTGCGGGGGACGCGTGCGCCGAGCCAGGGCGTGTATTTCGCCCGTCCACCGCGAACGCTGATCGAGCAACTGGACCGCCTGTTTCAGGGCAAGCCGCAACCCAGGGTCGAACCCGCCTGGGAACAGGGAGTACTGCTATGAACCGAACCTTCGCCGATGTGCTGGCGACGCCGCTGAGCGCCGACAGCCTGGCGCAACTTCGCCCTTTGAGCCGTGCCGAAGACTTGTTGCTGCTGCTCTCGCGCTGGGTCGAGCGCGGTTGGTTGCGCGCACTGGACAAGGCCTTCGTCGGCTTTCTTCACGAGCTGGCCCCGGCCGATGATCCGCTGGTGCTGCTGGCGGCGGCATTGACCAGTCACCAGTTGGGGCACGGGCATGTGTGCCTGGACCTGTTCGAGACACTCAAGGAGCCGGACTTCGCCCTGTCGCTGCCCCCGGAAGGCGACCTGCAGGGTGGCGCGATGTTGCTGCCCTCGCAGCTGCTGGAAACCCTGGATGGCGTCCATTGGTGCAGGGTTTTGGCGTCGAGCAGCCTGGTCGCCTTGGCCGCGGACGAACGTGACAGCGTGCAGCAGCGGCCCTTGGTGTTGGCTGGCAAGCGCCTGTACCTGCGGCGCTACTGGGCCTACGAGCGACGTATCGACAACGCGTTGCGTGAGCGCCTGGCGACGCAGGAAGACGCCCCGCAGGACCTGTTGCAACGCCTCACAGGTCTGTTTGGTCCGGCCAGGCCTGGTGAGGTCATCGACTGGCAAAAACTCGCCTGTGCCCTGGCGACTCGCAGCGCCTTCAGTATCGTCACCGGAGGCCCGGGCACCGGCAAGACCACCACGGTCGTGCGTTTGCTCGCATTACTCCAGGCCCCGGCAGTAGAGGCGGGCAAGCCACTGCGCATTCGTCTCGCCGCGCCGACCGGCAAGGCCGCGGCGCGGCTGACCGAATCCATCAGTGCGCAAGTGCGCACGCTGAAAGTCACTGAAGCCATCCGCGAAAAAATCCCCTCCGATGTCACCACCGTGCACCGCCTGCTCGGCAGCCGCCCGGGGACCCGGCATTTCCGCCACCACGCCGGCAATCACTTGCCGCTGGATGTATTGGTGGTGGACGAAGCGTCGATGATCGATCTGGAAATGATGGCCAACCTGCTCGATGCGCTGCCGGCCCACGCCCGCCTGGTGCTGTTGGGGGACAAGGACCAGCTGGCGTCGGTGGAGGCCGGTGCCGTGCTGGGCGACCTGTGTCGCGACGCCGAAGCGGGTTGGTATAACCCGCAGACTCGCCAGTGGCTGCAGACCGTCAGTGGCGAGAGCCTTGAAGCCAGCGGGTTGCAAGAAGATACCCAGGGCACCCATCCACTGGCCCAGCAAGTGGTGATGTTGCGCCACTCGCGACGCTTCGGCGAAGGCAGCGGCATTGGCCAACTGGCCCGTTGGGTGAACCAGCAACAGCCGGCGCAAGCGCGCAAATTGCTGGCGGCGCGCAGCCACGACGATGTGTTCTGCCTGTCCCTCAAGAATGAACAGGATCGGGCACTGGAACGCCTGTTACTCGACGGTCATGGTGAAGGGCCGCAAGGCTACCGGTATTACTTGAGCCTGCTGCGCAACCAGCGCCCAGCGCTCGATTGCCCCCTGGAAGACCCACGCTGGACCGATTGGGCGCGGCAGGTCCTGCAGGCGTTCGACGCTTTCCAGTTGTTGTGCGCTGTGCGCAAAGGGCCATGGGGTGTGGAAGGCTTGAACCAGCGGGTGACCGACGCCTTGCTCAAGGCGCGGCTGATCGACACCGACCAGCAGTGGTACGAAGGCCGGCCGGTGCTGATGACCCGCAACGATTACGGTCTTGGCTTGATGAACGGCGACATCGGCATCGCCCTCAAGCTTCCCGAACGCGAGGGACCCGAGGCCGGGAAACTGGTGCTGCGGGTCGCGTTCCCGAGGAACGACGGCCAGGGCGGCGTACGTTTTGTGTTGCCCAGCCGCCTCAACGATGTCGAAACCGTCTACGCCATGACCGTGCATAAGTCCCAGGGTTCGGAATTCGCCCACACCGCCTTGATCCTGCCCGATGCCCTGAACCCGGTGCTCACCAAGGAGCTGATCTACACCGGCATCACCCGGGCCAAGGACTGGTTCACCTTGATCGAGCCGCGGGCAGACGTCTTCGAAGAAGCGGTGCGGCGCCGGGTCAAGCGCTTGAGCGGGCTGATGCTGGAGCTCAAGGAAGGGGGCGACTGAAAGCGTCGCTCAGTCGGCAAACAACATCTGCCGACTTTCCCCCATCAACAGGGCCTGGTTCCGCTCGGTCACCGCGCGGATGTAATCCCACAACAGGGTGATCCGCTTGAGCTTGCGCAGGTCCTCCCGGCAATACATCCAGAACTGCCGGGTGATGTTGATTTCCTGTGGCAACACCGGGAGCAACCGTGGGTCCTGCGCGGCGAGGAAGCACGGCAGGATGGCCAGCGATCGCCCTTGCTGCGCGGCCACGAACTGCGCGATCACGCTGGTGCTACGCAGATTGGCGCTGGCGCCGGGGAGCACGTTGGCCAGGTACAGCAGCTCGGAGCTGAACGCCAGGTCATCGACATAACTGATGAACGAATGTTTGCCCAGGTCGGCCGGGCGGCGGATGGCCGGATGTTTGTCGAGGTATTCCTGGGTCGCATACAGCTGCAGGCGGTAGTCGGTCAGTTTGCAGCAGACGTAGGGCCCGTGTTCCGGGCGCTCCAGGGCGATGACGATGTCGGCCTCGCGCTTGGACAGGCTGATGAAGTGCGGCAGCGGCAGGATGTCCACCGAGATTGCCGGGTAGGCGTCGACGAAATGGCTCAGCTGCGGGGTAATGAAAAAGCTCCCGAACCCTTCGGTGCAGCCCATGCGCACGTGGCCGGACAACGCCACCCCGGAGCCCGACACCTGCTCGCAGGCCATGTGCAGCGTGCTTTCGATCGATTCGGCGTACCCCAGCAAGCGCTGGCCTTCGGCGGTCAGGACAAAACCGCTGGTCCGGGATTTCTCGAACAGCAAGGTGCCCAATGAAGCCTCCAGCGAACTGATGCGCCGCGACACGGTGGTGTAGTCGACGGCCAGGCGTTTGGCCGCGGTGCTGGCCTTGCGGGTGCGAGCGACTTCGAGGAAAAACTTGAGGTCATCCCAGTTCAGCGAACCCAGGGAGGTGATGTTTTTTTGCATGTTGGACCGGCTTATATGTGCGTTCTTATTAGAAGTTTGCACATCTATACTCCAAAAACAGTCCGATCACCAATTCGCGGCACACGCCTCATCTCAAGGCGACTTTCTCGTCTTGGCTCCTGAAATAAAAACAAACATCCGGAGACCCACATGAACGCTTCGCTCACGCCTAACGAAACCACCGTACAAAAGGTCAAGCTGTTGATCGACGGCCAGTGGGTCGAATCCCAGACCACCGAATGGCACGACATCGTCAACCCGGCCACCCAACAGGTGCTGGCCAAGGTGCCGTTTGCCACCGCTGAAGAAGTCGACGCCGCCATCAGCGCTGCCCATCGCGCCTTCCAGACCTGGAAGCTGACGCCGATCGGCGCGCGGATGCGCATCATGCTCAAGCTGCAGGCGTTGATTCGTGAACACTCCAAGCGCATCGCGGCGGTCCTGAGCGCCGAGCAGGGCAAAACCATTGCCGACGCCGAGGGCGACATTTTCCGTGGCCTGGAAGTGGTCGAGCACGCCTGCTCCATCGGCAGCCTGCAAATGGGCGAATTCGCTGAAAACGTCGCAGGCGGTGTCGATACCTACACCCTGCGCCAGCCTATCGGCGTGTGCGCCGGCATTACCCCGTTCAACTTCCCGGCGATGATTCCGCTGTGGATGTTCCCGATGGCCATCGCCTGCGGCAACACCTTCGTGCTCAAACCGTCCGAGCAGGACCCGATGTCGACCATGCTCCTGGTGGAGCTGGCCATCGAGGCCGGCATTCCGGCGGGCGTGCTCAACGTCGTGCACGGCGGCAAGGACGTGGTGGATGCCCTGTGCACCCACAAGGACATCAAGGCCGTTTCCTTCGTCGGTTCGACGGCGGTCGGCACCCACGTCTATGACCTGGCCGGCAAACACGGCAAGCGCGTGCAATCGATGATGGGCGCGAAGAACCACGCCGTGGTCCTGCCCGATGCCAATCGCGAGCAAGCGCTGAATGCGCTGGTGGGCGCCGGTTTCGGTGCGGCCGGTCAACGCTGCATGGCCACCTCGGTGGTGGTGCTGGTGGGCGCGGCCAAGCAATGGCTGCCAGATCTCAAAGCGCTGGCGCAGAAACTGACGGTGAATGCCGGCAGCGAGCCAGGCACCGACGTCGGCCCGGTGATCTCTAAAAAAGCCAAACAGCGAATTCTTGATCTGATCGAAAGCGGCATCAAGGAAGGCGCCAAGCTGGAACTGGATGGTCGCGAAATCACGGTTCCCGGTTACGAGAAGGGCAACTTTGTCGGCCCGACCCTGTTCTCCGGCGTGACCACCGACATGCAGATCTACACCCAGGAAATCTTCGGCCCGGTGCTGGTGGTGCTGGAAGTGAATACCCTCGACGAGGCCATCGCCCTGGTCAATGCCAACCCGTTCGGCAACGGCACGGGCCTGTTCACCCAGTCCGGTGCGGCTGCGCGCAAGTTCCAGAACGAAATCGACGTCGGCCAGGTCGGCATCAACATCCCGATTCCGGTGCCGGTCCCGTTCTTCAGCTTCACCGGTTCCCGTGGTTCCAAGCTCGGCGACCTCGGCCCGTATGGCAAGCAAGTGGTGCAGTTCTACACTCAGACCAAGACCGTCACCAGCCGCTGGTTCGATGACGACAGCGTCAACGACGGTGTGAACACCACCATCAACTTGCGTTAAGGAGCCGGACATGAACATCGCTTTTATCGGTCTCGGCAACATGGGCGCGCCGATGGCGCGCAACCTGATCAAGGCCGGCCATGCACTGCGCCTGGTCGACCTGAACACAACCGTGCTGGCGGAGCTTGAGCAACTGGGTGGCAGCATCAGCGCGTCGGCCCGTGAGGCGGCAGAAGGCGCGGAACTGGTGATCACCATGCTGCCCGCTGCCGTGCATGTGCGCAGTGTCTGGCTGGGCGAAGATGGTGTGCTCGCGGGTATCGGCAAGGGTGTGCCAGCGGTGGATTGCAGCACTATCGACCCGCAGACCGCCCGTGACGTGGCCGCCGCCGCTGCCAAACAGGGCGTGGCCATGGCCGATGCGCCGGTTTCCGGTGGCACCGGTGGCGCCGCGGCGGGGACCTTGACCTTCATGGTCGGCGCGACCCCGGAACTGTTCGCGACCTTGCACCCAGTGCTGGCGCAGATGGGCCGCAACATCGTCCATTGCGGCGAAGTCGGCACCGGGCAAATCGCCAAGATCTGCAACAACCTGCTGCTGGGCATTTCCATGGTCGGCGTCAGCGAAGCCATGGCGCTGGGTGATGCGTTAGGCATCGACACCAAGGTGCTGGCGGGCATCATCAACAGCTCCACCGGCCGTTGCTGGAGTTCGGAGATGTATAACCCGTGGCCGGGCATCGTTGAAACGGCACCGGCGTCGCGCGGCTATACCGGTGGCTTCGGCGCCGAGCTGATGCTCAAGGACCTGGGGCTGGCCACGGAAGCAGCGCGATCGGCGCACCAGCCGGTGGTGCTGGGTGCGGTGGCGCAGCAGTTGTATCAGGCGATGAGCCTGCGTGGGGAAGGCGGCAGTGACTTCTCGGCGATCATCAACAGCTATCGCAAGCCTCTGTAGGAGCGAGCTTGCTCGCGATGGTCGTCAACGATAACGCTGGAAGCCTGGCACCCCGCGGTGCTCTCAGGTTTTTCGCGAGCAAGCTCGCTCCTACAGCGGTACGCACTTCGACATTTACCGGGAAATCACATTGCGTGATCTCCCGGTTTTTTTGCATCAGGCAAACACGAAATACTTGCGCACCGTTTCCACCACTTCCCAGGTGCCTTTCATACCCGGCTCAATGACGAAAATGTCACCGGCGCGCAGGTGGATCGGCTCTTTGCCCTCAGGGGTGATGATGCAATAACCCTCGCGGAAATCGCAGTATTCCCACTTCACGTATTCCACATACCATTTGCCCGGCGTGCAGATCCAGGTGCCCATGATCTTGCTGCCGTCTTCGCTGGTGTAGGCGTTGAGGTTGACGGTGTGCGGGTCGCCTTCGAGTTTTTCCCATTTGCAGGCATCGAGCACGGGCAGTGGGTGGGTGTCGCGAAGTACGGTAATCGGTGCGGACATGATGACTCCGAGCGTGTGGGATAACTGAAGTCGCACCCTATAGGGCCTGGGGTGGCATCAGTTGTCTGTGCTCGACATCGAGGTATCCAGAAACGCAGCGGCTCGACGCCTCTTACCGGCTGTGGCGCCATTGAAATTTCCACTCGATAAACCGCCCATATCTGGCAGTTTGTGCGAAAGCCCCAGGCTTTTTCGAAGGTTTTTGCAAGAACATGCACAGGTATCGCTCGTATCATTCACTTCGGAAAAGGCCGAGAGCTGTGCAATGAAAAAAACAATGTCGTGGTGGGACATCAGCCCGCCCTTGAGTACCGCAACACCGACCTGGCCGGGAGATACGCCGTTTCAGGAAGAACGCGTCTGGACGCTGGGGCCTGAATGCCCGGTGAATGTCGGGCGTATCACGCTGTCGCCGCACACCGGCGCCCATGTCGACGCGCCGCTGCACTACAGCAAGGACGGCGCGGCCATCGGCGATGTGCCGCTCGACGTCTATATCGGGCCTTGCCGGGTGCTGCATTGCCTGGGCAGCGAGGCACTGGTGCATCCTGAGCAACTGCAAGGTCGTTTGGCCAACCTGCCCGAGCGCGTCCTGCTGCGTACCTATCAACAGGCGCCGCAGACCACCTGGGACCCCGAATTCACCGCGGTCGCCAAAGACACCGTCGACCTGCTCGCCAGCCTCGGCGTGCGACTGATCGGTATCGACACGCCGTCGCTTGACCCGCAGCAATCCAAGACCATGGATGCGCACAACGCCGTGGCGCGTCACGGCATGGCCATTCTCGAAGGCATCGTGCTCGATGATGTCCCGGAAGGGGATTACGAGTTGATCGCGCTGCCGCTGCGCTTTGCCAACCTAGACGCCAGCCCGGTCAGGGCTGTCCTGCGTCCACTGAATTCATCGCCACATGAGGAGCCTGCTCAATGAGCCAATGTCCGTATTCGCCTGCCAATCAGACAGATGAATGGCATAACGCCGAGCTGAATTTTTCTGACTCCATGAGCTACGGCGACTACCTGGATCTGGGGCGTATTCTCAACGCCCAGCACCCGTTGTCGCCGGACCATAACGAGATGCTGTTCATCATCCAGCACCAGACCTCCGAGCTGTGGATGAAGCTGATGCTGCACGAGCTCAAGGCCGCCCGCGAACACGTTCGGCTGGGTGAGTTGCCACCGGCCTTCAAGATGCTGGCGCGGGTCTCGCGGATCTTCGATCAGCTGGTGCATGCGTGGACGGTGCTGGCCACCATGACGCCCACCGAGTACCACTCGATCAGGCCTTTCCTGGGGCAATCGTCGGGCTTCCAGTCGTTCCAGTACCGTGAAATCGAGTTCATCCTCGGCAACAAGAGCGCGACGCTGTTGCGTCCTCACGCCCATCGGCCGGAGCTGTTGCAGGAACTGGAAGAAGCCATCGCCACCCCTTCGCTGTATGACGAAGCCATTCGCTTGATGGCCAGCGCCGGACTGACGATCGACCCGCAGCGTTTCGAGCGTGACCCGACCGCCCCAACCCAGCATGACGCTACGGTCGAAGCGGCCTGGCGCGTGGTCTACAAGGATCCGACGCGTTACTGGGACCTCTATCAACTGGCCGAGAAGCTCATCGATCTCGAAGATTCGTTCCGCCAGTGGCGCTTCCGCCATGTCACCACGGTCGAGCGGATCATCGGCTTCCAGCCTGGCACTGGCGGCACGGAAGGGGTGGGCTATCTGCGCAAGATGCTCGATACCGTGCTGTTCCCGGAGTTGTGGCGGGTGCGTTCGACCCTTTGATCCGGCAGGCATAAAAAAGGTTCATCACGGAATCCTGGGAAACACAGAAACAAGAACGCCGATTTGATTGATGATGTTCGTGCGAGCAAACACATCTAACAAACCGGCGTTCTTATGCGCGATATTAATACTTTCC
>NZ_BAAIAK010000027.1:0-23037 GCF_054600775.1 Pseudomonas sp. MHK4 | reverse complement strand
CGATGAACTGAAGCAACCTGCTGTCGAAAACTGCGTAACCCTTTGTTTACCAAGGAGTTTTCCGTTTCGACTGCGCCGGAAGTGGGGCGAATTATAGGCTTCCAGAATCTGCCGTCAACCTCTAATTTCACAAAACTGTCATATAGCTGAAAAAGCACCAGAAACAAAAAGGCCGACCCGCTGGGTCGGCCTTCTTTACCCTTCTACTTACAAGCTAGGGAAAGCGAACTGCGAAGCTTCATGGCTCGCACGCTGCGGCCAGCGCTGGGTGATGGCTTTGCGGCGGGTGTAGAAACGCACACCATCCGGGCCATAGGCATGCAGGTCGCCGAACAGCGAACGTTTCCAGCCACCAAAGCTGTGGTAGGCCACCGGCACCGGCAGCGGTACGTTGACGCCGACCATGCCGACTTCGATTTCGTCACAGAACAGGCGCGCCGCCTCGCCGTCACGGGTGAAGATGCAGGTGCCGTTGCCATACTCGTGATCGTTGATCAGTTGCATCGCCTCTTCCAGGCTGTTCACACGGACGACGCACAGCACCGGCCCGAAGATCTCTTCTTTATAGATGCGCATTTCTGGCGTGACGTTGTCGAACAGGCAGCCACCCAGGAAGAAGCCTTCCTCATGACCGGCCACGGTCAGGCCACGACCGTCCACCACCAGTGTCGCGCCCGCGGCTACGCCGTCTTCCACGTAACCGCTGACCTTGTCCCGTGACTGACCGGTAACCAGAGGCCCCATATCCAAGCCGCAGGAAGTACCGGCACCGATTTTCAGCGCCTGGATTTGTGGAACCAACTTGGCCACCAGCGCATCGGCAACCTGATCGCCGACACACACGGCCACGGAGATCGCCATGCAGCGCTCACCGCAAGAACCGTAGGCCGCGCCCATCAGTGCGCTGACAGCGTTGTCCAGATCGGCATCCGGCATCAGCACCGCGTGGTTCTTCGCACCACCCAGGGCCTGAACACGTTTGCCGCGCTTGGTGCCTTCGCTATAGATGTACTCGGCAATCGGCGTCGAACCGACGAAGCTCAGTGCTTTGACTTCCGGCGCTTCGATCAATGCGTCCACCGCAGTCTTGTCACCGTGCACCACGCTCAGCACGCCTTTCGGCAAGCCGGCTTCGAGCAGCAATTGCGCGATCAGCAGCGTCGAGCTCGGGTCACGCTCGGATGGCTTGAGGATGAAGCAGTTGCCGCAGACGATGGCCAGCGGGTACATCCACAGCGGCACCATGGCCGGGAAGTTGAACGGCGTGATACCGGCCACCACGCCCAGTGGCTGGAAGTCGGACCAAGCATCGATATTCGGGCCAACGTTGCGGCTGTATTCGCCCTTGAGGATTTCCGGCGCCGCGCAAGCGAACTCGACGTTCTCGATACCGCGCTTCAGCTCACCCGCTGCGTCTTCCAGGGTCTTGCCGTGCTCTTCGCTGATCAGCTGGGCGATACGCGCTTCGTTCTGCTCCAGCAGTTGCTTGAAGCGGAACATCACCTGGGCACGTTTGGCCGCAGGCGTATTGCGCCAGGCCGGGAATGCAGCCTTGGCAGCATCAATGGCGCTCTGGATGGTTTCGCGGGTCGCCAGCGGCAACTTGTGAATGGCCTGGCCGGTGGACGGGTTGAACACATCAACCGCGCGACCGTTCTCGGTCACCAGTTCGCCATTGATCAAATGCGGAATAACGCTCATGGAAGCTCCTGAAAAGTTGTCCACAGGCGCGCCCAATCGGCGCGCCCGTATGTCTGTATGTATATAAAGGAGAAATCAGTCGATCTTGCCCAGCACTTCGCCGACCGCGTCGAACAGACGATCCAGGTCCTGCGGCTTGCTGTTGAACGTTGGGCCGAACTGCAGGGTGTCGCCGCCGAAGCGAACATAGAACCCGGCTTTCCACAACGCCATGCCCGCTTCGAATGGACGCACGATGGCGTCGCCGTCACGTGGAGCGATCTGGATCGCACCCGCCAGGCCATAGTTACGAATGTCGATGACGTTCTTGGTGCCCTTCAGGCCATGCAGCGCGTTTTCGAAATGCGGTGCGACTTCGGCGACGCTCTGCACCAGGTTTTCCTTTTGCAGCAGATCGAGTGCTGCCAGGCCGGCGGCGCACGCCACCGGGTGTGCGGAATAGGTATAGCCGTGGGGGAATTCCACTGCGTACTCAGGCGTCGGTTGATTCATGAACGTCTGGTAGATCTCGGAGCTGGCAATGACCGCGCCCATCGGGATCGCACCGTTGGTGACTTGCTTGGCGATGCACATCAGGTCCGGGGTCACGCCGAAGGTGTCGGCACCGAACATGTTGCCGGTACGGCCGAAACCGGTGATCACTTCATCGAACACCAGCAGGATGCTGTGCTGATCGCAGATCTCGCGCAGACGTTTCAGGTAACCCTGCGGCGGAACCAGAACGCCAGCGGAACCGGCCAGAGGCTCAACGAATACCGCTGCGATGTTCGAGGCATCGTGCAGTTCGATCAGCTTGAGCAGTTCGTCAGCCAGGGCAATACCGCCCTGCTCCGGCATGCCACGGGAGAACGCATTGCTCGCCAGCAAGGTGTGTGGCAGGTGATCGACGTCCATCATCGCCTGGCCGAACAGCTTGCGGTTGCCGTTGACGCCACCCAGGCTGGTACCGGCGATGTTCACGCCGTGGTAGCCACGGGCACGACCGATCATCTTGGTCTTGGTCGACTGGCCTTTCAGGCGCCAGTACGCACGCACCATTTTCACGGCGGTGTCGGCGCACTCGGAACCCGAGTCAGTGAAGAACACGTGGTTCAGGTTGCCCGGGGTCAGGTCGGTGATTTTCTCTGCCAGCTGGAACGACAGCGGGTGACCGTACTGGAAGCCTGGCGAGTAATCGAGGGTGCCCAGCTGCTTGGCGACCGCTTCCTGGATTTCCTTGCGAGTGTGCCCTGCGCCGCAAGTCCACAGACCCGACAGCGAGTCATAGACCTTGCGACCCTTGTCGTCGATCAACCAGCTGCCCTCGGCACCGACGATCAGGCGCGGATCGCGCTGAAAATTGCGGTTGGCGGTGTACGGCATCCAGTGAGCATCGAGCTTGAGCTGGCTGGCCAGGGATGTCGGGGCGTTTTCAGGCAAGTTCATGGGTGAAACCTCGCAAGGCAATAAGCGCGTAGGGATTAAAAACCGCTGTTGCAGCTAAATTGCCACGGGGATAAAGTCGGTGAAATGCAACTCTTCTAACCTTCAGTCAGCCCTTCACTAAACTATCGAGTAAACGCATGTCCAGCCGTCGCCCCGATCCACTGGCGCAAGTCAGCGACTTTGATATCCGCCTGCTACGGATCTTTCGCAGCGTGGTCGAAAGTGGCGGCTTCTCCGCGGCTGAAAGCGTGCTCGGTATCGGTCGCTCGGCCATCAGCCAACAGATGAGCGATCTGGAACAGCGCCTGGGTTTACGCCTGTGCCAACGTGGGAGGGCCGGTTTCTCCCTGACGGAAGAAGGTCGTGAGGTTTATCAATCGGCGTTGCAGCTATTAAGTGCGCTGGAAAGTTTCCGCACCGAGGTCAATGGCCTGCACCAGCATTTGCGCGGCGAATTGACGATTGGCCTGACCGACAACCTGGTCACCCTGCCCCACATGCGCATCACCCACGCCCTGGCGCAATTGAAAGAGCGCGGCCCGGATGTACAGATTCAGATCCGCATGATCGCGCCCAACGAAGTGGAACAGGGCGTGCTCGACGGTCGCTTGCATGTCGGCGTTGTGCCGCAGGCCAGTGCGCTGTCGGGGCTGGAGTATCAACCGCTGTATAGCGAACGCTCGCTGCTGTATTGCGCGGTTGGCCACCCACTGTTTTATGTCGATGACAAGCAACTGGACGACGGGCGCCTGAACAGCCAGGACGCCATCGCCCCGACCTTCCGTTTACCGGCGGACATCCAGGCGCATTATCAGGCGCTCAACTGCACCGCCAGCGCGTCGGACCGCGAAGGCATGGCCTTCCTGATCCTGACCGGGCGCTTCATCGGCTACCTGCCGGACCATTACGCCAGTCTCTGGGTGCAGCAAGGCCGGTTGCGCGCATTGAAATCGAAAACCCGTTTCTATGATCTCAGCCTGGCGTCGGTCACCCGCAAGGGGCGTCGTCCGCATCTGGTGCTGGAAAGTTTTCTCGAAAGCCTGGCCGCCACACGCTGAACAACCGGTTGTGGTGTATTCGGTTTTACGCTATCAACGCACTGGATGCACCCACCCCCTTGTCCGGAAGTGCCTATGACCTTTGAAGTCCCAGCTCACAGCGGCAAACCCGCCAGCCGCATTCGTCAGAAGAACGAAGAGACCATCATCAAAGCCGCCGAAGACGAGTTCGCCCGTCACGGGTTCAAGGGCACCAGCATGAACACCATCGCCCTGAATGCCGGCTTGCCGAAAGCGAACCTGCATTATTACTTCACCAACAAACTCGGTTTGTACGTGGCGGTGCTGAGCAACATCATCGAGTTGTGGGACAGCACGTTCAATACCCTGACCGCACAAGACGACCCGGCCGAAGCCCTGACCCGCTACATCCGCGCCAAGATGGAGTTTTCCCGGCGCCAGCCGCAAGCGTCTCGAATCTTCGCCATGGAGGTCATCAGTGGCGGCGAATGCCTGACCGAGTATTTCAACCAGGACTATCGCACCTGGTTCCAGGGCCGAGCCGCGGTGTTCCAGGCGTGGATCGATGCTGGCAAAATGGACCCGGTCGACCCGGTGCACCTGATTTTCCTGTTGTGGGGCAGCACCCAGCATTACGCCGACTTCGCCACGCAGATCTGCCGGGTCAGCGGACGCAGCAAGCTGACCAAGCAGGACATGGAAGACGCCGGCAACAACCTGATCCGCATCATTCTCAAAGGCTGCGGCCTGACACCAAACCTCTAAGACCCCTATGCCTTTTACCCTCAGCGACTTTTGCGAATACCGCGAAGAGATTCGCAAAAGCCGCTTCATCACCTTCGCCGCGCCGATCGGCAGCCCCGCCGACGCCCAGGCTTTCATCGCCCAACACAGCGATCCGAACGCGACGCACAATTGCTGGGCGTGGAAGCTCGGCGATCAATACCGCAGCACCGACGACGGCGAGCCGGGCGGCACCGCTGGGCGGCCGATCCTGGCTGCCATCGAAGCACAGGATTGTGATCAGGTCGTCGTACTGGTGATTCGCTGGTATGGCGGCATTCAACTGGGCACCGGTGGACTGGCCCGGGCCTATGGCGGCGGTGCCAATAAATGCCTGCAAGCGGCACCGAAGGTTGAGTTGATCAGTCGGGTGCCGGTGCGCTGTGCCTGCGCGTTCGGTGAGTTGGCGTTGGTCAAGCTGCGGGTCGCTGAACTCGGTGGGTTGGTAGTGCAGGAGGATTTCACGGCCAATGGTGTTGAACTGCAATTGGGGGTGGGGGCCGGGCAGATCGACACATTGCAAAAGCAACTGGCTGATTTGAGTCGCGGACGTATTTTGTTGCAGCGTTAGGATCAAATCCGAACGCGGCCCGAGCCTTCGGCAGCCCCTGCAAGGCTGCGATCTTTTGGGGCACGCGCTTTTTTTGCATATTCCATAGTTGCCCACATCGGCTGTGTACCCGGCTGTGGATAACCTGAGCACATAACGCTGTAACCCTTCTGTCATGCGGCTTTGCGGGCTTTGTTCATTTTTCGTCCATTTCGCCCATGGAATCGTTAAATTCAAATAAAAACAATCAGTTAGAGTGGTTTAGCACTTTTAGAAGATAGCCATCCCTCGCTTATGCCCGTCCTTTGAGCTTGCGCACAAATACTGTGGAGCAATCTGTGGATAACCCGTTCATGGCTGGCGCGGCTGCATATCCGGCATGGCTTGCCGTCGAGTGCTCATTTTTTGATCAAGAGACCGCGCGCAAAACCGGAGCCTGCTCAACCGCCCTGCACTTATGTGGTGCCCGGTTTGCGAAGACTGCCAGCCTGGCAGCAGGCACAGTGGCCTGGCGCATGGGGGCCAGGCGAATTTCCTGACCTGATGGCCAGAAAATTGCTTTATCCACAGGCATGCACTCAATCGAATCGAGCCTGTCATGCCCACCGCCGCTCCCATGCCCCGCCTGCAACTGAGCAGGATCAGTAAACGCTACCCCGGCTGCCTGGCCAACGATGCGATCGACCTGACCATCGCCCCGGGTGAAATCCACGCCCTGCTCGGCGAAAACGGTGCGGGCAAAAGCACCCTGATGAAGATCATCTACGGCGTCGTGCAGGCCGATGCTGGCGAGGTTTTCTGGCATGGACAGCCCGTGACCCTGCGCAACCCGGCCCAGGCTCGCGAATTGGGGATCGGCATGGTGTTCCAGCACTTCTCGCTGTTCGAAACCTTGACAGTGGCGCAGAACATCGCCCTGGCCATGGGCCCGACGGCAGGCACGCCCCAACAACTTGAACGCAAGATCAAAGAAGTGTCGAAACGCTACGGCATGGCGCTGGAGCCACAGCGACTTGTCCACAGCCTGTCCATCGGTGAACGGCAACGGGTGGAAATCATTCGCTGCCTCATGCAGGACATCCGCCTGTTGATTCTCGACGAACCGACCTCGGTGTTGACGCCGCAGGAGGCCGAGGACTTGTTCGTGACCCTGCGCCGACTGGCCGCCGAGGGCTGCAGCATTCTGTTCATCAGCCACAAACTCGCCGAAGTGCGTGCGTTGTGCCACTGCGCCACCGTGTTGCGCGGCGGGCGAGTGGCCGGGCATTGCGTGCCGGCCGATTACTCGGATCGGCAACTGGCGCGCCTGATGGTGGGCGACGCGGCGGAGTTGATCACCGATTACCCGAAGGTGACGGGCAGCGATGTGTTTTTGCACATGCAAGGCTTGTCCTGGCACAACCCGGACCCGTTTGGCTGTTCGCTCAAGACCATCGACCTTGCGGTGCGCAGCGGTGAAATAGTCGGCATCGCCGGTGTCGCCGGCAATGGTCAGGATGAACTGCTGGCATTGCTCAGCGGTGAAGAACGGCTGGCCCGCAACGACGCTGCAAGCATCCGTTTCGGCGACGAAGCAGTCGCGCATTTACCTCCCGATGCCCGCCGCCAACGCGGCCTGGCCTTCGTCCCGGCCGAACGCCTGGGGCATGGCGCCGTACCGGACCTGAGCCTGGCGGACAACGCCCTGCTTACCGCATTCCAGCAGGGACTGGTGAGCAACGGGCTGATCCAGCGCGGCAAAGTCGTGGCACTCGCGCAAGACATCATTCGCCGCTTCGGGGTCAAGGCCGCCGGCACCCAGGCACCGGCCCGCAGCCTGTCGGGCGGTAACTTGCAGAAATTCATCCTCGGCCGGGAAATTCTTCAACAACCGAAATTGCTGGTGGCCGCGCACCCGACCTGGGGCGTGGATGTCGGCGCGGCCGCGACCATTCACCGGGCGTTGATCGCTCTGCGCGATGCCGGCGCGGCGATCCTGGTGATTTCCGAAGACCTCGATGAATTGTTCCAGATCAGCGACCGCCTCGGTGCCTTGTGCGGCGGACAGCTATCGCCGCTCAAGGCCACCGTCGACACCCGCCTGACCGATGTCGGTGGCTGGATGACCGGCCAGTTCGACGCCCCTCAATTTCCCGCGTTCGCAACACGTTAACGGAGTCTCACATGCTGCTTTCTCTTGAACCCCGTGGCCAGCAATCGAGCCTGATGCTGTGGTGCTCGCCATTGTTGGCGGCGGTCCTGACCCTGGGCAGTGGCTCGTTGCTGTTTATCGCGTTGGGCCACGATCCGTTGCTGACGTTGCACACGCTACTGATCGCTCCCATCAGCGACCTGTATGGCCTCTCAGAGTGGCTGGTCAAAACACTGCCGATTCTGCTCTGCGCGTTGGGCCTGGCCGTTGTCTACCAGGCGCGGATCTGGAACATCGGCGCCGAAGGCCAACTGCTGCTCGGCGCCCTGGCCGGCAGCGCGTTGGCGGTAAACATCATCGAGCTGCAAAGCCGCTGGGCAGTGGTCCTTGTCCTGCTCACCGGGACCCTGGCCGGCGCCGCGTGGGCAGGGCTGACGGCCTGGTTGCGCACGCACTTCAACGCCAACGAAATCCTCACCAGCATCATGCTCAATTACATCGCCCTGAACCTGTTGCTGTTTTGTGTGCACGGCCCGCTGAAAGATCCGCAGGGGTTCAATTTTCCGCAGTCGGCGATGTTCGGTGACGCGAGCCGCTTGCCATTGTTGATGGAGGACGGCCGGGTTCACGCCGGCGTGTATTTCGCCCTGCTCGCCCTGGCGGCGGTGTGGGTACTACTACACAAAAGCTTTGTCGGCTTCCAGATCAAAGTGCTTGGGCTGGACAAGCGCGCGGCCGGTTTTGTCGGCTTTCGCGAAAAGCGCCTGATCTGGCTGGCGCTGTTGATCAGCGGTGGCCTCGCAGGCTTGGCCGGCGCCTGTGAAGTGACCGGGCCGATCGGGCAATTGGTGCCGCAGGTTTCGCCGGGCTACGGCTATGCGGCGATCACCGTGGCGTTTCTCGGGCGCTTGAACCCTCTCGGCATTCTGTTCTCCAGCCTGTTGATGGCGTTGCTGTACATCGGTGGCGAGAACGCGCAGATGAGCTTGAACCTGCCGCAGGCGATCACCCAATTGTTCCAGGGGATGATGCTGTTTTTCCTGCTGGCCTGTGATGTGCTGATTCTCTACCGACCCCGATTGAACCTGCACTGGGCCCGCCGTGCACCCACCACCGCCGTACCAGCAGGAGCGCTGTGATGGATATCGATCTGCTGAGCAACATTTTCTACGCCATGGTTCGCTGCGGTACGCCGTTGCTGCTGGTGGCGCTGGGCGAACTGGTGTGCGAGAAAAGTGGCGTACTCAACCTGGGCCAGGAAGGCATGATGCTGTTTGGCGCGGTGATAGGTTTCATCGTCGCATTCAGCACTGGCAACCTTTGGCTTGGCGTAGTGCTGGCGATGCTCGCCGGGATGCTGTTGTCCTCGTTGTTTGCCCTGGTGGCGCTGGTCTTCAATGCCAACCAGGTGGCCACCGGGCTGGCCCTGACGATCTTCGGCGTAGGGCTGTCGACCTTTGTCGGCGCGGCGTGGGTCGGCAAACCGCTGGCAGGCTTCGAGCCGCTGGCGATCCCGTACTTGAGCGAGATCCCGCTGATCGGGCGAATGCTGTTCGCCCAGGACCTGCTGGTGTACCTGTCATTCGCGCTGTTTGCGCTGGTGGCCTGGGTGACGCTGAAAAGCCGCGTCGGGCTGATCATCCAGGCAGTCGGTGAAAACCCGGATGCCGCCAGTGCCATGGGCTTGCCGGTGTTAGCGGTGCGGGCATTGGCGGTGTTGTTCGGCGGAGCGATGGCCGGGTTGGCCGGCGCGTACCTGTCGCTGGCCTATACGCCGATGTGGGCGGAAAACATGAGCGCTGGCCGTGGCTGGATTGCCCTGGCCCTGGTGGTATTCGCCAGTTGGCGGGTATGGCGCCTGCTGCTCGGTGCGTATCTGTTCGGGCTCGCCAGCATCCTGCACCTGGTGGCGCAGGGGCTGGGGTTGGCGATTCCATCGAGTTTGCTGGCAATGCTGCCGTATGTGGCGACCATCGTGGTGCTGGTGCTGCTGTCCCGGGACAGAATGCGCACTCGTTTGTATGCGCCGGTTTCGTTGGGGCAGCCGTGGCGGGCCGGGCATTAAGCGCTGACTGTTACGGCCCCTTCGCGGGCAAGCCCGCTCCCACAAGGTTCTGCTGTGTGCCATCGATTGTTGCCACGCCAGCGATCACTGTGTGCGGGCTTGCCCGCGAAAGGGCCCGCACAGGCAACACCTGAGCCACACCCCACGCCAACTCCAAGATCAGGAAAATCACCAATAGCGAACTCCCGCCATGAAGCAGTGCATACAGCTGCCAAGCCGAGAACAGGAATCGGCCCACGGCGTCATACCGCCCGTAAACCTGCTGTGGATCACGAATGCGTAGCACCGCCCATACGCAAACAATCGAACCCAACAGATTCGCCATGAGCATGTGCATCGGTTCGAACGGCGGCAGCTCGCCTGGCAGGTTCAAGGCCTGGCTCAGGCTCCACAACAGCCCGTGCACCACGGCAAAACTCCAGGGCGTGGCGAACGCTGCCATGACGACCAGGTCGTACCACGCGCTACCGCGTACCAGTTGACGATACTGCGTTGAAGTCCACATCGACATTGCTCCATCAATTTTCGGGAGCAACAAGGCTAAAGCCTGGAGTATGCTCCAGGGTCAAGCCCTCGAAGAGATGTGATGATGCGCATCGGTGAATTAGCCCAGGCCAGCGCCGTCAGCCGCGACACGCTGCGCTTCTATGAGCAGCGCGGATTGATTGCCGCGCAACGCAGTGCCAATGGCTATCGCGACTATCCGGCCGACATGGTGCAACTGGTGCAGTACATCAAGACCGCTCAACGGCTGGGCTTTACCCTCGGCGAAATCGGCCACAGCGTCGCGGGCATCTGGCAGTCGCCGGATCCGGACAGTGCCGTCACACGATTGCTGCAAGACAAGCTCAAACTGATCGAAGCCCGCATGGCCGAACTGGGCGCATTGCGCGACGAGTTGCAACAACGGCTCGGACAAGCTTGTCCATTGAACCCACGTCCCTGAACTTTCAAGGAAGCCACACATGTCCAGAACAGCACTGATTATCGGCGCCTCCCGGGGCCTAGGCCTCGGCCTGGTGAAAACCCTGCTGGCCGACGGCTGGCAAGTCACCGCAACCGTGCGCAATCCGCAAAACGCCGAGGCCCTGAAGGCGCTGGGCAAGGTGCGGATCGAGAAACTCGACATGGACGATCAGCAAGCGGTGATCGCGCTCAGTCAGCAACTCAAGGACGAAGTGTTCGATCTGCTGTTCGTCAACGCCGGCGTCAAAGGCCCTGAGGTGCAGACGCCCAACGGTGGCGCGACCCTGGCCGAAGTGGGCCAGCTGTTCTTCACCAACGCCGTGGCGCCGATCAACCTGGCCCAACGTTTTGCCGGGCAAATCCGCGCGGACAGTGGCGTGCTGGCCTTCATGAGCTCGGTACTGGGCAGCGTGACCATGCCCGACGCGCCGGAACTGGCGCTGTACAAGGCCAGCAAGGCGGCACTCAATTCCATGACCAACAGCTTCGTCAATCAATTGGGCGAGCAGAAACTCACCGTACTGTCGCTGCATCCGGGCTGGGTGAAGACCGACATGGGCGGTGAAGGCGCCGACATCGATGTGGACACCAGCACCCGCGGGCTGGTGGATCAGGTGAATGCGTATGTGGGCAAGGGCGGGCATCACTTCATCAATTACCGGGGTGAAACCATTCCCTGGTAGTC
Organism: Pseudomonas sp. MHK4; assembly: GCF_054600775.1. NCBI lineage: Bacteria > Pseudomonadati > Pseudomonadota > Gammaproteobacteria > Pseudomonadales > Pseudomonadaceae > Pseudomonas > Pseudomonas sp. MHK4. The sequence goes on along the minus strand of NZ_BAAIAK010000027.1, from coordinate 11,712 downwards.
ACAACGCATCCCTGTAGGAGCTGGCGTGCCAGCGATGGCGGCGGCACATCAAGCGATAATGTGACTGAAAAGGCGCTATCGCTGGCAAGCCAGCTCCTACAGGTTTTGCGTTGTCTGGTCGGACCGGACTTGCCCGTGACGGCATTTTGATCGACACTTCGCACCTCGCCTCCCCGGCGACCCTGGATCAGCAGACAGGGCAACACTGAGCTGGCAACCCTGAACCCAACTTTCAGAGGAGCCGGCCAACATGCCTGCCATCCGTACCTGGTTAAAAAATCCCCTCGCCATTTTCACGGCCAACGGTCTCGATGCCCGTGGCGGCCTGGTGCTGCAAGACGGTGTGATCGTCGAGGTGCTTGGCCTCGGCCAGCAGCCTGCCACGCCGTGCAATGAAGTGTTCGACGCCCGCGAGCATGTGATCCTGCCGGGGCTGATCAACACCCATCACCACTTCTATCAAACCCTGACCCGCGCCTGGGCGCCGGTGGTCAACCAGCCGTTGTTTCCCTGGCTGAAAACCCTGTACCCGGTCTGGGCACGCCTGACGCCGGAAAAACTCGCCCTGGCAAGCAAAGTCGCCTTGGCCGAACTGCTGTTGTCCGGTTGCACCACGGCCGCCGACCACCACTACCTGTTCCCCGAAGGCCTGGAGAATGCGATCGACGTACAGGTCGAGAGCGTTCGCGAACTGGGCATGCGCGCCATGCTGACGCGCGGCTCCATGAGCCTGGGTGAAAAGGACGGTGGCCTGCCTCCGCAACAAACCGTACAGGAAGGTGAAGTGATCCTGGCCGATAGCCAGCGCTTGATCGCCGAGTACCACGAACGTGGCGCTGGCGCGCAAATCCAGATCGCCCTGGCGCCCTGCTCGCCCTTCTCCGTCACCCCGGAAATCATGTCCGCCAGCGCCGAACTGGCAAACAAACTCGACGTGCGCCTGCATACGCACCTGGCCGAAACCCTCGACGAAGAAGACTTCTGCCTGCAACGTTTCGGCCTGCGCACTGTGGATTACCTGGACAGTGTCGGCTGGCTCGGCCCGCGTACCTGGCTGGCCCACGGCATTCACTTCAACCCGGACGAGATCGCTCGCCTCGGCGCGGCAGGCACCGGCATCTGCCATTGCCCGAGTTCGAACATGCGCCTGGCGTCCGGTATCTGCCCGACCATTGAGTTGACCGATGCGGGCGCATTGCTCGGTCTTGGCGTGGACGGCTCAGCGTCCAACGATGCGTCGAACATGATGCTCGAAACCCGTCAGGCACTGTATATCCAGCGCCTGCGCTACGGTGCCGAGAAGATCACGCCAGAGCGCGTGCTGGGCTGGGCGACCAAAGGCTCAGCCAGTTTGCTCGGGCGCAGCGATATCGGCGAGATCGCGGTAGGCAAGCAGGCGGACCTGGCCCTGTTCAAGCTCGATGAGCTGCGTTTCTCCGGCAGCCATGATCCGGTGTCGGCGCTGTTATTGTGCGGCGCGGATCGAGCGGATCGGGTGATGGTCGGCGGCAAATGGCGAGTGATCGACGGACAGGTCGAGGGGCTGGACCTGAAGGGACTGATTGCCGATCACACCCAGGCAGCACGACAGTTGATCGCAGGTACCTGATACAACTCCCACATTGGTTTTGTGGTGAGTTAAAGGCCGAGAAGCGACAACATGATGAACGTCGCAAACAGCACAAAATGAGTCATCCCTTCGATGGCGTTGGTTTCGCCATCGTTGAGGTTGATCGCGCTGACGATCAGGGTGATGAAGATCATCACGGTCTGCACCGGGGTCATGGCCATCTGGAACGGTTGGCCGGTGTAGAGCGCCATCGCCTCCATCACCGGCACCGTCAGGATCACCGTCGACAGTGAGGCACCCAAGGCGATGTTGACCACCGACTGCATGCGGTTGGCCAGTGCGGCGCGCAATGCCGTCAGGATCTCCGGCGCGGCCGAGATCGCCGCCACCAGGATCGCCGTGATCACCGGCGGCGCGCCCGTCCCCTCCAGCCCCAGGTCGAGGGTCTTGGACATCACTTCGGCCAATGCGCCGATCACCACCACACCGAACACCAGGATGCCGATCGACAACGTCAGGCTGATCGGTGCCGGCTCCTGCTCCTGCGGTTCCTTCCTGCGGCGTTTGTCCGGGTAGCTGTAGCTGAAAAAGTAACTGTGCGGCCCGACCTGCATGCGCAGGAACAAGGTGTAAAGCACCACCATCGCGCCTATGGTGAACGCCGAATAGAGCTTCCAGTCGGCCTCGGGAATGAACTCCGGCACCACCATCGACACGCCCATGGCGGTCAGGATCATCACGCTGTAGCTGCGCGCCGAATCATCGTTATAGGACTGTTCGCCGTGCTTGAGCCCGCCCATCAACGCCGCCAGGCCGAGGATGCCGTTGATGTCGAGCATGACGGCTGAGTAAATCGTGTCGCGCACCAGCGTGGCCGACGCTTCGTTGCTCATCATGATCGCCAGGATCACCACTTCCACCAGCACGGCGGCCAGGGTCAGGATCATCGTGCCGTAGGGGTCGCCAACCTTTTCCGCGAGCAGTTCGGCCTGATGGGCGACGCGCATGGAGGCGGCGACGATGAACGCGATCAGCACCAACCCGGCAGCCAACGCGACCGTCTGGCCGCTGTGCAGCAACCAGTGCTCCAGCGGGAAAGCGACGACAGCGGCGATCAGGGCCAGCAGCAGAAAGGTTTCTTGCTTGAGAATCGTGAGCATGGCGGGCCTTTTGCCGTGGAGGTGCGATATGCGACTGACTGCGGCGCGGCGCTAACGTTTCGTTTCACCTTAGCGCACCAGTGGATGGCAGCTGTGCCAGGCGCTGCACTTTTATCGGTCTTCCCGTCCTCTTCGCGGGCAAGCCCGCTCCTACAGGATTTGCGCAAACCTTGTAGGAGCGGGCTTGCCCGCGAAGGCCTCCCCTCGGTCTAACGCCGATTGTTGTCTTGTTGGTCAGCAATTTGCATTGGCCCTGACCACACACAACAAAATGGGGTTCGAATTCATGCAAATACGTCCGCTGCATAAACTGCTGTGCGCCGCCATTGGTCTCGGAATCAGCCTGGCCGCCAGTGCCGGCGATCCGCTGAAAGTCGGCTTCGTCTATATCGGCCCGATCGGTGACCACGGCTGGACGTATCAGCATGAACAGGGGCGCAAGGCGCTGGCGGAAAAACTCGGTGACCAGATCACCACCAACTATGTGGAAAACGTTGCCGAAGGCGCCGACGCCGAGCGAGTGATCCGCAACATGGCCAAGGACAAGTACGACCTGATCTTCACCACCTCGTTCGGCTACATGAACCCGACACTCAAAGTCGCCAAGCAGTTTCCCAACGTGACCTTCGAACACGCCACCGGCTACAAGCAGGACAAGAACCTGGGCACCTACCTGGCGCGCACCTACGAGGGTCGCTACGTCGGCGGTTTCCTCGCGGCGAAGATGACCAAGAGCAAAAAGATCGGCTACGTCGCCTCGTTCCCGATCCCGGAAGTGATCCGAGACATCAACGCCATTCAACTGGCCCTGAACAAATACAACCCCGGCACCGAGATCAAGGTGGTGTGGGTCAACTCCTGGTTCGATCCGGGCAAGGAAGCCGATGCCGCCAACGCGCTGATCGACCAGGGCGTGGACGTGGTGTTCCAGCATACCGACAGCCCTGCGCCGATCCAGACCGCTGAACGTCGTGGCGTGTATGCCGTGGGCTACGCTTCGGACATGGCACACTTCGGCCCCAAGGCGGTGCTGACTTCCATCGTCAACGACTGGGCGCCGTATTACCAACAAGCGACCCAAAGCGTGATCGATCACAGCTGGAAAACCGAGGATTATTGGGGTGGCCTGAAGGAAGGTACCGTTGAACTGCCAATCAGCGACCTGGTGCCGGCGGCGGTGAAAACCGAAGCCGAGCAGATCATCGCCGACATCAAGAGCGGCACGCTGCAGCCCTTTACCGGGCCGATCAAGGACCAGGCCGGGGTCGAGAAAATACCCGCGGGGGTGAGCGCGACGAATACGCAGCTGGCGTCGATGAATTATTACGTGGAAGGCATGAAGGCCGAGATGCCCAAGTAACACACCGCCCCCTGTAGGGATTTTCAGTGTTTTCAAGGACCGCGTATGACCAGCCTTCCCATCATCGACATCAGCCCGCTCTACAGCGACGATCAAAGCGTCTGGCCAGCGGTGGCAAAACAAATCGACCTTGCCTGCCGCGAATGGGGCTTCTTCTACATCAAGGGTCACCCGATCAGCGCTGCGCGCATCGATGCCGTGCTCGACAGCGCCAAGCAGTTTTTCGCCCTGCCCACCGCCGAAAAGCTCAAGATCGACATCACCCAGTCCCGCCACCATCGCGGTTACGGCGCCATCGCCACCGAGCAACTCGACCCGAGCAAACCCAGCGACCTGAAAGAAACATTCGACATGGGCCTGCACTTGCCGCTCGACCATCCCGAAGTGCTGGCGGAAAAACCGTTGCGCGGTCCCAACCGCCATCCATCGGTGCCGGGATGGGAAGCGCTGATGGAACAGCACTACATCGACATGCAGGCGCTCGCACAAACCCTGTTGCGGGCAATGACGTTGGCGCTCGGCATCGAGCGCGACTTTTTCGACACCCGATTTGTCGATCCGGTCAGCGTATTGCGGATGATTCACTACCCGCCGCGTCACACCGCCAGCTCCGTCGAGCAGCAAGGCGCCGGTGCCCACACCGATTACGGCTGCATCACCCTGCTCTACCAGGATGCCGCCGGTGGCTTGCAGGTCAGGAACGTAAAGGGCGAATGGATCGATGCTCCACCGATCGAAGGGACGTTCGTGGTCAACCTCGGCGACATGATGGCGCGCTGGAGCAACGACCGTTACCTGTCGACGCCACACCGGGTGATCAGCCCGTTGGGCGTGGATCGCTATTCGATGCCATTCTTCGCCGAGCCGCACCCCGACACCCGTATCGAATGCCTGCCCGGGTGTCAGGATGAACAGCAGCCGGCGAAATACCCGGCCACCACTTGCGCCCAATTCCTGCTCTCACGCTTCGCCGATACCTACGCTTATCGACGGGAGCAGGAGGCGGTGGAATGAACCGCCTGGTCAGGTTTTGCCAATTGTTGCAACGAGTCTCTGTAGAATGGCGCCATTGCACCTGATGAGAAAAGAATTATGTACGACTGGCTGAACGCCCTGCCCAAGGCAGAACTGCACCTGCACCTGGAAGGTTCGCTGGAGCCCGAGCTGCTGTTTGCCCTGGCCGAGCGCAACAAGATCGCCCTGCCGTGGAACGATGTCGACACCCTGCGCAAGGCCTACGCCTTCAATAACCTGCAGGAATTCCTCGACCTGTATTACCAGGGCGCCGACGTGCTGCGCACCTCCCAGGACTTCTACGACCTGACCTGGGCCTATCTGTTGCGCTGCAAGGCGCAGAACGTGATTCACACCGAACCGTTCTTCGACCCGCAGACCCACACCGACCGTGGCATTCCATTCGAAGTGGTGCTCAACGGTATTGCCGCCGCGTTGAAAGATGGCGAGCAGCAACTGGGCATCACCAGCGGCTTGATCCTGAGCTTCCTGCGTCACTTGAGCGAAGAGCAGGCAGAGAAAACCCTCGACCAGGCGCTGCCGTTTCGCGATGCGTTTGTCGCCGTGGGCCTGGACAGTTCCGAGATGGGGCACCCACCGAGCAAATTCCAGCGGGTGTTCGATCGCGCCCGTGGCGAAGGCTTCCTGACCGTCGCCCACGCCGGTGAAGAAGGCCCGCCCGAGTACATCTGGGAAGCCCTCGACCTGCTGAAAATCCAGCGCATCGACCACGGCGTGCGCGCCATCGAAGACGAGCGCTTGATGCAGCGCATCATCGACGAGCAGATTCCGCTGACCGTGTGCCCACTGTCCAACACCAAGCTCTGTGTGTTCGATCACATGTCCCAGCACAATATTCTCGACATGCTCGAGCGTGGCGTGAAAGTGACCGTGAACTCGGATGACCCGGCGTACTTCGGCGGTTACGTCACCGAAAACTTCCATGCCCTGTATACCGATCTGGGCATGACCCAGGACCAGGCCAAACGCCTGGCGCAGAACAGCCTGGATGCTCGACTGGTAAAACCCTGAGGTCAACCGGATTGTCCTGTAGGAGCTGGCTTGCCAGCGAAGAGGCCTTCACTTTCAACATCGATGTTGAAAGTCAGACCGCTTTCGCTGGCAAGCCAGCTCCTACAAGGCCATTTCCAGCTCGGTCTGTTTGGCGAAGCGGTGAATTTCTCGCTGCCCGGCGGGGGTGAGCTGCAGGGCGCGCGAATCCATAGGCAAGCTCAACCAACCGGACTGCATGAATAGCTGCAACAACGCCGCACCCAAGGCGCCGCCCAGATGCGGGCGCCTTTCGCTCCAGTCGGGGCACGCACACGCAACTTTGCCGTTGCGATGGGCCAGCGCCTGAATGAAGACGCCGCGTGCCTCCAACTGCGTCGCCCCCTTGAGCGTGACCGTGACCCGTTGATCGAACTGTTCGATCCAGCCCGCCTCCAGCAGGCGCTGGTACAGATCAGCGGCAAGGGTGCCGCCCAAATGGTCGTCGCAAAGTCGCGCACGCAATAGCGAAGAACCGGTCGGCCGAGGTTTGGCCAAGGGGGCGGTGCGTTTGAAAATATCCGGAATATCCTGCGGTGCGCTGGCCAGCGTGGCGCTGGCCAGCGCTTCGATCGCGGCACCGACTTCGGGAGCCGTCAGACGGAAGAACCGCTTTCGTCCACGAGCCTCTACTTTCAACAGACCTCCGGCGGACAACCGCCCCAGGTGCGCACTCGCCGAAGACGGTGACACGCCGGTCATCAATGCCAATTCTTCGGTATGTCGCGCTGAGCCGTCCATCAAGGCCCACATCATTGCGCTGCGCTTGGGGTCAGCCAGCAACGTGGCTATCTGGCTGATGCAAGGTGCGTGTTCCATGTATTCACTCCCTGTTGAATTGTTTCGTCCTGCTGCTCAGCGATATCTTGACCAGTAATGTGCCGTCGGCCAAACGTGGAAACTGCCATAACCCGGGTTCGCCATTGCGATCGACGGTGCGTACACGAGGTGAGCGCTAGTATAGGCCGGTTGAGCCCCAGATCCTGCCCCCTGCCAACCGCTGAAGGTGATAGTTCCTGAGGGAAATTTCGCTTTTTGCCTGCGACTAACGATCGATGCCCGATAACCCTGGAAAATGACGACTCAAAAGGGCGCATCGGCTGGCAAGCATTTCTCGCAAAAGGTTCACCGGCTTACTCAATTGTGCGCGATGGGCGCACAACAGATTCAGTGGAGCGCGCTCACAGAGCAATTCCGGCATCAGCACTTTCAATCGTCCCGCGAGCACATCGGCGGCCACATCGAGCCAGGATTTGTACGCGATCCCGGCACCTGCCAGAGCCCACAGGCGCACGACATCGGCATCGTCACTGAAGCGATCGCCACTGACGGTCAGGCCGATCTCGCGCTTGCCATCATGGAAACTCCAGTGATCGTGCACCCGGCTACCCAGCATGAACAGCAGGCAGTTGTGCTGAGCCAGTTGCTCCAATTGGCGTGGTTCGCCACGCCGGGCGAGATATTCAGGTGCGGCACACAACACGCGACGATTGTGAGGGGCGATGGGTAGCGCCACCAGGCTCGAGTCCTCCGGCTCGCCGTAGCGCAGGGCGATGTCCACCGGCTGGCGGAACAGATCGGCGATCCGATCGCCCAGCCGCAGGCGCACGGTCAGCTTCGGATGCTCGCGCTGGAACTCGTCCAGCCAGGGCAGCAGCAGGTTGCGACCGAAGTCCGACGGTGCCGACAACTGCAAGACACCGCTGACCTGATCCTGGCCACTGGCCAACAATCGCCGGCCTTCGTCGAGATGACTCAAGGCCGCACGAGCGTACTCGAGAAAACCTTCGCCTTCGGCGGTCAGGCGCAGGCTGCGCGTCGAACGCGCCAGCAGTCGGGCGCCCAGTTGCTGTTCGATACGTTTCAATGCCGCGCTCGCCACCGCCGCCGACATGTCCATGCCCCGTGCGGCGGCGGACAGGCTGCCCAGGTCCGCCGCCCGGACAAACAACTGCAAATCATCGAATCGCAGCATGTGAAGCCTTCATTATCAAAAAAGCGTTGAAAGAGCCTGCTGTTTTAGCGGGTTTTATCTTGCGGAGAAATAGCCAATCATCCGCCCCATCGACTCTTTACTTCACATAGCTCTTTGGGAGCCTTCCATGAAAGCCGTTGCCTATTACGCCTCATTGCCGATCAGCGATGAAACCGCCCTGCAAGACATCGAACTGCCGGAACCGGTCGCTGGCCCCCGTGACCTGCTGGTGGAAGTCAAAGCCATCTCGGTCAACCCGGTCGATACCAAAGTCCGTCAGAATGTCCAGCCAGAAGGCGGCGCGGCCAAAGTGCTGGGCTGGGACGTGGCCGGCGTGGTCAAGTCCGTTGGCAGTGAAGTGACGTTGTTCAAGGCGGGCGACAAGGTCTACTACGCTGGCTCCATTGCCCGCGCCGGGGGTAACAGCGAGTTGCACGTGGTGGATGAGCGAATTGTCGGCCATATGCCGAAGTCGCTCGGTTTTGCCGAAGCCGCTGCCCTGCCGTTGACGGCCATTACCGCGTGGGAGTTGCTCTTCGAGCGCCTGCAAGTGCGCGAAGGCAAGACCGATGAAGGCCAGAGCCTGCTGATCGTCGGTGCGGCCGGTGGCGTCGGCTCGATCCTCACGCAACTGGCCAAACAGCTCACGGGCCTGAACGTCATCGGCACCGCTTCGCGCCCGCAAACCCAAGGCTGGGTGACGGCGCTGGGCGCCGACCAGGTGATCGACCACAGCCAGCCGCTGAGCGAAGCACTCAAACGCGCAGGCATTGATCAGGTAACCCATGTCGCCAGCCTGACCCAGACCGATCATCACCTCGATCAACTGGTCGAGGCGTTGGCACCGCAAGGCAAACTGGCGTTGATCGACGACCCGAAAACACTCGACGTGACCAAGCTCAAGCGCAAGAGCCTGTCGCTGCACTGGGAGTTCATGTACACCCGCTCACTGTTCGAAACCGCGGACATGATCGAACAGCACAAACTGCTCAACCGGGTAGCCCGGCTGATCGATGCCGGGACGCTGAAAACCACGGTTGGCGAACACTTCGGCACCATCAATGCGGCTAATCTGCGGCGTGCACATGCGCTGCTGGAAAGCGGAAAGTCCAAGGGCAAGATCGTGCTGGAGGGGTTCTAGGCATCCTCAGGAATTGGCCCTCGGACTGCGATTTTTTTTGTTACAAACCGTCAGTCCGAGAGTTGATCCTTGTCATAGAAGCCATCGTAATCGGGTCTACAATCGGAACCTCTGCGAGGAAATCTTTTACCCATCCTTTTTACGCAACGTCTTTTACAAGAGGAGTTCAGCTATGAAGATCCTGATAAAAGAATTGGCAAAAACCCAGTGGCAGGTCCGCCTGGACCAACATACCGTGATGTTCCGCAGCGAAGCGGAAGCGCGGGCGTTCACCAATACCCTTGAAGCGCGATTGCACGCTCCCCATCAGATCCCCGACCGCCAGCAGCGTGCCGCTGGCTGAGTCCGTCCTCAGACCTGGGCTTGCACCAGCGCCCGGGCATTTTGCAAACGCCGGGTGAGCATCGCCGCGCTCACCACCAGAATCCCGCATAGGCTGATGACCATGGCCATCGGCATGGCGCTTCCGTCGTGCAAAACACCCACCAGCGCCGCGGCGCCTGCCGCAACACTGAACTGCAGGCATCCGAGCATTGCCGAAGCGCTGCCGGCGCGGGCACCCTGGCCGTTCATCGCACAGGCCGAGGCATTGGGCAGGATGCAACCCAGGCTGGCGATGCAGGCGAACAACGGAATCAGCAACGGCCACAGCTGTTCAGTGTGCAGCGCACTGACGGCGAGCAACGTCAGGCCGGCACCCAGGTAAATCCACACGGTGCGTGTCAGCAGGAACGCCGGACCACGCTTGGCCAACAGCCGCGCGTTGACCTGGGCCACCAGAATGAACCCTGCCGCATTGGCACCGAAGAACCAGCCGAAGTGTTCGGCCGGGACGCCATAGAGCTTGATGAAGACGAACGGCGACCCGGCGATGTAGGAAAACATACCGGCAATGGCGATACCGCCCGTCATGGCATGGCCGAGGTACACCGGATCCTTCAGCAGACGTGCGTATTGACGCAATGCCCCGCTCAGGGGTTGGCGTGGCAAATGGGCGGGCATGCTTTCCGGCAGACCCAGTGCCACAGCCAGACCTGCCAGGGCGCTGAAACCAGTCAGCGCCAGGAAGATCGACTGCCAGCCCGTGGTGTTGACCAGCAGGCCGCCGAGCATCGGGGCAAGGATCGGCGCCAGGCCCATCACCAGCATCAGCTGCGAAAAGACTTTCGCCGAACCCACCGCGTCACATTTGTCGCTGACCACCGCCCGCGAGATCACCATCCCTGCGCAACCGCCCAGGGCCTGGATGAACCGTGCGCCAATCAGCCATTCCAGGTTCGGCGCATAGGCGCACGCCAATGAAGCGGCGGTAAACAGCCCGACGCCGACCAATAGGGGAATGCGTCGCCCGAAACGATCCGCCACCGGGCCGTACGCCAGCTGACCAATGGACAAGCCAAGGAAATAAGCAGCCAACGTCAGCTGGACGTGTTTTTCGTCGGTGCCAAAGGCGAGCGCCATCGCCGGGAACGCCGGCAGATAAAAATCGATCGCCAGCGGACCGAAAGCGCTCAAGGCGCCAAGAATCAGGATTGTACGAAAATTCATCAGGCATCCATGGAACAGAAGTCGGCAGCCCGACAGTCTAGCCGCGCATGGACGCCTTGAACATTAAGTTAGCTCGCTAACTATTAAAAAGTCAGGCCAGTTTCGCGCTGTAGCCTTCTTCACTGATGAGCGCGATCACTTGATCGGCGCTCAATGCGCTCTCGACCCCGACTTCCCTGGCTGCCAGATCGACCCGCACACTCGCCGCCGGATCCTGCGCCTGCACCGCCTGGGTGATCGCCTTGACGCAGTGACCGCAGGACATGCCTTCAACGTTGAACACTTGCATGGATGACTCCTTTAATGTGGCGCTTGAAAGAGGTGACCTACAGTCTTGAGCTTGCCACCATGGCAAGGTCAAGTTCTGCAATGACCTGCCGGGCTGGCAATCGGCTCCGCGCTCGGCCAAGCTGCGGTTATTTACGATTTGATCTCAGGAGATTCAGCCATGCGCTGGTCAGCTTTCAGCCTGTTTGGCCTGCTTGGCCTTTTCACCGCCACAGCCTCGGTCAATGCCGCCGGGGAGGACTATGGCGTGCTGATCATTTCCCGCGAGCGCCTGGAAGTCGCAACCAGCTGTGAGATCGGCGTGTACATCCAGGACCAGTTGGCGGCGCGGCTTTTCCAGGAGCAAAGCACCTCGTTCAACCTGCCGCCGGGCAATGTCTCCCTGCGCCTGAAGCTGCTGCCGGGCCAAGCGCCTGGGTGTAACCCGGGGATGCTGGCGCCGGGGTCGCAGGATATTCAGCTGAGGGCCGGGGATGTCGTGAAGTACAGGATTGCGATGACGCAGGACGGGATGTATCTCAAGCGCGCAGGGCTTGGCTACTGATTACCACCGATCCTGTAGGAGCCGGCTTGCCGGCGAAGGCGTCCTCAAGATCGCCTTCGCCG
>NZ_BAAIAK010000026.1:0-36065 GCF_054600775.1 Pseudomonas sp. MHK4 | reverse complement strand
AGCCCAGGTCACGCCACTGGACGATGGCGACAGCCGTTTTCGGATGGTGCTCAAGGCGCCCGATGGCATCGGCCTGACCTGGTACTTGCGCACCGAACTGGGGGCAGGGCCGATGGCGTTGCTCAAGTTGCGTGGCTTCAAGTTGCCGACGCAGATCTTTTTGGGCAAGGGTGAAAAAGTGCCGCTGTAAGTGTAAAGGGCAGGCGCTGGTTTGTTTGGGACGTGGGGCCGGTGGGGCGCTTTCTCTGCGATGCGGCGACCCGACAAGCCGGCTCCTACAGAATTATGGGTGTGCCCGTCGATTTTAACGCACTGTAGGAGCGAACTTGCTCCAGGCGGCGTTCCGACGAATAACCTGAGTACGCCGTGGGGTGTCAGGTTTATAGCGTCATCGTTAAGGGCCATCGCGAGCAAGCTTGCTCCTACAGGATATGCGTGTGTTCTGTCAGGCGACTTTTTCCGCCTTTTGCTGCTCGCGCTCGGCCACCAGCTGGCGGGTGAGAGGAATCAGGCGCTTGCCGTAGTCTATGGCGTCGTCCAGCGGGTCGAAACCGCGGATCAGGAAGGTGGTGATGCCCAGGTCGTAGTAATCGAGCAGGGCTTCTGCTACTTGTTCCGGGGTGCCAACGAGGGCGGTCGAGTTACCTTGTGCGCCCAGCAGGCCGGCGATGCCGGTCCACAGTCGCTTGTCCAGGCGCGCGCCCTGGGCGGCAGCGGCGAGCAGGCGGCGGGAGCCTTCGTTCGGTGGTTCGCGGCGCACGAAACCGTTCTGTTCGGCCAACGCTGTTGCCTGTTGCAGGATGCGCTCGGCGCGTGCCCAGGCCTGGTCTTCGGTGTCCGCCAGAATCGGTCGCAACGACAGGCTGAAACGAATGCTGCGGCCATGCTTGGCCGCCTCGGCGCGTACCTGCTTCACCACTTCGCGCACTTGCTCGTAGGTTTCGCCCCATAGCGCATACACGTCCGCATGCTTGCCCGCGACCTCGATGGCCGCTGCCGATGAGCCGCCGAAATACAGCGGGATGTGCGGCAGTTGCGGCGACTTCACCGCGGAGTGCGCGCCCTCGACCTGGTAATACTGGCCCTGGTAGTCGAAGGGTTCCTCACGGGTCCATTCCTGGCGCACTACATCGAGATACTCATCGGTGCGGGCATAGCGCTCGTCCTTGCCGATGTAGCTGCCATCGGCACGCAGTTCGCGGTCCTCGCCACCGGTGATGATGTGCACGGCGGTGCGTCCGCCATTGAACACGTCGAGGGTGGTGAACTGCCGGGCGGCCAGGGTCGGCGCGGCAAAACCGGGGCGATGGGCGATCAGGAACTTGAGGTTCTTGGTCACGCTGGCGGCGTGGGAGGCGATCAGGGTGCTGTCCGGGCTGTTGGAGTGGAAGGCCACCAGGGCCCGGTCGAACCCGGCCTCGTCATGGGCGCGGGCGACTTTTTCCACATAGTCGGGTTGCAGGACTGGACCACTGCGTGGGTGGATTTCCGAGGAATGATGACCGCCGATGTAGCCGATGAATTCGATGCTCATGGGAGTTCCTTGTCGTGGGATAGGCGTGATTCAAGCCTCCACCTGGCAGGGGGTCGGTCTGTGTGAGCAAAAATAGGCGCTGCGGGGTGCGCCTGTGAAATGCCGTTTGGTTCTAAGTTAATTATGAAGTTGATGAATGAAGATTATTTATGGATATGAATTATGTGCATTTTAATCGGTGCCTGCCTTGCAGCCTGCAACGGGCATGGAACGGCATGATGATTATGCAAATAATTTAATATGATTAATCCGTATCTGATTTTTAATCATATTAGGTTATTCCTAAAAAGAATTTCACTGCGGTTTTTTATGCGAATAGCATGAAAACCGTAGCTGATGCATGGCACCTCTGGCCATGTTCTTCAAGAGGAAGGATGCCTGATGACTGAAAAGATCTTCGATACCCCGAGCGCCGGCAGCTCGTTTTCCGTCAACAAGGCGGCGCGTCATGACGGCGCACTTCAAGGCCCGGCGAGGCTGATCCCGCACTGGTTGCGCAACTGGCGGACCCCGGAAGTGTTCCTGCGCTTGCTCAGCCCCATAGCACTGTTGCTGTTGTGGGAACTGGCCTCCCAGTGGGGGCTGATCCCGCAGCGCATCATCGCCGCGCCTTCGCAGATCGGTGGCACGTTGTGGGCGATGATCGCTTCCGGTGAGCTGGGCAAGCACTTGCTGGTGTCGCTGCAGCGGGCGTTGGTGGGCTTGAGCATCGGTGTCAGCATCGGCGTCGCCGCCGCCCTGGTCAGCGGCCTGTCCAAACGTGGCGAGGTGATACTCGATTCGCCGCTGCAGATGCTGCGCACCATTCCTTCCCTGGCGCTGGTGCCGTTGTTCATCCTGTGGTTCGGCATCGGCGAATTCACCAAGATCGCGCTGATCGTCACCGGCACGACCTTCCCGGTGTACCTGAACCTGTTCGCTGGCATCCGCAACATCGACCCCAAGCTGATCGAGGCCGCCAACACCCTGGGCCTCAATCGTCGCGAGTTGATCTGGCATGTGATCCTGCCGGGTTCCTTGCCCTCGTTTTTTGTCGGCCTGCGTTATTCCCTGGGGATTTCCTGGCTGGCCCTGGTGTTCGTCGAGCAGATCAATACCACCGCCGGCATCGGCTTTTTGGCCAGTGATGCACGGGACTTCATGCGCACCGACGTGATCGTCATCTGCCTGCTGATCTACAGCGTCCTCGGCCTGTTGATCGACGGGCTGATCCGTACCCTGGAACGTTTTGCCCTGGCCTGGCGCCCATCTTTCGTGAGGAATTGACATGTCGAGCATCGATCTTTTGAACGCGCCCAAAGCGGCCCATTCGAACGCGCCGGTACAACTGCGCAATGTGGTGCGCCAGTTCGGCCAGCAGCGGGTCATCGACGGCCTGGACCTGGACATTGCACCTGGCGAATTCGTCGCCTTGCTGGGGGCCAGCGGCTCAGGCAAGACCACCTTGCTGCGCAGCCTGGCCGGGCTCGACAGCATCGACAGCGGCCAGTTGCAGGTGCCCAAGGCGCGGGCGGCGGTGTTCCAGGAGCCGCGCTTGATGCCCTGGAAACGTGCCTGGAAGAACGTGATCCTGGGCCTGCACGTGCCGGACGCCAAGGCGCGTGCGGTGCAGGCCCTGACCGAGGTAGGGCTGGCGCATCGCCTCGAAGCCTTCCCGGCCACGCTCTCCGGCGGCGAAGCGCAGCGCGTGGCGCTGGCCCGTGGCCTGGTGCGCGAACCCAAGTTGTTGCTGCTCGATGAACCGTTCGCCGCACTCGATGCGCTGACGCGGATTCGCATGCATCGGCTGATCATCGAGTTGTGGCGCAAACACAATCCGGCCGTACTGCTGGTCACCCACGACGTGGATGAAGCCATCCTGCTGGCCGACCGGGTCATCGTCCTGGCCAACGGCAAGATCGCCGACCAGTTGACCATCGATCTGCCCCGGGCGCGCGACAGCGGCCAGGACGGTTTCCAGGCCATTCGTGCGCGGCTCCTGGGTTTGCTCGGGGTTGAAGTGGAACCGGCGCCAGTCGCCGGGCGCCAGGCTTCGAACACCACGGTGCGGCGGTTTGCCCATGGCTGAGGCCAGTCTTTTGCTCCAAGGAGGTAACGCCATGTCGAGTCGCGTATGGAAATCTGCGGTTGGGTTGCTCACAGGAGCCGCGCTGCTGCTCAGCGGTTGCGGCGAATCGGTTGAAAGCAAATCGGCGGCTACCGGGCAAGGCGATTTGTCCGGCGTGACGCTGGTGCTGGGCGATCAGGCCAAGGGCTTGCGCACCGTGGTCGAGGCGGCCAACGCATTGGAGGGCATCGACTACAAGGTGCAATGGGCAAACTTCCAGGGGGCTGCGCCGTTGTTCGAAGCCTTGCGCGCCGGGGCGGTCGACCTGGGGCCGGCCGGTGACACGCCGGTGCTGGCCGCTGCCACGGGTGGCACGCCTTTGCGCATCGTCGCGGTACGGCGCAGTCAATCGCGCAGCATTGCCATCCTGGTGCCCGCCGATTCGCCCATTCGCAGCGTGGCGGATCTCAAGGGCCGCAACGTCGTAGTGTCTTCGGCCCGGGGCAGCATTGCCCAATACCTGTTGATTCGCGCACTGGCAAACGCCGGGGTCGACGAGCAGGACGTCAACGTCGGGTTCGTCCTGCCGACCGACGCCCTGGCGGCGTTCAACGCCGGCAAGATCGAAGCCTGGGCCACGTTCGGCATCTATCAGGCCTTTGCCGAGCAGCAGGGCGCACGGGTGCTGATCAGCGGCGAGGGCATCAACAGCGGGCTGACGTTCATTACCGCCTCGGATGAAGTCCTGGGCGACCCGCTCAAGCGCAAGGCACTCGCTGATGTATTGCAGCGTTTCGCCAAGGCATTCGAGTGGGCCCAACAGAACCCCGAGGAGTACGCGCGGGTCTTTGCCAAGGTGAACGATATCCCGCTGGACGTCTCGCAACGCCTGCGCAGTTGGGGCGACGAATCGCTGTTGCCGGTCGAGCCACGGGACGTGCAGGCCTTGCAGCAAGTCGATGACCTGTTCGTGGAAAAGAAGATCTTTCCCCATCGCGTCGACGTTGAAAAGCTCACGGATACCGCGTTGTTTTCCGCGCCGTTCCTGACGCTGAGGCAATCGGAGCGCTAGCGCTGGCGCTACAGCGGGCGTCGGGGAGCACTCACTTTTTCGGCGATTTGTTGCTGCTAGGGATATGCAGATAAGACATCACGCTCTCGGTCAGTTCGGTCGCCAGCTTGACGTCCTGGTCGGTCATGGCAGCCAGACGGTACGCGGCGTTTTCGTTGCCGCGTTCCATGCTGATGGCGGTAGCGTCCGCACATACACACTGAGAATTGACCGCGCTGTAAAATTACTCTATCGCCTTTTATTCAACGCTTTCCTACAGCGATGCAACAAAGTAAGTGAAAATGCCTACAAACTTAAAAGAAAGATCTCTCAAATCTATTTTGCATAAATTTATCTGTGTTTCAAGTTCACTGGTATGTGAGATAAATTCAAGTTGTTGTCTTTGACATCTCATTTCCTCCCAATAAGAATATGGCGAACCAACAGAGCGGCTACTCAGCCAGTTCGCACTTAATTTAAGATTGGCGGGAGGGGCAAATTTTGAATGCAGACACTGATGATGAAGTCAGCTTTGAAGCTATATCCGAAGTGTTAGGTAGCCAGATGCGCGGATTTAATGTATCAGCACCCTATAAGATCACCCACATACAAAAACTAATTGAAGCTTGGCATAGTGGCTTGGTTTGTCGAGTCCGCAATCAGTCACTGAGCAAAAAAGAACTGATTACATTTAGTGAAATTTTCGGCTTGCCAGAACGAGCTCTGAACCAAGAAAACAAACTAACATCAAGCAGCGAGCATCCCGAGTTGATGATAGTTTCAAACATAAAAAATAATGGTCTTGCAATAGGTCATCTCGGAGCAAAAGAAGCATATTGGCATACAGATATGTGCTATACAAAAACACCTCCGATAGCAAGTATTTTATACGCCGTTGAAATTCCCGAGAGTGGCGGAAATACGGAATTCATGAACATGTACAAGGTATATGACGCGATTCCTGCGGATTTAAAAGAAAAAATTGCGACGCTCTCGATCAAACATGATCGCAGTTATACCGCGGTAGGTGAGCTTCGGTATGGCTTCAATGATGTCACTGACGTTACCACGTGCCCTGGATCAATTCACCCTATTATTCAGCAGCACCCTGTCACACGTAAAAGCTTCCTGTACTTGGGAAGGCGGTTAAATGCTTATGTGGCTGGGTATTCCGTGGCCGACTCCGAGGCATTGCTTAATGAATTATGGAAATATACGCAAGCTCCTGAGTTGTCCTGGACCCAACAGTGGGCTGTCGGTGACATTTTAATCTGGGATAACCGCTGTACGATGCATCGCCGCGACTCCTTTGATGAAAACACAAGAAGAGTCATGTGGCGTACGCAGGTCCAATCCAATCCTGAATGTCGCAGATAACATCATTCGGTGGAAAGCGGGGCAACCATGCAAAGCAGATCAAGTTTTTTTGAACGTTATTTTTCAAGATCCCTCTCAATCCTAGAAAAAACCGAATCAGATTGTATGAGAGGTATAAATGTCTACAATCCTTATAATTATGAGGTAATAGCGCAGATAGAAAAAATGTCCTGTGCTGAGGTAAAGCAAAGAATAAATACTGCCGCTAGTTTTCGTCATAAATTCAGTCGCTTTGAGTTGATCGTAATTCTCAATAAAGCTGCTGCGCTACTTGAGGTGGAAAGAAATAATGCGGCCCGACTAATCACTATGGAGTCAGGGCTTTGCCTGAAAGACTCTCGGTACGAGGTTGAGCGCGTGCTGAGCGTCTTTCAAGCCACAATTTATGAGTTAACAAAAAACAATGAGCAAATATTTTCTTGTGATGTTTTCAACCCCCATGCGCAACGAAAAATATTCACTCTTCGAGAACCACTCCAAGGTGTGATATCCGCCATAACCCCCTTTAATCATCCGATGAATCAAGTGGCTCATAAAATTTGTCCGGCGATTGCAACCAACAACCGAGTCATTCTGAAACCGTCTGAAAAGACTCCGCTTTCTGCACTGTTTCTTCGTGACTTGCTATCAGAAGCAGGCTTGCCAGAAGAGATTTTTCAGGTTGTCACTGGCGATCCAAACGAAATAGCAAGCGAGCTGATATGCAACGAGCATGTCGATTTGGTTGCTTTTACGGGTAGCGTTGCAGTAGGGAAAAAAGTCGCATCAATGGCCGGCTATAGGCGAGTGATTCTTGAACTTGGCGGTAATGATCCGCTGATAATCATGGAGGATGCGGATCTAGAAAAAGCAGCTTTTTTGGCTATTAATGGGTCATATAAAAATTCGGGTCAAAGATGCACTGCTATCAAAAGAATACTGGTGGAGAAATCAGTATCCAAACGCTTTACCGAACTCCTCGTCGAAGGCACCGAACGTTGGAAAATGGGAGATCCCATGGACGAAAGTGTGGATATCGGAACCTTGATCGATACTGCTGCAGCTATAGAGTGCGAGCAGCGTGTTGCTGCAGCTATAAGTCAAGGTGCTCGTCTGTTACATGGACATCGACGCGACGGTGCCAGCTATATGCCAACTGTGCTGGATCGTGTTGATCCTGCAATGGCTATTGTTCAACAAGAAACATTTGGTCCGGTTTCGCCAATAATAGAATTTTCGGGTGTGGAACAAGCTATTGCCATTGCAAATAGCACACCCTACGGCTTGTCTTCTGCTCTTTGCACACAGCGACTGGATTACATAACCCGTTTTATCCAAGCGCTTAACGTCGGTACCGTTAATATCTGGGAAGTCCCTGGATTTCGTTTGGAGAACACCCCTTTTGGGGGTATAAAAGCCTCCGGGTTGGGGCACAAAGAAGGCATCCAGGAGTCGATGAAAAATTTCACTAACATAAAAACCTACTCTTTGCCCTGGGCGCTGAATTAAGTATATTCAGTACGGCTCTGTAACTGTGTGCAGTTATAAAGTCAAATCACCCATAGCAATAAGCCAGTCTTCAAATTCTCGATGAAGTGTGGTTTTTTGAATGCCCACTGGTGTGGATGCGCAGTAATGCTGATGGGCAACAGTTATATCTCCAAACGGTATTTTAATTTTTCCAGCAGCTATATCCAGGCTTAGTGTCGCAACGGGTCCTATCCCAATGCCTAGTCCATCTATTATACCTTGTAAGGTGACATGAAAATGATCAAATCTTTGACGTCTCAATCCCCCGTTATCCGCAAAATTCGCGGCCAAAAACCACTCTTTCCAATGGCCAGGTCGGGTTTCAGTTTCAAAAATTATATGTCGATCAAAATCCTCAAGGCAATTCAAGGGTTTTTCTTCTAGAAGATGGGGCGCTGCGATCACGGTGTGGTGGTCACTTAAAAATCGAAAAGATGATTGGTATCCTTCAATCGACGTTCCTTCGCGCCTTATGGCGATATCGAAACTTGAATTGTTTTGCTGTTGTTGCGTTGTGACGGTAAGTATTTGAATATTGGAGTCTGGGTTCTTTGAGTAGAAATCTGTCAGTCTGGGAATTAACCAACGCATGCCGAACGTCGTTGGGACACTCACGCGCAGACTGTTTTTGGTTTCTCCTTTTCCATAACGCTGTAGGATTTCTACAAGATTTTCAAGTGTGGTACTCATTTCCCGAGCCAAACCCTGCGCATGAGGAGTAGGTACCATTCGCTGACCGTGCTTTTCGAAAAGGCTTTGTCCGAGCCAGGTTTCCAAAGACTGGATTTGGCGACTCACTGCACCATGAGTCACACAAAGCTCATGTGCGGCAGCGGTAAAGCTTCCTGCTCGACACGCGACCAGAAATGTCCGAATTGCTGTAAACGGAGGAAGCTCATACATGATTACGCACCCACTATCACTGGGACATGAATTTTTAGCACATCGATTCAATTTCTCACAGTATCGTGAATTGCTTTACATAACCAAACATTCGCAGTGGAAGACAAATGACAGAATACTTACTCGTTTTGTTTATCGGGGTCATTTCAGGCGTCGTCAGTGGTGTAATCGGAACGGGGGCCTCTATCATGCTTCTGCCTGCACTCGCCCTTTGTTTCGGCCCCAAGCAGGCAGTACCGATCATGGCGGTGGCAGCTATCGTCGGTAATATTTCAAGAGTTATCCTTTGGCGAAAGGACATTCAGTGGAAGGCGTTTTTTGCCTATTCGGTGGCTGGGGTACCGGCAGCTGCTTTTGGTGCGCAAACACTTTGGAGCTTGAAAGCGACCTGGATTGATATCGCCCTCGGGGCATTTTTTCTGCTGATGATTCCCTATCGCCACTGGGCAAAAACAAGAAATTTCACCCTTTCGCTTTGGCAGCTCTCAGTCGCAGGGGCTCTTGTTGGCTACCTCACAGGCATTGTTCTTTCCACCGGGCCGCTGACTATTCCTATTTTTTCCGCGTATGGGTTAATGAAAGGACCATTGCTCTCAACCGAAGCTGCCGCCTCGTTCGTTATTTACTTGAGCAAGGCAATCACTTTCAAAGCGATTGGAGGCCTTCCCCTGAGCGTTGTATTAAAAGGCTTGCTGATTGGACTCTCGCTTGCTGCAGGCATGTCGATTGGCAAGTTTATTACGCTAAAGATTTCCATGACGACATTTCAAAGACTTCTGGATGTTTTGATGCTGCTTTCGGGAGTTTCTTTAATAGCAGGGGGATTGACCTGAAGGAGATCACTTTTTCGGCGATTTGTTGCTGCTCGGGATATGCAGATAAGACATCACGCTCTCGGTCAGTTCGGTCGCCAGCTTGACGGCTTCCTTGTTGCGCGCCATCACACCTGCCACCAAGCCTTCGATCAAGGCGAGCACGGCGATGTTGGAGCTGGTCAATACCGGATGGTCGGCCGGGGCGAACAGCACGTGTTCGGCAATGCCGGTAAGCGGTGAGGCGGGCGAATCGGTGATGGCCAATACCGAGGCGCCGCGGGCATTGGCAAAACGGGCGAGTTGCAGGGTATCGAGGGAATAGCGCGGCAGGGAGATCGCCAGCAGTACATCCTTATCGGTGATGGCGGCCAGGCGGTACGCGGCGTTTTCGTTGCCGCCTTCCATGCTGATGGCGGTAGCGTCCGCACAGAAGGGCATCAGGGTTGAGGCGGCGAGACCGGCGAAGTAGACACTGTTGCCGAAACCCAGGATGTAGATTTTACGCGCCTCGACCAGGCGGGTGACAAAGGCGTCAAAGGTGTCGGCATGGTTGTTGGTCGCCGCCGTGGCGAGGTTGCTGCTGGCGCTGTGGATCTGCTCCTGCAGGCCGAAGGCGCCACCCGGTCGATGGGCCAGTTCGTTGCGCAGCTTGTCGACCGGCGACACCATTTGCTGCAAGGTCGCGACCAGCTCGGCCTTCATGCCGGTGTAACCCCCCAGGTTCAGGGCCTTGGCCAGGCGATTGACCGCCGCTGGCGAGGTGGCGGTTTCGTGGGCCATTTCTTCGATGGTCAGCGTCGCGGCCCTGAGAGGGTGACGCAGGACGAAATCCGCCACTTTGCGCAGTGACGGCGGCAGATCGGAAACGATTTGCGCCAGTTTACGCATCACTGGCGCGGCATAGACCGTGGTGTCTTTCGAAGGGGTCGGCATATCCGGCTCAACATGTCCTGAAGGTTGGAAAAGGCTGGCAGGAGTGTATCCGAAGCCGACCCGCCGTGTGCGAGGACGGCTTACTTCAAACTGCCCGCCAGAAACTGTTGTAGACGTTCCGATTGCGGCCTGACCAGTACCTCGCGCGGGTCGCCACGCTCCTCGACCTGGCCCTTGTGCAAGAACACCAACTGGTTCGACACTTCGCGGGCAAAGCCCATTTCGTGGGTCACCACTACCATGGTCCGGCCTTCCAGGGCGAGATCCTGCATGACTTTCAGTACTTCGCCGACCAACTCGGGGTCGAGCGCCGAAGTGGGCTCGTCGAACAGCATCACTTCCGGTTCCATGGCCAGCGCCCGGGCAATCGCCACACGCTGTTGTTCACCCCCGGACATGTGCGCCGGCCAGGCGTCCATGCGGTGCGCCACGCCGACCTTGTTCAGGTAGTGCTCGGCCTTTTCCCGTGCTTCTTTCTTGTTGATGCCCAGTACATGCACTGGCGCTTCCATGACGTTTTCCAGGGCACTCATGTGCGACCACAGGTTGAAGTGCTGGAACACCATCGACAGCCGCGAACGCATGCGTTGCAGTTGCCTGGGTTCGGCGGCCTTGAGCCCGCCGAGCTTGTTGCTCACCAGCTTGAGCTGTTCGCCATTGAGCACGATGTTGCCGGCATTGGGCTGCTCCAGCAGGTTGATGCACCGCAGGAAGGTGCTTTTACCCGATCCGCTGGAGCCGATGATGCTGATCACGTCACCGGCTTTGGCCTCCAGGGACACGCCCTTGAGCACCTCG
Organism: Pseudomonas sp. MHK4; assembly: GCF_054600775.1. NCBI lineage: Bacteria > Pseudomonadati > Pseudomonadota > Gammaproteobacteria > Pseudomonadales > Pseudomonadaceae > Pseudomonas > Pseudomonas sp. MHK4. The sequence goes on along the minus strand of NZ_BAAIAK010000026.1, from coordinate 25,098 downwards.
TGGCTGCCGTAGCTTTTGTGCAGGTCCTGAATTTCTAGCTTGTACATGGTTTCAACTCTCTGGAATCAGTCGCTGAGCAAGCGGCCTTGGCGAATGGGGGTACTGCCGGCAATTTTCGCCAGCCACAAACCGGGCTGGGCAAAGCGCAGGCGTTCGCGGGCATACAGGATGCCGGCGGTGCTGGCGCGCACCACGCTGTGCTGGTCGGTGAGCGGATCCAGTACTTCGAACAGCGGGTCGTCGACCTTGACCTGGGCGCCCAATGGTTGCAGGTAGCTCACCACTCCCGGGTGCGGCGCATAGGCGTACTGCGCACCGGCGAAGGGTGTCGCTGCACAATTGCCCGGTGGCGCGGCAGGCCAGTCCCCGCTGATCAGGCCTTGCTCGGCGAGATAGCCGAGAATGGCCTGCGCACTGTCGACGCAGGTCTCGCGTTCGGTGTCCGCCATGCCGCGCAGTTCGAGGGTGGTGGCCACGCACGCCAGCGGTACATTGGCCTCGGGAAAGCGTTCGGCCAGCTGTAGCCAAGGCATGGCGCAGGCCTCGTCGAAGGCATTGCCACCTGCGGCCTCGGCCAGCAGGGCAACGCCCGCACCCAGGCGCGCGGCCAATGAGCGCAAGCGTGGCCAGTTTTGCGGCATGGCATACAACAGCATGATCGACTCGAAATCGCAGTGCAGGTCCAGCACCAGATCCGCATCGCAGGCATGCTGCAGCAACAGGCGACGCAGGCCGTCGAGTTCCGAGGTCGCCGCCGGCAGGTTCGCCAGGGCATCGACCATGGCGAGGCGGATCAGCGCGACGTTGGCGTCGGCATCGTCGCCCAGCTTACCTTCCAGGCGCTGCGCCACGTCCTCGGTGAGTTCCGGGAAGTCGCGATTGAAATTCTTCCCGCTGGAGAACTCGAAGCGACCCTGGTGGGTGGCCTGGAACATCTGGGCGATCCCGATCGGATTGGCCATGGGCACCAACTCGATCACACCGTTCAGGCGGCCTTGTTCTTCGAGTTCTTGCAGGCGACGCTTGAGTTCGACGGCGACGCGCATCCCCGGCAATTCGTCGGCATGCAGGGAAGCCTGGATGTAGGCCTTGCGCGGCCCGCTGCCAAAACGAAACAGTGACAGCTTGCGCTCCGTGCCCGAGGCACTCCACGGCAAGAGGTATTGAATGTGCTTCATAAGACTCCTTAGTGCTTGCGCGGTGCCAGGTAGGCCAGCCAGCGGCGCTCGGCCAGCTTGAACAGACGAACCAGGATGAAGGTCAGGGCCAGGTAGATCAGGCCAGCGGTAATGAACGCCTCGAACGGCAGATAGAACCGCGAACTGACCGTACGCGCGGCGCCGGTGATATCCACCAGCGTGACGATCGACGCCAGGCTGGTGGTTTGCAGCATCATCAGCACTTCGTTGCTGTACTGCGGCAGCGCCCGGCGCAAGGCCGACGGCAGGAGAATCCGCCGGTACAGGGTCAAGCGCGACATGCCCATGGCTCTGGCGGCTTCGATCTCGCCGTGGGCCGTTGCCTTCAAGCTGCCGGCCAGGAGTTCCGCGCTGTAGGCACTGGTATTGATCGCGAAGGCCAGGCAGGCGCAAAAGGTCGCGCTGGACAGGTACGGCCAGAGCGCGCTCTGGCGTACCGCTTCGAACTGCGCCAGGCCGTAGTAGATCAGGAACAATTGCACCAGCATCGGCGTGCCGCGAATCACATAGGTGTAGAGCCAGGCCGGGAAGTTGATCAGCGCTGAACGCGAGACGCGCATCAACGCGATGGGAATCGCCAGCACCAGGCCAATGGCCAGGGAAATCAGCAGGACCTTGAGGGTCACCAGGGCGCCATTGAAATACAGCGGCAGGTTTTCCCAGATCAGGTTGTAGTCGAGAATCATCGGGGCGTTCCTCGTTACAGTTCAGCGGCTTTGATGCCGACCGAGTAGTGTTTTTCCAGAGCGCGCAGCACCAGCAATGACAGGCTGGTCAGCAGCAGGTACAGCGCGGCAACCGCGAGGAAAAACGTGAACGGCTCATGGGTGGCGTCCGCTGCGTTCTTGGCCTTGAACATCATGTCCTGCAAGCCGATCACCGAGATCAGCGCGGTGGATTTGGTCAGCACCAGCCAGTTGTTGGTGAAGCCTGGGATGGCAAACCGAATCATCTGTGGCACCAGGATCCGCCAGAACACCTGGACGCCGCTCATGCCATAGGCCGCGCCGGCCTCGCCCTGGCCCTTGGGGATCGCCATGAAGGCGCCACGAAAGGTTTCCGAGAGATAGGCACCAAAGATGAAGCCCATGGTGCAGACGCCGGCGATGAAGGGATTGATGTCGATGTAGCGCGTGTAGCCCAGTGCGAGGGCAAGGCGGTTCACCAGATCCTGGCCGCCATAGAAGATCAGGAGGATCAACACCAGGTCGGGAATCCCCCGGATCAGGGTGGTATAGCCTTCGCCCAGTAGCGCCAGCCATTTGAACGGCGACAAACGAAAGACGGCGCCGAGCAGGCCCAGGGCAATCGCCATGGTCATGGAGGTCAGGGCCAGATTGATGGTCAGCCAGGCGCCATCGAGAATGCTCGATCCGTAGCCGTGGAGCATGATGAAGTTCCTCAAGCGAGCGCCGCAAGGCGCGCGAGACAAGCCAGAAGCGGCACCCGTCAAGCAGGCGCCAGGGTTTCGGGTAAAGGTTTATTCGCCGTAGATATCAAAGGCGAAGTACTTGGCCATCACTTGCTGGTACTTGCCGTTGCTGCGGATGGCGTCAATCGCTGCGCTCAGGCGTGCAACGTTGGCGCTGTCGCCTTTGCGCACCGCGATCCCGGCGCCCCTGCCGAAGTATTTCGGGTCGTTGATATCGGGCCCGACCAGGGCAAAACCGTTACCCAGGGGCGTCTTGATAAAGCTCTCGTCGGTGTTGACGATGTCGGCGAGGGTGGCATCCAGGCGACCCGCCGCCAGGTCGAGAAAGGCTTCATTCTGTGAGGAGTAGCGCACAATCGCGACGCCGGCTTTTTCCAGCTGCTCGGTGGCGAAGCGGTCATAGGTCGAAGAGCGTTGCACCCCGACTTTTTTGCCTTTGAGATCGACCTGCGGGTCGTTGATCACGTTGCCGGTCTTCATCGCGAACTTGCCCGGCGTGTGGTAGTACTTTTTGCTGAAATCGACCGACTTCATGCGGTCGTCGGTGATCGACATCGACGACAGCACCGCATCGATCTTGCGCACTTTGAGCGACGGGATCATGCCGTCGAATTCCTGGATGACCCATTCGCACTTGACCTTCATTTCTTCGCACAGCGCGTTGCCGATGTCGTAGTCGAAACCACTGACGTTGCCCTCTGGCGTCTTGAAGGAAAAGGGCGGGTAGGCGGCTTCGATACCGATGCGCAGGCTGTCTTCGTCGGCATGGGCCAGCAGGCTTGCGGCGCACAGTGCCAGAGCGCCTAGAAGTTCTGTCTTGTTCATATTGTTGACTCCTTGGAGGGGCGTTGGGGTGTTATGGGGAACTGATCGGTCCTGGGATTTCGAGGGCATGATTGGCACATAAAATTTCATAAATCAAATAAATGAAAAAAAACGTATCAGAATAAGGCAAGGAAAAACGCAACCTGGTTGGGTTGTCATGATCATTTTTCACGGAAGAGGAGAGGAAAAATGCCCGACGAATGCTTCTTGATCGGGCACTATCGGCAGTTACGCGCGGCCGCTATCGCGCCCCGCGTTGTCATTTTCGACGAAAAACCTGCAACTCATTGGTACTTGATCACGATCCCTTTGAGTTTGCGACCCTCGATGGTCTGGACGTCGCGTGCCCACAGCGGTCCGTTGACATAGGCACCGACCGCCTGGATATGGTCATACACCACCACCACGGCATCGCCGCCGAGCTTGGCGGATTCTTCCCGCAGTTTCTGTTCGACTTCGGTAATCGGCGGGGCCGGGTCGACACTGGCATCGATCACTATTTCGCCCAGGCGAACGTGCGGGCGAAGGGGCTCGGTGCGCAGCACCACGACTTCGCTGGGCAGCGTGGGTGCCGGATGTTCGACGCCGACGTAGGCGGTGGTCTGGGCATCGACTGTCGCGCAACCGCTGAGAGCCAGCAGGGCGGCGGTGAGCCCGCCCGCCAGCAGCGACAGTTTGAAACGGGTGGACCATGACGCGTCAGGGGCTTGCATGGTGGGTTTTCTCCGAAGGGCCGCTGCTACAGGTTTAGAAAGTTGACGGTAGCAGACGGCCCGGGAGTTGCCAGACAGCCAGGTCTTGGCGATGTGTCACTGATCCTTTTCGCAATTGATCATCCACGCCACACCGAAGCGGTCGACCAGCATGCCAAAGCGTGCGGCCCAGAACGTGGCTTGCAGTGGCATCTCGACTTTGCCGCCCTCTGCCAGTGCGTTGAACACCCGCTCGGCTTCGGCAATGCTGTCGACATTCAGGGAAATCGAGCAACCGCTCATGCCCGGGGTCGGACGGTCGGGGGTCGTATCCGAGGCCATGAGCATCTGGTCACCGACCTTCAGGCAGGTGTGGATGATCAGGTTGTGGTGTTCCTTGGGGAGGTGTTCGGCGGCGGGGGTTTCGCCGAAGGTCATCATCGCCTCGAGCTGGGCTTGCAGGCATTGCTGGTAGAACGTGAAGGCGGCGCGGCAATCGCCATTGAAGATGAGGTAGGGACTGATTTTCATGGTGCTGCTCCCGGTCATTGACGGTACACATCGGATTGGACGCCGGGTACCAGCGCGAATTCCGATGGGATTGACTGGGCAAGCAAAACGCTAAAACGCGGCGGCAGCCTGGGTTTTTTTAGATGTATTCTCGATAGGCCGGGCCAGGCTTATAGCCTCGCTTGGGCGCTTCGGCGCCAGCAAGCGCTCGATGGCGCCGCCGACCATGTTTTCCAGTAGTTCATTGTGCTCGCCCTCGTCCAGCACATGGGACGCCAGCCAGCTGGGCGCGCTGTTGAGCAAGGCGGCGATGGCATGACCGGCCGCCAGCAGCCCCGACTCACTGAACCGCGAACGGGCGCCGAGTATCACCATCAATTGGCGTTGATACTGCTCGCTCAATTGCCGAACCCGTGCCTGTTGCTCTTCGTTCAGGCAGCCGCTGTCGCGTTCCACCAGGCGAAAATGCCAGGGCATGTCGCGATGCAGGTTCAGGTGCGCGCGGATCAGGCTGTTGAGACGGTCGCGTTTACCCGGCGCCTGTTGCTTGATACGCCCCAGCGTGGCCAGCAACTCTTCGTAGTACTCTTCGATCAAGTCCAGCAACAGGTGCTGTTTACTTGGGTAATGGTGATACAACGAGCCCGGGGACAGCCCCAGGCACGTTGCGAGCTCGCGCATGCCGACCTGGCCGAAACCCTTGCTGGCGAATAGCTCCAGCACCTTGTCCCGGTATTCGGTGAAACGCGAACAACGCTCAGGCATAGGCATGGAAGCCGCGCCCCGTCTTGCGCCCCAGGTAACCGGCGGCGACCATTTCCTTGAGCAATGGCGCCGGGCGGTATTTGCTGTCGTTGAAGCCCTCGTGGAAGGCTTGCATGATCGCCAGCAGCGTATCCAGGCCGATCAGGTCCGCCAGGGCCAGTGGGCCGATCGGCTGGTTGCAGCCCAGGCGCATGCCGGCGTCGATGTCTTCGGCACTGGCCAGGCCTTCCTGGAACACCAGGATCGCTTCGTTGATCATCGGCACCAGGATCCGGTTGACCACGAACCCCGGGCGGTTGCCGGCGGTGATTGCGGTCTTGCCCAGGCGGGTCGCCATGTCCAGCGCCAGGGCATGGGTGGCATCGCTGGTTTGCAGGCCGCGAATGACTTCGATCAGGCCCATCACCGGCACCGGGTTGAAGAAGTGCAGGCCGATGAAGCGTTCTGGCTGGCTGACACTGGCCGCCAGCTGGGTGATCGACAGCGACGACGTGTTGGAGGCGATCACGCACTCGGCGCCGACCTGCGCGGCAATCTGTTGCAGCACCCGCAGTTTCAGTTCGAGGTTCTCGGTGGCGGCTTCGATCACCAGTTGCGCTTCGCGCAGGCTGCTGTAATCGGTGCTGGTGCGGATCCTGTCGAGGGCGGCGTTCTTCTGCTCGGTGCTCAGGGTTTCCTTGGCGACCTGGCGGTCAAGGTTCTTGCCGACGGTGGCGAGGGCTTTTTGCAAGGCGCCCTCGCTGATGTCCACCAGGGTCACATTGAAACCGGCCAGGGCGCAGACCTGCGCGATGCCGTTGCCCATGGTGCCGGCGCCGATCACGCCAATGTTTTGCAGATTCATGTTGCCGTCCTTTCGATAAACCCTGCGATACCTTGGCCGCCTTGATGGCCGAAAGCGTACTATTGCCGCGAGTCTAGAGCCGGCAGGGTGGTTGTCCTATGCCGAAACTGTTCAACGGCACTGATGTTTTTTGCCATTTCGGGTGATGGGGAGCGAAGCGTTCGCATGCGGGAAAAGGACTCGGTGGCCGCCTACTTCGTGCAGGCAATGATCCATGGGCTGGGGGACGATCCGCAGCGTGTTCGGGCGGTGCTCGAGCAGGCCGGCATCGACCCCGCGGTGATTGCGCAACCCACGGCGCGGGTGCCGGCCTGCGCGTTTGCAGCGCTGTGGCTGATCCAGATCCGCGAGCTCAACGACGAATTCTTCGGCCTCGACTCGCACGGCATGCCGCCGGGCAGCTTCGCCCTGATTTGCCGCGCGTTGATCCAGGAGCCCGATCTGCACAAGGCCATGCGCCAGTGCCTGGTCAACTTCAGCCTGTTCCTGCGCGATTTTCACGGCACCCTGACCGTACGCGGCAAACGGGCGGTCATCAGCCTGCAAAGCCAGGGCGCCAACGAAGACGTCAGCCGTTTCGGCGAAGAGACCTTCCTGGTGTTGATGATCAGCCTGCTGTGCTGGCTGGGCGGGCGGCGCATCCCCATCGATCGCGCGGACTTTCGTCACGGGCGCCTGTCGCTCAGCGATGACCGTTTGCTCTGGGGCCCGAACCTGACCTTTGGCGCCGAGCGCACTGAAATCGAGTTCGCCAGTCACTACCTGCGCCTGCCGGTGGTCCAGGACCTGGCGTCGCTCAAGGTGTTCCTGCGTACCGCCCCGCAATGGCTGGTGATCCGCTTCCGCAACCAGCACGGCCTGGCGTCGCAGGTCCACCAGCGCTTGCGCAACAGCCATTACAGCGAATGGCCGACCCTGCAGGCCTTCGCCCTCGAACAGCACCTGAGCCCCAGCACCTTCCGCCGCAAACTGGAGCGCGAAGGTTGTTCCTATCAGGAAATCAAGGACGAAGTGCGACGTGGAGTGGCGTTCGAACAGCTGCGTGAGAGCCAGGCCAGTATCGGCGACATCGCCGAACGATTGGGTTTCCAGGAGCCGAGCGCGTTTCACCGGGCGTTCAAGAAGTGGACGGGGGAGAGCCCGGGGCGGTATCGGGCGCGGTTTCAGGGGGAGCGGCTCGATACCCTGGCGGAGCCTTTGGAGTGAGCCCGGTATTTGCCCGCGTCACCTCGTTGCTCGACCAGGCACGCCGGGCCTTGCTACTGGTCTGGGGTACCTCGCGCGCATTGTTTTTGGGCCTGGTGCTGGCGACTCTGGTCGCCGGTGTGCTTCCGGCTTTAGCCGCATGGCTGGGTCAGCGCATTGTCGACGCCGTGGTCTTTGCCATGCAATTGCATGCGCAGCAGGGCAGTGCGCCGCTGTGGCCGGTGGTGCGTTATGTGCTGATGGAGGCGGGTGTGCTGGCCTTGCTGTCTGGCGCCCAGCGTGCGCTGTCGGTGCAGCAGTCGCTGTTGCGGGTGCAGCTGGGGCAGAAGGTCAACACGATGATCCTGGAAAAGGCCCAGACGTTATCGCTGGTGCAGTTCGAGAATTCGGAGTTCTACGACAAGCTGGTGCGGGTTCGGCGCGAAGCCTCGACCCGGCCGTTGGCGTTGGTGATGAAGTCGCTGGGGCTGATCCAGAACCTGATCGTGCTGATCAGCTTCGGTGTGTTGCTGGTGCATTTTTCGCCCTGGGCGCTGGTGTTGCTGGTGGTCGGCGCGTTGCCGGTGTTTTTTGCCGAGGCGCACTTTTCCGGCGATGCCTTCCGCCTGTTTACCCGCCGTGCGCCGGAGAGCCGGCAGCAGAATTACATCGAGACGTTGCTGTCCCATGAGGGCTACATCAAGGAGGTCAAGCTGTTCGGTTTCGCGCCGTTGCTGTTGCAGCGTTACCGCGACACCTTTGCCAGGCTCTATGCCGAGGACCGGCGGCTGACCCTGCGTCGCGATGGCTGGGGGTTTGTCCTTGGCCTGCTGGGCACCGCGGCGTTCTACCTGGCCTATGCCTGGGTGGTGGTCGATGCCGTCCACGGCAACATCAGCCTCGGCCAGATGACCATGTACCTGGTGCTGTTCAAGCAGGGTCAGGCGGCGGTGAGCAGCAGCCTGAGCGCCATCAGCGGTCTGTACGAGGATGGCCTCTACCTGTCGAGCCTCTATGAATACCTGGCCGAACCCGTGGTCGCCGACACGGGCCATCTCACGGTGGGCGCAGTGCCTGGCGATGGCTTGCGGTTCGAGAACGTCGGCTTCCGTTACCCGGGCGCCAGTCGCGACGCGCTGGCGGGCATCGACCTGCACCTGGTGCCGGGGCGCAGTTTAGCGCTGGTGGGGGAGAACGGTTCGGGCAAGACTACGCTGATCAAACTGTTGACCCGGCTGTACCGTCCCGATCAAGGACGCATCCTGCTGGACGGCAGCGATCTGCAGGACTGGGAGGAAGATGCGCTGCGCCGGCGGATTGGGGTGATCTTCCAGGACTACATTCGCTATCAGTTTTCCGTCGGAGAAAACATTGGCGTGGGCGACACGCTGGCGTTCCGCAACGAGCAGCGTTGGCAGCAAGCCGCCGCCGAAGGCATGGCCGCGCCGTTCATCGAGCGGCTCGACCGCGGCTACGCCACGCAACTGGGGCGCTGGTTTGCCGGCGGGCTGGAGCTGTCCGGCGGGCAGTGGCAGAAAATCGCACTGTCGCGGGCCTATATGCGCCGCGATGCCGATATCCTGATCCTCGACGAGCCGACCTCGGCTCTTGACCCGGCGGCGGAAGCGGCGGTGTTCGAGCATTTCAGCCAGCACACCCAGGGCCGCATGACCCTGCTGATCTCCCACCGATTTTCCAGCGTGCGCAACGCCGATCACATCATCGTGCTGGATCAGGGCACGATCCTTGAACGTGGCAATCACGACACGCTGGTCACGGCGGGCGGGCGTTATGCGCAGCTGTTCGACCTGCAGGCACGGGGCTATCGATAACCCTCAGGAATCCTGGGCGCCCCGTGAAATCATCGGCCCGGCGATCTGTGGTTTTGCCTGCATCAGGCTTTGCAGCGCCTGGCGATACTGGCTGCCGCCCAGGCTCATGCTGTTATTGTGCGTGCCGCCGGGCACCAGCAACAGGTGCTTGGGTTCGTTGGCTGCGTTGAACAGCTGCTGACTGAACCGCGAGGGCATGAACTGATCGGCCAGGCCATGGACCACCAGCAACGGCATGTGAATGTCGACGATCTTGTCGATGGAGTCGAATTTCTGCGACAGCAGCCAGCGTACCGGCAGCCAGTTCACCGGCAGGTTGTTGTCGGCCACTTCCGCCACGGCATCGCCCAGGGAAGTGAAGGTAGACTCGATCACCAGGCCGCGCACCGGGACGGCGACCTGCTCCTTTTTCGCCTGCGCGGCCAGATCCGCGGCGAGGTCGATGGCCACCGCGCCACCCAGGGAGTGGCCGTAGATCAGGCGCTTGCTGGCGTCCGGTTGCATCGTGGTGAAGCGTTCCCAGGCGGCGCGGGCATCTTCGTAAACGCTGGCCTCCGACGGCAAGTCACCCTGGCTCTGGCCAAAGCCGCGGTAGTCGATCGCCAGCACCGAATAGCCCATGGCGCGCAACTGCTCGATGCGAAAGGCCTGGCCGGTCAGGTTCCAGCGCACGCCATGCAGGTAGAGGATCGATGGCGCGTCACGCCGCGCGGCTGGCCACCACCAGGCGTGCAGGTTTTGCCCGGCCTTGAAACTGGCAGGCTTGATGTCGAATTCCTGCACATCCTGCGGCAAGCCGCGATACCAACCGGCCGTGCCCGGCTCGATGCGAAACAGCAACTCGCGCTCCTTGTACTTGAGTGCGCCGCAACCCACGGGCAAGCCGACGACCAGCGCGGCCATGCACAGCAGCGGCAGCCAGCGCAGGCGCAGACGAGTGAGCAGGGTAGAGGGCATTGGGTGGTTCACCGGTACGGACATGAAGTCCGCGTTTTAACAGATGCGCGCGTGGGGTGGGGAAAAATGCGACTTGTGGGAGTGAGGCCTGCTCCGGGCGGCGTTCCGACGATGGAGGAGTGTCAGGTGAGACTGTTGTCGTCTGACACTCCGCCATCGCGGGCAAGCCCGCTCCAACAGTGATCCAGGGTGTTGCAAGCATTCAGTCAACGCGCAGCACGATCTTGCCAATGTGGTCGCCAGCTTCCATCCGCGCATGGGCCTGCGCGGCCTCGGTGAGCGTAAACACCTGGTCGATCATCGGCAGGCAACGCCCGGCCGTGAGTACTGGCCATACGTATTCGCGCAATTGTTCGGCGATCGAGGCTTTTTCTTCACGGGTGCGCGAGCGCAGCAGCGAGCCGGTGATCGTCGCGCGTTTGGCCATGATCGCCAGCAGGTCGACATCCTTGCCAATGGCACCGCCGAGGAAGCCCAGCATCACCAGTCGACCTTCCATTCCCAGTGCCGCGATATTCTGGTTCAGGTACGAAGCGCCCATGATGTCGAGGATGACATTGACGCCCTTGCTGGCGGTTTTTTCCTGGATCACCTGGACGAAATCCTGATCGCGATAGTTGATCGCTTCGGCGCCCAGCTGGCGGATTACTGCGCATTTTTCCTCACTGCCCGCCGTGGCAAATGCCTTGACGCCGAACTCGCGGCACAACATCAACGCGGTGGTGCCGATACCACTGGTGCCACCGTGAATCAGCGCGCGCTGGCCTTTGCTGGCGCCGCCCATGTCGAACAGATTGGCCCACACCGTGAAGAAGGTTTCCGGGACCGCCGCCGCTTGCACCCAGTCCATGCCTTCGGGAATCGGCAGCGCCTGGCTGGCCGGGACCGCGCAATACTGCGCATAACCGCCGCCATTGGTCAGCGCACAGACCTTGTCGCCGACGATGAAGTCGCTGACATCCGCCCCCACGGCGACCACTTCACCGGCCACCTCCAGCCCGGGGTTCGGGTTCATGCCGGGTTTCATCGGATACTTGCCGGCGCGTTGAAGCACGTCGGGGCGGTTGACCCCGGCGGCATGCACGCGGATCAGCACTTCACCAATGCCCGCAGTGGGCAAGGGCACCTGGCGCGGTTGCAGGACTTCAGGACCCCCGGGTTGGGTGATTTCGATCAGGGTCATGGTTTGGGGAAGCGTCATGTTGGATACCTGTCATGAGTACGAATAATGTAGGAGCGAGCTTGCTCGCGATGACGGTGTGTCAGGCGGCAATAATTTTTAATGGGCCGACGTCTTCGCCAGCAGGCTCGCTCCCACATTGGATGGAGTGAGCAAGCGCACGCTTAATTCCAATAACAACGCAATGACAATCGCCCCGGCAGCAATCACGAACATCAACGCATGATGGCCGCCGCTGGCATTGAACAGGGCCGAATAAGCAAACCCGGAAATAGCCTGGAACGTGGCAAACGATACGGTGGCGCGACTCCACACCACCTGTTGCTGATGATGCCCGGGGACCAGTTCGTGAACCCGCGCCAGTGCCAGCGGCACGATGCCCGGTGGAAACGAACCGAGTATCACTGCCAGCAAGGCCAATACAGCGAAGGAGCTGGAGATCGACAGCAGAGCCACTGCTATCGCCTGCACCACCAGCACCAGGCGAATACTGGGCTTCGCCCCCAGTTGATCCGCGAGAAAACCATAGCTCACCGGCCCGACAATCGCGCCGAGGCCGTACATCACCCAGATCAGCGCCCCGACGTGTGGCCCGGCACCGAGGCCGCGAGCCACGTAATCCACCAGGAACACCATGGCCGGCACCAGCCCCGCCGCCATGAGCGCGTACTGGGCAAACAGCAAGTAGACACTCGGGTGGGTGCGGGTCGGCGCGGCAGGGGCCGTCGCTGTCATCGTTGCCTGGGGCGAAGCCGACGGCCAGCCAAACCAGCTGATGGCGGTCAGTATCAGTGCCAGAATGCCGAGGCCCAACCAGGTTTGCTGCAGGCCCAGACTCAGCAGCGGCGGGACAATCGTCCCCGACCCGGCAATGCCCAGTCCGATGCCGAGAAAGATCGCGCCACTGGCCAGGCCTTTGCGCGAGGCCGGCACATGCGGCAATACCGTCGCCGCCACCAGTACCATGATCGCACCGCCGGCAACGCCCGAGAGCAAACGCCAGCCGAAAAACCAGCTCACCGACACGGGAAAGGCGCAGGCGAAAAACGACAGGGTGACCGCCAGCATCATCAGCCGCAGCGCGGTTCTGTTGGACGTGCGCCGCGCCAACGGGTGGCCGATCAATGCACCGATCAGGTACCCCACCAGGTTGGCGGCGCCGAGGTACACCACGTCGCTGGCGGAAAACCAATGGGCCTGGATCAGCGAGGGAATCAACGGCGTATAGGCAAAACGCGCCAGGCCAATGCTGACCAGGCTGGCGCACAGGCCGGCAAGGATCGGTAGCCAGAATGCGTTGCGTGGGGCGTTCGAGGGGCTGAGCATGGGCGCTCTCCTGCAAGTGTTTCACTGCTGATCAGCTTAACCAGGTTTTGTGATGCGCCAACGCAGCGATTTCGCGTTATCGTGATGCGTAAATGCATCGGCTGGAGAACCCCATGAATTGGGATGACGCACGGGTATTTCTCGCGGTCTGCCGCGAATCAACGCTGCGCGGTGCCGCGCGAGTATTGGGTGTCGACCAGGCCACGGTGGGTCGGCGCATCACTGCGCTGGAAAAGTCCTTGAGCGCGACGTTGTTCCTGCGCACCTCCGAAGGTTATGCGTTGACCGCGGTCGGCGAAGCGGCGATGCGCGCCATCGAAAAAATGGAGCACTCGGCGCTGGAACTGCAGCGCCGCATCCAGGGCCTCGACGACCGGCTGACGGGCACCGTGCGGATCACCACCACCGACTCCATGGCCATCGACTTCCTGATCCCGGCCGTCGCCCGTTTGCATCAGCGGCACCCCGACGTGCGGGTGCAACTGGACGCCTCGACGCAAATCCTCAGCCTGGCCAAACGCGAAGCCGACATCGCCGTGCGCAATACCCGGCCGGACAACCCGGACCTCATTGCCCGGCGAATCGCCCGTTGGCCAGTGGGCCTGTTCGCCTCGCAAGCGTATGTGGATGCCCACGGCGTGCCCGAGCCGGGTTCGGCGTTCGAAGGGCATGATCTGGTGGTGTATCAGCCGTATCTGCAGAGCGGCAAGGACATGACGCTGGTCAGTGAACCTGTGGGGCGCGGGCGGATTGTCGCAAGCCTGAGTTCCAGCCTGCTGGTGCGGCGATCCATTGCCGCGGGGATCGGGATCGGTGAAATTCCGGTGTACGTGGGGGAGAGGGATGGGCTGGTCCGGTTGTGGCCGGGGCGTACGCGGCCGTTGCCGTATGACGTGTGGCTGGTGACCCACGCGGACCTTCGGCATACGGCGAGGGTCCGTGTGGTGATTGATGAGATTGTCGAAGGGTTTTGTGGATCCCTGTGAATTACGGCATTTGCGGCAACTCATTCGCACGCAGATCGAACACCAGCACCTCGGCATCCACCCCGTTGCCCAAGGTCAGCAACTGTTCCTCGCGAACCCGCACGCCGTCGCCTTCCTGCAGTGGCACGCCGTTGAGTTCAACGCGACCGCGCGCCACATGCACATAGGCATGACGGTTGGCAGCCAGTTCCACAGTGGCGCTTTCCTTGCCATCGATCAGGCCGGCATACACCCGCGCATCCTGGCGCACCGTCAACGAGCCCTCGGCGCCGTCGGGGGAGATGATCAATTGCAGGCGACCGCGTTTCTTCTGGGTGCTGAAATGTTCCTGCTGATAGCGGGGCTTGGCACCGCTGACCTCCGGGACGATCCAGATTTGCAGAAAGTGCACGGGCCGGGAATCCGAGTGGTTGTACTCGCTGTGCGCCACGCCGCTGCCGGCACTCATCAACTGCACATCGCCAGGACGGATCACCGATCCGGTGCCCAGGGTGTCCTTGTGTTCCAGCGCGCCTTCGAGCACATAGGAGAAAATCTCCATGTCGCGGTGCGGGTGCTGGCCGAAGCCTTTACCGGCCGCCACGCGGTCATCGTTGATCACCAGCAGATCGGAAAAACCCTGTTCTTTCGGGTTGCGATAGCTGGCGAAGGAAAAGGTATGGAACGACTTCAACCAGCCGTGATTGGCCAGGCCACGATCCGATGCTTTGCGAAGGGTCAGCATGATGAAATCTCCTTTGGGGACGTTGATTCGTCCGAGTGAGGAGAAGGTTAATGTTAATCGGTGGGTGCAATAAGTAGATGAAAACTGAAATACTGTCCCCTTCAGGTTGACAGCTGTGTACCTACGGACGCAGTACCCCTGTGGGAGCGGGCTTGCTCGCGAACGCGGTGTTACATTCAACTATTTTGGTGACTGACACACCGCCTTCGCGAGCAAGCCCGCTCCCACAGGTTCGGTGTTCGGCGCACAGGCCTTTTTTGATTCAGTGATCTTGAACCCATGAAAACCGTGGCAATGGTGCTGTTCCCCGACTTTCTCCTGCTCGACATGGCCGGGCCGATGGAGGTGTTTTCCATCGCCAATCGTTATCTCAAGCCCGACGACCACTATGTGCTGACCACCCTTGGCACCGAGCCCGGCGCACTGCGGGCGTCCAACGGCGTGAAGGTGCAGGCTGACATGCCTGTCGAGCAGGCCTGTGACGGCTTTGATCTGCTGCTGGTGCCCGGTGGCCCCGGTGCCTACAACGAAAAACATCCGCCCTTGCTCGAATGGCTCAAGCGCAATGTCGGTCGATCCAGGACCTACGGCTCGATCTGCACCGGCGCGTTTGTGCTGGGGCACGCCGGTTTGCTTGACGGCTATCGCGTAACCACCCACTGGCATTACACCGAACGGATGATCAAGGCATTCCCCAGGACGACAGTGGAAACTGATCAGATTTACGTCCAGGACCGCAACCTCATCACGTCCGGCGGCGTCACCGCCGGCATTGACCTGGCGCTGGCCGTGGTCGCCGCCGACCATGGCAAGAAGGTCGCCCAGGACGTGGCCAAAGTGTTGTTGGTGGTCATGAAGCGCCAGGGCGGCCAGGCGCAGTTCAGCCCGCTGATGGCGGCGGTGGCCCCGCATGAAACGCCGATCACCCGGGTGCAGAACCATGTGCTCGAACACCTGGACGAATCTTTCAGCATCGAACGCATGGCCAGCCTGGCCAACATGAGCCCGCGCCATTTCGCCAGGGTTTTTGCCCGGGAAGTGAACATGACCCCCATGGAGTTCCTGCAAAGCGCCCGCATCGACTGCGCCAGGAACCTGCTGGAAACCGCTGACCTGCCGCTCAAGACCGTGGCGTTCAAGAGTGGCTTCGGCAGCGTGCGGCACATGCGTTTCCTGTTCAGTGAAAAGCTCGGCCTGACCCCGACCCAGTACCGCGAGCAGTTCAGCTAGCGCACTTGTCCGTTGTGCGCACCCTGATGGCCGTGACGCTCCCCCCGTGGCGGTTGTACCGTCACAGGGTCCTGCCAAGATACCGCTGAACTCATTGCAAGGAAGGTACGGAGCCTGTCGCGTGACGAGCAGGTTCCCAGCGGGGAAAGTGGATGAACAGCCTCAGAAATCCAACCAGCGACACGGTGCTGCACTTCGGCCCCTACGCCTTCCACGTCAATCAACGACTGGTCCTGGAGGGTGATCGGCCGTTGCGCCTGGGTGGGCGCGCGCTGGATATCCTGCAGGTGCTGGTCGAGCATGCAGGCTCGGTGGTCAGCAAGGAGGCGCTGATTGCCCAGGTCTGGCCGAGAACAGTGGTCGAGGAAATCAACCTGCGGGTGCACATTGCGGCCCTGCGTCGGGCCTTTCGTGACGGACAGGACGGGCACTGCTACATCGTCAACATTCCCGAGCGTGGCTACAGCTTTGTCGCGCCGGTGCGCCAGGCGATGGAGCTCACGCCCTTGCCCAGCGACGCCTTTGCGCCATCCCCACACAACCTGCCGGCACGACTCACGCCCGTCATCGGTCGCGATGCCGTGGTTGGCAGTCTGGTGCGGCAGTTGCCGGGGCGCCGCTGCATGACCCTGGTCGGGCCTTGTGGCATCGGCAAGACCACCGTCGCGCTGCGTGTCGGCGAATTGCTGATGCAGCATTATCGCGATGGCGTGTGGCGGGTGGATCTGGCGATGATCGATGACCCGGCGCAGGTGGTCGATCATCTGACACGCACCTTGCAGCTGGATGTTGGAACAACCCTGGACGCGCTGGGACAGTGGCATGCGTTGCTGGTCCTGGACAATTGCGAGCATCTGCTTGAAGGCTGCCGGGCATTAGTCGAAGGGCTGCTGATCTCGGCACCCTGCCTGTCGATACTCGTCACCAGCCGTGAGCCGCTGCTGGCCAGCGGCGAAACACTCCTGCCATTACCGCCGCTGTTGGTGCCACCCACATCGGCGTTGCACAGTCTCGATGAGGTGATGGGTTATTCGGCTGTGCAGTTGTTCGTCAGCCGTGCCCGAGCCCGCCAGCAAGGATTTTCCCTGCGCGAACAGGACCTCAAGGCCGTGCGCGAAATCTGTCGGCGACTCGATGGTTTGCCCTTGGCCATTGAGCTGGCGGCGGCGCAGATCGATGCGTTGGCCCTGGTGGGGCTGCAAGCGCAACTGGATAACTGTTTTCAGGTGCTGACCCAGGGCCGGCGCACGGCAGTCCCGCGACATCAGACCCTGAAGGCGGCGCTGGACTGGAGCTATGAGCGGCTGATCCCGATGGAGCAAACCGTGTTGCTGCGCCTGGCGGTGTTCAAATCGGCGTTCACCCTCGACGCGGCGATCGGCGTGATCTGTTGCGCGACGTTGCCGCCGTCCAGTCTAAGCAACGTGATGCAAAGCTTGGCGCTCAAATCGCTGCTGGCGCTGGAGCAAGTGCACGGCGTGACGCGCTACCGTTTGCTCAATACCACCCGTTGTTACGCCCTGGACAAACTAGAACAGAGCGGGGCCTTGCGCACCTTCGAAATGCGCTACACCGGCTACGTCAGTCATACCCGCCGGCCATCAAGCCCGCCCGTGGCCCTGGCGTTCGCCGAGTAAACGTTGCGCGGCGACCAGGTCCGGTGTGGCATGGCCTTCGGTAAATCGCTGGTGGATCGGCGCCAGCAGTTCCCGGGCTTGCCGGTCGCGCCCCTGACGCTGCCAAAGCCGCGCCAGCGAGGTGGCGCTGCGCAGCTCCCAGGCCAGGGCACCCTGGGTTTTCGCCACGTTGAGCGCCTTGATCAGCACGCTCTCGGCGGCACAGTCTTGCACCGGGCAGTCAGCGGCCAGCAGCGCATCGGCCTTGGCCCGCAGGATCTCCGCGGTGCTCCAGCCCGCCGCGCCGGTCTCGGCGCGTTGCAGCAAATCGTCATCGACCAGGCGGCTGTCGAGGGTGACCATGATTTCCTTGATCAGGCCCACACTCGGACGCGGTGACGCATCGACTTCGGCATCGTCGATGACCAAGGCATAGTGTCGAGCCCAGGTATGGAACAGCAGCACCGAGTGTTTCTGCGCCTGTTCCAGCAGCAGGTGCAGGAGTTCGCGGGCGGTTCGGGCGTCGCCGTTGTAATGGGCGATCAGGCAGCCCGCCAGTGCCAGGGTGTAGCAGATGGACGTGCCGTGGTTGATCTGCAGCGCAATGTCCAGCGCCTGCCGGGCGGTACGCCAGGCTTGCTCCGGCTGGCCCTGTATCCAGAGGATGCGGGCGAGGATGGTCAGGGCGGCGACGCTCTGGTCGTATTGCACGCCAAATCCATGGGTGAAGCGGTTGAGATGGCCGCTGTGGGCCATGCGCTGGATCACCTCTTCGGCGTTCATCCGCGCTCGTTGCTGATCGCCGGCAAAGTGCAGGGCCAGCACCCGCAGGCGATGGGTACTCAGGGACGCCATCGGGTCACCGTGCAAACCCAGGCGGTCGAATTGCTCGCTCTGTTCCAGGGCCATTTGATAGTGACCGCAACTGAGGTTGACCGCCAGGTGCCCGGAGACCGCGCGCAGTTGTCCGGCCACGTCGTTGCATTGCCTGGCCAGCGCCCGGGCGCTGACGAAGGCTTCGACAGTTTCGGCAGTGCCGCCCTGGGCGTGGTAACAGGTGCTGCCCAGGGCCAGTTTCAGCAGCATTTGCAGGCGCGGGCAGACTTCGGGCGCGGCGTCGAGCAGTGCCAGGGCCTTGCGCACATAACCGCCGTACTCGTTGAGCAACGACAGTTCCTGCCACAGCGGCGTGGACGTCGCGGTCAGGCGGATCGCCAGCGCCTGCGGCCCTGATGCAGACAGGCCCCAGTCGAGCGCCGCGCGGATGTCCTCGAGGCTGCGGGCATAACGCTCGATCCACAGACCGGTGGGGATCTGTTCCCAGTCGTCCTGCGCCTGTTGCATCAGGGCCAGGCATCGCTCGGCGTGGCGTTTGCGGGTATCGGGCAGTTCAGTGCCCTGTTCGAGTTTTTCCAGGGCATAACGGCGGGTGGTGTCGAGCAGGCGGTAGAACACCTCTTCGTCGCCAACATCCACGTTCAGCAGCGACTTGGCCACCAGTTGCATGATCGAGCCAAACACCTCGCGCGGTTCGATGTGTTCGCCCACGATCACCGCCGCTGCCGATTCCAGGGAAAAACCACCGCGCAAGATGCCCAGTCGACGCAGGCAGGTCTGTTCGCAGGCAGTGAGCAGGTTGAAGCTCCAGTCCAGCGTCGTGCGCAGGGTCTGATGCCGGCCCAGGGTCGTCTGGCCCCTGTGGGCGAGCAGGCGAAAACTTTCCTGCAACTGCGTCAGCAGACCGCGCAGGCCAAGGTTGGCGACTTGCGCGGCCGCCAGTTCCAGGGCCAGCGGAATGCCGTCCAGGCGCCGACAGATCTCGATGACCAGCGGCAACTCGGCATCGGTCAGTTCGAAGCTGTCATGGTTGGCCATGGCCCGCTCGATAAACAACTGCACTGCGGAAAAACCCATGGCCTGGGCGCGGTCCTGCACGGTGATGGGCGGGGGACAATCCAGCGGTTCCAGGCGCTGGACGAATTCGCCTTCGGCACGCAGGCTCTCGCGGCTGGTGGCGAGGATATGCACGTGTGGGGCGCCACCCAGCAGGCTTTCACAGAGCTGTGCCACGCTGTCGATCAGGTGTTCGCAGTTGTCGATGACCAGCAGCATATGCCGCTTGCGCAGGAACGTGGCAAGGCGGGTCATCGGTTCGCTGTGGTGCAGGGACAGCCCCAGCAATGTCGCCAGATGGCCGGCAATCAACGAAGGGTCGTTGATCGGCGAAAGGTCCAGCAAGCGGATGCCATCGCGGTAGCGGCCGATCAGTTGCTCGGCGACGCGCAGGGCGACGCTGGTCTTGCCGACGCCGCCGGGTCCGACCAGGGTGATGAAGCGCTGGCGCGGCAGTTGCGCCACCAGCCTGTCGACCAGCGCCTGGCGGCCGATCAGGCGGGCGCGGTGCAAGGGCAGGTTATGGCCGCTGGATTCAACGGGGTCATGGTGCGGACTGTGTGCGATGGGCGCAAGCGAACACGGCGCGACAAAGCTGTAGCCGCGCTGGGCCACCGTGACGATGTAGCGCTGGCCTGCCTGACCGTCGCCGAGGGCTTTGCGCAGGGCGGCCATGTGCACCCGCAGATTGATCTCTTCCACCACGCTGCCGGGCCAGACTTCAGCCATCAACTGTTGCTTGCTGACCACCTTGCCGGCGTGTTCCAGCAGGATCAACAGGATGTCCATGGCGCGCCGGCCCAGGCGCAGGGGCCGGTCGGATTCCAGCACCAGACGTTGTCCGGGGTAGATCCGGTAGGGGCCGAAATGCACAGCCTGTTCGGGGGCAAGGGTCAACGGGTGGCTCCTGTGTGAATGCGTCTGGAACGCACTTTTGGAGCATATTCCTCATATTTTCGCCGGCGTGCAATGCGTGGTTTATCTCAGCGGTTCTACTCGGCGTTCGATGATCCGGGTGGGTCTCGACCTGCTGCCCGCTGGCAGGTGAAGTGGAGAGGGTGCGTACGGCCCGGCAACGCCAGGCGAACGGGCTGATGCCCTCGCTGCGGGTGAACATGTGGCAGAAGTGCGCCTGGTCGCAGAAACCGCATTCGAGGCTGATCTGCGTCAGGCTCAAGTGGGTGTGCTGGATCAGTTGCTTGGCCCGGGCGATGCGTTGCTGGCGAATCCATTCCTGGGGCGAGCAGCCGGTGCTGCACTTGAACGCACGGGAGAAATGACTGCGCGACAACGAACAGGCCTGGGCCAGTTCGGTCACTTGCAGGGTTTCGCCAAGGCGATCGAGGATCAGGCGTTTCACCAACTGTTCGCGTTGTGGACTGAGGCCGCTTGCGCTTTTTGCCTGGGGTTGCGCGACTGTCGCGCGGGCGGCGCTTTGCTGCAAGTGAGCCATGGCGAATGTCCGTGTTGGTAAGCTTCATTCTTGAGCCCCAAGGCTCTGGCTTGCGAGTTAAACGTTGTTAATTCCTCATCCGTGACGGGCAGTCTTGGGTAAAGTCAGACACAATCGCCACCTCGCGCCTGGCTCAACACACAAGGGAACCGTGCCTATGAACCGTAACGATCTGCGTCGCGTCGACATGAACCTGCTGGTGATTTTCGAAGCACTGATGTTCGAAAAGAACCTGACCCGCGTGGCGGAAAAACTGTTCATGGGCCAACCGGCCGTGAGTGCGGCCCTGGGGCGATTACGCGATCTGTTCGACGACCCGTTGCTGTTGCGCAACGGCAGGAGCATGGAGCCGACGGCGCGGGCGCTGGCGATTCTCAAGGAGCTGCAACCGGCCATGGACACCATCTCCGGTGCGGTCAGTCGCGCCAAGGAATTTGATCCGGCGACCAGTTGCGATGTCTTTCGCATTGGCCTGTCGGACGATGCCGAGTTCGGTCTGTTTCCGCCTCTGCTGAGCAAGCTGCAGGAAGAAGCACCGGGCATTGTCGTGGTCGTGCGTCGGGCCAATTACCTGCTGATGCCGGCGTTGCTGGCGTCGGGGGAAATCTCCGTGGGCGTCAGCTACACCACCGACCTGCCGGCCAATGCCAAGCGCAAGAAGTTGCGGGATATTCCCTGCAAGGTGCTGCGCGGTGACAAGCGGCCGGGGACTCTGACCCTGGATGAGTATTGTGCGCGTCCGCATGCGATGGTGTCGTTTTCCGGGGACCTGAGCGGCAATATAGACCTGGACCTGGCGAAGGTTGGCCGGACCCGCCGGGTGGTGTTGGGGGTTCCGCAGTTCAGCGGCTTGCGCGCGCTGCTCGCCGGGACCGAGATGATTGCGACGGTGCCGGATTATGCGGCGTGTGCGTTGGTTGAGGGGTGTGGCCTGCGGGCGGAGGACCCGCCGTTCGAGATTGCTGCGGCGCAGTTGTCGATGGCGTGGAGCGGGGTGCATGACAATGATCCGGCGGAGCGTTGGTTGCGGTCGCGGATCAGTCAGTTCATGTCTGGCCCTGGGCCGGTTGGGGCTTGACCCAAGCCCTTTGTAGGAGCGAGCTTGCTCGCGAAAAACCTGAGAGCACCGCGGGGTGTCAGGCTCCCCGCGTCAGCGTTGACCTCCATCGCGAGCAAGCTCGCTCCTACAGGGATTCGGGGCCCCTCGCAAAAAGAGCACGTACATTCAATTTTTTCCTTCCTCGCCCCGGCATTATCCAACCCAATATTGTCTCGCCGGAGCCCTCCGCCATGCCTGATTCCAATGTGCTCGACTCGCCCTTCGAGGAGGTCGTGACCCTGGTCATCAAACACCGGGTCAGGGCCGGTTATGAAGTGCCCTACGAGGCCTGGTTGCGCAACATTGTCAGCGTCGCCGGCCAGCAGGAGGGGCACCTGGGCGTGGATGTGATGCGCGGCAAGAACGCGGGCCTCGATATGTACACCTGCGTCCTGCGGTTTTGCTCTACCGAAGCGATGCAGCGCTGGCTCGATTCGCCGCAACGCCAGGCGCTGGTCAACGAAGCCACGCCGATGCTGGCCGACGGCGACCAGACCGAGGTCAATCCGGTCAACGAATTCTGGTTCGCCCCACAGGTCGAGTCGGGCTCGCCACCGCCGCGCTGGAAGCAGGCCGTGGTGACGCTGCTGGTGATTCTGCCGCACACCTTGCTGGTGCCGCTGCTCTGGGGGCCGTTGTTGCAACTCAACGCGTTGTTATCCAACTACGTAGTCGCGACATTCCTGATCACCCTGACCATCGTGCTGTCGGTGGTGTACCTGTTCATGCCGATGGCGACGCGCCTGTTCGCGCCCTGGCTGTCTTCTTCCACTGCGCCCAAGGAAACGCGATGAACGCCGATCTGATTCTGTTCAATGGCCAATTTCATACCGTCGACCGTGAAAACCCACGCGCCAGTGCGGTCGCCATCAGCGAGGGCCGCTTCGTCGCGGTTGGCAGCGACGCCGAGGCCATGGCGTTGCGCGGTGCCGGCACGCAGGTGATCGACCTCAAGGGCCGTTGCGTGATTCCCGGCCTCAACGACTCGCACTTGCACCTGATCCGTGGCGGCCTGAACTACAACCTCGAACTGCGCTGGGAAGGCGTGCCGTCCCTGGCCGATGCGCTGCGCATGCTCAAGGATCAAGCCGACCGCACGCCCACGCCGCAATGGGTGCGGGTGGTGGGTGGCTGGAACGAATTCCAGTTCGCCGAAAAACGCCTGCCGACGCTCGAAGAGCTGAACCAGGCTGCACCTGATACCCCGGTGTTCGTCCTGCATCTGTATGACCGCGCCTTGCTCAACCGCGCCGCGCTACGGGTCGCCGGGTACACCCGCAACACGCCGAACCCGCCGGGTGGCGAGATTGTGCGCGATGCCAATGGCGAGCCAACCGGCATGCTGGTGGCGCGGCCCAACGCGATGATTCTGTACGCGACCCTGGCCAAGGGGCCGAAGTTGCCGCTGGAGTATCAGGTCAACTCGACTCGCCAGTTCATGCGCGAACTCAATCGCCTCGGCCTGACCAGCGCCATCGACGCCGGTGGCGGTTTCCAGAACTACCCGGACGACTACCAGGTGATCGAGCAGTTGGCCAGGGACCAGCAACTGACCGTGCGCATCGCCTACAACCTGTTCACCCAGAAGCCCAAGGAAGAGCTGACCGATTTCAAGAACTGGACCAGCAGCGTCACCCTGCATCAGGGCGACGACTACCTGCGGCACAACGGCGCCGGGGAAATGCTGGTGTTCTCCGCGGCGGATTTCGAGGACTTCCTCGAACCGCGTCCGGACCTGCCACAAACCATGGAGGATGAACTGGAACCTGTGGTGCGCCATCTGGTCGAGCAGCGCTGGCCGTTTCGTTTGCACGCCACCTACGACGAATCCATCAGCCGCATGCTCGACGTATTCGAGAAGGTCAATCGCGACATCCCGTTCAATGGCCTGCCGTGGTTTTTCGACCACGCCGAAACCATCACCCCGCAAAACATCGAGCGGGTGAGGGCTCTGGGTGGCGGCATCGCCATCCAGGATCGCATGGCGTTCCAGGGCGAATACTTCGTTGAGCGCTACGGCGCCAAGGCGGCCGAAGCGACGCCACCGATCAAGCGCATGCTGGCCGAAGGTGTACCGGTCGGTGCCGGCACCGACGCCACGCGGGTGTCGAGCTACAACCCCTGGACCTCGTTGTACTGGATGGTCAGCGGTCGCACCGTCGGTGGCCTGGCATTGCACGCCGAGGGCCTGTCGCGGCAGACCGCCCTGGAACTGTTCACCCACGGCAGCGCCTGGTTCTCCTCCGAGCAGGGCAGGAAAGGCCAGATCAAGGTTGGGCAACTGGCGGACATGGCGGCCTTGAGCGCGGACTATTTCAGCGTCGAGGACGAAGCGATCAAATGGATCGAGTCGGTGCTGACCGTGGTCGGCGGCAAGGTGGTGTATGCCGCCGGCGACTTCGAAAAACTTGGGCCACCCAGCGTGCCGGTGCTGCCGGACTGGTCGCCAGTGGTGAAAGTACCGGGCCATTGGCGGCCGAATTCGCCGTTGCAGGCGCAGGTTCACCAGTGCAGCGGGCCTTGCGCGGTGCACTCCCACAGCCATGAGCGGGCGCGGCTGTCGAACGCGCCGGTGAGTGATTTTGCCGGTTTCTGGGGAGCCTTTGGCTGCTCGTGTTTTGCTTTCTGACCAATAAGCGACAACCATCCACCAAAGGAGTTTTTCATGAGCAACGTTCCGTACAAACGCCTGAACAAAGACGACGCAGTGGTATTGCTGGTCGACCACCAGACCGGCCTGATCTCGCTGGTCCAGGATTTCTCGCCCAACGAGTTCAAGAACAACGTGCTGGCCCTGGGCGACATCGCCAAGTTCTTCGAATTGCCGACCATCCTCACCACCAGTTTCGACAGCGGCCCGAACGGTCCGATCGTGCCGGAACTCAAGGCACAGTTCCCGGACGCGCCGTTCATTGCCCGCCCCGGACAGATCAACGCCTGGGACAACGAAGACTTCGTCAAGGCCGTGAAGGCCACCGGTCGCAAGCAACTGATCATCGCCGGTGTGGTGACCGATGTGTGCGTGGCGTTCCCGACCCTGTCGGCCCTGGCCGAAGGTTTTGAAGTGTTCGTGGTGACTGACGCTTCCGGCACCTTCAACACCACCGTTCAGCAAGCCGCCTGGGCCCGCATGTCGGCCGCCGGTGCACAGCTGTTGAACTGGTTCTCCGTGGCCTGCGAGCTGCAAGGCGACTGGCGCAACGACATGGAAGGCCTGGCCAACCTGTTGTCGGAGCGCATTCCGAACTACCGCAACCTGATCAACAGCTACACCACCTTTACCTCGAAATAAGAACGCACCCCCTGTAGGAGCCCGGCTTGCCGGCGATGGCGCCCATGAAATCGCCATC
>NZ_BAAIAK010000025.1:0-39383 GCF_054600775.1 Pseudomonas sp. MHK4 | reverse complement strand
AGCTGGAAGGGATAAACAATCGAATAAAGGTCATCAAGCGGATGGCGTACGGTTACCGGGATAGCGAATTCTTTTTCATGAAGATCAAGAGCGTCTTTCCCGGTAATCCGTGAAGAACCTTTTTTTTGCCCGGGATTTGGCGCTCAGATCATCGTTCATCTGCATTATGTTGCGCATTTCGTGCCTCTATAGATGCGAATCTGCATTATAGTGCACTTTAATCTTTTCGTTGATGTTCGAAAATGCACTATATTGCAGTCTATGCTTCAGTTACGCAAAAAAAGTGCATTTAAATGCAGGTGTAATCCGATGTTCGACCTGACGTTACAAATCTATACGGCCGGGAATTGGCATGACGCCATGGTCTTGAGCTTCGACAGTCCAGAAAAAGGGTTCGAAAGTCGCTGCAGTTTTGGTTACGAGCAAACCTATCTTTTTGAAAATTACGAACAGATTGGGTCGCCGTTCGCCAAAGCCGTCAGTGCGAGGTTCCCATTGGATTGGGATGGCCGGCGATCCAACGCCCCGGCATTTGTGCACGACATTGCACCTGCCGGTGCGGCAAAAAGGTTTCTGCTGGCACGTTTGGGGCAAGACAAGCCAGCCGGAGTAAATGCAGACCTTTACCTGCTGGCCAGAAGCACGCCGGCACCGATTGGCAACATGCGGGTAAAGGAATCTGCCGAGGTAGTGGATCAACGTGAGCCGATAGGGTTTGAACGTCAGGACGTTATCAACCGCAACAATCGATTTCTCGAGTATGCCTATGAGCAGGGCGCTGCCATTGGTGGCGCAACCGGGGCAGGGGGTGAGGCGCCCAAGCTCTTGTTGGCCGAGAACAAGGCAGGATTGGTGTATCCCGATGCGGTGCTGGACGACGCCGACGTCGCCCGGCATTGGTTCGTGAAGTTCGCTCGCAATAAAGGATCTGCGACTGATCAGGAAATCCTGAGAAGCGAGTACCACTACTACAAGGCGCTCCAGGCTCTGGGGATCGAGACCGTGGCAGCAGAGGGGCTGGCACTGGAGGAGTCGACCAAACCCAGCCTGTGGATGCAGCGTTTTGACCGTCAAGTGACTCAGCAGGGCGTCGAGCGCTTTGCCGTGGAGTCGATTTACTCGCTGGCAAACGTCACGGCACCGGGTAGCGCACTGGATCACCTGGAAGTTATCCGATTGCTGGCCGGGTTATGGCGGGATGTGGGGCAAGCGGATCAGATTCCTGACCTGGTTGCGGATTACCTGCGTCGGGACCTGCTTAACAAAATCCTGGGTAATTCGGACAACCATGGTCGAAACACCGCCATCATCCGCGATAGCGCATCGTTTCGGCTTGCACCTATTTATGATTTGGCGCCCATGGTGATGGACGACGAAGGGGTGACTCGCTCCACCAAGTGGCCAAGAGCGCTGGAGAGAGCAGGTGATGTCGATTGGCGTGGCGTGTGTCGGGCACTGGCCGACATCGCTGACCCGGATGATCCGCTGGCCGCATTGAGTGAGGTGCAGGACTCTTTTGAGCGCCTGCGCGACGATGCGAATCAGCTGATGGCACTTCCCGATATTCTCACTGCCAGCGGCCTGCCTGACGTAACCATGAATCACCCGCAAATTGCCTTGAAAAATCTGCAGCAGCGTATGAAAGCATGGGACTTGATATGAGCATGACAGTGGCCGAGCGCACTGCGCTCATAGAAAGCATTCAAGAGGCATTGGCTCAAGGCAGCCTGGAAATTGGCGAAGCGGTTCGCCGGTTGCGGGTCGAAGTGACCGGCTTGCACCAGACTCAGTTCGCGAAGATGTGCAAGATTTCGGTGCGCACGTTAGTGCACATCGAGCATGGCGAAGGCAATCAGACGCTGAAATCGTTGAATGCGGTGTTCAAACCGTTTGGATTGAAGATGGGCGTTATGCGGATTCGACGTGATCCCGGTTGAATCAGTTTGTAGTCCCGGCGAAGCAAGCGGCATCAGGCAATCTTGAATGTTTTCCGCTCCCCTCATGTTTATTGCACGAACGCACGGCACTCGCGCGAGCCGCAGTGGCCTAAGCATCAGGGCACAACGTTGCGTGCCGGTGAACTGACATGGGTCGGACATGAACGAAGAGACGCTGAAAGATAAATCGCTGGCGGTTTTGCTGGTGTTGGTGAGCATTGCGTTCATCTGGATCCTGCTGCCGTTCTACGGTGCGGTGTTCTGGGCGGTGATCCTGGGGATAGTCTTTGCGCCGATGCAGCGCCGGTTGCAACTCAAGTTTGGCTGGCAGCGCAACCTGACTTCGTTGTGTACTTTGAGCATCTGTCTGGTGATTGCGATCCTGCCTGTGATCATCATCAGCATGCTGCTGGTTCAGGAAGGCGCGGCGCTGTACAAAAGCGTCGAGAGCGGCGAGCTGGACATTGCCGGCTATGTGTCGCAGTTCAAGCACAACCTGCCACCGTATTTCCAGCATCTGCTCGACCGGTTCGGCGTGGGTGAGTTGAACGGGCTGCGCGAGAAAATCGTCAAGAGCGCGATGGCGGGCGGCGAGGTGACGAATCAGGTGTTCAGTCTTGGCCAGGGCACGTTCGAGTTCGTCGTCAGCTTTTTCATCATGCTCTATCTGCTGTTTTTCTTCCTGCGCGACGGTGCCGACCTCGCGCGCAAGGTGCGCATGGCCGTGCCGTTGGAGGAACACCATAAGCGCCGTTTGCAGCTCAAGTTCAATCGCGTGGTGCGGGCCACGGTGAAGGGCAACCTGCTGGTAGCCATTACCCAGGGCGCATTGGGCGGTTTGATTTTCTGGTTCCTGGACATTCCCAGCGCACTGGTCTGGGCGGTGTTGATGGCGTTTCTGTCGTTGTTGCCGGCGGTTGGGGCAGGGATTGTCTGGGGGCCGGTGGCGGCGTTTTTCCTGCTGACCGGTGCGATCTGGCAGGGCGTGGTGCTGGGGCTGTTCGGGGTGTTCGTGATTGGCCTGGTGGATAACGTACTGCGCCCGATCCTGGTGGGCAAGGACACGAAGATGCCGGACTACCTGATCCTGATCTCGACCCTGGGTGGCCTGGCGCTGTTCGGGCTCAACGGTTTTGTCATCGGCCCGTTGATCGCGGCCCTGTTCATGTCGAGCTGGGCCATTTTCATCGAGACCAAACCGCGGGTCCAGCTGCCTTAGGCACTGAGCTGGCCTGCCTGTGCGCAGCCGATTTGCTGGAACAACGCCTGGGCGTCGGGCAGCGAGGTGAGCGGGCCGCTGATCTGTTCGCCGTCCTGGACCAGGTACCAGCAGGCGAGCAAGCCCAGCGCTCTGAGCGGTGCGGGAACGGCGCTGCCGATAACGGACATGATATGTACCTGAGACATCATAAGGACCTCCATCAATCTGTGGAGCTACCTTACGATTCGTGCGCTTCGAGGGACAATCAACGCTTTCAATAGTGGTCATTGATGCCAGTGAGGTCAGCTCGGCGGCTGGCGCTCAATCGACCACCTGATCGAGCATATGCACCACTTCCTGCTCGTTGAGCAGGCCTTTGCGCACCAGGTTCTGCGTCAGCAGCGAAAGGAATTTGGCGTTGCGATGGCCTTCCAGGTGCTTGAGTTCGGTCAGGGCGTTATAGACCTTGCTGGAAGTGCACAGGCCATTGATGCGGTGCGGGTTTTGTGTGGGCATAAGCTCGTCCTTGTTGTTATCGAACGGGTGGACAGGTCCGAGCTCAATCTTGCCAAGATCGACGATCGACACTGTCCCGATAGCGACACCGAGAGGATTTTTCCAGACCTGGGGCGACGAACGGCAGTTCGCAGGCGCTCGCTCGCGCCTGCGAATCTGCGGTTACCAGCGGCCGTAACCGTGGGGAGGGCCGTAATAGCCGCGAGGCGGGCCGTAGTAGCCACGAGGCGGACCGTAATAAACCGGTGCCGGACGATAGTAGATCGGTTGTCCCACATATACCGGTGCGGGCTGGTAGTACACCGGTGGAGGCGGCGCCATGTACACCGGCTGCGGTTCTGCGTAGACCGGTTGGGCGTAGACCGGTTGCGGCGTCACATACACGGGCCGGTTGCTGTTGATGACTGCCGAGCCAATGATGGCCGAGCCGACGATCGCGCCAAATACCGCCGGACCTTCCCAGCCGCCACCGCCGCCATGCGCCTCTGCTTGCCCGGCGACAGCCAGGGCACCGATCAGCAAGGCCACTGTGGGGATTCTACGGATCATGATGATTCCTCGGTTCTTCGACCCGGCGCTTGCGTCTGCAATAGACTCAAGGAATGTCGCGGGGATACTTCTAAGACAGCTTTTTTTTGAAAATCAGCACAGTCGCCAGGTAAATTTTGTGTAAGGTCTGTGTCGGCGACCTTACGGTCCTACCGTGTCGATCAGGGCACGCGAATATGATTGATCAGAACCGATGGACTGGCTAATCCCGTCCATCCGAATGTGCAACACGAGGAGATTCAGATGCAGATGAACCCCAACAGAGACACCCAGCTGTGCATGTCCCTGTCCGGACGCCCGGGGAACTTCGGCTTGCGATTTCACAATCATCTGTATGAGCAACTGGGACTGAATTTTTACTACAAGGCGTTCTCCAGCCAGGACCTGCCGGGCGCCGTCGGTGGCATCCGCGCCTTGGGTATTCGCGGTTGCGGCGTGTCGATGCCGTTCAAGGAAGCTTGCATCGACCTGGTCGATGAGCTGGACCCTTCTGCTGCGGCCATCCAGTCGATCAATACCATCGTCAATACCGACGGGCATCTCAAGGCCTTCAACACCGACTACATCGCCATTGCCCAGTTGCTGCAGACCCACCAGGTGCCCAAGGACACCACGTTTGCCCTGCTTGGCAGTGGCGGCATGGCCAAGGCCGTGGCTAGCGCCTTGCGCGATGGCGAGTACAGTAATGGCCTTATCGTGGCCCGTAACGAGCGCGCCGGCCAGGCGTTGGCCAAGTCGCTGGGCTACCCCTGGCAAGCCGAGCTGCGTGAGCGACGCCCGCAAATGCTCATCAACGTCACGCCCATCGGCATGACCGGCCCGCAAGCCGATCAGCTGGCGTTCGACGCCCAAGCCATTGCGGCTGCGGATATCGTCTTCGATGTCGTCGCGGTCCCGGCGGAAACCCCGTTGATCCTGCGCGCTCGAGCCGAAGGCAAACATGTCATCACCGGGCTCGAAGTGATTGCGATCCAGGCGCTGGAGCAATTTGTTCTCTATACCGGCGTGCGCCCGACCGATGAGCAGTTTCAAAAGGCCGTGGAGTTTGCTCGCAGCAGCCTTGGTTATTGATTAAAGGCCAGCCGGGATGCCACCCGGCTTTTATTCGAGGCGTGCCAAACGCTCTTCCAGCGCGGCGATTCGGGCTTCGAGCTCTTCGATTCGCTCAACCGATACCGCGCCGCCAGCACTACGATCCGGCGCGTTCTGACGTGCAGCGAGGATCGCTTCGATATCCGCCGGATCACCCAGTGCGTGGGTATAACGATCTTCACGCTGGCCGGCCTGGCGCGGGATCAGCACTGCCAGGCCGCGGGCAATCAGGCGTTCGAGCTGATGCACGACTTGCTCGGCATCCTCGAAATCATGCATGCGCCCGCTGCGGGTCAGCAGTTCGTTGACCGTCTGCGGCCCCCTTAAAAATAACAGCCCGGTCAGAATCACCTGCGCCGGCACCAGTTCCAGCGCCTTGTCGACCTTGTGCTCCCAGCGATCGGCGCGGCTGCCCATCACCAGTCGGGTGAAGCCGCGTCCTTCGAGGGCGCGCAGGCTCTGGCCGACCTGGCCCTGTGTGAGGTTCATCACCGGCTCGCGGCTGGTTTTCTGATTGCAGGCGATCACCAGCGCGTTGAGGGTCAGCGGATAGGTTTCCGGGCTGGTGGCCTGTTTTTCGATCAGGGAGCCCAGAATGCGGATTTCCGTACTGTTGAGCCGCGGCTCGTCGAAAGTCGTCTCTTGCTCAGTGCTCATGGTTCTGCATCCTTAGCCGATTCATGTTTTTCACTTGCGTAGGCGCACTTTGACATCGCCCGTTCGGACTAGGCAAGGCTAACGATTCTGTCGCGTCCGGGTGGCGTCAGACTTCATGCTCAAAGGGGTGTCGCGCCACGCGCGCCCCGCCAAACGAGCAGAAGGCGCCGCGATGGAGTTTGCATTCAGCGACGAACAGGAAATGATCCGCGAGTCGGCCGAGGGTTTCCTCGCCGATGTATCGGATTCGGCCGCCGTGCGCGCGGCAATGGTCAGCGAACGGGGCTTCGATGAAGGCCTTTGGCAGCGTCTGTGCCAGGAAATGTACTGGCCGGCCATTCATATTCCCGAAACCTATGGAGGACTGGGCCTCGGCTTTGTCGAACTGGCTATCCTGTTGGAGCAGATGGGCCGGCGCTTGCTGTGCTCGCCGTTTTTCGCCACCGCCTGCATGGCCACGCCTGCGCTGTTGCTGGCCGCCAATCATGAGCAGAAGCAACGCTGGTTGCCGTCGATCGCCGACGGCAGCGTGACCGCGACCCTGGCGTTCAGCAGTGCCAACGGCTGGTCCGCCGATGATGTCCAGGCAACGGTGGTGGCCGAGGGTGACGGCTTTGTTCTCGACGGAACCCTCAAGCATGTGCTCGATGGTCATGGCGCTGATCTGTTGATCATTGCCGCCCGACACCCCGCAACCACTGGCGAAAAGGGCATCAGCCTGTTTGCCGTGGGCGCGGAGCGAGCCGGCATCGAGCGGCAAATGCGGCCGACCATGGACCAGACCCGGCGCCAGGCGCGAATCGAGCTCAAGGGCCTGTACCTCGAGGCCGACTGCCTGCTGGGTGAATTCGGCAACGGCTGGCCGCACCTGGAGCGGGTCCTGCAACTGGCCTGCATCGGCCTGGCTGCCGAGCAGACCGGCGGCGCGCAGCAGGTACTCGACCTCAGCGTGGCCTACATGCAGGAACGTCAGCAGTTCGGTCGCCCCATCGCCAGTTTCCAGGCCCTCAAGCACCGCGCCGCCGACATGATGCTGCAAGTCGAATGCGCGCGTTCGGCGGCCTACTACGCGGCTTGCGTGGCGCAGGAGGTCCTCGATCCGCTGGGTGATTCGCAGGTCGCGGCCGAACTGCCGCTGGCAGCGGCGCTGGCCAAGGCGCAGTGCTCGGAGACCTATTTTCACTGCGCATCCGAGTCGATCCAGTTGCATGGCGGCGTCGGTTTCACCTGGGAATACGACCCGCACCTCTACTTCAAGCGCGCCCGCGCCAGCGAGAGTTTCCTCGGTCTGCCGGCCTGGCATCGCGAGCGCATTGCATCGGTGATTCTGGGAGAGCAGCCATGAAAATCAGTTTCAGCGAGCAGGATGAACGCTTCCGCCAGGAAGTTGCCGACTGGATGAGCGCCCACCTTTGCGGAGAATTCGAAGCCCTGCGTTTTCGCGGTGGCCCAGGCGACGAGCACATGTTTCCCGAAGAGCGCAAAGCCTGGGAACGCAAACTCGCCGAGGGCGGCTGGACCTGTGTCGGCTGGGCGCCGGAGCATGGCGGACGCGGCTTGTCGATCACCCAGCAAGTAATTTTTCACGAAGAATATGCCCGCGCCGGCGGGCCCGGACGCATGGGCCACATCGGTGAAGGCCTGGCCGGGCCGACCATCGCTGCGTTCGGCACGGTCGAACAGCAACAGCGCTTTTTGCCGGGCATCGTCAGCGGTACATCGTTCTGGTGTCAGGGTTATTCAGAGCCGGGCGCCGGTTCCGACCTGGCCAACGTCAAGACCCGCGCGACGCTGGACGAAGCGACGGGTCAATGGGTGATCAACGGCCAGAAAGTCTGGACCTCCCTGGCCCATGAATCGGACTGGTGCTTTGTCATCGCCCGCACCGAACCGGGCAGCGTCGGCCATCGCGGTTTGTCTTTCCTGCTGGTGCCGATGGTCCAGGCGGCAATCACTGTGCGGCCCATCGAACAACTGACCGGTACCTCGGAGTTCAACGAAGTGTTCTTCGACGACGCCCGTACTGACGCCGCCAACATTATCGGTGCGCCAGGCGAGGGCTGGAAGATCGCCATGGCGTTGCTGGGCTTCGAGCGGGGAGTGTCGACCCTCGGCCAGCAGATGCAGTTTCACAATGAACTCAACGACATCATCGCCATTGCCAAGGCCAATGGCGCTGCCCGCGATCCGATCCTGCGCCAGCGCCTGGCCGAGGCCTGGAGCGGGCTGCGGATCATGCGCTACAACTCGCTGCGCATGCTTTCGGGAAGCCAGGATGGTTCGCTGCGCAAGGAGGCGACCATCTACAAGCTGTTCTGGTCGACCTGGCATGCCAGCCTCGGCAAGTTGGCAATGGACGTGCTTGGCGCCGAGGCGGAATTGCTCGAAGCCGCGCCTTATCAATTGACCCGTCAGCAGTCGCTGTACCTGTTCAGCCGCGCCGACACCCTCTACGGCGGCAGCAACGAGATCCAGCGCAACATCATTGCCGAGCGCGCCTTGGGCATGCCCAGGGAACCGCGTCCGAGCAAATAAAAAAGAGCCGTCTCGGGAGGGCTGCGCGCGGCTATAATCGGCCGACGTTTTCCTCCTGACATCACATGAGACTGCCATGACCATTTCCCTGTACGACGCTTCCGTGCCTGTTTTCCAGCAAATGCTCAACGCCCTGAGCGATGTGCTGAAAAAAGCCGAGGCCCACGCTACCGCCAAGAACATCGACCCGAACGCCTACCTGCAAGCGCGTCTGTTCCCAGACATGTTCCCGCTGGTGCGCCAGGTGCAGATCGCCGTTGATTTCGCCAAGGGCGTTACTTCGCGTCTGGCTGAAGTCGAGCTGCCGAAGTATGACGACACCGAAACCACCTTCGCCGAGCTGCAAGCGTTGATCGCCAAGGTCCTGGCCTACATCGGCGAATTCACGCCTGAGCAGATCAATGGCAAGGAAGGCATCGAGATCGTCACTCGTCCAGGCACGCCGAAAGAGAAGCGTTTCTCCGGCCAGGCTTACCTGCTCAGTTACGGCCTGCCGCAGTTCTTCTTCCACGTCACCACCACTTACGCACTGCTGCGTCATAACGGCGTAGAAGTGGGCAAGCGCGATTACATGGGCGCGTTCTAAACCGTCCCGATACAAAAAGCCCGCCCAGGTTTGCGCCTTGGCGGGCTTTTTCGTGGGGGGCCATCTTTCATCTACACCGCTGGACCTGTGGGAGCGGGCGGCGGTGTTACGCCAATCGTGCGGCCTTCTGTTCTTCACCCAGGCAAGCCGCCGCGGTGAACAGCACATCAGTGGACGAATTCAGCGCAGTTTCCGCCGAATCCTGCAACACGCCGATGATGAAACCAACCGCCACCACCTGCATGGCGATTTCGCTCGGGATGCCAAACAGGCTGCACGCCAGCGGGATCAGCAGCAGCGAACCACCCGCCACGCCCGACGCGCCACAGGCGCAGATCGCTGCAACCACGCTCAGCAGAATGGCGGTCGGGATGTCCACGGCAATGCCCAGGGTGTTCACGGCCGCCAGGGTCAGCACGGTGATGGTGATCGCTGCACCGGCCATGTTGATGGTGGCGCCCAGCGGGATCGACACCGAGTAGGTGTCTTCGTGCAAGCCCAGGCGCTTGCTCAATTCCAGGTTGACCGGAATGTTCGCCGCCGAACTGCGGGTGAAGAACGCGGTGATGCCGCTCTCGCGCAGGCAGGTCAGCACCAGCGGATACGGGTTGCGGCGCAGTTTCCAGAACACGATGAGCGGGTTCATCACCAGCGCCACGAACAGCATGCAGCCCAGCAATACGGCCAGCAGGTGCGCGTAGCCGATCAAGGCGCCGAAACCGGAGGTGGCCAGGGTCGAGGCTACCAGGCCGAAGATCCCCAGCGGGGCGAAGCTGATCACCAGGCGCACGATCACGGTCACGCCATTGGACAGGTCGCCCAGCACTTCACGGGTGGTGTCGCCGGCATGGCGAATGGCGATGCCCATGCCAATGGCCCACGCCAGGATGCCGATGAAGTTGGCGTTCATCAGCGCGCTGACCGGATTGTCGACCACGCTCAACAGCAGGCTTTGCAGCACCTCACCGATGCCGCCCGGCGCGGTCACCGCAACGTCCTGGGTCGACAGCACCAGGCTGGACGGGAACATCATGCTGGCAACCACCGCGACCACGGCGGCGGCGAAAGTCCCCAACAGGTAGAGGAACAGAATGGGCCGGATATGGGTTTCCTGGCCGTGCTTGTGGTTGGCGATCGACGCCATGACCAGCACGAACACCAGGATCGGCGCGACCGCTTTCAGCGCGCTGACGAACACTTTGCCGATAAACGCGGTGGATTTCGCCGTTTCAGGCGCGAACAGGGCCAGGGCAATACCGGCGATCAGGCCGATCACGATTTGCGTGACCAGGCTCAGGCGTTTCAGGCGTTGCAATAGAGAAGGGGATGAAGCGGTCATAAAACGGCATCTCGGATTTTTATAAGTGCATGGGTTCCCGGTTGCAGCAACAAGCGAGGCAGGCCGCAGGCGGGAAACCGGAAGGGGCAACATTGAACGCCGCAATCCTTGTGGGAGCGACGTTTTTCAGGGCGCGGACTTTATCACAGCGTAGGCACTATCCTTCAGACCTGTGACGAAGTGCCGCCCGGTTATGCGATGCAATTTGCAGGTTCGTGCAACCGCATGCGCGATCACTCTGCTAACATTCGCCATCCTCATTTTCATCTCTGCCAGTGGGCCTTCGGGCTATCGCTGGTGTCGTTGTTTTTTCTGGAGTTGTGCATGCTGTTGCCCATTCTTCTGTTGTCTGCTGCCGGTTTTACGGTGCTGACCACGGAATTCGTCATCGTCGGCCTGTTGCCGGCCATCGCCCGGGACCTGGACGTCAGCATCCCGCAAGCCGGCCTGCTGGTCACCCTGTTCGCCTTCACCGTCGCCGCCTTCGGGCCGTTCCTCACGGCATATTTCGCCCGCTTCGAGCGGCGCAAGCTGTTCATCTCGGTGCTGATCCTGTTCGGCCTGGCCAACACCCTGGCGGCGCTGGCGCCGAACATCTGGGTGATGTCGTTTGCCCGGTTGATCCCGGCCTTGGGGTTGCCGGTGTTCTGGGCCCTGGCCAGCGAGACTGCGGTGGACATCGTAGGGCCCGAGTACGCCGGCCGCGCCATCGCCAAGATCGGCTTCGGCATTGTCTGTGCCACGGTGTTCGGCATTCCCGTGGGCACCTTGATTTCCGACGCGTTCGGCTGGCGCAGTGCGTTCGCCATCCTGGCGGTCATTGCCTTTGCCAAGGCGCTGCTGCTGTTTATCTACCTGCCGAAAACCAACCTGCACCAGCATCAGGTGAGCTTCCTTTCGCAGTTCAAGATCCTGCGCAGCCCGCTGATGCTGGGTCATGTGTTGTTGTCGGTGGTGGTGTTCAGCGGCATGTTCACGGCCTACACCTACCTGGCCGACATCCTTGAACGCCTGGCCGGGTTCAACGGAACCGTAGTCGGCTGGTGCCTGATGGGCTTCGGTGCGGTCGGGTTGATCGGTAACTCGCTGGGCGGGCGTGCGGTGGACCGTCACCCACTGATGGCGTCGATGATGTTCTGTGCGTTGATGATTGCCGGCCTGGTGGCCCTGGTGCCGAACATCCATTCGCCCCTCGGTCTGGCGGCGGCGATGGGCATCTGGGGCGTGACCCAGGCGGCGATGTTCCTGGTCAGTCACGTGCGCTTGATGAAGGCCGCGCCTGAAGCGCCAGCGTTCGCCGCTTCGCTGAACATAGCCGGCGCCAACCTGGGCATTGGCCTGGGTGCGATGATAGGCGGGTCGGTGATCGACAGCGTAGGGCTGCAGGGCCTTGGTTTCGCGGCGGCCGCGCTTATCCTCGCCTCGGTCCTGCTGGCGATTGCCCTGATGACGTTCAAACCCCGCGAAGTCTGCGCCTGAGCTTCACAGTTCGGTAAATAACTCGCGTCGGGCACCTTCGGTAATGGCGACAATGCCAGGGTGCTTGACTTTGCGTTCCACCGAAATGGCGTAGAACGACTCGCTGACCGCGTCGGTCTGGCCAATCACTTGAACGCCGTATTGGCGTTGCACTTCGTCGGCGATCACGCTCGGGCCGATGAATATGCCGCTGCCGGATTGGCCGAAAGCCTGCATCAGGGCGCTGTCGTCGAACTCACCGACGATCTTTGGTTGGATCTGCTGCTCGGCGAACCAGCGTTGCAAACGGCTGCGCACCACGGTTTCCGGTCCGGGAATCAGCAGTGGCGCGCCGTGCAGGCTGCGGGGAAAGTCCTGGCCATAGCGCGCGGCCAGTTCGGCGGTGGCAAAAAAACTGATCCCGCATTCGCCGAGTTTCTGGCTGTAGCCCTTGATGTCCAGGTGCGATGGCATCGGGCTGTCGGAAATCACCAGGTCCAGGCGCTGGATGGCCAGGTCGGCCAGCAGCCGCTCGAGCTTGTCTTCCCGGCAGGTAATGCGCAGCGGTTCATTCAATTCCATGGTCGGCGCGATGAGGCGGTAAACGATCGACTTGGGCACAACGTCGGCCACGCCCACACGGAACAGGATCTGCTGCTCGTTGGGCTGCGCCCGCAACATCAATTCCAGTTCGCCCCCCAGCTGAAACATCTGCTCGGCATAGGGCAGGGTCTGTCGTCCGGCCTCCGTCAGCTCAAGCTGTCGGCCCACCCGGCGGAACAACTCGATTCCATAGGTCTGTTCGAGCAGCGATATCTGCCCGCTGATGGTTTGTGGCGTCAGGTTCAGTTGCTCGCAGGCGCGCACGATGCTACCTGTCTTGGCCACCACCCAGAAGTAATGCAATTGCCGATAGTTAAGCATGGGAATCAACAGTTCGTGAAAACCGAAGTATAACCGCTAAAAAAACGAATTTTCCTGAAGTATTCATTTCCCTAGAATCCCTCGCTATCAACGGGCCACCGTTTCGGCCGCGTTCGTTATATCGGGGGAAATCACATGAAACTTAAAGCCACGGCACTGCTGATCACGTCTTTACTGGTTCTGGCCGGTTGCGACCAAGCGGAAAAAAGCGCCCAGCAGTTGATGGGTGCGGCTGCCGAAAGCGCGAAGCAGGCCATCGATGATACGCACAAAGCCGCCGAGCAAGCGCTCAGCGATGCCACCGGCGGGCTGATCAGCAAAAAAGAATCATCGGAAAAAGAGGCGGAAAAATCCGCATCTTCCTCCCAGGAAATCTAAACCGTCTTACAACGAGTCAGGACTGAGCCATGGAATACCTTTTACAGCTAGCCGCCAGCCCCACCGCCTGGGTCGCCCTGGCCACCCTGGTGGTGATGGAAATCGTGCTCGGCATCGATAACCTGATCTTCATTTCGATCCTGACCAACAAACTGCCCGAGCAGCATCGGCAGAAAGCGCGGCGCATTGGTATCGGCATGGCGCTGATCCTGCGTCTGGGCTTGCTCAGCACCATCGCGTTCATCGTTCAGTTGACGGCGCCGGTGATCGAGATTCTCGGCCATGCGTTTTCCTGGAAGGACATGATCCTGATCGCCGGCGGCCTGTTCCTGTTGTGGAAAGCCACCACCGAGATCCACCACAGCATGGACCCGGCGCCGGAAGACCCGAAGTCGGCCACCTCGACCGTGACCCTCGGCTTTGCCGCGGCGATCGGCCAAATCCTGATGCTGGACATGGTCTTCTCCATCGATAGCATCATTACCGCTGTCGGCATGACCGAGCATTTGCCGATCATGATCATTGCCGTGGTGGTGTCGGTGCTGGTGATGTTGCTGGCGGCGGATCCACTGGCCAAGTTCATCAATGACAACCCGACGGTCGTCATGTTGGCCCTGGGCTTCCTGATCATGATCGGCATGACGTTGATCGCCGAGGGTTTTGGCGCCCACGTACCGAAGGGCTACGTGTACGCCGCGATGGCGTTCTCGGCAGCGATCGAGGTGTTGAACATGATGTCCCGGCGGGCAAGGCAGAAGCGGGTTGCTGCTGAAGCCTGATCCTCGCTGAAACGAAACGGCCGCCTGGAATCCAGGCGCCCGTTTTTTTATGCATGACCTAAGGTTGTGGTTCAGTGGACGGTGGCGTGCTGCGCGGCGCCTTCATCGGTTTTCGCCAGAGGGGCGGGCGGGGCAGGGTGATGGTGCCGGCGAGTAACG
Organism: Pseudomonas sp. MHK4; assembly: GCF_054600775.1. Taxonomy (NCBI): domain Bacteria; kingdom Pseudomonadati; phylum Pseudomonadota; class Gammaproteobacteria; order Pseudomonadales; family Pseudomonadaceae; genus Pseudomonas; species Pseudomonas sp. MHK4. The sequence continues at coordinate 25,273 of NZ_BAAIAK010000025.1, read as the reverse complement.
CGCAGAACGCCCCACAACATGGCGGCGGCCACCGCCAGCCAGCCGGAAATCAGCATTACGATTGTCATTGCCAGGCTCATCCAGGCCTCCTCTTTGCCCTGCAGCGGGCACACACGCTATCCAAGTGACAGTCTAGTCGCTGGCATGTTTCAAGCTATTGACCAAAGGTCGCCTATCACCAACCAGTTCGCTCTATCGGATGCAAACAACTGCCGGTTAAGGCTATACCGCTGCGGTGTGGCGTCCTATGATCGACGGCCAAGCCGGGAATGGGATTGCCTGGCAACTGAACAAGAGAGTGATGATGGTGCGAGTAATGTCTCGAATGCTAGCGGCGGCGCTGCTTGTGGGCTGTGTTGCCAGTCTGACGGGCTGCGCGGGGAGTGTTGCGCCACAGATCCAGCGCCTGCCGGAGCGGGTCGAACTCAGCGGCCGGTTCTACAAGGGGGTGGCGAATCAAAGCGGGCCGCAGGTGCTGGCGAGCATGCTGTCGCAGCAGGGCGTCGTGATTACGCCTGGGCTGCTCGACAAACCGCTGCACTTGCCGGGCGCCGAAGCTCAATTGCAACAGAACATGCAGAACCTCGCCCGCGAGTACGGGATGGTGGTCTATCCCCTCGACAGCAACCTGCCGGCCTTGCTGACCCAGGTCGCGGCCGGGTACCCGGTGATGGTGCGCTTCACTGAAGGCTCGGCGCTGTGGGCCGAGCCACGCTACGCGATTTTGACCGGCTACAACCGTCAAAAGCAGACCGTCTTGCTGCGCGCAGGCATGGATCAGCGGTTGACGATGAGCTTCGGCTCGTTCGAATCGGCATTCAAGGATGCCGGTGGATGGGCGGTGCTGATCCAGAATCCGACTCAACTGCCTGCCCAGGTCGACCAGCAACGCTGGCTCAACGCCGCCAACGACCTCGCCCAGGCCGGCCAGGAACAGGCTGCCGCCAAGGCGAAAAAAGCGCTAGGCGCACAGTAAGTCCGTTCGTCACCCATCGGGCACCTGCGCCCATAACCGGCCTCTTATAGGAAAGGCCCGGATTTTCCCGGGCCCCCAGGAGGCGCCATGGCCCATTCCAATACCCCCGACGGCCCGCACTCGTCCGAGCATTCGTCTGGCGATGAGCTGGGGTTCGATCCCGACTCCCCGGACCTTGCAGATCCAGCGGTCGATCCCATCGGGCCGGCCAAGGCACCGAGGGATGTGAGGCCGGATGATAATTCCAAGGTTCCCGCCAAGCCCTACGATCCACTGGGCGATCTCAAACCTTAGCTCCCATGGAGGTGCGCATGTCTATCGATTCGAGTTTCGACGACAAACGTCCGGAAACGGTGCCGACCACACCTGAGCAGGACACGGACCCGGTGATGGATCCGAACAGCCCGATGCGCGATCCGCTGGCCCGGCCGACAGTGGTGCCCACCGAACATCCGAAGGGCTGGCACGACCCGAGCAAAGGCGATGGCATTCCCGATGATGACCAGATGCCGCTACCCAACGATTAACCACAGTCAAAAAAAAAGGCCCCGGATGACCGGGGCTTTTGCTTGCTGCAGGTACCTGCTTATTTTGAAGCCTCAACTACGCCACTCTGGCGCTGCTTGAGATTCTTGTCCGATTTGTACTGCAAGGCAGCGGAAGCCACCTCGGCGCTCTTGCCGGTTTCGACCCAATTGCGGATGCGGGTGGCATCGGCAAAATGAGTGTATTTGCCATAAGCGTCCAGCAGCACCAGGGCAACCGGACGGTTACTCATGCGAGTCACCAGCACCAGGCAGTGGCCTGCTTCGTTGGTGAAACCGGTCTTGGTCAGCTGGATGTCCCAGTCCGGCTTGCGCACCAGGTGGTCGGTATTGCGAAAGCCCAGGCTGTAGACGGGTTTACGGAAGGTGACGATTTTTTCCTTGGTTGTGCTGAGTTCGGTCAGCAACGGGTATTTGTGCGCAGCGATCAACAGTTTGCTCAGGTCGCGTGCGGTCGAGACGTTGCGCGGGGAGAGCCCGGTCGGCTCGACGAAATGCGTGTTGGTCATGCCCAATGCCCGGGCCTTGGCGTTCATTGCTGCAATGAACGCGGCATAGCCGCCTGGATAGTGATGCGCCAGAGTCGCGGCAGCGCGGTTTTCCGAGGACATCAGGGCAATCAGCAGCATTTCCCGACGTGGCAGTTCGCTGCGCAGCTTGACCCGGGAAAACACACCTTTCATTTCCGGTGTATCGCTGATGTTGACGTCGATAATTTCGTCCATGTTCTGCCGCGATTCAACCACGACCAGGCCAGTCATCAATTTGCTGACGGAAGCGATCGGTACCACCACGTCAGGATTGCTGGCGTAGATGACTTTGTTGGTCTGCAAGTCCAGGAGCAGGGAGCTACCGGAAGCGAGCTTGAGTGTCTTGGTATCCCGCGGGGCTGCGGTGGTCTCGTCAGCACTGGCGATTGGCGTGAGGAAAGTCCCTGTAACTGCAAAAAATAGGCTCAGGATGGAAAGACGGATTTTCACGCTGGCAGACTCAATAAGGTGTTGATAAGCCGTTTTGTAACGGGCTATTTCTCAAAAAGCGCGACATTCTGGAGTATGGCTGAATAACTGTCGATGGTTGTTCGAGGGCTGGGTGAAAGACACTGGAAACATGAAAAAAACGTCATTTTCCGGCAGATGGTCATCCTGTTCTGCGGGCAAAAAAGAACCCCGCCATGGGCGGGGTTCCTTGTGTCGCTGATTACCTCTGCCTTAAGCCTCAGCTGTGCAGGGTTTCAGCGGCGTACAGGGTGTTTTCCAGCAGGCAGGCGCGGGTCATCGGGCCGACGCCACCTGGCACTGGAGTGATCCAGCCGGCGCGGGGAAGGGCGGTTTCGTAGATCACGTCACCCACCAGCTTGCCGTCTTCCTGGCGGTTGATGCCGACGTCGATCACGATCGCGCCTTCCTTGATCCACTCACCTTTTACCAGGCCCGGCTTGCCGGCGGCGACGACGACCAGGTCGGCACGGCCGACGTGACCGGCCAGGTCCTTGGTGAAACGGTGGGTGACGGTCACGGTGCAACCTGCCAGCAGCAGTTCCATCGCCATCGGGCGACCGACGATATTGGATGCGCCGACCACCACTGCGTTCATCCCGTAGAGATCGGCCCCGGTGCTTTCCAGCAGGGTCATGATGCCTTTCGGGGTGCAGGGGCGCAGCAGCGGGATGCGCTGGGCCAGGCGACCAACGTTATAAGGGTGGAAACCATCGACGTCTTTATCCGGACGAATGCGTTCCAGCAATTTGGAGGCGTCCAGGTGTTCCGGAAGAGGGAGCTGAAGCAGGACGCCGTCAATCGCCGGATCGTCATTGAGGCGATCGATCAGCTCGGCCAGCGCTTGCTGGGTGGTGTCGGAGGGCAGGTCATAGGCCTGGGACAGGAAGCCGACCTCTTCACAGTCTTTACGCTTGTGCGAGACATAAACCTGAGAGGCAGGATCGCTGCCGACCAGGATCACCGCGAGGCCTGGCGTGCGCAGACCTTGCTGGCGACGCTCGTTGACGCGTTGGGCGATCTGCTGGCGCAGGCTGGCGGCGATCGATTTGCCGTCGATAAGTTGTGCAGTCATTGCGCGTGATTAACCATCGAGAGGGGAAAAAAAGAGAGCGCATTCTCGCATGTCATGCGGTGAGGGCAAAGGCGCTTGGTCTGCAAATTCCGCTAACCCCTTTAATTAAATGAATTTTTTTCAAAAAGGATTTGACGACCTGCGGGGGGCTCTATACTATTCGTCGCACTTGTCGGGCACAGCCTAGCACTGGTTGAGAAGGTTGAGCGGGATTACGGTTCTGCAAGACTGAAAAGCACTTAGTTTGTAGTCCTCCAAGAGTACAGATTAACAAGGCGCCCGTAGCTCAGCTGGATAGAGCATCCGCCTTCTAAGCGGATGGTCGCAGGTTCGAGTCCTGCCGGGTGCGCCATTAGGCAGCTTTGGCACAAGTAACGCGATATGGTGGGCGTAGCTCAGTTGGTAGAGCACGGGATTGTGACTCCCGTTGTCGTGGGTTCGATCCCCATCGTCCACCCCATATTTCGAAGGGCGCCAGATTAACAGTCTGGCGCCTTTGCTTTAAAGGCTTCATCCCGCGGATGTGGTGGAATTGGTAGACACACTGGATTTAGGTTCCAGCGCCGCGAGGCGTAAGAGTTCGAGTCTCTTCATCCGCACCAAACAAGGCTTCAACCATGCCGCCTGGCCTGGTTGGAGTTCAACAAAGAAGTGATTTGGCTTCTTTGTTACGCAATATGGTGGGCGTAGCTCAGTTGGTAGAGCACGGGATTGTGACTCCCGTTGTCGTGGGTTCGATCCCCATCGTCCACCCCATATTTCGAAAAGGCGCCAGATTAATAGTCTGGCGCCTTTTTTGTTTCAGCGGATTCAGCGACCGCAGATTCTGGGTCGCAAGGGCGGGGCGTTTCGTCGTTTTTATGTTTCGCGATGATGCCGTGCTGCCCGCCGGCCTTGCTTGCAAGATCGGCTGTCAGGGAGATGATTGGCGACCTCTTCTATATATAGAAAGGTTGGCGCAGAGCCCTGGCTTGATTGGTTGTATTTGCCATCGGGGCGAGGTGCACTCGTGCATTCGCACCTATAAATTGCCTGCTGCGTTTTTACCCGTTTTCAGTAGGGTGACTTCTTGAGTTTGACCCACTAGAATGCATGCCCTTGATTCTGGGGTCGGAAACGGCCGGCTAACGTCTGTGCAACGAGGAATATCCATGCAAGTTTCTGTTGAAAATACTACTGCTCTTGAGCGCCGCATGAGCGTCACCGTGCCGGCTGAGCGCATCGAGAGCCAGGTCAACAAGCGTCTGCAGCAGACTGCCCAAAAGGCCAAGATTGCTGGCTTCCGTCCAGGCAAAGTGCCAATGAGCGAAATCAAGCGCCGTTTCGGTGCTGACGCTCGCCAGGAAGCTGTAGGCGACGTGATCCAGTCTTCTTTCTACGAAGCTGTGGTTGAGCAGAAGCTGAACCCTGCTGGTTCGCCGTCGATCGAGCCAAAATCCCTGGAAGCGGGCAAGGACCTGGAATACGTAGCCGTATTCGAAGTGTTCCCTGAGTTCACCGTTGCCGGTTTCGACGGTATCACCGTAGAGCGCCTGAGCGCGGACGTGGCTGATGCCGATCTGGACAAGATGCTGGACATCCTGCGCAAGCAGAACACCCGTTTCGAAGTGGCTGATCGCGCCGCTCAAAACGAAGACCAGCTGAACATCGATTTTGTCGGCAAGGTCGACGGTGAAGTGTTCGCTGGCGGTTCCGCCAAGGGCACCCAGCTGGTTCTGGGCTCCGGCCGCATGATCCCGGGCTTCGAAGACGGCCTGGTTGGCGCTAAAGCCGGCGAAGAGCGCGTTCTGAACCTGACCTTCCCTGAGGACTATCAGAACCTGGACCTGGCTGGCAAAACCGCCGAGTTCACCGTGACCGTCAACACCGTTTCCGAGCCAAAACTGCCAGAACTGAACGAAGAGTTCTTCGCTCAATTCGGCATCAAGGAAACCGGTCTGGAAGGCTTCCGCACCGAAGTTCGCAAGAACATGGAGCGCGAACTGCGTCAGGCGATCAAATCCAAGGTCAAGAATCAGGTCATGGACGGTCTGCTGGCCACCAACCCGATCGAAGTGCCAAAGGCCCTGCTGTCCAACGAAGTCGACCGTCTGCGCGTGCAGGCTGTTCAACAGTTCGGCGGCAACATCAAGCCTGACCAACTGCCGGCCGAGCTGTTCGAAGAACAAGCCAAGCGCCGCGTTGTCCTGGGCCTGATCGTGGCTGAAGTGGTCAAGCAATTCGACCTGAAGCCTGACGAAGCCCGCGTTCGCGAGATGATTCAGGAAATGGCTTCGGCTTATCAAGAGCCTGAGCAAGTGGTGTCCTGGTACTACAAGAACGACCAGCAACTGAACGAAGTTCGTTCGGTTGTGCTGGAAGAGCAAGTTGTGGATACTGTTCTGCAGAAAGCTAGCGTGACCGACAAATCGGTCTCTTACGAAGAAGCGGTCAAGCCGGTAGAAGCTCCACAAGCCGACTGATCATTTTTGCGCTAAGAAGCACACACCATAAGCCAGCTCTCGAGCTGGCTTATGCGTATTCAAGACATAACTATTTGGGAGTGACTGCAGAGCATGTTCCGTAATTCGTATATTCAGCAGAACTCTGATATCCAGGCCGCAGGCGGCCTGGTCCCGATGGTTGTCGAGCAGTCCGCTCGTGGCGAGCGCGCCTACGACATCTACTCGCGTCTGCTCAAGGAGCGAGTGATCTTTCTGGTGGGTCCGGTAGAGGACTACATGGCCAACCTGATCTGTGCGCAGCTGTTGTTCCTTGAAGCGGAAAACCCGGACAAGGACATCCATCTCTATATCAACTCCCCGGGCGGTTCGGTGACGGCGGGCATGTCGATCTACGACACCATGCAGTTCATCAAACCCAACGTGTCGACCACCTGTATCGGTCAGGCGTGCAGCATGGGCGCGTTTTTGCTGACGGCCGGTGCCAAAGGCAAGCGTTTCTGCCTGCCGAACTCGCGTGTGATGATTCACCAGCCACTGGGCGGTTTCCAGGGGCAGGCTTCGGATATCGAAATCCATGCCAAGGAAATCCTCTTCATCCGCGAGCGTCTCAACACGCTGATGGCCAAGCACAGCGGGCGTACCCTTGAAGAAATCGAGCGCGATACCAATCGCGACAACTTCATGAGTGCAGAAGCTGCGAAGGAATACGGCTTGATCGATGAAGTGATCAACCAGCGCCCCGCGTAAAATAAGCAGCTCAAAATAGGGGTGGTCGGCGGGTCCGATCACCAGCGGGCTTGAAAAAGCCCGCAATAGCCTTCATCTTGTGTTGCAAGCCTATCGGATTTGGATCGAACGAATGACTGACACCCGCAACGGCGAGGACAACGGCAAGCTGCTCTATTGCTCCTTCTGTGGCAAAAGCCAGCATGAAGTGCGCAAATTGATTGCCGGCCCCTCGGTCTTTATCTGCGACGAGTGCGTCGACCTGTGCAATGACATCATCCGTGAGGAGGTGCAGGAAGCCCAGGCCGAGAGCAGCGCGCATAAATTGCCTTCGCCTAAAGAAATCAGCGGCATCCTTGATCAGTATGTGATTGGTCAGGAGCGTGCGAAAAAGGTTCTGGCCGTAGCGGTGTACAACCACTACAAGCGTCTTAACCAGCGTGACAAGAAGAGCGACGACGTCGAACTCGGCAAGAGCAACATCTTGCTGATCGGCCCGACAGGCTCGGGTAAAACCCTGCTTGCCGAAACACTGGCCCGCTTGCTGAACGTTCCGTTCACCATTGCCGACGCAACCACCCTCACCGAGGCGGGTTACGTGGGTGAAGATGTCGAGAACATCATTCAGAAGCTGTTGCAGAAGTGCGATTACGACGTGGAAAAGGCCCAGATGGGCATTGTCTACATCGATGAGATCGACAAGATCTCGCGCAAGTCCGACAACCCGTCGATCACCCGGGACGTTTCCGGTGAAGGCGTGCAGCAGGCCTTGCTCAAGTTGATCGAAGGCACGGTCGCTTCCGTTCCGCCTCAAGGTGGTCGCAAGCATCCGCAGCAGGAATTCCTTCAGGTCGACACCCGTAACATCCTGTTCATCTGCGGTGGTGCGTTCTCCGGTCTGGAAAAGGTTATTCAAAACCGTTCCACCAAGGGCGGCATCGGTTTCGGCGCAGAAGTGCGCAGCAAGGAAGAAGGCAAGAAAGTCGGTGAATCCCTGCGTGAAGTCGAGCCTGACGATCTGGTCAAGTTCGGTCTGATCCCTGAATTCGTCGGTCGTCTGCCGGTCCTGGCGACGCTGGACGAGCTTGATGAAGCTGCGTTGATGCAGATCCTCACCGAGCCGAAAAATGCCCTGACCAAGCAATACGCCAAGCTGTTCGAGATGGAAGGCGTAGACCTGGAATTCCGTGCCGACGCTCTGAAATCGGTCGCAAAACGTGCCCTGGAGCGCAAGACCGGTGCCCGTGGCCTGCGTTCGATTCTCGAAGGTGTACTGCTCGACACCATGTATGAAATCCCCTCGCAGTCCGAGGTGAGTAAAGTGGTGATCGACGAAAGCGTTATAGAAGGCAAGTCCAAGCCACTGTATATCTACGAAAACAGTGAGCCTGCTGCCAAGGCCGCGCCAGACGCCTAAGCGTCACGCAGCCGGTACAAAGAAGGGGCCTTCGGGCCCCTTTGCTTTTTGCACTTTTTAACACTGTCTTTGTGCTTGTTTTTTTTGAAGGCAGCCCCCATCTTGGTTTCAAGCTTACATCCATCTGTTTCCGGCCCTAGGGCCGCCGTAGAGGCGAAATCATGAAGACAACCATCGAATTGCCTCTCCTGCCATTGCGTGATGTCGTGGTTTATCCGCACATGGTTATCCCGCTGTTCGTGGGGCGCGAGAAATCCATCGAAGCCCTCGAGGCCGCGATGACGGGCGACAAGCAGATCCTCCTGCTGGCCCAGAGAAACCCTGCTGACGACGATCCCGGTGAAGACGCACTTTATCGCGTAGGTACGATTGCGACCGTTCTGCAGCTGCTCAAGCTGCCTGACGGCACAGTCAAGGTTCTGGTCGAAGGCGAACAGCGCGGCGCCGTGGAGCGCTTCAGCGAAGTGGACGGCCATTGCCGCGCCGAAGTGTCGTTGATCGACGAAGTCGATGCGCCTGAGCGCGAGTCGGAAGTGTTCGTGCGCAGCCTGCTGTCGCAGTTCGAACAATATGTGCAGCTGGGCAAGAAAGTCCCGGCTGAGGTCCTGTCGTCGCTCAACAGCATCGATGAGCCAGGCCGCCTGGTCGACACCATGGCCGCGCACATGGCGCTGAAAATCGAGCAGAAGCAGGAAATTCTCGAAATCATCGACCTGTCGGCCCGTGTCGAGCACGTGCTGGCCTTGCTGGATGCCGAGATCGACCTGCTGCAGGTCGAGAAACGCATACGCGGTCGTGTCAAAAAGCAAATGGAGCGCAGTCAGCGCGAGTACTACCTGAATGAGCAGATGAAGGCCATTCAGAAAGAACTCGGTGACAGCGACGAAGGGCATAACGAAGTCGAAGAGCTGAAAAAGCGCATCGATGCCGCCGGCTTGCCGAAAGACGCGCTGGCCAAGGCGACGGCCGAGCTGAACAAGCTCAAGCAGATGTCGCCGATGTCCGCCGAAGCGACTGTGGTCCGTTCCTACATCGACTGGCTGGTCCAGGTGCCGTGGAAGGCCCAGAGCAAGGTGCGCCTTGATCTGGCTCGCGCCGAAGACATTCTCGACGCGGATCACTACGGCCTCGAAGAGGTCAAGGAACGCATTCTCGAATACCTCGCCGTGCAGAAGCGCGTGAAGAAGATTCGTGGTCCGGTATTGTGCCTGGTAGGTCCTCCTGGGGTGGGTAAAACCTCGCTGGCGGAATCCATTGCCCACGCCACCAACCGTAAATTCGTGCGCATGGCCCTCGGTGGCGTGCGCGATGAAGCGGAAATTCGTGGTCATCGCCGTACTTACATCGGTTCGATGCCAGGAAGATTGATTCAAAAGATGACAAAAGTGGGTGTGCGCAACCCGCTGTTCCTGCTCGATGAAATCGACAAGATGGGCAGCGACATGCGTGGCGATCCGGCCTCGGCGTTGCTGGAAGTGCTCGATCCGGAGCAGAACCATAACTTCAACGATCACTATCTGGAAGTCGATTACGACCTGTCCGATGTGATGTTCCTGTGCACCTCCAACTCCATGAACATTCCACCGGCGCTGCTGGACCGGATGGAAGTGATTCGTCTGCCGGGTTACACCGAAGACGAGAAGATCAACATCGCCGTCAAATACCTCTCGCCGAAGCAGATCACGGCCAACGGCCTGAAGAAAGGCGAGCTGGAATTCGACGCCGAAGCGATCCGCGACATCATCCGCTACTACACCCGTGAAGCCGGTGTACGGGGCCTGGAGCGCCAGATTGCCAAGGTTTGCCGCAAGGCGGTCAAAGAGCATGCGCTGGAAAAACGCTTCTCTGTGAAGGTCACAGCGGACGATCTGGAACACTTCCTGGGCGTGCGTAAATTCCGCTACGGCCTGGCAGAGCAGCAGGACCAGATCGGCCAGGTCACCGGCCTGGCATGGACTCAGGTGGGCGGTGAATTACTGACCATCGAAGCCGCCGTCGTTCCGGGTAAAGGCCAACTGATCAAGACCGGTTCCCTGGGTGACGTGATGGTCGAATCGATCACCGCAGCCCTGACCGTCGTGCGCAGCCGTGCCAAGAGCCTGGGCATTCCCCTGGACTTCCACGAGAAGCGCGACACGCACATCCACATGCCGGAAGGGGCGACCCCGAAAGACGGCCCGAGCGCTGGCGTGGGCATGTGCACGGCATTGGTGTCGGCATTGACCGGCATCCCGGTACGCGCGGATGTCGCCATGACGGGTGAAATTACCCTGCGTGGCCAGGTATTGGCGATTGGTGGCCTGAAGGAAAAACTGCTGGCCGCGCATCGTGGCGGAATCAAGACCGTGATCATTCCTGAAGAGAATGTTCGCGATTTGAAGGAAATTCCGGACAATATCAAGCAAGATCTTCAGATTAAACCAGTTAAATGGATTGACGAGGTCCTGCAAATTGCGCTGCAATACGCCCCGGAGCCCTTACCGGATGTGGCTCCGGAGATAGTCGCGAAGGATGAGAAACGTGACGCAGATTCTAAGGAAAGAATTAGCACGCATTAGTACGTATTTGCCTGGGGGGCTTCCTTGACAGTTTTTTAGAGCCCTTGTTATAAAGCGGCTCTTAAGTGTCTGTAGGCCATTCAGCACTCGTTTTTGCTTTCACCAAAAAAACTTAGAATCATACTCAAATAGATATAAGGGGACTTAGAGTGAACAAGTCGGAACTGATTGATGCTATCGCTGCATCCGCTGATATCCCGAAAGCTGCTGCTGGCCGTGCGCTGGACGCTGTAATCGAATCCGTCACTGGCGCTCTCAAGGCTGGCGACTCCGTGGTTCTGGTTGGTTTCGGTACCTTCTCCGTAACTGATCGTCCAGCTCGCATTGGTCGTAACCCACAGACCGGTAAGACGCTGGAAATCGCAGCTGCCAAAAAACCAGGTTTCAAAGCCGGTAAAGCACTGAAAGAAGCTGTCAACTAAGTTCCATTCAGGTTTTTGCCTATCCGGGTCGGGGTCATGCCTGACCTGGCAGCGGAGCGGTAGTCCAGTCGGCAGTTCGCCGGTCCGAGACGCCGAGGCTTGTTAAGTCGAGCCATCGGTCCGCTCCGCCAGTTACGAGAAGGCGCATCCTCGGATGCGCCTTTCTTCTATCCGGATTCTACCCACGCTCCACGGTTGCCTAATTTTGAAGTTCAACCGTTTTTGGGGGACGCATGCTGCAGAATATCAGGGACAATTCACAAGGCTGGATTGCCAAGACCATTATCGGGGTCATCGTTGCACTGATGGCTTTGACCGGTTTCGACGCCATCTTCCAGGCCACGACGCACAAAAACGAGGCGGCGAAGGTCAATGGTGACGAAATCAGCCAGAACGAGCTGAGCCAGGCGGTCGATATGCAACGCCGTCAACTCATGCAACAGCTGGGCAAGGATTTCGACGCCTCCTTGCTCGACGAAAAAATGCTGCGCGAATCGGCCCTCAAGGGCCTGATCGACCGCAAACTGCTGCTGCAAGGCGCAGAAAACTCCAAATTCGCTTTCTCCGAAGCGGCGCTGGACCAGGTCATCCTGCAAACACCTGAATTCCAGGTGGATGGCAAGTTCAGCCCTGAGCGTTTCGACCAGGTGATTCGTCAACTCGGCTACAGCCGTATGCAGTTCCGCCAGATGCTGGCTCAGGAAATGCTGATCGGACAACTGCGCGCCGGTTTGGCGGGTAGCGGTTTTGTCACCGATGCCCAGGTCCTGGCCTTCGCCCGTCTGGAAAAACAGACCCGCGATTTCGCTTCCCTGAACATCAAGGTTGACCCGTCAGCCGTGAAGCTGACCGACGAAGAGGTCAAGGCCTATTACGACGAGCACGCCAAGGAATTCATGACACCAGATCAGGTGGTCATCGATTACCTGGAGTTGAAGAAGGCTTCCTTCTTTGACCAGGTCAGCGTCAAGGACGAGGACCTGCAAGCGGCGTATCAGAAAGAAACTGCGAACCTGGCCGAACAACGCCGGGCTGCGCACATCCTGATCGAAGTGAACGACAAGACCACCGAAGCACAGGCCAAGGCCAAGATCGAAGAGATCCAGGCCCGCCTGAACAAGGGTGAGAAGTTCGACGCCCTGGCCAAGGAATTCTCCCAGGACCCGGGTTCGGCCAACAACGGCGGCGACCTGGGCTACGCAGGTCCTGGCGTCTATGACCCGGCGTTCGAGAAAGCCTTGTATTCGTTGGCCCAGGATCAGGTTTCCGAACCGGTTCGCACCGACTTCGGTTTCCACCTGATCAAGCTGTTGGGCGTGGAAGCGCCTGAAGTGCCGACGTTGGCCAGCCTGAAAGACAAGCTGACCCGCGAATTGAAGGCCCAACAGGTCGAGCAGCGTTTCGTCGAAGCGACCAAGCAACTGGAAGACGCCGCGTTCGAAGCGTCCGATCTGGTCCAGCCTGCGCAAGACTTGAAGCTGACCGTGCATACTTCCGCGCCATTCGGCCGTGAAGGGGGCGAAGGCATTGCGGCCAACCGTGCCGTGATCACCGCAGCGTTCAGCCCGGAAGTGCTGGATGAGAGTGCCAACAGCACCGCCATCGAGCTCGACCCCGACACCGTGATCGTGTTGCGTGCCAAGGAACACCTCAAGCCTGCGCAACTGCCACTGGAAAAGGTCGAGGGTCCGATCCGCATGCAATTGGCCAAGGAGCACGCCAGTGCTGCCGCCAAGACCAAGGCCGATGAACTGATTGCCAGCCTGCGCGATGGCAAGACCCCTCTGGACAAGCCGATCGACGGTCAGAACTGGAAGGTCACCGAAGCCGCGACCCGCGCTCAGGAAGGCGTGGACCCGACTGTGCTGCAGGCGCTGTTCCGCATGCCAAAGCCTGCCGCCAAGGACAAACCGACTTTCAGCAGCGTCACCTTGCCTGATGGCAGCCTGATGATCGTGCGTCTGAACGGTGTGAACGAGGCCGCAACGCCGACCGAAGAAGAGAAGGCTCAATACCGTCGCTTCCTCGCTTCGCGTGTTGGCCAGCAAGACTTCGCGGCTTACCGCAAGCAGCTGGAAAGCCAGGCCGAGATCAAGCGTTTCTGATCCAGGTTTGCGATTTTGGCGTGAAATGAAGACCCCGGCCGTCAGGCCGGGGTTTTTTTTTTGGCTCAATTGCACGATGCGGGGCAATTTTCTCCCGACCATCGGGTCAACACCCCTGTAACTGTTTTAAGACACAATCGGTACGCCGCTAAGCATCGATCTGTTGCACAATACGCCCCGAACCGTTTCTCTCAGGATGTTCAATGTTTAAATCAATTCCCATGCGGGTTGTCGGGCTGGCCTTGGTGCTGGCTGCTGCTGCCGGTTGTTCGTCGAAGAAAGCCGCCATCTACGAGCATGAGAACTTCGATGATTCCGGAACCTTTTCCCGCAACTATCCGGTGACCGATTCAGCCTCCTGTGAAGCGGCGCGTCGCGCCTTGCTGAGCCAGGGCTATATCATTACCAGCAGTGATCCGAAGCTGGTCAGTGGGCACAAGAGCTTCCAGCAGACCGGCGAAAACCACATGGAAATCAGTTTCAGCGTGGTCTGCACCGAAGACGGCACGACGGAGCACCATGCCACCGTGTTCGCCAACGCCCTGCAGGACAAGTACGCGCTGAAGAAAACCAACAACTCGGCCAGCCTCGGTGTTGGCGTGCTGGGCTCGGTATCGATGCCGATCGGCTCGTCGGACGACTCGATGGTCAAGGTCGCGAGCGAAACCGTCACCTCGGCGAAGTTCTACGAGCGTTTCTTCGCCCTGGTCGAGCTGTTCCTGCCCAAGGAAGTGAAAGCAGCGGCGCACATCCCCGACAAGCCGAAAACCGACCTGGGCGTGCCCGAGCCCAAGCCGGCACCAGCCCCGGCACCGTTGGCCCCTGAGTCCGCGGCACAGCCTGCCCAGGCGCCAGAGGCTGCCAAGGCCGCCGAAGTCGCTCCAGCCGCTTCCGAGCCGGTCGCGCCGCCGCCTGAGGCCGCACCGATTTCCTCAACCCCAAGCACTGAACCAGCGCCTTCCACGGAATCCATCACGCCCCCGGCCAACCCGAGCGACATGGTGCCACCTTCCGAACCGATCCAGGCCATGCCCATCACTGGTCAGTGATGGCATCACGGGGCCCGGCGGCATCGCGTCGGCCCCGTTACCGCGGCAAAGATTGACCCGCGTCAAACAGACCGTCGTCCTGCGGCCTGCAGCGAAAAAATCCTGTGATAAATTCCCTTCTGCCTGCTACGTTTTATCTAGTAGCGACGAACTGTCGTGTCCGCGTCATTTTTCTTTCACGCGGGCACTTTAGGCTCAAGGCGCTGGTCATTTATTCAGACGTTTTTTTTAGAGCTGTGGGGGATTCGAAAATGGACGATTATCAAGAAGAACTGCTCGAGTATCAGGCGTTTGAACTGGACCCAGTGGAACCCGCCGAGGACGCGACCGAGCTTTAGCTTTCAGCTTAAAGCTTGCTGCTGTTGGCTGTTTCCCTACGACTGCGACGAAACTCGCCGGGTGTCTGATCGGTCCAGCGCTTGAAGGCCCGTTGAAAGGCTTCGGCTGAGCCAAAGCCCAGCAGGTAGGCGATTTCGCCGAACGCCAGTTCGGTATCGCGAATGTAGGTCATGGCCAGGTCGCGACGGGTGTCGTTGAGGATCGCACGAAATTGCGTGCCTTCTTCGGCGAGCTTGCGGCGCAAGGTCCAGACCGGCAGCTTGAGGCGTGCCGCCACTTCTTCCAGGTCGGGTTCCCGGCCACCATTGAGCAATGGCCCCAGCAACTGAGTGATGCGTTCACCCAGGCTGCGGGTGCGTGTCAGTTGCTCCAGTTCCCGCTCACACAGTTGCAGCAGATGCCGCCAGGTGCTCGGGCAATGCTCGGGATTGCGCCGGGCAAGGCTGGCCAGGCTCAGACGCAGTTGATTGTGTTCGGCGCCGAACTGGATCGGGCAGTCGCCCAGCACCTCGTAGGCCGCGCGGTAACCGGGATCTTCGAATTCGATGTCGATGCGTTCGGCGCGCAGCGGGGCAGGGCTGATGCTGGACAATTGCCGCAACCACCCGCCGATGATCGAGTCCACCACGAAACGGTTGTAGCTGTTGTAGGGGCTGATGGAGTAGAAGCGCAGCCAGGCACCCTGAGCGTCCTCATGGAAGCTCGATTGACCGCGATAGTTGGAACCATACAAGGCTTCGAATCGAATCAGGCAGCGCGCCGCCTCGCGCACCGTCGGCGCCTGGGCGGCGGTGACGCCGGCAAGACCGGCCTGGCTCAGGCGGCTGAGCAGACCCATCTGCAAGCCGAGCGCCGGGTTGCCAGTCAACTGGATGGCCGCGTGGCCCAGGCGCATGTAGCGCGGGATCGAAAGACGGGCGCCGGCTTCACTCAACCGGGCTGCATCCAGGCCATATTGCTCGAGCAGTGGCTGCGGGTCTGCCCCGTGGCTGCGCACGGCGTCGGCCAGGCTGTGAACAAAACCCACCGACAGATCACCCAGGCGCATGGGGGTGGGTTTCATGGCCTACAGCCAAAGGTTCAGCAAGCGCGCACCGCGGGCCTTGCCATCGGCGAAATGCCGGCCGTTGCTGCTGAGAAAACTCTGACCGGCGCTGCCCTGATCCCAAAACTGTCCACGCAGGAATACGTTGATGCCAGCGATGGCCTGGCTGGCGGGTGCTTGCGTGCTCAGGTTCAGGCGCTGCCAGGCCTGGCCTTCACTGACTTCCCCGGCCTTGAGGCTGACGGAGCCGGGAGTCGATGAGTCCTTGTAGCCACGCCACGGCTGGTCCCAGGTACCGCGGCCGGTAATGAACGCCGGGACCGCGACCAGCTGTACCTGCTGGGTGTCGAGTTTGCGGTAGTTGTCCGGGTACCAGCTGTCGCTGCCGATCAGTACGCCCAGGCGCCCGGCCGGGGTGTCGACGACATTGAGCGTGTGTTCGCCGTTGCCCTTGATCGCCTCCTGCTGTTCGAACACCGGATACATCTGGCGCTGGGGCTGGCCGATGGGCAGGCCATCGCGGCCGAACACCACGCTGCTGTTGAACAACGCGCCACGGCCGATTTTCAGCGTGCCGTCGATGACGCTGGGTTCGGGCAACACGATGGAGCCCGCCACCAGGGTGACGTCAAATTCTTTGGCCAGCCCGCCGAACAACGCCTGGTAATCCCTGGCCATGCCTTTGGCTTTCATGCGCAGGTGCGCGTCGTCGATACGGCTCTCGCCCTCGGCGCCAATCAGCGCGCGGACGAACTTCAGCGGGTTGCTCACGGCCAGCCAGTTCATGGCTTCCTTGAACGTGCCGGCCTGGTACAACTCGTCCTTTTCGCCGCTGACCATCAGCCAGGTGCCCACATGTTCGGGCAATACGACGATGGTTTTTTCATTCAACAGCCCCTGGTCCCGGGCCTTCTGCAAGTAGGCGGCGAGTTTGCGGTGCAAGCGTTCGGGGCTTTGGTAGTCGGTGGGAAACAGCTCGGGCTGGATGCCCAGCAGATTGCCGCGGTCAGCGGGTGTGCCCTGGTCGACGGCGACATCGATCCGCAGATCGGAGAGGTACAGCCCCGTCGGGCGATCCGCGGCCCACATTGCGTAGGTCGTAAGGGCGGCGATCAGCGCCATGGAGAACGTCAGGTACAAAAGTTTGCGCATGGGGGAACAGTCAATAGCCCTCTACAGGCTTGTCATCGGTTTGCGTCAAGGATAAAGCGAATCAGGCGGTGGGTGGGGAAAATTGACAGCGCCCCGCGCAATTGGCCGCGTCGCAGGTGCTTTGTTCTTCTGGTTGTTGGCGATAATGCACGTCACTACGTCTGTCAGTGTTTCTGTCAGCTGTGATTCGCTTGCCTCGACGCTGTACCACTGTGACTGGCCGAACAGCATGGCAATGACCGCACTGGTGGTAGGGCCGATGTCGCCACTGGGCCTGCCTTTGTCGCCATCCCTGTCAGCGATGATGGCGTCTAAAAGTGCGGCGTAGCGGTTTTTCAGCTGGATAACCTGCTGCTTCTGTTCTTCGTTCAGATTGGTGAACTCACGGGTGACCAGGGTCAGTCTGTATTTTTCATTGAAGTTGAAGGCGATGAAGGCCTGGATGAACAGCCGAAGACGTGCGCGCGGGTTGCGTGCGCCTTTCATTCGCCGCAGCGTGTCCAGCAGCAAGTCCGATAAGGCCGACTCGATGAGCTCGAACAACAGCGCCTGCTTGTTTTCGATGTGGTGGTAGAGCGACCCGGCATGCAGCCCCAGGTAGCTCGCCAGGTCGCGCAAGCCGATGGCCTGGTAGCCGTGGGTGGCGAAGAGTTCGAGTGCCGCGTCGAGCAGTCGATCGCGGGCGCTGTGTACTGGATTGGCAGATGCGCTGTTGGTTGGCATGGGTGTCCGTCGACTGGAAAAATTATCCCGCGTGGCGATAGCCTGTTGCGCGAGCATGGTGTGCCGTGCGCATGAGCAGCAGCACCGCGCAAATCACCGGCAGATTCACCAGCAGCAAGGCATAGCGCAATGACTCCTGGCCAAACAGCGGTAGCAACATGTCGCTGCACAAGCCGGTCAACAAGGGCCCGACGCCAATCCCGAGCAGCGTGCTGACGATGGTTTGCAGCGCCATGGCGGTACCGCGTCTACCCGCGGGCACCAGTTGCGTGACGAGGTTGTAGGACGGCGCGACCCACCACACGGCAAAGAAGGAATAGAGCGCGCACCAGAGCATGGCGTCTGGAATCGGCACATTGCCCAATTGCACCTGCACGGAGTCGGACCACAGCAGGTAGGGGACCAGCGCACAGGTGGCCGCCAGGTGGCCCACTACGGGAATGGACACCTGCCAGTGGGGATTGCGACGGCACAGGCGGTCACTCAACCAGCCGCTGAACAGCCCCCCGATCCCGGCCGAGGTCCCGCAGATCACCCCCGCCAGCAAGCCGGCGTGTTGCAGTGACAGGCCGTGGGAGCGCACCAGGAAACTGGTGTTCCACATGGCAATGGCATAGGCGCTGAGCGTGGTCAGGCCGCCCGCGAGGATCAGGCAGCGGTAGGCCGGCAATGCCCACAGCTTGCGGGCTTCGGCGCCCATGCCCAGCAGTGCGGGCGGTGTGTGGGTGTGTGGCGTGAGGTCCCAGCGGCCACGCTGCGGCTCGCGCACGACAAAGGCCAGGATCGTGCAGAACATCAGGGCCGGCATGCCCAGCGCAATGAATGCAGTGCGCCAGCCATAGTGCTCGACCACCCAGGCGCCGATACTCAAGCCGATGATCGAGGAAAAGGTCGGCGCTGCGGTGAAACAGCTGATGGCGAATGAGCGTCGATTGGCCGGATACAGGTCGGCGATCAACGACAGCGAGGCCGAAGTGGTCGGCGACTCGCTGATGGCCACCAGCATTCGTGCAATGGCCAGCGCCAGGAAACTCCCCGCCAGCCCACATGCCATGGTGGCCACGGCCCAGAGCAGGCAAGACATCGCCAGCAGGCGGATACGCGGCATGCGGTCCACCAGTCGTCCGGCTGGCAGGCCCATGAGTGCATAGACGGCCGCGAACGCCAGCCCGGAGATCAAGCCGATGGCGGTGTCACTGACGCCGAATTCGGCCTTGATCGGTTCGACCATGACCGCGAGTATCTGGCGCCCGACAAAGTTGTCGGCAAACACCATGGCCAGCAGCAACAGCAGGCCATGGCTGCCCCAGCCGACCGTGGCGGCCGGCAGCGTACCCGCGCGAGCGGTCATCGCGGCGCCCACAGATCAGGCAGGCCCGGGTCGCTCACGTGAATCAGGCGCTTGAGCAAGACCTTCAAGGCCTGGGCATCGGCAGCGCCGAGCTTGGCCGACAGGTCTTCTTCGACAGCCTTGGCCAGCGCCAGCTGATGCAGGGACACTTCGCGGCCTTGGGCGGTGAGGACAAAACGTGGCCCTTGCGCCGGACCCTCGAAGGCCACCAGGCGCTGGCGTTCGAGAAAACGCATGCTGGCCAGCGTCACTTCGCGGCCGGTGTAGGTGACGAAGGTGTTGATTTCCTCAAGCGTCATGTTGTCGCGAATACACAGGATCGACAAAACGAAGAACGTCTGTTCATCCAGCTGCTGACTGTTCAGCAGTTGGCGCAGGGCATTGAGTGCCTGGTAATGGCCGCGCCCCAGCAGGTAGCCGAGCAGGTCTTCGGTGTAGCTGCACTCCGGCGGTGGCGGCGTGGTCGCCAGGCGCAGCTCGCTGCGGGGCTTGCGCGTGGCCAGGGCATATTGGCCGCTCTGGAACGCCAGCGGCGCGCGATCGCTGTGATCGAAGGCGAGGACTTCGCCGACGAAAATCACATGGTCGCCGCCTTCGTACTGGAACGCGGTGCGGCACTGGAAGCGCGCCGTGCAATCCTGCAGCAACGGTGCCTCGCTGATGCCATTGTCCAGTTCGATCTCGGCGAACTTGTCCTCGCCCTGGGTGGCGAAACGTCCCGACAGGGTCTCCTGCTCCGTGGACAGCACGTGCACGTTCCAGTGCTTGCCGCTGCTGAAGATCGGCAAGCTGCGCGCTTGCTTGGACAGGCTCCAGAGCACCAGCGGTGGGTTGAGCGACACCGAGTTGAAGCTGTTGGCGGTGATGCCCACGGGCGAGCCGTCTTCGGTCTGGGTGGTGATGATCGTGACCCCGGTGGTGAACGTGCCGAGCGCGGCGCGGAATGCCTGGGGATCGAAGCTGATATTTTGCGTTGCCATGACTGGCCTCATGGGGTGGAGGTTTTCGTATGGCCAGTATTGGATGTTTGCAGGCCTTGAACATCGTCTCAACGGACTAACGCTAATGCGCCGCCTCGTCCGATTGGACGAGGCGGCGCAGGCGTGCGCGAGGCTAGGGTGGCGCCAGGCGCATCGGGCGCTCACCGGCCATCGAGCCAACCTGCAAAGGGGATAACAATGAGTTCAGCCACGTCTTCGGTCCGCGACCTTTCCAGCCTGCTGGCACGCCAGAAAGAGGCCTTTGCCGGCGCCGGCGGTGTCAGCGCCGACACCCGTCGCCAGCGCCTGCAGCAAGTGATCGACCTGTTGGTCGACAACCATGAAGCATTGACCGCGGCGATCGACCAGGACTTTGGCGGACGGCCTGCCGGCTTTTCCCTGATGAATGACGTGTTGGGCGCCCTGGCTTCGCTCAAATATGCCCGCGACCATCTGCAAGGGTGGATGCAGGATGAGCCGCGCGAGATGTTTGCCCCCTACGACCAGCTCGGCGCCAGGGCCTGGGTCATGCACCAGCCCAAAGGGACGGTGGGCATCCTCGGCACCTGGAATGCCCCGCTGTACACCTTGTTCAGCCCCCTGGCCTCGGCGCTGGCGGCGGGCAACCGGGCCATCCTCAAACCTTCGGAAGTGGTGCCGCGCACCGCTGAACTGGTGGCGCAGTTGTGCGCCGAAAATCTCGACCCGCTGGTGGTGGCGGTGGTCAATGGCGGCCCGGAGTTGGGCGAGGCGTTCAGCAGCCAGCCTTTTGATCACCTGGTGTTCACCGGCAGCACGGCGATTGGCCGGAGGGTGATGGGCAATGCCGCGAAAAACCTGGTGCCGGTGACCCTGGAGCTGGGCGGCAAATCGCCGGTGATCGTCTCGTCCAGTGCCGACCTGAACAAAGCCGCCTTCAGCATCGCGGCGGGCAAGGCCACCAATGGCGGACAGATCTGCATCAACCCGGACTTGGTGCATGTGCCCAAGGCCCGCCTTGAATCTTTCCTCGATGCGCTGCGCAGCGCTTATCGCGATCTCAACCCGACGGTCGCCGGCAACCCGGATGTGGTGGCAGTGGTCAACCAGCGCCACCTTGAGCGGGTCGAGGGCCTGGTCGAGGATGCGCAGTCGCGCGGTGCGCGCATCGAGTGCCTGCCTGAACCTTTGGCCGTGGATGCCCAGGACCGTCGTCGTCCGCTGCGGGTGGTGGTGGATCCGGCCCCGGACAGCCTGATCATGCACGAGGAAATCTTTGGCCCGGCCATGGTCGTGCTGGGCTATGACAACCTCGATCAAGTCATCGCACAAATCAACGCAGGGCCACGTCCGCTGGCGCTTTACTACTTCGGCGAGGATGCACAGGAGCAACGTCACGTGCTCGAGCACACCCTGTCCGGCGGGGTCACCCTCAACGACGTGATGATGCATGCGGCCCTGCACGATGCGCCGTTCGGTGGCATCGGTGCCTCGGGCATGGGCCATTACCATGGCCGCGAAGGCTTTCTCGAATTTAGTCACCTGCGCACGGTGTTCAAGGCCTCGGCCCACGACCCGCGCCGCGAATGGGGCCTGTTGCCGCCTTACGGCGAGCACTATCTGGCGGCGATGCTGGCCGGGGTCACTCGCGACTAATTCCAGCCTGGGGTGCTTGCGCCCCATCCGCTGCATCAGACAGGCCATTGATCATGTTCAAGGCAATTACCATCGCCCAGCGCCTGTGGCTCTGGGCGCTGCTGGCCACCCTATTGTTTGGCCTGGCGGTGCTGTTCGGCGCCTACGGCTTGCAGCAGGCACGTGACAGCCTGCGGGCCATCAACGAGGACAACCTGGCGACCTTGTTGATGTTTGGCGACATCGAACATCGCCTCGGTGAAAGTCGTCGCCAGGTTTTGCTGGCGATCCAGCAAGACCCGGAAGGCCCGCTGGTGGCGGCGTTCGACCGTCCGGTGGAAGCCACCCTGAGTGCCATCGAGAGTAACAATGTGGCACTGGCGCAGATCTGGGCGAGCTATCGCCAACGTTCATTGAGCGGCGAAGAGCAGCAGGCGGCTGATGCGTTCGACCTGCATTACCGGGCGTGGCAGGACGAGTTGGGCATCCTTCTGGAGTCCTTTCGCGTCGGCGATTTTCGCCTGCCCGGCATTTTGTCCTTTCTGCGCATGGCCGAGCCTCAGGGCAATGCCGCCGTGGCCGAGCTGAGCAAGCTGCAGGCCTTGCAGAAGCTGCGCGCAGCGCAGGCCTACGAGGCGGCGCAGTACCGCTATCGTTCGACGTTGCTGGCTTACCTGGCGCTGGCGGTGGTGGGCGGGCTGGTGGGCAGCCTCACCGCGTTTTCCACGCTGCGTCGGCTCAAGCGTGCCTTCGCCCAGGCCGGTGCCTGCGTGCGGGCCATCGCCAGTGGCGATCTGGTGCAGCCGATCGAGATCAAGGGCGGCGACGAGTTCGCGCTGATGCTGCGCGACATTGCGCTGATGCGTGACGGTCTGCACGGGCTGATTTCACAAATGCGCGAACTGGTGCAGCGGGTCAGTTGCGAAGCGGCGCACATGGCCGAATCGGCGGAGTCGGCTTCCACGGCTACCCAGCAACAGGCGGACGCGGTGCGCGGGATTTCCCGGGCGGTGGAGGACCTGTCGGGGTCGATCAGCGAAGTGGAAAACCATGTCGGTGTGTCACGCGACATCACCCAGCATTCGGCACGGCGCTCGGGCAAGAGCGAGGAATTTATTCGCGACATGGCCCAGGAGATGAACCGCATCAACGATGTGATCAGCGACACTGCCGTGCACATTCGCCAGCTCGAAGGATTCTCCGGGGAAATCAGCCACGTGCTCAAGGTGATTCGCAGCATCGCAGAGCAGACTAACCTGCTGGCGCTGAACGCCGCCATCGAGGCCGCGCGGGCAGGGGAGGCGGGGCGCGGGTTTGCCGTGGTCGCCGACGAAGTACGCCTGTTGGCCCAACGCACCGCCAGCTCGATTGGCGAAATCGACCTCACCGTGCAGCGCATCCAGGAAGGCACGCTGGCGGTGGTCGACGGCATGGGGCGGGTGGTCAGCCGGGTGCGTGACGGCGTCAACCTGGCCCATGAGGCGGGTGATTCGGTGGCGCAGATTCGCAGCGGCACCGATGATGTGATCCGCAGCGTGGACACCATCGCCACGGTCATCACTGAACAGGTGCGCGTCACCCGGGAAATGGTCGCCAGGGTCGAGAGCGTTTCCAACGGCACCGGTGCGCTGTCGGCCAATGCCGGGCGCAGCGCGGTGGCCGCCGCGGACCTGGAGCAACTGGCGCGGGCACTGGATCAGTTGTCGGCACGCTTTAATGTTGCTTGAAAAGACACGGCATTCACTGTTGGAGCGAGCCTGCTCGCGATGAGGTCACCACAATCAACATCAATGTTGACTGATCCATCGCTTTCGCGAGCAGGCTCGCTCCCACAGGGCGTAAGACCTGAACACTCTAAAAACCCACAAACAGGGCGCGATCACTACCATGGATAACCACGAAAACGCACCACTCAACTCCACCACCGGCTGGCCGCGCCGCAGCGTGCTCAAGGCCGGTGCCGTGGCGGTCGGCGTCGGGCTTCTGGGGCGTTTTGCCGACGCCCGCGCGACGGGGCTGTCGGCCAGCGAATACCAGGCCATGGATGCCTGGGCCATGAGCCAGGCGATCCGCAGTGGCGAACTGAGCGCCGAAGACCTGTTGGCGGCGGCGCTGGCCCGCTACAACGAGGTCAACCCCAAGGTCAATGCGGTGAACATGCTGCATGAAACCTACGCGCGGACCTTGCTCGCCCAGCGTCGCGCCGCCGGCACCTACAACCAGGGCACCCTGGCCGGTGTGCCGCTGCTGTTCAAGGACCTGAACACCACGCTACAAGGTACGATCACCAGTAACGGTAGCCGGATGTTCAAGGATTCACCGCCCGCTGCCCGCACCAGCACCCTGATTGCCCGCTACGAGCAGGCCGGTGCGGTGCCGTTCGGCAAGACCGCATCCCCCGAGTTTGGCTTGACCACCACCACCGAATCCCTGGCCTGGGGCCAGACTCATAACCCGTGGAACCTGGCCATGAGCGCCGGCGGTTCTTCTGGTGGCTCGGCCGCCGCAGTGGCGGCGGGGATCGTTCCCGTGGCTCATGCCACGGATGGCGGCGGTTCGATCCGCATTCCCTCTTCGTACTGCGGCGTAGTCGGGCTCAAGCCGACCCGCTATCGCACCCCCAGCGGGCCACTGCATTTCGAAGGTTCGTTTGGCGCCAGCGCAGCCAATGTGGTGTCGCGCACGGTGCGCGATACCGCGCTGTTCCTCGATGCCGGTCAGGGCCATGAGGCAGGCAGTGCCTATTGGTGTCCACCGTTGATTCGGCCTTATGTGGAAGAATTGCAACGTGATCCGGGCAAGTTGCGCGTGGCCGTGGTGCGCCAGTCGCTGACCGGCGCGCCTTTGGACCCGGCGATTGCCGCCACGCTGGAACAGACCATCAAGCAACTGTTGGCCCTTGGGCATCAACTCGACGAATTGACGCTGGACATCGATCCGCGCCAGTTGTTCGGTGCCCATGGCACTGCGCTCGGCATGGCATTGCGTGTGCAGATCCATGACCGCGAGCAGGTACTCGGACGGGCTGCCACGGTTCAGGATCTGGAGAAGATCACCTTGGTCAACCTCGAACGCTCGAAAGCCACCAGCGGCGAAGACCTGTACCGCGCGCGTCAAGCGTTCGAGAGTATTGGCGCGACGATGGAGCAGCACTTCGAACGCTACGACGTGATTCTGTCGCCGGTCACGGGCAGCCTGACCCCGAAGCTGGGTCTGTTGTCGCTTGACCAGCCCTGGGACAGCTACGCCCACCAGGCCATGGGCAGTGCCGGTTTCACCGTGATAGCCAACGTCAGCGGCCAGCCGGCCATCTCTCTACCCCTGGGCCAGAGCGACGACGGCCTGCCGGTGGGCATGATGTTCACCGCGCGCCTGGGTGGCGAAGACGTGCTGCTGCGCCTGGCCAGCCAGCTGGAACAGGCCCATCCGTGGGCCGCCAGACGCGCCACGCTTTAACCCCCCCTTGTAGGAGCCGGCTTGCCGGCGATGGCGGTGTGTCAGGCGAGGGCGATATTGGCTGTGCCGGCCTTTTCGCTGGCAAGCCAGCTCCTACAGGTTTATTGGGCGTTGCCGGGATTTGCGTTTGGCGGTGATCGCTGTAGGAGCCGGCTTGCCGGCGATGGCGGAGTGTCAGGCGAGGGCGATATTGGCTGTGCCGGCCTCATCGCTGGCAAGCCAGCTCCTACAGGTTTATTGGGCGTTGCCGGGATTTGCGTTTGGCGGTGATCGCTGTAGGAGCCGGCTTGCCGGCGAT
>NZ_BAAIAK010000024.1:0-39840 GCF_054600775.1 Pseudomonas sp. MHK4 | reverse complement strand
AGCGTTGGAACCACCTGATCCCATCCCGAACTCAGAAGTGAAACGATGCATCGCCGATGGTAGTGTGGGGTTTCCCCATGTGAGAGTAGGTCATCGTCAAGATTAAATTCCGAAACCCCTATCTGCGTATGCAGGTAGGGGTTTTGTCTTTTAGTAGAAACATCAAGAATTCGCTGGCACGTCGTTACGACGCATCGGCACACAGAATTTCTTGACGACCATAGAGCGTTGGAACCACCTGATCCCATCCCGAACTCAGAAGTGAAACGATGCATCGCCGATGGTAGTGTGGGGTTTCCCCATGTGAGAGTAGGTCATCGTCAAGATTGAATTCCGAAACCCCTGTCTGCTAGCGCAGACAGGGGTTTTGTCGTTTTAGACTGCCAAAAACCGTAAAGGAATCCCTGGCAGAAGGCCTGCCACTGCCTTTTCTACGAGGTTTTTCTATTCTTGGCTTCTGGACTGGCGAGGTACCGGGTGATGACCTCGACCCCGCGATTGAGATGGTTTACCAGCAATCGCACCGATCCTTCGACATCCCGCGCTTCGGCGGCCCGCCACATGGCCCGGTGATCTTCCTGGGACAACTTGCCCAGGCCCATCGCTTCGAGATTGAAGCGCAGGAAGCGCTCTTCTTCGTTCAGCCCGTCCTCCACCAGTTTCAGCAACCGGCGATTGGTTGCCCTGCTGTAGAGCGACATATGGAAGAGGCGATTGAGCCGGCCAATTTCGGTGTAGTCCTGTTCCGTCTCCAGCTCGTCAATATAGCGCGCGGCCTGTTCGAGATCCGCCGACTCAAGCAGCGGCACCGACAGGCGCAATGCTTCGGACTCCAGCAAAATTCGCAGGGCATAGGTTTCCACGGCATCGCCCTGGACCAGCGGGGCAACTACGGCGCCTTTATGGGCAACCACGTTGAGCAATGCCTGGGCTTCCAGTTGACGCAACGCTTCGCGCACAGGCATGCGGCTGACACCGAAGAGATCAGCCAGGTCCTGCTGGCGCAGAGCGATGCCACACGGCAGGCGACCGTCCAGGATGGCCGAGCGCAAGGTTTCTTCGATAACCGAGCGCGCCAGGTGCGCCGCAATGGGACCGTTGACCTTGATGCTGCTGAGAGGGTTGGGTTTTTGTGTCACTACAACGCACCCTGATTGACTGAATTATTTTTGGATCCAACTGACACTAGAGACTGCCTGACGGCTTGTCAAACGCCCGACAGAGCGCCTCTTCCTTAGTTTAGCGTGCAGTCAGTGATCTCAGTGTGCCATTGTTTTTTCCCGAGCTAACCTACACCATCAACCGATTCCACCTGACTACCCTGGATGCCTCGCCTTGGCGGTACGTTTTCCGATATCCCGGATGTTGCGCCGGTCGTGTGGCGCCTTGCTGCTGGCCGGTGTGCTGCTGGGTGGTGTGCAGGCCGATTGGGACTTTTCCCTGATCAGCCGTCGGGCGCAGGCATTGTACGGACCTTTGGGTGAAGGTCAGCAGCGCATCGATGCGTGGCAGCACGTGTTGGCGACGCAGAATCAGGTTGGCGAACTGGACCAGCTCAACGTCATCAACCGTTTCTTCAACAAACAATTGCGCTACGTCGAAGACATCGACCTATGGCGCCAGGTCGATTACTGGGAAACACCCGTTGAAGCCCTGTGGAAAGGCGCCGGTGACTGCGAAGACTACGCGATCGCCAAATATTTCAGTCTGCGCCACCTTGGCGTTTCCAGTGACAAACTGCGCATCACCTACGTAAAGGCGCTGAGCCTGAATCGCGCGCACATGGTGCTGACTTACTACTCAACCCCGGACGCCGAGCCACTGGTTCTCGACAGCCTTATCGACGCGATCAGGCCGGCCAGCCAGAGAAAGGATTTGCTGCCGGTCTACGCTTTCAATGCAGAAGGGTTGTGGTTACCGGGGGCCAAGGGCAATCAGAAGGTCGGGGACACCAAGCGTCTGTCCCGTTGGCAGGATGTGCTGAAAAAAATGCAGGCCGAAGGATTCCCGGTCGAGACGACCAACTAGGAGCACGCCCACAGATGTCTTTGTTCAAACAGCTTTTGATCGCTATCTGTCTGTTCCTGGTCGTCGCCTTCACCGGCAGCTTCATGGTCAGCCTGGAAAGCTCGCGCTCCCAATACGTCAACCAGCTACGTTCCCACGCCCAGGACGGCGCGACGGCGCTGGCGCTGTCACTGACGCCGAATATCGACGACCCGGCGATGACCGAATTGCTGGTCAGCTCGATCTTTGACAGCGGTTATTACTCCAGCATCCGTGTGGTCGACTTATCCAATGACAAGACTCTGGTCGAACGCAGCGGCATTCCGACCGATACCCGGGTGCCTGACTGGTTCGTCAAGCTGATTGGCCTGGAGCCCGCCGGTGGCGATGCCATAGTCAGTCGCGGCTGGGAACAGGCCGCACGGGTCGAGGTGGTCAGTCACCCGATGTTCGCACTGGCCAAGTTGTGGCAGAGCGCGTTGGGCAGCCTGGGCTGGTTGCTGTTCTGTGGCGTGGTCAGCGCGATATTGGGCGCGCTGTTGCTGCGTCGGCAATTAAAGCCCCTCGATTATATGGTCCAGCAGTCCCACGCCATTGCCCGCCGCGAGTTTCTCAGCCTGCCGCAGTTGCCGCGTACGCCGGAATTGCGTCGCGTGGTGCAGGCCATGAACCAGATGGTCGAGAAGCTCAAGGCGCTGTTTCAGGAGCAGGCCGAACGCAGTGAAAAGCTGCGGGTCGAGTCCTATCAGGACAACCTGACCGGCTTGGCCAATCGACGTTACTTCGAGATGCAACTGAACGCACGGGTGAGCAATCCCGAGCTGGCCAGTTCCGGTTACTTGCTGCTGTTGCGGGTCAAGGATCTGGCTGGGTTGAACCAGCGGCTGGGTGGCCAGCGCACGGATGCATTGCTCCAGGCGGTTGGCGAGCAGCTGTCCCGCGAGTGCGCCAGATACCCTGAAACAAATAACCTGGTCACACGGATTCGTGGCGGCGAATTCGCTGTTCTGGCCCCAGGCCTGGTGCGTGAGGAAGCGGTGCAACTGGCGAAGCACCTCGACATGGCCCTGGCCAGCCTGCACGCGACCGGCGCTACTGACGTCGCCTCCGTAGCGGCGATCGGGCTGGCGCCGTTTATTCATGGCGATGCCCCGCAAGCCGTGCTCGGGCTGGCGGATCAGGCTTTGGCGCAAGCCGAAGGCCAGGCCGATTCGAACTGGGTCTGCCTGCATCACAGTACCTTGGTCGGTGTCGGCGACGACCATCATGCCTGGCACAACCTGCTGGATCAGGCCTTGGAGCAGCGACGTTTCAAGTTGTTTTTCCAACCCGTGGTGGCCAGTCAGGACACGCAGCTGATACTGCACCACAAAGTGCTTTCCCGACTGATCGACGACCAGGGCCAGAGCATCCCTGCCGGACGTTTCCTGCCGTGGCTGGAGCGGTTCGGCTGGGCGGCGCGCCTGGATCGGCTGATGCTGGAGCTGGTGCTGGAGCAGATGGACTCACACGAAGAGTCGCTGGCGCTGAACCTGTCGTCCGCCACCCTGGATAACCCGCAAGCGTTGACTGCGCTCTTCGACACGCTGCGCTCTCACTCCAATCTGGGACCCCGACTGACCCTGGAAATCGGCGAAGAGCAATTGCCACAGCAAGCCAGTCTCGAAGCGCTGACGCGGCGCTTGCGAGACCTCGGGTTCTCCTTGAGCCTGCAGCATTTCGGTGGGCGCTTCAGCATGATCGGCAACCTGGCGCGGTTGGGTCTGGCGTACTTGAAGATCGACGGCAGCTACATCCGTGCGATTGATCAGGAGCGCGACAAACACCTGTTCATCGAAGCCGTCCAGCGCGCGGCCCATAGTATCGATCTGCCGTTGATTGCCGAACGGGTGGAGACGCAAGGGGAGTTGGCGGTGATTCGCGAGATGGGCGTGTACGGCGTTCAGGGCCGGTTGGTGGGTGAGCCCAGGCCTTGGGATTAGGGTATCGCAAAGATCGCAGCCTTCGCACAGCGGTAGCTGGCAAAGGCTGCGATCTTTTTGCAGCTTCCCGGGTTTCAGATAAACCCTGCCTCATCATCCTCAACCAGATTACTCAACCCACCCAACGCCTCACGCGCCTGGAAGCGGTCCATGAGTTTGGTCTGCGCGGGCTCTGGCAGGTCAGTAACGAGAATCACGCCTTTGCTGATCAGCACGGCGATCAAGTCATCGAGTACCCGGATCATTTCCAGGTCGCTCTGGCGCAGTTGCTTGAGCTGTTTGATTTGCAGCAGTTGTTTGTGGCTGGTGGCCATGACTTCATTGGCGAACCAGGCCTGGAGGTCAGGGTGGTCGGCCGGCAGCGTTTCCGTGGATTCGGCGTAGGCTTCGGCTTCCACGCGCAGCAGTCGGCCGTCTGTATTGCGGTGCACGTAGAACATCAAGCATCCCCCCAGAAGTGAACAGCGTCATGCTGTCAGCAGCATAGTCAACGTCGCGCCAGTAGAGGGCGCTCGCCATACCCCTGGCGTCAAAAAATGCACGTGCAGCCGTCCCGGGCAGTTCGTTAGCGGCCAGATCATCACCAAGTAAGAACTAAGATATTGATTTAAAACATATATGTTTGAGTTCGAATTAAACATGCTTGTAACCATAGTTCATATGGTCCGTGAATTGCTTTGTTTAGTTGGCGGTAACAGATTGCCGCCCATCTACTGGGCTGCCATCTGGCGCAAATCATGTGCGCATGGGCAGTGCTTGCTGGATAATCTCGCGCCGCCGTTCGGGGGCTTGTATTTAGTAGCTTGCGTTGCAGTTCGGCTGTCGGGATTGCGCAGGATGCGCCAAATAAAAAAAACCGTTTTTCGTCAATTTTATGGCGATAAAAAAGGTTTTTTTAATCGCTTTCAACTATTACAATTGCACCATTCAAAATATTGACGATCTCATTTTGATGGCTGCCTCGATGAACCCTCGAGCTACATGCTCCCTTATGTGCCAGCGCCTCGGATAGTTTTTTATGAATCGTACAGACGATATATCGAACCTATTCAACAGGTTCGGGGCAAGTGCGGACAGTTATCTCGAGTTCGGCAGCCATTTCGACTACAAGGAAAAACCGTTGACGCTGGTGGCGACTGCGCCAGAGCCTACGCCAGTAGTTGCAGTCGACCAGTTGATTGAGCAACGCGATAGCGCTGCGGCCGATACGCTGCACGCGGATACCCCGCAGCCTGCTGCACCACTTCGTCACTTGCTGGCCGAAGTCGCGCTGGCACGTCAGGCCGAAGCGCAAGCCCGTAATCAAGAGGCTCTGCGCCAGGCGCTGCCCCATGGTCGTCCGGCCAAGACCAAGGCGCATGTCATTGCGGTGGTATCGGCCAAGGGTGGCGTTGGCAAAAGCACGCTCGCTGCTGCGCTGACCACCGCGTTGCGTCTGGAGGGCGGACGGACACTGGCCATTGACCTCGATCCGCAAAATGCCCTGCAACACCACATGGGTGCCGAGCCGGATGTGGCAGGAATGGCGTACGCCAGCCTCAAGGGTGAGAACTGGAAGTCACTGCTGCTGGCCGACGCTGTGGGTTCGTTACTGCTGCCCTACGGCTCGGTGACCGAGGACGAGCGCCGTACGCTGGAGCGCTATCTGGAAAACGATCGTTACTGGCTGGCCAGCCAGTTGGCGAGCATGGACCTGTGCGAAAACGATGTGGTGATTCTCGACACGCCAACGGGTCGCACGCCCTACCTGACGCAGGCCTTGATGGTGGCTGATCAGGTGCTGGTCGTCGCAACCGCCGATGCGGCCTGTTTCGTCACGCTGGACCCGATGGAGCGTTTGCTGGAAGAACGCGGAGCTCGGGACCAGGCGCCGCTGTGCAATTATGTGATCAATCAGTTCGACACAGATCGCCTGTTCTGCCGGGACATGCACGAAGTGCTCAAGCGCCGCCTCGGTTCGCGGCTGCTGGGTGTCGTGGCGCTCGA
Source organism: Pseudomonas sp. MHK4 (assembly GCF_054600775.1). Classification (NCBI taxonomy): domain Bacteria; kingdom Pseudomonadati; phylum Pseudomonadota; class Gammaproteobacteria; order Pseudomonadales; family Pseudomonadaceae; genus Pseudomonas; species Pseudomonas sp. MHK4. Next base: position 33,865 of record NZ_BAAIAK010000024.1, on the reverse strand, counting down.
TCATGCCATTGGCGAAGCCCTGGCCTATGGTGAAAACCCGCTGCTGCAAGCCGAGTCGTCCCAGGCTTGCCGCGACATGCTGATGCTGAGTGACAGGCTCAAGACGCAGTTACAAGCCACGGCCGTTGCAGAGTCATACGCGTCGTGATCAACACCACCGCTCCAGATGCGGGCGCCCCATCCCGTTCGCAGCGTTGGGCACAATCGCTTTCCGATCGCCTGGACAGCCTGCCAGTGGCGTTGCGTCGGGCGCTGACCGTCAGCGTGATGCTGTTCTGCGGCCTGTTGGCGCTGTTCATCATCACGGTGCCGTTCGACCTGTATTCGCAGTGCTTCTTTGCCCTCGGCTGCTTCATCGCTGCGATGGTACTGCGCAAGATTCCCGGGCGCCTGAACGTGCTGATGCTCATCGCACTGTCACTGACCGCTTCCCTGCGCTACCTGTACTGGCGACTCACTTCCACCCTCGGGTTCGAGGGCTGGGTCGACATGCTGTTCGGCTACGGCCTGGTCCTGGCCGAGCTGTACGCGATGATCGTGCTGGTGTTCGGCTATGTGCAAACCGCCTGGCCGCTGCGCCGCAAACCGGTATTGATGAGCGGACCGCCGAGCGAGTGGCCGACGGTCGATGTGTTCATCCCGTCGTACAACGAAACCCTCGACATCGTCAAGGTCACCATCTTCGCCGCCCAGGCCATCGACTGGCCCCAGGACAAACTGCGCGTGCATGTGCTGGACGACGGTCGCCGCGAAGACTTCCGCGAGTTCTGCGAACAGATCGGCGTGAATTACATCGTTCGTGACAACAACCGCCACGCCAAGGCCGGCAACCTGAACGAGGCGCTCAAGGTCACCAGTGGTGAGTTCGTGACCATTTTCGACGCCGACCACGTGCCGACCCGTTCTTTCCTCCAGGTGTGTGTCGGCTGGTTCATCAAGGACCCGAAGCTGGCGATGCTGCAAACGCCGCACTTCTTTTTCTCGCCGGACCCCTTCGAGAAAAACCTCGATACCTTCCGTTCCGTGCCGAACGAAGGCGAGTTGTTCTACGGTCTGGTGCAGGACGGAAACGACCTGTGGAACGCGACGTTCTTCTGCGGCTCGTGTGCAGTGATCCGTCGTGCACCTTTGCTGGAGGTCGGTGGCGTGGCCGTCGAGACCGTCACCGAAGATGCCCACACCGCGCTCAAGCTCAATCGCGCCGGTTATAACACCGCGTACCTGGCCATTCCCCAGGCCGCGGGCCTGGCAACGGAAAGCCTGTCGCGCCACATCAGCCAGCGGATTCGCTGGGCACGGGGTATGGCGCAAATCTTCCGCACCGACAACCCGCTCCTCGGCAAGGGCCTGAGCATGGGTCAGCGCCTGTGTTACCTGAACGCGATGCTGCACTTTTTCTACGGGCTGCCGCGTCTGGCGTTCCTGACCGCGCCGCTGGCGTTCCTGTTTTTCGATGCACAGATTTTCCACGCCTCGGCGTTGATGATCACCGCGTACGTACTGCCGCACATTCTTCACGCCAGCCTGACCAACTCCAGTATCCAGGGACGGTTCCGCCATTCGTTCTGGAACGAGGTCTACGAGACGGTGCTGGCCTGGTACATCATGGGCCCGGTTCTGATGGCGCTGGTCAACCCCAAGTTCGGCGGCTTCAACGTGACCGACAAGGGCGGAGTGATCGATAAGAAGTACTTCGAATGGAAACTGGCCCGGCCGTACATCGTGCTGTTGATCCTCAACGCCGCTGGCCTGATCTATGGCGGCATGCGCCTGATGGAGGGTGCCGAAGGCGCCACGACCACGATCCTGATCAACCTGGCGTGGACCGTCTACAACCTCATCATCACCAGCGCCTCGGTGGCGGTGGCCAGCGAAACTCGTCAGGTGCGTTCCGAACCACGGGTGGCGGCGGTCCTGCCGATGCGCTTGACCCGTGCCGATGGCACGGTGATCGAGGGCGTGACCCAGGACTTCTCGCAAAAAGGCCTGGGCTTCCGCTTGCCTGATGGCATCGAGATTCCCAAGGGCGAGCGGGTGAAGATTTCGCTGTTTCGCAAGCAACAGCTGAGCGTGCTCCCGGCCGTCATCGTATTCAGTCGCGGGGATCTGTTGGGGGCGCAATTCGACCAGTTGACCTTGCGCCAGCAAAGCGAGCTGATACGGCTGACATTCTCCCGCGCCGACACTTGGGCCTCGACCTGGGGCAATGGCCAGGTCGATACGCCCCTGGCCGCCTTGCGCGATGTCAGCGGCATTGCACTTCGCGGTATCTACGAACTCTTCAAAGCAACGGTCATGGAAGTGCGGAACCTTTTCCGTCGTCGCCACGTCTCCCCGTCCACCCTGGAAAATGTTTTGGACAAGTGATGAACTCGAAGTCTTTCGCTTTCGGTAGCCTGAGCGCGCCGCGCCGCGCCTTGGTACGCATGACGTGCGCCTTGCTTGCAATGGGTGGCGGCGCGACGGCATTCGCCGAGACCGTGCCAGTGGATGCGGCGCCGGGTGCCAACAGCTACAGCGTGACGCTCAAGCAACTGGGCCGCAATTATCCAATGAGCCTGCGGGGCGTGGAATCTACCGACAGCGTCAACTTCGATGTGCGTGCCGATTCCATCGTGACCGGCGCCAGGCTGAAACTGCAATACACCTATTCGCCGGCGTTGTTGGCCGAACTGTCGCAGATCAACGTCATCGTCAACGATGAAGTGGCCGCAAGCCTGCCGTTGCCCAAGGAAAACGCCGGTCAACTGCAAACCCACGAAGTCACCATCCCGCCGCAGTTGATTACCGAGTTCAACCGCTTGAGCCTGCAATTCGTCGGTCACTACACCATGAGTTGCGAAGACCCCACGCATTCCAGCCTGTGGGCGAAAATCAGCAACGCCACCGAGCTGAGCATCGAAGTGTCGCCGCTGGCGCTGCCGAACGATCTGTCGATCTTGCCGTTGCCATTCTTCGACCGTCGCGATGCGCGCACCCTGGGCCTGCCATTCGTGTTCGCCACAGCGCCCGACAATGCCACCCTGGAAGCGGCTGGCGCCCTGTCGTCGTGGTTCGGCGCCCAGGCCAGTTACCGCGGGGCGAAGTTCTCTACGCGTCTCAACCAGATCCCGACCCACGGCAATGCCGTGGTGCTGCTCAGCGGGCCCGATGCGTTGCAGGTCGACGGGCTGAGCCTGCCGGCGGCCAAGGGCCCGACCCTGAGCTTGATGGCCAACCCCAATGACGAGAATGGCAAGTTGCTGGTAATCAGCGGCCGCGATGCCGCCGAACTCAAGACGGCGACTACCGCGCTGGTGCTCGGCAGTCAGGCGCTGTCGGGCAGCAGCGTGGTGATCGATCGACTCGACAGCGTGCAGCCGCGCAAGCCTTACGATGCCCCGAACTGGCTGCCGAGCGATCGCCCGGTCAAGCTCGGCGAGCTGCTGCCGGCCAAGCAATTCAACGTATCGGGCTACAACCCGGGCGACATCACCGTACCGTTGAATTTCCCGCCGGACCTGTTCACCTGGCGTGATGAAGGTGCGCCGCTGAACGTGAAATACCGCTACACGCCGCAAGAGAAGTCGAGCAATTCCTCGTTCATCGTCAGCTTCAACGATGGCTTGATCCAATCACAGAACCTGCTGCCCCAGGACAAGCTCGAAAATAGCGTATTGAAAGCCCTGAAGCTCAACGACGACAGCCTCAACCGCGAAACCCGCGTGCGCCTGCCGTTGAATTCGGTGGCCCTGCAATCGCGCCTGCAACTGCGCTTCATGTTCGACTACATCAAGCAGGGTGAATGTGGCGACATCATCATCGACAACATGCGCGGCAGCATCGATCCGGAATCGACCCTGGACCTGAGCGGCTACGACCACTTCATGGCCATGCCGAACCTCGGCGTGTTCAAGGACGCAGGCTTCCCGTTCACCCGTCTGGCTGATCTGTCGCAGACCGCCTTGATCCTGCCGGACAACGCTGGCGCTGCCGAGCTGGATGCCTACTTGACCGTGCTCGGTCGCTTCGGCCAGTCCACCGGCTATCCGGCCACTGGCGTGGTGGTGACGCAAGCGGCGCAGGTTCAGGCAGTAGCGGATAGAGACTTGCTGGTGTTCGCTTCCGGCAACAACCAGCCATTGCTGACCCAGTGGGCCGATCGCCTGCCGGCGACCGATGGCGGCGACCAACAGAGCTTTCACCTGTCTGACTTGCCAATGCGCGTACGCGACTGGTTCAGTCCCGACCCGGAAGCGAACCAGCGCAAGGCGCGATTGGCCATGGCCTTCTCCGGCGGCGCTCGCAGCACTTACCTGACCGGATTCGAATCGCCGCTCAAAAACGGTCGCAGCGTCGTGGTGATCGCCAGCGGACAGCCGCAAGGCCTGGCCGAGGCGACCAATGCCCTGATCGGCGGCGAGGATTACACCCAGTCGATCCAGGGCAGCCTGGTGGTGGTGCGCGGCAAGACCATCGAGCCACTGTTGGCGGACGAGCAGTACTACGTCGGCGAACTGGGCCCGTTCAAACGCCTTGAATGGATGCTCTCGCGTCATGTCGGTTTGACGCTGCTGCTGACCGGCCTCGGTGTGGTGCTGCTCAGTTGTGTGGCCTATGTGGCGCTGCGCTCGCGTGCCAAACAGCGGTTGGGCGACTGAGCAAACCATGAAAAACCACAGGATCCCTGGATGTAATTCTGCCCACGAGCCCCGCTGGCGCCGGGCCGTGCTTTGGCTGGCTGGCACGCTGGCGACCTTGAGCCTGACACCGGCCATGGCTGACGAGGCCGCATGCAAAAGTGTCGATTGGCCGCTGTGGCAAACCTATGCCACGCGTTTCGTGCAGAACGACGGTCGCCTGCTGGAGTCCAGCGTCGAAGCCAATCACAGCACCTCAGAAGGCCAGTCCTACGGCATGCTGTTTGCGCTGATTGGCAATGACCGCGAGCGTTTCGATGCCTTGTGGAAGTGGACCGCCGCCAACATGGCCGGCGCCGATGCCGGCAACCGTCTGCCAGGGTGGTTGTGGGGGCAGGGCAAGGACGGCAAATGGCAGTTGCAAGACGCCAACTCGGCGTCCGATTCGGACCTTTGGATCGTTTACTCGCTGCTGGAAGCGGCGCGGCTGTGGCAGCGCCCGGACTACCGCGAAGACGCCCTGCGCATGCTCGGGAACATTGAAACCAACTTGGTGGTGAGCCTGCCGGGGCTGGGCAAAATAATCCTGCCCGGCCCCGAAGGTTTCATTCAGCCCGATCACCTGTGGCGCCTGAATCCGAGCTATTTGCCGCTGCCGTTGCTGCGCCGACTGGCCAAGGAATCACCGAGTGGGCCGTGGAAGGAAATCGCCGAAAACACCGTAAAAATGGTCAGTGCCTCCAGCCCGAAAGGTTATGTGGCGGACTGGATCGGCTATCGCGCCACCGCGCCGAAAGCCGGTCTGTTTGTGGTTGATCCGGTCAAAGGCGAGCTGGGCAGTTATGACGCTATTCGCGTCTACTTGTGGGCCGGCATGACGCCCACGACCGACCCGTTGGCGGCACAGCTGCTGGCACGCCTGGACGGCATGTCGAACAGCACGGCATCCACTGGCATTCCTCCGGAAAAGGTCCAGGTCATCAGCGGTGCGCTCGAAGGCCAGGGCCCGTTCGGGTACTCTGCTGCCCTGATTCCGTACTTCCAGGCCAAAGGTCAACCCTGGCTGGCCGAGCAGCAGCAACGTCGGGTCGAGACGGCTTTGAATGCGGCGCTTGCCAAAGCCGATCACGAACGTGTCGAACCGCTGTACTACAACGCCATGCTTAGTCTGTTCGCACTCGGCTGGGCAGAAAAACGCTACCAGTTTCGTGATGACGGAACGCTCAAACTGACTTGGGAGACGTCATGCACCCGCGCCGTCACACGCTAGCCATCGGTATTCTCGCCGCCCTCATCGGCACCACCGCCCTCGCCGAAACCAGCGATGCGCAAATGCGTCTGGTGGAGCAGGGCCAGTATTGGCAGGCCCGGGATAACGCTGCACGTGCGTCAGAAGCCTGGGAGAAAGTGCTGCGCCTGGACCCCAACCAGATCGACGCGCTGTATGGCATGGGCCTGATCGGCGTCAAACAGGATAAACCGCAACAGGCGCAACAGTATCTGGCGCGCTTGCAGGCATTGTCGCCACGGCCCTGGCAGGCCGCGCAACTCGAGCAGGACATCGCCCTGACCGACCCGCAGAATATTGCCCTGCTGGATGAAGCCCGGCGACTGGCCGACGGCGACCAGCGTGACAAGGCGACCGAAGTGTTCCGCCAATTGTTTGCCGGCCGCACGCCTGAAGGCAAGATCGGTCGCGAGTTCTACACCAACCTGGCGTTCAACGATGCCGGCTGGCCCGAAGCGCGCAAAGGCCTTGAGCGCTTGCTGCGGGAAACGCCGAATGACTCGATTGTCGCGCTGTTCCTGGCCAAGCATCTGGTACGTCATGAAGACAGCCGCCCGGAAGGCATCCGGGCTCTTGCCAAACTGTCGACGCGTACCGATATCGCGGGGGACGCCGATGAGAGCTGGCGCCTGGCGCTGGTTTGGATGGGGCCGCCGAATGCCTCGCAGGTGCCGTTGTTCGATGACTTCCTGAAAGTACATCCCGACGACCAGGAAATCCGCGACCTGCTCAACAAAGGCCAGTCGCAGTCGACCACCGCCGGTGCTTCGGGCTGGCGGCAAGATCCGCTGGTGGCACGAGGGCTGCAAGCGCTGGAGAAGGGTGAGCGGGCCGGCGCCGAACAAGCCTTCGCCTCCCGCCTGAAAAGCAAACCCGACGACGCCGATGCCCTGGGTGGCCTCGGCGTGGTGCGTCAGCAACAAAACCGTTTCGGCGAAGCCGAGCAGTTGCTCAACCGGGCCATCGCCAATGGCGGCACACGCTGGAAGCCAGCGTTGGATAACGTGCGTTATTGGGCGCTGCTGCAACAGGCCCGCGACCAGGCCCGGACGCAGCCGGCCAAGGCACAAGCCAGCATTGCCCAGGCTATGCGCCTGAACCCGAATGGTGTCGATGCGCGCCTGGCGCTGGCCGACATTCAGGCCCAGGCCGGGCAACTGGACGCGGCGCAGGCCAACTATCGCCAGGTGCTGAATGTGCAGCGCGGTAACCCGCAGGCCGTTCAAGGCCTGGTCAATGTGCTGTCGCAGACCGGCCAGGCCGATGAAGCCCTGCGCCTGCTCGATACCTTGACTCCGGCCCAGCAGGCCGAGATGGGTGGCGGCGCTCGCCTGCGTGCCTTGCGTTCTACACAAGCGGCCAAACTGGCCGAACAGCGAGGTGACAACCGCTCCGCGCAACAAGCCCTGGCGCAAGCCGTGCAGGACGACCCGGACAACGTCTGGACCCGTTTCGACCTGGCGCGCCTATACCTCAAGGCTGGCGAGCCGCAAAAGGCTCGCGACCTGATCGACAGCTATCTGAAAAGCCATCCGACCAACATCGACGCGCTCTACACCAGTGCCTTGCTTTCGGTGGAAATGGAGCAGTGGAACGCCGCGCAAGCGAGCATCAGCCGTATACCGGCCGAGCGCCGCACCGTGGACATGAATCAGTTGGCCGACCAGATCACCCTCACGGTGCAGATCAAACTGGCGGCGAGCATCGCCAAGCGTGGCCAACGCCAGGAAGCCCTGGCCTTGCTCGATCGCTTGCTGCCCGTGGCCAGCCGCACGCCTGACGGCATGGCGACCCTTGCCGCAGCCTATGTCGATGCCGGCGACTCGGTGCATGCGCAACAAATGATGCGCGACGTCATCGCCCAGACGCCGACGCCGTCCGCGGAACTGATGCTGCAATACGCCCACCTGTTGCTCAAGACCGGCGACGATGCCCAGGTCAACTCGATCCTGCGCGGCTTGCAAAACCAGCCGATGAGCGTGGCCACGCGCAAACGCTACGATGACCTGCTGTATCAGTATCGCATTCGCCAAGCCGATATCCTTCGTGAAAATGGCGATCTGGCGGCCGCCTACGACACGTTGGCACCGGCGCTGGCTTCGCGTCCGGGGGACGCGGGCGCCGTCTCGGCACTGGCGCGTATGTATGCCAGCAATGGCGACAATGCCAAAGCGTTCGAGCTATACAAGCCGTTGTTGCAGCGTCAGCCCAACGACCCGCAGATTTTACTGAATGCCGCTGACGCGGCGGTTCAGGCCCACGACAATGGCTACGCCGAGCGTGCGCTGGAACAGTTTCTGAAACTGGAAACCTACGATCCGCAATCGCTGACCGAAGCGGCGCGGATCTACCGCCGCATGGGCAAATCCAGCCAGGCCACCGAGTTGCTGCGCAAGGCGGTTGCCATTGAGCAGAACGAGCAGAAGCGCAGCCTGACGGCCCAGGCCAATAGCCTGAACGTCGCAGCGAACCCGTTCGTGGGTTTACCGGGCCAGCGCAACCAGGTGAGCCGCGCACCGATAGACGCGATCCCCGCCCCGGCGCAGGCGCAGCTTGAGGTGGCCGCGCCGGTTGTGGTCGCTAGCAATGCGGCACTGCCGGCCGATGCCTATCCGGGCCAGGCCCAGCCACGCATGGCGGACGCTGGTGCGCGAACCCAGGCGTTGCCGGCGGGGCGCTTTGCCGGTGCCGGCGGTAACCCCTTCGCGCCTCAGGCCACGGTCAATGTCGCGGTGGACCAAACCAGTTCCGCCCAGCGCGCGCTGGACAATATCCTGCAGGAGCGCAGCGGCTACGTGACCCAGGGCGTCACCATCCGTAGCAACGACAGTGAGTCGGGCATGAGCAAAATGACCGACGTTGAAACACCGCTGGAGATCAACGTGCCGTCGGGCGAGAACCGCTACGCCGTGCGAGTGACCCCGGTATCGCTGAATGCCGGCAGTGTCGACAGCGATTCGGCCGGCCGTTTCGGCGGTGGGTCATCCGCCGACGGCGCCGGTTCCCAGCGAGACAAAGGCGTTGGCCTGAGCGTGGCCTATGCCCGCCCGGATGAAGGCATCAAGGCCGATGTCGGCACCACCCCAATCGGCTTCAAGTACAGCACCGCCGCCGGTGGCGTAAGCGTGGACCGGCCGTTCGCCGACAACTCGAACGTGCGCTATGGCGTCAGTGTTTCCAGGCGTCCGGTGACGGACAGCGTGACCTCGTTCGCCGGCACCACCGACGACCGTACCGGCCAGTCGTGGGGCGGCGTGACGGCCAACGGCGGGCGGGCTCAGCTCAGCTATGACGATCAGCAAGTCGGCACCTACGGCTACGGTTCGTGGCACAAGTTGCTCGGTCACAACGTCGAATCCAACAGCCGCACCGAACTGGGCGGCGGCGTGTACTGGTATCTGCAAAACGCCGAAGACAGCAAGCTGACTTTGGGCCTGAGTGCCACCGGCCTGAGCTTCGAGAACAACCAGGACTTCTTCACATACGGCCATGGCGGTTACTTCAGCCCTCAAAGCTACTTCGCCCTGGGCGTTCCGGTGACCTGGGCGCAGCGCACCGACCGATTCTCCTATCAGGTCAAGGGCTCGGTGGGCGTGCAGTACTTCGATCAGGACGCGGCGGATTACTTTCCGAACGACAAAGATCTGCAAGCTGCCAACAACCAGCGCTACAAAGGCCAGAACAAGACCGGCGTGGGCTACAGCCTGAGTGGTGCTGGCGAATACAAATTCGGTTCGAACTTTTTCCTGGGTGGCAATCTCGGCCTGGACAACGCTCAGGACTACAAGCAATTCACTGGGGCCATGTACCTGCGTTACATGTTCGAAAACATGGACGGCTCGATGGAGCTGCCGGTCAGCCCTTACCGCTCCCCTTATTCCAACTGATTCCTGGAGACTTAAATGCCTTCTTCCGTTCTTGCCGGTATGACCCTTCTCGTTCTCGGGGAAAGCCACATGAGCCTGGCGGACCACCTGATGGAACCGCTGCAAGCTAACCTGACCCAGCAGGGCGCAATCGTGCATTCGATTGGCGCGTGCGGCGCCAGCGCCGGCGACTGGCTGATCACCAAGAAAGTCGATTGTGGCGCCGAGCAGAAAGGCGACGGCAAGATCGTCATCAAAGGTCGCGAAGCCACCACCACGCCGATCAAGGACCTGATTGCCGCCGACAAGCCTGACCTCGTCGTGCTGGTCATCGGCGACACCATGGCTTCATACGACAAACCGGTATTCCCGAAAGCCTGGGCCTGGCAGAACGTGACCGCCCTGGCCAAGGAGATCACCGCCAACGGCGCCAAATGCGCGTGGGTCGGCCCGGCGTGGGGTAAGGAGGGCGGGATGTACAAGAAGAACGATACGCGTACCAAACTGATGTCGGCGTTTCTGGCGAGCAACGTGGCGCCCTGCACCTACATCGATTCGCTGACGTTCTCCAAGCCGGGTGAGTGGGTGACCACCGACGGCCAGCACTTCACCGTGGCCGGATACAAGTCCTGGGCCAACGCCATCGGTGGCGCGCTGGCAAAAATGCCGGCCGAAGCGGTCAGCAACAAGGGAGCCAAGCAGTGATGCGTGCCCTGTCTGCGGTGTGCGCCGTGGCGGCGCTGGTTTGCGGCGCGAACGTCCTGGCGGCAGAGTTCGCCCTGTACCCAACCGGCCCCAGCGAAGACGCGGCGTTCATTCGTTTCGTCAACGCCGGCAGCGCGCCGTTGGATGTAATCGCCCAGGCCGGCCAGCCGCCGATGCGCCTGGAAGCGGCGCAAGCGGTGTCGCTGTTTTTCCCGGTACAGGCGAGCAGCCCGGTCAAGGGCACCCTGGTCAGCGGCGCCCAGAAACTGGCCATGGACCTGAAAATCGAACCCGGTGAATTCGTCACCGTGGTCGCGCTGCCCGACGGCGCCGGTATCAAGCAGGTCGCCGTGCGCGAGCAGCCTGACGACTTCAACGGCCTGAAAGCTTCGCTGGCGTTCTTCAACGTCGATGCCGCGTGTGCCGATGCCAGCCTGCGTCCTGCGGGGCGTACCGCCGACCTGTTCAAGGCGGTGCCGGTCGACAGCCTGCAGCGTCGTTCGATCAACCCGGTGAGTCTGTCGGTGCAACTGGTCTGTGCGAACGCCAATGTCGGTGCACCGCTGGACCTGGGCGAACTGAAGGCGGGTGAGCGTTACAGCGTGCTGCTGGTGCCGTCGGCCAACGGCCCGCGTCTTTTGAACGCCACGGACACCCTGTCCCACTGATCGGATTTTGCCGCTGCCATGGTCTTCGCCTCACTCGAGTTCCTGACGCTGTTCCTGCCGGCCTTTCTGCTGGTATATGCCCTGGCCAGGCCGGCCTGGCGCAACGTCATCCTGCTGGTCGGCAGCTGGCTGTTCTATGGCTGGCTGAGCCCGCTGTTCCTGAGCCTGCACGTGGTCTTGACCATCGTCGCCTGGGTCGGCGGCCTGCTGGTGGACCGTGCCCGCGAAGGTTCGAAGGGGCGAGTGAGGTTGTTGGTTGCGCTGATCGTGTTCAACACGGCGGTGCTGTGCTGGTACAAGTACGCCAACATCCTGGCCCTGACCTGGAATGACCTGATCACCTATTACGGCGCCATGCCGCTGGAATGGCAACGGGTGGCGTTGCCAGCGGGGCTGTCGTTCATCGTGTTGCAGGCGATCTCCTATCTGGTGGACGTGCACCGTCACACGGTGCCGGTGGAACGCAGCTTCATCAATTACGCGACCTACATTTCGATGTTCGGCCACTCGATCGCCGGGCCGATCATCCGTTATGACTGGGTTAGGCGTGAGCTGACCCAGCGTTATTTCAATTGGCAGAACTTCTCCCTGGGCGCGCGCCGTTTCATGATCGGCATGTGCATGAAGGTGCTGGTGGCGGACACCTTGTCGCCTCTGGTGGACGTTGCTTTCCATTTGGAAAACCCGTCCTTCGTCGACGCCTGGATCGGCTGCCTGGCCTACTCGTTGCAACTGTTTTTCGACTTCGCCGGTTACAGCGCCATGGCCATCGGCCTGGGCCTGATGCTGGGCTTTCACTTTCCGGAAAACTTCAATCGGCCGTACCTGGCCAGCAGCATTCAGGATTTCTGGCGACGCTGGCACTTGTCGCTGTCGAGCTGGTTGCGCGACTACCTGTACATCGCCCTGGGCGGTAACCGTAAGGGTGCATGGAAGACCTATCGCAACCTGTTCCTGACCATGGCCATCGCCGGCCTGTGGCATGGCGGTGACAGCTGGAACTATCTGTTGTGGGGTTCGGCGCACGGCATCGCACTGTGCGTCGATCGCTTGTGGTCGCGCTCCAGCCTGCCGAGCCTTCCACCCCTGCTGTCGCACACATTGACGCTGCTGTTCGTATTCCTGGCCTGGACTTTGTTCCGCGCTCCGGATTTCCATTCGGCACTGACGATGTATGCCGGACAGTTCGGCCTGCACGGGTTTGCATTGGGCGATGCGCTGGCGGTGACGTTGCGTCCGGTCCACGGCATCGCGGCACTGCTCGGTGTGCTGTACATCGTTGCCCCGGTGTTGCAAAGCCGCTTCGAGCAGCGCTTTGTCGGGCATGCGGTGTTTGCACCGATGCTGGGCTTCCTGCTCGCGTTCGCGTTGGTCGCGAGCCGTGAGTCAGTCCCCTTCCTGTACTTCCAGTTCTGATGACCGCGCCCATGACTGCCTTGCCCAACATCCCGGCCCAATCCAGCGAAGTGACCGCCCCTGTCAGCAGGGCGTCGGGGATCTTTTTCGTGGCTTTTCTGGCGCTGGGTTTCGTCTCCTGCGTCTGGTTGCTGTCGAGCGGCAAAGTCGAGATGCTACCGCCCAGGCTGACACTCGATGATGCACTGCACGGCGAGGTCACCCACAAGGTCGCCAAGCAACTGTCGAAGGCTGCCGTACCGGAACAGGCCGCGGACCTGGAACGTGGAGCCAGTTGGCTGTTGCTGGGCGATACCGGGCCGCGTGTGCGTTCCGGCTGCCTGGGCTGGCTGTTCCTGACCGACGAGATGCGCATCAATCGTCATGCTCAAGCAAACGCCGAGACCAAGGCGGGTGTGGTGCGAGAGATCCAGAAACGCCTGGCCAGTCGCGGCATCAAGTTGCTGGTGGCGGTGGTGCCGGACAAGAGCCGCATCGCCATTGCGCAACTGTGCGACCTGCGCCGTCCGGTGCAGTTGCAGCAGCGTGCTTTGGCCTGGGTCGATGGCTTGAACAATGCTGGCGTCGCCGCGATCGATCTCGCCCCGACCTTGCAACCCCTGGGTGCCGACGCCTACCTGCGCACCGATACCCACTGGAGCGAAACCGGTTCCGCGGCGGCGGCCAAGGCGGTGGCCAGGCACGTACAAGACCTGGGCATCAGTGCCACGCCACACAAAGATTTCGAGGTGAAGGTCCAGGACCCGGCTCGCCGTCCTGGCGACCTGGTGCGGTTGGCCGGGCTTGAGTGGCTGCCGGTGACCTGGCAACCCCAGCCGGAAACCGTCGCTGCCACTCAGATCACCGAGAAGGCTGGTGAAGCGCAAAGCGGCGGCGATAACCTCGACGACCTGTTCGGCGATGACAATTTGCCGAACGTGGCGCTGATCGGTACCTCGTTCTCGCGCAATTCCAACTTTGCCGGTTTCCTGCAACAGGCGCTGGGCGCGCCGATTGGTAACTTCGCCAAGGACGGGGGAGAGTTCTCTGGTGGCGCCAATGGGTACTTCGATAATCCGGCGTTCAAGCAGACCCCGCCGAAGCTGGTGATCTGGGAGATTCCTGAGCGGGATTTGCAGACGCCTTACAGTGAAGTCATCGACTGGGCCAAATAAACCGGTGAGGCTGATGGCCTCTTCGCTGGCGAGCCAGCTCCTACAGGGGTTGTGGCGCAGCGAAAATCTCCCTTTGGCTTCAAAATGGGGCACCTGTAAAAGCCATATCGTTATTCTTTAACGGTATTTAAATTAATCTTCTTATATCTATAAAGTTAATCCCCTGCGTACCTGCCGACCAATCGGCGCGCCGCACGACACGAACCAACACGGGACCTCCGTGAGTTTCTGATCGACGCGCGCGCCCTTGAGCGTGCCGTGCGTGGGAGTGATTTATGTCTGCAGCTTCAGCATCGCCAAGCATCGCGCCACAACTTTTCGAAATCCGTCCGTTCATCGGCGCGGTGGGTGCCGAAATCATCGGTCTCGATTTGTCCCGCCCGGTCAATGACCAGGACTTCGCGCGCATTCACCGCGCGCACCTGGATCATCACGTGGTGGTGTTCCGCGACCAACGCATTACCCCCGAGCAGCAAATCGAATTCAGCCGCCGTTTTGGCGTGTTGCAGATTCATGTGCTCAAGCAATTCCTGCTGGCCGGGCACCCGGAAATCCTCATCGTTTCCAACATCATCGAAAACGGCCAATCCATCGGCCTGGGCGACGCCGGCAAGTTCTGGCATTCCGATCTTTCCTATAAAGAATTGCCAAGTCTGGGCTCGATGCTGCATGCCCAGGAACTGCCATCCGAAGGCGGCGACACCCTGTTCGCCGACATGCACAAAGCCTGGGACAACCTGCCCGAGGCGCTGCGCAAAGCCGTTGAAGGTCGCTCGGCCGCGCACTCCTACACGGCGCGCTACAGCGAAACCAAATTCGAAGGCAACTGGCGCCCGACCCTGACCCCGGAGCAATTGGCGCAAGTCGCCGAAGTTATCCACCCGGTCGTGCGCACCCACCCGGAAAACGGGCACAAGGCGTTGTTCGTCAGCGAGGGTTTCACCACCCGCATCGTTGGCCTGCCGGAAGACGAGAGCAAGCAGTTGCTCGACGAACTCTACGCCCACAGTGTGTTGCCGCAAAACATCTACCGCCATCAGTGGCAGCCCCATGACCTGGTGTTCTGGGACAACCGTTCGCTGATCCACCTCGCCGCCGGATGCCCCAGCCATCTGCGCCGCAAGCTGTATCGCACCACCATCCAGGGCGACGCGCCTTTCTGATTTGTCGGAGATCTGACCATGTCCAAACGTCTACCCTTTGCACCGCTGGCCGCGGCCATCGGCCTGGGTTTCAGCCTGATCGCCGGCAGCCTGGTCGCTCCGAGCGCGGCCCAGGCCGAAGGTGAAATCCGCATCGCCGAACAGTTCGGCATCGTTTACCTGCTGCTCAACGTGGTGCGCGACCAGAACTTGATCGAGAAGTACGGCAAGCAGGAAGGCATCGACATCAAGGTCGACTGGACCCAGCTTTCCGGCGGTGCGGCGGTCAACGATGCGCTGCTTTCCGGCTCGATCGACATTGCCGGTGCCGGCGTCGGCCCGCTGCTGACCATCTGGGACCGCACCCATGGCAAGCAGAACGTCAAGGCCGTGGCCTCCCTGGGTAATTTCCCGTACTACCTGGTGAGCAACAATCCCAAGGTCAAGACCATCGCCGATTTCACCGAGAAGGACCGCATTGCGGTGCCGGCCGTGGGTGTGTCGGTGCAGTCGCGATTCCTGCAATACGCGGCCGCCAAGCAGTGGGGCGACAAGGAATTCAATCGCCTCGACAAATACACCATCGCCGTACCGCACCCGGATGCCACGGCCGCGTTGATCGCCGGCGGCACCGAGTTGAGCGGGCACTTCTCCAACCCGCCGTTCCAGGATCAGGCGCTGGCCAATCCAAACGTGCACGTGGTGCTCAACACCTATGACCTGCTCGGCCCGAACTCGCCGACGGTGCTGTTTGCCACCGAGAAATTCCGCGACGAAAACCCGAAAACCTACAAGGCCTTCATCGATGCGCTGACCGAAGCGGCGCAATTTGCGCAAAACGATAAGGGCGCGGCGGCGGACACTTACATCCGCGTCACCAAGGCCAAGATCGACCGCGCCGAGCTGCTGAAAATCATCGACAACCCGCAGTTCGAATTCAGCGTCACGCCGAAAAATACCTACCCGCTGGCCGAGTTCCTCTACCGTGTGGGCGCGATCAAGAACAAACCGGACTCGTGGAAGGACTACTTCTTCCAGGACGCCAAACCGCTGCAAGGGAGCTGATCGACATGAACGCCCCCTTGCAAGGCCACACGGTCAGCAAATCGATCGCCGCAGCCCAGGCGCTGCTGTCGGTCGATAACGTCAGCCTGGAATACCGCACGCCCCAGCGGGTGGTGCGGGCCACCCACCAGGTCAGTTTTGAGGTCGATCCGGCGGATCGTTTTGTTTTGCTCGGGCCGTCCGGTTGCGGCAAGTCGACCTTGCTCAAGGCTGCTGCGGGATTTATCCAGCCAGTCGAGGGTGAGATCCGCCTGCAAGGCCAACGCGTCGATGCACCGGGACCGGACCGCATTGTCGTGTTCCAGGAGTTCGATCAACTGCCGCCGTGGAAAACCGTCAAGCAAAACGTGATGTTTCCGCTGCTGGCTTCGAAGACCCTCAAGCGTAAAGAGGCCGAGGAGCGGGCGCTGCACTATCTGGAAAAGGTCGGCCTGGCGGCGTTTGCCGATGCCTATCCACACACCTTGTCGGGCGGCATGAAGGCGCGCGTTGCCATTGCCCGGGCGCTGGCGATGCAGCCGAAAATCCTCCTGATGGACGAACCCTTCGCCGCCCTCGACGCCCTGACCCGACGCAAGATGCAGGAAGAGTTGCTGCTGCTCTGGGAGGAGGTGCGCTTCACGCTCTTGTTCGTCACGCACTCCATCGAAGAGGCGCTGGTGGTGGGCAATCGCATCCTGTTGCTATCGCCACATCCGGGACGGGTGCGGGCGCAAGTCCACAGTCATCAATACGATCTACACAGCCTCGGTGGCGTGGCTTTTCAGGAATCGGCGCGGCGTATTCACAGGTTGTTGTTTGATGAAGGCCAGTCGCCGGAGACCGAGCGCGAGCTCGATTTCGCCGACATTCGCATCGCTTATTGAGCCGTTTGAGAGGAGGGCCCGATGAGCCATTTATCATCCCCGCGTGAAGAATTCGAAATCATTTTGCAGCCGCTGACCAGCGTACCGCTGGAGCGTGAACTACCGCTAGGCCAACGCCTGTGGCAACAGGGCTGGCTGCGCAAAAGCCTGATCCTGATTCTGCTTGCCATACTCTGGGAGGTCACTGCGCGTTATACGAACAACGACTTGCTGTTGCCGAGTTTTGCGCAAACCGCCAGCGCGCTGTACGACGGTTTGCTCAGCGGCGAGTTGCTGGGCAAGGTGTGGATTTCCCTGGTGGTGCTGCTCAAGGGCTACCTGATCGGCATCGTCCTGGCGTTTGCCCTGACTACCTTGGCGGTATCGACTCAATTCGGTCGCGACCTGCTCAGCACCCTGACCTCGATGTTCAACCCGCTGCCGGCGATTGCCCTGCTGCCACTGGCGCTGTTGTGGTTCGGCCTGGGGCAGAACAGCCTGATCTTCGTGCTGGTGCATTCGGTGCTCTGGGCCTTGGCGCTCAATACGTACGCAGGCTTTCTCGGCGTCTCGGAAACCCTGCGCATGGCCGGACGCAACTACGGCCTCAAGGGCATGCGTTTCGTCCTGTTCATCCTGATCCCGGCGGCGCTGCCATCGATCCTCGCCGGATTGAAAATCGGCTGGGCCTTCGCCTGGCGCACGTTAATTGCCGCCGAATTGGTGTTTGGTGCCACCAGCGGCAAGGGCGGGTTGGGGTGGTACATCTTTCAGAATCGTAATGAGCTGTATACCGACAAGGTGTTTGCCGGGTTGGCGGTGGTGATTCTGATTGGGTTGCTGGTGGAGAACCTGGTGTTTGATTCGTTGGAACGGGTGACGGTGAAGCGGTGGGGGATGCAGCGGTAGAGAATGGCCTCAGGAAATGCGAATAAGGGTGACATTGGGATTCAACCACCGCATTTTTTTGATCTCAACTTCGGTTGCGCTGATGGGTAGTGTGGGCATTTTTCTTTTTCCAAGCTTTAGGGGGCGATGATATGGATCTATCGTCGTCTTCAACTCAGGCATTCCAGGTTGCGAATGTGCAGCGCCAATCATGGGTTGTGAAGGTAGGGCTCTGGGTACAGCAGCTGTTGCATCAATGTTTCTGATGGTTGGTGATTGTGGTGCAGATGTAGCGGCTAGTTCGCCGACTGGGTTTTGTATTTTTGGTGGTGCCACATTAGGTTCAGTGGCCAGTTGAGTGACCTTTGGCAATGGGTGTTTTGGATGTTTAACAATCACACTGGGTCGCGTTAGCTGTAAGACATCTGAGCCTTTAACTATGACGCTAGCCCTTTGAGCCCTTTGCGCAAGAACGCGCTGGAATAGGAATTTAGCTGGTGAGTGCCCGGTAGGATCCTCACTATTGATCGGTTCGTTTAAGCAATAAGCATACGAATTCAAGCCGCCATCACCAAACGGGCTCCAACTGTCCGGACTATGAAACCGCATCAATCGCGGGTTGTAGGCGCGGTAGCCGTTTCCCAGCAAATACCAGCCAATGGTAGCTTCAAGCAATTGACCATTGAAGCCTAACGACGTCACAACTTCCTGCCGTGCAGATTGCTCGCCGAAGGCGGAATACCCGATGGCGCTGGTTTTGCCGTCGACGATTTCGCCGATGATCGAATGGTTGCTGTCAGTCGCTAAAAGCAGCACACGTTGCCGAACCCTTTTGGATTGATTCATACAGCAAGTTCCGCAGCGGAATGTTGGTCATTAGTTCTACACGCCTTACTTGGATTTGAGAACTATCAGAACTGATAGTCTCTGCTCTGCAGACCGCTTCGCTGGTAGCATTGCGTTTGATTCAGCTCTGATCAGATATGAGTGCTTACCATGCAACTACCAGACATGAACCTCTTGGTCGCCCTCGACGCCCTCCTCGACGAGGGCAGCGTGGTAGGCGCGGCGCGGCGGATGAACCTCAGCCCGGCGGCCATGAGCCGCACGTTGACGCGTATCCGCGAGGCCATTGGCGATCCGATCCTGGTGCGTGCTGGCCGGGGGCTGGTGCCGACGCCGAAGGCGCTGGAGTTGCGCGAGCAGGTGCGCGACCTGGTGGAGCAGGCCGCGCAGTTGTTCCACTCGGCCAGGGTCGTGGATCTGGGCAGTTTGCGGCGGCGCTTCAGTATCCGCGCCAATGACTTTTTCATCGGCATCTACGGCGGCAAGCTGTTCGATACCGTGGAGCGGCAGGCGCCGCATTGCGAACTGCGTTTTGCGCCAGAGGGCGATGGCGATGATGAGGCCTTGCGCGAGGGCCGCATCGATCTGAGCGTGAGCAACAACCGGCCGCTGATGCCGGAAGTAAAGGTGCAAAACCTGTTTTCGACTCAGTTTGTCGGCCTGGTTCGCGAGGACCATCCGTTGCTCGATGGGGAAATTACTGCCGAACGTTTTGCAGGGTTTCCCCACATCAGTATGTCCCGCCGCGGCATCGCTCGTGGGCCGATCGATGCGGCACTCAACGCCCTGGGTCTGGAGCGCCGGGTTGCGGTGATCGCCCCGAGTTTCCACGCGGCGATGTTCGCCTTGCCCGATTCCGACCTGATTCTGCCGGTGCCCCGAGAGACGCTATTGAGCGTTCGCCGACTGGGGTTGAAGTTGCGTTCGTTTACCCTGCCAATCCCATTGCCGACCATCGTGCTCAACCAGGCCTGGCACCCTCGCTTCGACAATGACCCGGCTCACCGCTGGCTGCGCGAAACCCTGAAAACCTGCTGTGACGAGACGTGGCTGGCGGCGCAACCCGTTTGATCTTAATGCTGCGTTTGGCGCACTTATATCCTGACGATAAGTAAATTTTCGTCAGTGCTCCCGCTCCCTAGAATGCTCCGATGTTCAAATCCCGGAGCTCGCAGTAATGACTTCCCTCACGGTCACGGCCCCTCTCGCCGCGGCCAGCCCGACAGCCGCCGCGCCACAGGTCTTCGGCTCGCGGATCATCATCGGCCTGGTGGGCGTATTGCTCGCCGTGCTGGTGTCGGGCCTGAATGAGATGGTCACCAAGGTGGCCCTGGCCGATATTCGTGGTGCCTTGGCCATCGGCTACGACGAAGGCACCTGGCTGGTCGCCAGCTACGCCGCGACCTCGGTCGCCGCCATGGCCTTCGCCCCGTGGTGCGCGGTGACGTTTTCGCTGCGGCGCTTCACCCTTTGCGCCATCAGTGCCTTCACGCTACTGGGCGTGTTGTGCCCGTTGGCGCCGAACTACGAAAGCCTGCTGGTCCTGCGCACGTTGCAAGGCCTGGCCGGTGGTGCGCTGCCGCCGATGCTGATGACCGTCGCCCTGCGTTTTCTGCCGGCCAATGTGAAACTGTACGGCCTGGCCGGTTATGCCCTCACCGCCACCTTCGGACCGGGGTTGGGCACCCCGCTGGCCGGGCTCTGGAGCGAGTATGTCGGCTGGCAGTGGACCTTCTGGCAGATCGTCGCGCCGTGCCTGATTGCCATGGTCGCCGTGGCCTACGGCATCCCCCAGGACCCGCTACGCCTGGAGCGTTTCAAGCAGTTCAACTGGCGTGGTTTGCTCCTGGGTTTTCCGGCGATCTGCATGCTGGTGATCGGCATCCTGCAGGGCAATCGGCTGGACTGGTTCGAGTCGAGCCTGATTTGTGGATTGCTGGTGGGCGGTATGCTGTTGCTGGTGCTGTTCCTGCTCAACGAGTGGTCGCAGCCGATTCCGTTTTTCAAGCTGCAGATGCTCGGCATCCGCAACCTGTCGTTCGCCCTGATCACCCTGGCCGGCGTGCTGGTGGTACTGCTGGCGGTAGTGATCATTCCGTCCAGCTATCTGGCTCAGGTCCAGGGTTATCGCCCGGTGCAGACCGCGCCCATCACCCTGCTGGCGGCGCTCCCGCAGTTGATCGCGCTGCCGTTGGTGGCGGCGCTGTGCAACCTGCGTTGGGTCGATTGCCGCTGGGTGTTGGGGATCGGCCTGAGCATGCTGGTGTTGTCCTGCATCGGCGGTTCGCAGCTGACCTCGGTGTGGATTCGCGACGAATTCTATGCCCTGCAGCTGCTGCAGATCTTCGGTCAACCGATGTCGGTCTTGCCGTTGCTGATGCTCTCGACCGGCAGCATCAGCCCCATGGACGGACCGTTCGCGTCTTCCTGGTTCAACACCGTGAAAGGCCTGGCGGCGGTGATCGCCACCGGCGTGCTGGAAACCCTGACCACGCATCGCCTGCATTTTCACTCGAGCATGCTGGTGGACCGCCTCGGTAATTCTCCGCTGGTCGATAGCGACACCCCGGGCCTTGCCCACCGCTTGCATGAGCAGGCCGTGGTGCTGGCGGCAGCGGATCTTTACCTGTGCATGGCTGGCGTCGCAGTGGCGTTGATCCTGCTGATTTTCTGGCTGCCGACGCGGATCTATCCGCCCCGTGCGCCGACTTGAACGCATCACTGAAACAGAAGGTTTTCATGACGACTCAATCCAAGCAAAAAGTAGCCGTTAGCGTCTGCATCGTGATCGCGACGGGCGCCCTGATCTATCTGCTGGCGCCCGGCCTGTTCGGCCAGCGCACGCAGCAGAGCACCAATGACGCCTATGTCTCGGCCGATTACACGCTGGTGGTGCCCCGCGTTGCCGGCTTCATCAAGCAAGTACTGGTGGAAGACAACCAACAGGTCAAGGCCGGGCAGTTGCTGGCGCTGATCGATGACCGCGACCTGCGCGCCGCCGCCGAAGCCGCCGCTGCCGAAGCGCTGGTGGCCCAGGCGCAACTGGAAAACGCCCGGGCGACCCTTGAGCGCCAGGCCTCGGTGATCGCCCAGGCGCAGGCACAGGTGGTGTCGGCCAAGGCGGAAATGGCCTTCGCACAACATGAGCTGGACCGCTACGACCACCTGGCCGGTGTCGGGGCCGGCACTGTGCAGAACGCGCAGCAGGCGCGCACACGCATCGACCAGGCCGGTGCCCGGTTGACTAATGTCACGGCAGTGCTGGCGGCGGAGCGCAAGCAGGTGGACATACTCGCAGCCCAGCGTGACGGGGCCGAAGGGGGTTTGAAACGGGCGCAGGCCAAGCTGCAGATCGCCAGTTACGAACTGTCTTACACACGGATCACCGCGCCGCAGGATGGCATGGTCGGTGAGCGCGCGGTGCGGGTCGGCGCCTATGTCACGCCGGGCAGCAAACTGCTCGCGGTGGTACCGCTGGCGCAGGCCTATGTGGTGGCCAATTTCCAGGAAACCCAACTGACGAATGTGCAACCGGGGCAGGACGTGCAGGTACATGTCGACACCTTTGGCGGCGCAACGTTGAACGGGCGGGTCGAAAGCATCGCACCGGCTACCGGGGTGACTTTTGCTTCGGTCAAACCGGATAACGCGACGGGCAACTTCACCAAGGTGGTGCAGCGGATTCCGGTGAAGATCGTGTTGGAGCCGGGACAGGCGTTGGCAGCGCGGTTGCGGGTGGGGATGTCGGTGGAGGCGAGTATCGATACGACCAGCGTTGGTGAGCATGAGGTTGCACAGCGATGAAGATTTTCGTTGATCGCGCCGACGCCATCGCGAGCAGGCTCGCTCCCACAGGGGAGTGCATGTCAATGTGGGAGCGAGCCTGCTCGCGAAGAGGCCATCAGCCTCGACTCACCCTTTGCGCCCTGCTCGTGATGAGCCTGTCCGCCTGCACCGTCGGCCCGGACTTTCACAAACCTCAGGCTCAGCAAGTCATCGAATGGTCGAAACCATCAAAAGCCGCCGCCAGCCAGGCCAGCGCCGAGACGATGAACGAACGCTGGTGGCAAGTGTTCAACGATCCCAAACTCTCGGCCCTCACTCAACGTGCCCTGACCGACAACCTCGACCTCAAACTTGCCAGCAGCCGCCTGCAACAAAGCCGTGCGGTGCGCCAGGTGGTGACGGCCGATCGTTATCCTACCAGCGCCGTTGGCGGCAGTTATGCCCGTAAACGCAACAGCGGCGAAGGCCTGAGCGACCCGTCGGGACATGACGGTAACTCCGCGTTCAACCTTTGGGATGCCGGGTTCTCCGCCTCCTGGGAGCTGGATTTCTGGGGCAGGGTGCGCCGCGAAACCGAAGCCGCCGATGCCACGCTGGAAGTCGCGGAAAACGACCGTCGCGGCGTGCTGTTATCGGTGCTGGCCGAAACCGCCCAGGACTACATTCAACTGCGCGGCGTGCAGAACACCCGCGCCGTCACCGAACAGAACCTCGACGTCGCCCGGCATAGCCTGAAACTGTCGCAGTTGCGCCTGGCTGACGGCGTCGCAACCGACCTTGATGTCGCCGAAGCGGCCGCCCAGGTCGCGGCCATCGAATCGCGCCTGCCAGCCCTGGAGCAACGCCAGGCCCAACTGATCAATGCCCTGAGCCTGTTGATGGGTGAGCCGCCCCAAGCGCTGGCAGCCGAGTTATCCACCGACGGGCCGGTGCCGCAGACCCCGCGCCAGGTCGCCATCGGCCTGCCGTCGCAACTGGCCGAGCGCCGCCCGGACATCCGCCAGGCCGAAGCCCGCCTGCATGCCGCGACCGCCAGCATCGGCGTGGCCAAGGGGGATTTCTATCCGCGCATTACCCTGTCAGGCAGTGTCGGTTCGCAAGCCATGCAACTGAGCGATTTCGGTTCCTGGGGTTCACGCACCTTCGGCATCGGCCCGCAGTTCAGCCTGCCGCTGTTCGACGGCGGACGCCTGCGCGGCGTGCTGGATTTGCGCGAGGCCCAGCAACAGGAAGCGGCCATCGCCTACCAGCAAACCGTGCTGCGCGCCTGGCATGAAATCGACGACCAACTGAGCGCCTACAACGCCAGCCAACTGCGCCGCGACAGCCTCGCCGAAGCCGTGCGCCAGAACCGGATCGCCCTGCAAACCGCGCAACGGCAATACGTCGAGGGCGTGGTGGACTTCGTCAACGTACTCACCGTGCAAGGCGCCTTGCTGGCGACCCAGGAGCAATGGGTGGAGAGCTCCACCGGCGTGTCACTGGCGGCGGTCGGGTTGTACAAGGCGCTGGGTGGCGGGTGGGAGTCGGTTTACCCGCTGACGGCGCAACGCTGACTCAAGATTTGGCCGATAGATCCGCCATGCCCTTGAGCAATTCGATCGGCAACGGAAAGACGATGGTCGAACTCTTGTCCCCGGCGATCGAGCTCAGTGTCTGCATATAACGCAGCTGCATGGCGCCGGGCTGTCGGCCAAGCATTTCGGCGGCCTGCATGAGTTTTTCCGACGCCTGCAGTTCGCCTTCCGCGTGGATCACTTTGGCCCGGCGTTCGCGTTCAGCTTCTGCCTGTCTGGCGATGGCGCGGATCATTGATTCGTTGAGGTCCACGTGCTTGATTTCGACATTCGCCACCTTGATGCCCCAGGCGTCGGTTTGGGCGTCGAGGACTTGCTGGATGTCGATGTTCAGCCGTTCGCGCTCGGCGAGCAGTTCATCGAGTTCGTGTTTACCGAGCACCGCACGCAGGGTGGTTTGCGCCAGTTGGCTGGTGGCCATGAGAAAATCCTCGACCTGGATGATCGCCTTCTGCGGATCGAGCACGCGGAAGTACAGTACGGCGTTGACCTTGACCGAGACGTTGTCGCGGGTGATCACATCCTGCGGCGGGACGTCGAGGACGATGGTGCGCAAGTCGACGCGGACCATTTGCTGGATCACCGGAATCAGCAGGATCAGGCCGGGACCCTTGACCTGCCAGAAGCGTCCGAGCTGGAACACCACCCCGCGCTCGTACTCGCGCAGGATGCGGAACGTCGCCCCCGCCAGTGCGATCAGCAGTAGCAGCAGCGCGACAAAACCGATTTGCAGACCCATGACTAATCTCCAACCGTTACCGCGTCAGCCGCGGCCACTTCCAGCAACAATCCCTTGCGCGCCACTACCCGGACCTTTTGCCCGATCCGCAATGGCTGGGTGCTCGATACCTGCCAGCGTTCGCCCTGCAAATGTACCCAGCCAAGACACGCATCGCCGGCCTGCAACGCCAGCACCGGAGTCACACTGCCCAACAGACCGGCATCGCCGCTGACGGTGTGGCGCGGCCGGGTCTTCAGGGCGCGGATCAGCAGGAATAGCAGCAGCAGTGCACTAATGAGTCCGAGGCCGATCATCAACGGCACGGGCAATTCGGCATTGGTCAGGATTACCGCGCCGATCACGAACATCACGATCCCGCCCAAACCGATCACGCCGTAGTTGGGCAGGGCGGCTTCTGCGATCAGGAACGCGATACCGAAGGTGATCAACCAGATCCCCGCGGGGTTGGAAACCGGCAGTCCGGCGGAGTCCGCGGCGAGGGCGGATCCGCTCAATACCAACAGCAGCGCAACGGCACAACAGCGAGTGTTCACGTGACCCTCCGGGAGAGTCGCAGGTGGTTCTGTATACAGTCTAGTTGAGGCGCTGGTTGTATGAATTTTGTTCAGTTGTCGACCTGTCCGATGGGCGGATTTCCCGCGGGTTTGCACCGGCGGGCCTAGACTTTCAGTACGTATAAAAGTGTTAACCATCGTCCGCCAGGCGTTATTGCGGACACCGAGGTGCATCATGCGTATGGCAAGAACCGTGCAGAGAAGCCTGGATCAGGCTCAATGCGAATATGACATCGTCACCCATCCACACTCGGCCAGCAGCCTCGAAACTGCGCGGGTAGCGGGTATTCCGGCGGAACGGGTGGCCAAATCGGTGATCCTCGACGACCACCACGGGCATTACCTGATGGCCTTGCTGCCCGCCAGCCGTCACCTGGACTTGAGCAAGGTGCGCAGCACCGGTGAATGGCAGGTCTCCCGGGAAAGCAATCTGCCGCACCTGTTTGACGACTGCGAACGCGGCGCCGTGCCAGCCCTGGGCGAAGCCTATGGCCTTGACGTGGTCATCGATCCGCTGCTGACCCGGCAGAAAGACATCTACCTGGAAGCCGGCAACCACATCAACCTGTTGCACATGGACATGCCACAATTTTTGAAAATGATGCCGCATGCGGAGGTGCGGGAGCTGAGTCATTGAATTTTGCGCAGTCAGTCACATCGACTTCGCGGGCAAGCCACGCTCCTACAAGGTGACGCGTTCCCCTGTAGGAGCGAGCTTGCTCGCGATGGACCGCGCAGCGGTCCCTTTATCAGGTTCACAGGAGCCACACATGGAAAACCCAACCCACAGCCTTCCCTCCCTGTTCAAACAACTCGGCCTTCCCGACGACGCCGAGAACATCGACAAATTCATCGCCACCCACTCACCGCTCAAACCGGACTTGCATCTGGCGGACGCATTTTTCTGGAGCCCGAGCCAGGCGGATCTGTTGCGCACTGAAATTCTGGATGACGCCGATTGGGCAGAGGTGGTGGATCAGTTGGATGTGATGTTGAGGAAGGGGCGGGGGGTGTAAACCAATTTGTTTCAAAACTTGACTGAAAATCCCCTCCAATGGCATATTGATAGTTAGCAAACTAACAGTGTGTATTGACCCTCGTGCCGAATTCCCTCGACGCTCTCCAGATGAACATCAGCAGCACCATGGTGGTGGCGGCGCGGCATTGGCGCAAAATCTGCCAGACGACGCTGGCCAACTATGGAATTTCTGAAGCCTGTGCCGTCCCGCTGCTGATGATCGGACGGCTGGGGGAAGGTGTGCGGCAGGTGACGGTGGCGCAGGCGGCGGGGATGGAAAGCCCGTCCCTGGTGCGCTTGCTCGATCAGTTGTGCCAGGGCGGCTACGTCTGCCGCACCGAAGACGCCCAGGACCGTCGCGCCAAATGCCTGAGCCTTACAGACACCGGCCGTACCCTGGTGCAGGCCGTTGAAGTCGAGTTGGTTCGTTTGCGTCATGAAGTACTCGAAGGAATCGACCAGGGCGATCTTGAAGCGACGCTGCGCGTGTTGCAGGCCTTTGAGTCTGCCAGTCATTTGCCGGTAGCTCATCCTTGAACGGCTTTTTTTCCGGCTTCCCCCCGGCGCGGGACTGGTTCTACGGTGTACGCACCTTCGCAGCCTCGATGATCGCGCTGTATATCGCCCTGCTCATGCAAATGCCGCGTCCTTATTGGGCGATGGCCACGGTGTACATCGTTTCCAGCCCCTTTGTCGGGCCGACCAGTTCCAAGGCGCTGTACCGTGCGGTCGGCACGTTTTTTGGCGCCGCTGCGGCTGTCCTGTTCGTGCCCATGTTCGTGCAGAGCCCTTATGTGCTGGTGGTGGTTATTGCGCTATGGACCGGGACCCTGCTGTTCCTGTCCATGCATTTGCGCACCGCCAACAATTACGCCTTGATGCTGGCCGGCTACACCTTGCCGTTGATCGCCCTGCCAGTGGTGAATAACCCGTTGGCCGTGTGGGATGTAGCTGAAGCGCGCACCGAAGAAATCTTCCTTGGCATCGCTGTCGCCGCCGTGGTTGGCGCCATGTTCTGGCCGCGCCGGCTGGCCCCGGTGTTCAACGATTCAGTGAGCAAATGGTTTGCCGACGCGTCGATCTACAGCGCGCGATTTCTCGGCCGCAACGTTCAGCCCGAGGAAGTCAGTGCGTTGCGCAGCTCGATGGTTGCCACGTTCAACACCCTGGAACTGATGATCGGGCAGTTGCCCCACGAAGGTGCGCGTCCACAGACGGTGCGCAACACCAAGGAGTTGCGCGGGCGGATGATTCACCTGTTGCCGGTGATCGATGCCCTCGACGATGCGCTCTACGCCTTGGAAAGGCGTACCCCCGAGCTGGTGGACAAGTTCGCCCCCTTGCTCGCGGCCGCCGCGGAATGGCTCGAGCACAAAGATGCTGACATCGAGCGCTGGCAAGCCCTCAAGGACCAGCTCGAAGCGCTGCAACCCAGTGCCGACGTGCTGGATGATCGCAAGCAACTGCTGTTCTCCAACGCCATTTATCGCCTCGGCGAGTGGGTCGATCTGTGGCAGGACTGCCGCAGCCTGCAACTCGCGATCCAGTGCGAAAACCAGGACAGTTGGCGCGCGGTCTATCGGCATTGGCGCCTGGGGCGCCTGACCCCCTTCCTGGATCGTGGCCTGATGCTCTATTCCGCCGCCTCCACGGTCGCCGCGATCATTGTCGCCTCGGTGCTGTGGATCCTGCTGGGCTGGACCGATGGCGGCAGTGCCGTGATCCTGGCGGCCGTGGCGTGCAGCTTCTTCGCTTCGATGGACGACCCGGCTCCGCAGATCTTCCGGTTCTTTTTCTGGACGGCGATGTCGGTGGTGTTCGCCAGCCTTTATCTGTTTCTGGTCCTGCCCAACCTGCATGACTTTCCGATGCTGGTGCTGGCCTTCGCCGTGCCGTTCATCTGCATCGGCACCCTGACGGTCAAGCCGCAGTTTTATTTGGGCATGCTGCTGACGCTGGTTAACACTTCATCGTTCATCAGCATCCAGGGCGCCTACGACGCGGATTTCCTCAGCTTTGCCAACTCCAACCTGGCGGGTCCCGTCGGCTTGCTGTT
Source organism: Pseudomonas sp. MHK4 (assembly GCF_054600775.1). NCBI lineage: Bacteria > Pseudomonadati > Pseudomonadota > Gammaproteobacteria > Pseudomonadales > Pseudomonadaceae > Pseudomonas > Pseudomonas sp. MHK4. Next base: position 5,630 of record NZ_BAAIAK010000024.1, on the reverse strand, counting down.
CGCCTTCGTCTGGACCCTGATCGCCCGACCGTTTGGGGCCGAGCTGGCGGCCAAGCGCCTGACCCGTTTCGCCTGGCGCGACATTGTCAGCCTCACCGAGCCGGCCAGCCTGGCCGATCACCGGCGCCTGGGGGTGCAGGTGCTGGATCGGCTGATGCAGCATTTGCCGCGGCTGGCCGTGACCGGCCAGGACACCGGCATCGCCTTGCGCGAAGTTCGTGTGGCGCTGAACCTGCTGGACCTGCTGGCCTACACGCCGCGGGTTCAGGGGGCACCCCAGGCGTTGCTGCATCAGGTGGTGGCCGAGGTCGGCGAATACTTCAAGGCCTGCCTCAAAGCTGGCGAACGCCTGCCGGCGCCGAGCCCGTTGCTGATGACCCTCGACCGCACCCGCCGGGCATTGGCCGGTGCGCCGGATGAGCAAACCCGCCTGCACCTGCTGCACGCCCTGAGCGGCTTGCGCCTGGCGCTGTTGCCCGGCGTCGAATTCGTCGGTTCTGCCGAGCCCGAAGAACCGCTTCCCCACGGCATCGATGGAGCGCCTTTATGATCGGTGATCTGGATATCAGCGGGGTGTTCCTGCCCACGCTGCTGGTGCTGATGGGCATTACCTATGTGTTGTACCTGTTGGTGCACGGGGTGCTGACGCGCCTGCACTTTTACCGTCTGGTCTGGCACCGGGCATTGTTCAACGTGGCCCTCTACGCCCTGCTGCTTGGCGCCGTGGACTCACTCAGCCGATACCTGATGACATGAAAAAACCGTTTTTAACCCTCGGCCGCGTGGTCCTGACCCTGCTGATCGTCACCTTTGCCGTGGTCGTGGTCTGGCGCATGGTGATGTACTACATGTTCGCGCCCTGGACCCGTGACGGGCACATCCGTGCCGACATCGTGCAGATCGCGCCGGACGTGTCCGGGCTGATCCAGCAAGTGCAAGTGCGCGACAACCAGTTGGTCAAACGCGGCCAAGTGCTGTTCAGCATCGACCAGGACCGCTTCAAACTGGCCCTGCGCCAGGCGAAAGCGGCGGTCGCCGACCGCGAGGAAACCCTGGCCCAGGCGCAGCGCGAAGCCAAGCGTAACAAGGGGCTTGGCAACCTGGTTCCGGGCGAGCAACTGGAAGAAAGCCAGTCACGGGTGGCCCGCGCCCAAGTGGCTTTGATGGAAGCCCAGGTCGCCGTCGACAGCGCGCAACTGAACCTCGACCGCTCGGTGATCAAAAGTCCCGTGGACGGCTACGTCAACGACCGCGCGCCTCGCGCACAGGAGTTCGTCAGTGCCGGGCGGCCGGTGTTGTCGGTCGTGGACAGCAATTCTTTCCACATCGACGGCTATTTCGAAGAAACCAAGCTCAATGGCATCCATATCGGCCAAAGCGTGGACATCCGGGTGATCGGCGATAACGCGCGACTGCGCGGCCATGTGGAAAGCATCGTCGCCGGCATCGAAGACCGCGACCGCACCAGCGGCAACAACCTGCTGCCCAACGTCAATCCGGCCTTCAGTTGGGTGCGGTTGGCCCAGCGGATTCCGGTGCGTATTGCGTTCGATGACGTCCCTGAGGATTTCCGCATGATCGCCGGGCGTACCGCCACGGTATCGATCATCGACGACCAGAACCGGGAGCCCGCGCAATGAGCAAGGCCTCGGGTTTGGCGATCGCCGGATTAGGCTTGCTGCTGTCGGCGTGTCAGGTGGTCGGTCCGGATTATCACTTGCCGGACGAAGCCGCCATCCATCGTGAAGACCTGCAGGGCGAACTGGCGGTGAACGGCAAGCCGGTGGTCTCGGCGCCGGTGCCTGGCGATTGGTGGCGCCTGTACCATGACCCGCGGCTTGACCAATTGGTGCAGCAGGCCTTGGCCTCCAACACTGATTTGCGCGTAGCGGCCGCCAGCCTGCTGCGGGCGCGCGCTCAGGTCGACGCGGCCGAGGCGGCGGGCGGCTGGAGCGGTGGGGTAAAGATGGGCGTCCAGCGCTTGCAGGAATCCGGTGAAGCGTTCTTGCTGCCGGAAAAGGTGCCGGTGGCCAACATCGGCGATATCGGCATCAGCGCCTCCTACCAGTTCGACCTGTTCGGCACCCTGCAGCGCGGCATCGAAGCGGCCAAGGCCAATGCCGATGCGACCCAGGCGGCGGCGGATACGGCGCGCATTACCTTGGTGGCCGATGTGGTCCGGGCCTACACCCAGGTGTGCGCGGCCAACGAAGAGCGGGAAATCGCCCAGCATTCCCTCGACCTGCAAGCCCAGAGCACCACGTTAATCCAGCGATTGCGCGATGCCGGGCGTGGTGACGAAACCCAGGTCACCCGTTCGCAAACCCAATTCAAATCCTTGCGCGCCGACATGCCGCGCTATGAAGCGGCTCGGCAGGCGGGGCTGTTCCGCCTGTCGATGCTGCTGGCCAAACCGCTGGATCAACTACCGGCCGGCACCGACAGCTGCGCCGAACTGCCAAAAATCGCGCAACTGTTACCGGTGGGTGATGGTGCATCGCTACTCAAGCGCCGTCCCGACATCCGCCAGGCCGAACGTCGACTGGCGGCCGCGACCGCCGGTATCGGCATCGCCACCGGTGAGCTGTACCCGGACATCCGCATCGGCGCGACCATCGGCACGGTCGGTCTCCTGGAAAACCTCGGTGAGCCCTCCACCAACCGCTGGGGTTTCGGCCCGTCGCTGACCTGGAATGTGCCGACCAACGGCGCTCGGGCAAGAATACGTGAGGCTGAAGCCGTGACCCAGGCCACGCTGGCGCACTTCGATGGCGTGGTGCTCAACGCGATTCGTGAAACCCAGACCGGCCTGGCCCAGTACTCCGCCTTGCTGCAACGCCGTGAGGCTCTGGCGGACGCCGAGCAGTCGGCGAAGCTGGCTGCGGACCAGACCCATCGCTTCTTCCAGGCTGGCCGTGCGTCGTTCCTGGCGGACCTGCAGGCGACCCGCACCTACATCGACGTCACCGCGCAACTGGCCGCTGCCAACACTCAGGTTGCCGTCAGCCAGATCGATTTGTTCCTCGCCCTGGGCGGCGGTTGGGAAAGCGGACGAACGCAAGCGTCGAACTCCGGCAAACCCTGAGGCCGTTGCTATGCTTTGAAGTGTCGAAAGGGCGTTCGTGCAAAGCGCCCTCGATTCGCACAAGGCATGCGCAGGTCATGGGGAAACCAATAATGAAAAACCCTTATGCTCTTGGCTTCTGGTGCGCCGTTGTGGCGTTGGTGCTGCTCACGGCCACCTATTTCTACGGCATCATGCTGGCTAACCAGATCGACACGGCGTTGACGTTCCTCGACAGCGCCGCCTTGTTGATTGCAGTGATGTCCATTGCGGTGGTGGCCTGGGCCTCGGTCCAGGGGCAGCGAATCAAGAAAAGACAGCTTGAACAAGGCAAGACCCTGGTAATGATCTGGGATACCAAGGTGGCGCTACGGCGTGTCGAATCGGTCTTCGACCGGTATTTCTGGGGCAGCTACTGGCAACCTGGCAGGACGTTCCAGGAAGTCATGGGGGAACTCACGGGCACGCCGCTGGAAAAAAGCCTCGAAACCCTGAAAAAACAATGCCTGGAGCTGGACAAGCAAGTGGCCGACGACGGCCGCCACTGGCTCAACAATGCCCGCGAGCTCGCTGACGTCGCCACCGCCATGGCCCGCGAGCGCTATCAACTGGATTTCTGCGATCCGCGTGGGGAAGTGACGGGTGGGGCGGTGATCAACCGGGATTTCGAAGTGCTGATCTACACGTGGACGGCGCGGCTGAAAACCTTTGATCATCAGCTTGATGAGATTGAAGTGCAGTATTCCTGATTCAGTGTTGGCAGGGCCGACGCCTTCGCTGGCAAGCCAGCTCCTACAAGGATCACCTCAAACCTGTAGGAGCTGGCTTGCCAGCGAAGGCGGTCTTGTGTTCGCCAAGACACTTTTTCACGGATAACCATTGGGCTGCCCTGCACGCCTGATGCTAACCTGCACCCCACTTTCAGCGCAGTCGTGACCGCCACCCGTCAAGGGTTCAGGGAAGACGACCACACCTTCAACAACGGACATTGAACGGGTCATTCATGAATAAATCAGCAGGCGTGCTCCTGGGAATCGTTGTCGCCATTGGTGCAATCAGCGCCGGCGGCGCCTGGTTCACCGGCACCAGGATCGAAGGTGTGCTCAACACCTCCCTGGCGGATGCCAACAAGCAGTTGCAGGCCTCCATGGTCGGGTACAAAGGCACGGCCTCGCTGGAGCTGGTATCCCTGGAGCGCCATGTATTCAGCAGCACGGCGCATTACCGTCTCAAGGGTGAAGGCGAAATGTTTGGCGAGGCCCCGGTCGAATTGCTGTTTGTCGACCACATCGAACACGGCCCGCTGCCGTTCTCGCGCCTGGTATCGCTGAAATGGTTGCCGGTCATGGCCACCAGTCACTATGAACTGGAAAAGACCCCGCTCACGGAAAAATGGTTCGCCGCCACCAAGGACGCTTCGCCGCTCAAGGGCGTGGTCAACATTGGCTACGACAATTCCACCAACGGCACGCTTGAATTGCTGCCGCTGGAAACTGCACTGGATGACAAGTCCAGCCTGAAGTTTTCCGGCCTGAAGGTTGACGTCGCGGCCAGCGCCCAGGCGCAGAAGGTCAAGGCCGACGGCTACATGGACAGCCTGAAGCTGACCACCGTTTCTGAAGACCAGGCACCGGTGCAGGTCGAGTTGAGTGGTCTTACCCTGGCCAGCAACCTGACAAAAAGCACCTACGGTTATTACACCGGCGATAACACCGTCGAGCTGAGCAACAGCAAAACCACCTTTGGTCCCAAGCAGTCGGTGCTGGGCCTGAAGAATTTCGAAATGAAAAACCACACCGAGGAATCAGGCACCAGCGCTTCCGGGCGGGCCGATTACAAGATTGCCGAAGTGTCCTTGAACGGCAAGGCAGTGGGTTCTGCCCAGCTGGCCATGAGCCTGAAGAACCTCGACATCCCGGCGACGTTGTCGCTGATGCAGATCTACCAGACTAAATTGCAGCCCTATGAGCAGGCCGCCGCCGAGGCTGCCGAAGCCGGTCAACCGGTCCCGGAGCTGAAGTTGACCGAAGCGGAAGAAGCGCAGCTTAAAACCGGCCTGGAACAATTGCTGGCGGCCGGCCCGCAGGTGGCCCTGGAGAACCTGTCGTTCAACACCGCCAACGGCGAAAGTCGCGCCAATCTGGTGCTGGACCTGACCAAGCCGCAATCGATCGACCTGCCGGCCGACCAGTTGGTCCGCCAGATGATCGCGCTGCTGGACGTCAATCTGAAAGTGTCCAAGCCGATGCTGGTCGACCTGCTCACCGTGCAGTCGCAAATCGACGGCCAGACCGACGCCAAGCTCATTGCCGATCAGGCCACTGCCACCGCCGATATGTTCAGCAGCATGGCCGTCGGCTCGCAACTGGCGAAGCTGGATAACAACAACGTCGTCAGCCAACTGCACTACGCCAATAACCAGGTGGAATTCAACGGCCAGAAAATGACCGTCGAGGAATTTGTCGGTTTCGTGATGAGCAAGTTCGGTAACCCTGGCGTAGCCCAGGAGCCATAACCGTCTCCTGTAGGAGCCCGGCTTGCCGGCGAAGGCGTCTTTGAAATCGCC
>NZ_BAAIAK010000023.1:0-42014 GCF_054600775.1 Pseudomonas sp. MHK4 | reverse complement strand
CTGGTGCCCTTGATGCTGTCGGGGATGACGCTGGCGCTCAGGGCTTGGAGGGAGTCGAAACCGAGGGTGTTGAGCATGGCCTGCTCGTCACCGGCGCGGGGGCCGATGTGGCGGGCGATGAATTCGTTGGCGGTGGTCAGATTCACTTGAGTCATGTCAGCGCTCCTCAGGCTTCGGCTTGGGCTTTGATCAGGCGGTCGTAGGCGTCCTGATCCAGCAGTTGGCCGACAGCGGCAGCGTCAGCGGGCTGGAAGCGGAAGAACCAGCCTTCGCCCAGCGGGTCTTCGTTGACGAGCTCAGGGCTGGCATCCAGCGCCGGGTTCACTTCCAGCACTGCTCCGTCCAGGGGCATGTACACGCCGCTGGCGGCTTTTACCGATTCCACGGTGGCGGCTTCTGCGCCTTTGTCGTAGGACTGCAGCTCTGGCAGTTGTACGAAAACCACGTCGCCCAAAGCGTTCTGCGCGAAAGCGGTGATGCCGACTGTAACGCTGCCGTCAGCTTCGGTGCGCAGCCATTCGTGATCTTCAGTAAAACGCAACTCGCTCATGGAAACTCCTAAGGGGGGCCAGACTCGTCTGGTGGACGCGATTGAATGCTTGGGCAATGCCCTGATTTATGGAGGGTTACTTAGCAAGAACGCGGCCAATCTTGTTTTATTGTTATAAATCAATAAGTTAGATTATTTTGTGGTGCAGCCAAATGCGTGGAGTGTAGCGAAATCGCTACAGCTGCGGCAGAAGAAAAAAGCTTAAGGGGATCAAAGCCTTGCGCAGGGCTGGTCGCAGAGGGGTGTAGCGAAATCGTTCCGCTGTAGCGCTTTCAGTACAGGTGGAGGTCGCTTTTAGAGAGAAGATTCCATGCCGGACTCAAAACCTGTGGGAGTCAGCCTGCTGGCGATATGGCCCTCACATTCAACATCACTGTTGTCTGTAAGACCGCTATCGCCAGCAGGCTGGCTCCCACATAGGTTTGTATTGGCAGGGAGAGCTATTTCAGGTCCGAGGATTACGGCTTATTGGGAATGCCGTACTTACGCAGTCGATGGGCGATGGCGGTATGCGAGGTCTGCAGGCGGTTAGCCAGTTGCCGCGTCGAGGGATAGCTGACGTAAAGCTTTTCCAGCAGGGTCCTCTCGAACTCATCCATGGCCTGCTCCAGGCTGTCGACCTCATGATCGCTCTGGCGCGCCACCGAGGTGCCGGCGATGTCGAGGTCGCCAATGTCCACCAGGCTGCTTTCGCAAATGGCCGCCGCACGGAAAATCACATTTTGCAGTTGTCGCACGTTGCCCGGCCAGCGGTTACCGAGTAACGCCGGATAAGTGCCCGGCGCGAGGCGGCAGACCGGGCGCTGGATCTGTGCGCAGGCCTGCTGCATGAAATAGCGGGCCAGCAGCAAGATGTCCTGACCCCGTTCGCGCAGGGGCGGGACTTCGACATTGAGTACGTTGAGGCGGTAGAACAGGTCTTCGCGGAACATGCCCTCGCTGACCATTTTTTCCAGGTCGCGGTGGGTCGCGCTGAGGATCCGCACGTTGACCTTGACCTCACGATCGCCGCCAACCCGACGGAAGCTGCCATCGTTGAGAAAACGCAGCAACTTGGCCTGCAAGTACGGTGACATCTCGCCGATTTCGTCGAGAAACACCGTGCCTTGGTTGGCCAGTTCCATCAACCCCGGCTTGCCGCCCCGTTGCGCGCCGGTGAAGGCGCCCGGAGCGTAGCCGAACAGCTCGCTTTCGGCGAGGTTCTCCGGCAATGCCGCGCAGTTCAATGCCAGGAACGGTGAGCTGTGCCGTGCACTGATGGCGTGGCAAGCCCGGGCCACCAGTTCCTTGCCGGTGCCGGTTTCGCCCTGGATCAACAGCGGCGCATCGAGTGCCGCCACCCGTTGCGCGCGAACCTTGAGCGTGCGAATTACCGGTGACTCGCCCAGCAGCGCATCGAAACCTTCAGCATGATCGTGGTGCAGGGCTGAGAGGCGTTCGCCGATACGGTTCGGTTGATACAGGGTCAGCAGGGCGCCAGCGTCGGTGATCGGCGTGGCGTCCAGCAACAACGTCTGGCCGTTGACGGTGATTTCCCGCAGCGGCAGGCGAAAACCCTGTTCGAGCAACGCGTCGAGCAGCGCTGGGTCAGCAAACAGGTCGGCGACGCTTTCACCGGCCGGCTCGCGGCCGTACAGGGCAATCAATGCGGGGTTGGCCAACAACACCTTGCCGGCGCTGTCCAGCGCCAGCACCGGGTCGGTCATCGCCGCGAGTAGCGCATCGAGCTGCAAGTGCCGGCGCTGGCCGGGCAGGATGTCGACCACGGTCATCGCCTGCACACCACGCACGCTCAGCAGTGCATCGCGCAGTTCCTCGAGCACTTGCGGGCTCAGGGTCGGCGCGTCGATATAGACGTTGGGCGGGACCATTTCCACCGCATCCAGGTTGAGGTTGCGTCCACCGAGCAGGGCCAGGACTTCCTGGGTGATGCCGACTCGATCGATGAAGCTGACGTGGATACGCATGGGGCGGTTTTGGGTTCTGGCGTGCGGAGGGTGGCAAGTATGCCTTGGAGCGGGGGGTAAGGTGAAATCCAGCGCAGGACTTCAGGTCAGCGATGATTCCCTGTGGGAGCGAGCAAGCCCGCTCCCACAAGGTACGTGGGTTATTCGAAGTGCTCGGGGTTCACCGGGTCGCCGGATTTCATATCCAACTGCTGCCGGATGTCTTCGAACATCAAGTCGTAATGCTTGTGGACCGAGCCGATCTGGCTATGGGATTTCGGAATGCCGTACTTCTCGGCAATCCTCGTCACATCTCTGGCGAAGTTGTAGGCCTCCTCCTTGGGCAGGAAGAAGGGCTCCGACATGTCCTTGCCCTGAATGCTGCCGTGCATGGTGAACTGGATGCCTTTTTCGCCTTTGTCATTCTTGCTGACTTCATAGTCGAGGTGCACGTTGTAGCTGACATCGTCCGGTGTCAACGCATGACGCTCGATGTGCAAGTGACCTGGCTCAAACTGTGCCATGGGCGTCTCTCCTTACGAGTAGGTAATGCCAGGTGTTGCCGTGCTGATGCGCGTGCCGGCCGTGCCCTGGACGATCGCTTCGATATCCGCGAGTGAGCCGATCACCGCGACCTTTCCAGTATGGCGCGCGAATTCGCAGGCTGCCTGCACTTTCGGTCCCATGGAGCCGGCGGCGAAGCCGAGTTTTTCCATTTCGTCCGGGTGCGCCTGGGTGATGCTTTTCTGGGTCGGTTTGCCAAAGTCGACAAATGCGGCGCTGACGTCGGTGGCGATCACCAGCAAATCGGCTTCAAGCTGTTCGGCCAGCAGCGCCGAGCACAGGTCCTTGTCGATCACCGCTTCGACGCCTTCAAGTTTGCCGGGTGCGGTGTACATGGTTGGAATGCCGCCACCGCCGGCGCAGATCACGATGCTGCTTTTTTCCAGCAGCCACTTGATCGGGCGGATTTCGAAGATGCGCTTGGGTTTGGGGCTGGCGACCACGCGGCGGTATTTGTCGCCATCCGGGGCAATCGCCCAGCCTTTCTCGGCGGCAAGTTTTTCGGCTTCGTCCTTGGTGTACACCGGGCCGATGGGTTTGGTGGGGTTCTGGAAGGCCGGGTCATTGGCATCGACTTCGACCTGGGTCAGCAGGGTGGCGAAGGGCACTTCGAAGTCCAGCAGATTGCCCAGTTCCTGTTCGATGATGTAGCCGATCATGCCTTCGGTTTCGGCGCCGAGCACGTCCAGCGGGTAAGGCGACACCGAGGTGTAGGCCGCCGCCTGCAGCGACAGCAGGCCGACTTGCGGGCCATTGCCGTGGGCGATGACCAGTTGGTTGCCGGCATGGATCTTGGCGATCTGCTCGGTGGCGATCCGGATGTTGGCGCGCTGGTTGTCCGCGGTCATGGGTTCACCCCGGCGGAGCAGGGCGTTACCGCCCAGAGCAACGACGATACGCATGGTGCATGTCCTTCTAGAAGAGAAGTAAGCGGGCGACTCGGTCTGTCGATGGAACCCTGATCCCTGTGGGAGCGAGCCTGCTCGCGATGGGATCGCCGCGGTCGGTCAGATGCACCGCGGCGCTGCCATCGCCGGCAGGCCAGCTCCCACATTGACCCAGGTCCTTCAGTGGGAGCCGAGTGGGCCGTTATAGGTCAGCCAGCGTCGACACCAGAATCGCCTTGATCGTATGCATGCGATTCTCCGCTTGCTCGAAGGCGATGCAGGCCGGCGACTCGAACACGTCATCGGTCACTTCGATGCCGTTCTTCAGGTTCGGGTACTGCTCGGCAATCTGCTTGCCGACCTTGGTGTCGCTGTTGTGGAACGCCGGCAGGCAGTGCATGAACTTGGTGCGCGGGTTGCCGGTGGCTTTCATCAGTTCGGCATTCACTTGATACGGCAGCAGTTGCTGGATGCGTTCGGCCCAGGCTTCGACCGGTTCGCCCATCGACACCCAGACGTCGGTGTGGATGAAGTCCACGCCCTTGACCGCCGCTTTCGGGTCTTCAGTGAGGGTGATACGCGCACCGCTTTCTTCACCGTACTTTTTGCAGCGGGCCACCAGGTCGTCCAACGGCCAAAGGGCTTTCGGCGCGCAGATGCGCACGTCCATGCCCAGTTTGGCGCCGATCAGCAGCAGCGAATTGCCCATGTTGTTACGCGCATCGCCAAGGTAGGCGTAGCTGATCTCGTGGATCGGCTTGTCGGCGTTTTCACGCATGGTCAGCACGTCGGCGATCATTTGCGTCGGGTGATATTCGTCGGTCAGGCCGTTGAACACCGGTACGCCGGCAAACTTGGCCAGTTCCTCGACGATTTCCTGCTTGAAGCCACGGTACTCGATGGCGTCGTACATGCGCCCGAGCACGCGGGCGGTGTCCTTCATGCTTTCCTTGTGGCCGATCTGCGAGGAGTTCGGATCGATATAGGTGACGTTGGCACCCTGGTCATAGGCCGCGACTTCGAACGCACAGCGGGTGCGGGTCGAGGTTTTTTCGAAGATCAGCGCGATGTTGTTGCCCTTGAGGTGTTGCTGTTCGGTGCCGGTGTACTTGGCGCGCTTGAGATCGCGGGACAGGTCGAGCAGGTAGCGCAATTCGCGAGGGGTGTGGTGTTCCAGGCTCAGCAGATTGCGGTTATGGATATTGAACGCCATTTTGGATCTCCTAAGGTGTCGGTTATCCCGATGGCCAGCACTGGGTAAGTGCGGGCCAAGGCTGATGGGTTAGTAGTCGATCGGATCGCGGATGATCGGGCAGGTCATGCAGTGGCCGCCGCCGCGACCGCGACCGAGTTCGCCGGCGCTGATGGTGATGACTTCCACCCCGGCCTTGCGCAGCAGGGTGTTGGTGTAGGTGTTGCGGTCGTAGCCGATGACCACGCCCGGTTCCACGGCCACCACGTTGTTGCCGTCGTCCCATTGCTCGCGTTCGGCGGCGAAGCTGTTGCCGCCGGTTTCGACGACGCGCAGGGCCTTGAGGTTGAGGGCCTGGGCCACGGTGTCGAGGAAGTTGGTTTCTTCGCGGCGGATGTCGATGCCACCCGGTTTGCTTTCATCGGGGCGCAGGGTGAAGGCGACGATCTGGTTCACCACTTCCGGGAAGATGGTCACCACATCGCGGTCGCAGAAACTGAACACAGTGTCCAGGTGCATCGCCGCGCGGGATTTTGGCAGGCCGGCGACTATGACTTTCTCCACGGCTTTTTTCTTGAACAGCTCCACCGCCAGTTGGCCGATGGCCTGGCGCGATGAGCGTTCGCCCATGCCGATCAACACCACACCGTTGCCGATCGGCATCACGTCGCCGCCTTCAAGGGTGGAGCTGCCGTGGTCCTTGTCCGGGTCGCCGTACCAGATTTCGAATTCGGCGTTGGTGAACTGCGGGTGGAATTTGTAGATGGCGGTGGTCAGCAGGGTTTCCTGGCGACGCGCCGGCCAGTACATCGGATTGAGCGTGACGCCACCGTAGATCCAGCAAGTGGTGTCGCGGGTGAATTGGGTGTTGGGCAGTGGCGGCAGGATGAAGCTGGAGTGGCCGAGGAATTCACGGAACATCTGGATGGTCTTGCCGCCGAAACTGTCCGGCAGGTCATCGGCAGAGACACCGCCAATCAGGAACTCGGCGATATGTCGTGGCTCCAGGCTGCGCAGCCACGAACTCGTTTCATTGATCAGGCCCAGGCCCACCGAGTCGGCGGTGATCTTGCGCTCAAGAATCCAGTCCAGGGCTTCGGGGATGGCGACGATGTCGGTCAGCAGGTTGTGCATTTCCAGTACATCGACACCGCGTTCGCGCATTTTGGTGACGAAATCGAAATGGTCGCGCTTGGCCTGGGCCACCCACAGCACGTCATCGAACAGCAGTTCGTCGCAGTTGTTCGGGGTCAGCCGCTGATGGGCCAGGCCGGGTGAGCAAACCATGACTTTGCGCAGTTTGCCGGCTTCGGAATGGACGCCGTACTTAACTTTTTCCGTGGTCATTTCAGTGAACCTCCAGATGGCAAGACAGTCGTGTTACAGGGTCAGGAAGCCGTCGTAGAGACCGTAGGCCGCCACCAGGGCGCCGACGACCACCAGGGCGAAAATCAGCTTCTCGACATTGGTGAAAACCGGTTTCTTCAGTTCCAGCTTGGCCTTGGCGAACAGGATCACGCCGGGGGCATAGAGCAGGGCGGAGAGCAGCAGGTATTTGACGCCGCCGGCGTACAGCAGCCAGACCGCGTAGATCAGCGCCACGGCGCCAATGATCAGATCTTTCTGGCGCTCCCCCGCCGCGCCTTCGTAGGTTTCGCCGCGAACCGCCAGCAACAGGGCGTACGCCGCCGACCACAGGTACGGCACCAGGATCATCGAGGTGGCGAGGTAGATCAGCGACAGGTAGGTGCTGGCGGAAAACAGCGTGATGACCAGGAAGATCTGCACCATGGCGTTGGTCAGCCACAGGGCGTTGACCGGGACCTGGTTGGCGTTTTCGCGGCGCAAAAACGCCGGCATGGTGTGGTCCTTGGCGGCGGCGAACATGATCTCCGCGCACAGCAGCACCCAGGACAACAGCGCACCGAGCAACGAGATGATCAGACCGACGCTGATCAGCACCGCTCCCCACTGGCCCACCACGTGTTCCAGCACGGCGGCCATCGACGGGTTCTGCAGCTTGGCCAGTTCCGGCTGGGTCAGGATGCCCAGCGACAGCACGTTCACCAGCACCAGGATCAGCAGCACGGTGATAAAGCCGATCACCGTGGCCTTACCCACATCGCTGCGTTTTTCTGCGCGCGCCGAGAAAATGCTCGCGCCTTCGATGCCGATGAACACCCACACGGTGACCAGCATCATGTTGCGCACCTGGTTCATCACGCTGCCCAGGTCCGGGTTCTTCATGCCCCAGATGTCGGCGGTGAAGATGTCCAGCTTGAAGGCGAAAATCGCGATCAGCACAAACAGAATCAGCGGTACGATCTTGGCGACCGTGGTCACCAGGTTGATGAACGCCGCTTCCTTGATCCCCCGCAACACAAGCAAATGCACGGCCCACAGCAACACGGACGCGCCGATCACGGCGGCGACGGTATTGCCCTCGCCAAACACCGGGAAGAAGTAGCCGAGGGTGCTGAACAACAGCACGAAGTAGCCGACGTTGCCCAGCCAGGCACTGATCCAGTAACCCCAGGCCGACGAGAAACCCATGTAGTCGCCGAAACCGGCCTTGGCGTAGGCGTAGACCCCGCCGTCCAGGTCGGGTTTGCGGTTTGCCAGGGTCTGGAACACAAAGGCGAGGGTGAGCATGCCGACAGCGGTGATCGCCCAGCCAATCAGAATGGCGCCGACGTCGGCACTGGCCGCCATGTTCTGCGGCAGGGAAAAGATCCCGCCACCAATCATCGAACCGACGACCAATGCAACCAGTGCGCCGAGTTTCAGTTTTCCGGGAGCTTCAGACATTCCGTGACTCCATGCAGGAGAAGTGAGACAGCAGACTAAGTCCGCCAGCCGAACGGTGGGCTGACTTAGATCAGTACAGGTCTACATTCCATTGTTAATAACTGAATGATTAGCTCGCACAAGGCCACAGCCTGTAATGCTTGTTCCAGAGGCCTCGTTGATTTTTTGTTGAAACTTTTTCGCATTCCCTGCGACTTATGAAGCTAGTTCGTTTTTTGCAATCCGCAAATTTTCCTCATGGGTTGTTAGAACTGAATTTCCTTACTAAAAAGTATTTATAAAGCGAAAAATTATATGGGACTCTTTTCGGTCATATTCCGCAGTTGAAGGGATGTTCGTTGGCGTTATCCAATAAACGTCATTACGCTTCATCCATTCAGTAAACGCAGGATATGTGACGATTTCGCGGCGACTGCCGCCCCTGGGAAACGGAGACACAGGCATGTCGCAATCGACGCAAAAGCTACGCCTTAGCGCACTGATCGCGCTGGTGGTGGGGTCGATGATTGGTGGCGGGATCTTTTCCCTGCCGCAGAACATGGCGGCCAAGGCCGACGCCGGTGCGATATTGATCGGCTGGGCAATCACGGCTGTCGGCATGCTCACCCTGGCCTTCGTGTTCCAGACCCTGGCCAATCGCAAACCGGAACTGGACTCGGGGGTGTACGCCTACGCCAAAGCCGGCTTCGGCGACTACATGGGCTTCTCTTCGGCCTGGGGCTACTGGATCAGCGCCTGGCTGGGCAACGTCGGTTACTTCGTTTTGCTGTTCAGCACCCTTGGTTTTTTCTTCCCGGTGTTCGGCGAAGGCAACACCCCGGTCGCCATCGCCTGTGCCTCGGTGCTGCTGTGGACGGTGCACTTCGTGGTGATGCGTGGGATCAAGGAAGCAGCCTTCATTAACCTGCTGACGACCGTGGCGAAGATTGTGCCGCTGATCATGTTCATCGTGATCGCCGCCGTAGCCTTTAAAGCGGACGTCTTTACCCGCGACATCTGGGGACGCAGCAACCCGAGTTTCGGCAGCGTGATGGACCAGGTGCGCAACATGATGCTGGTCACGGTGTTCGTGTTCATCGGCATCGAGGGCGCCAGTGTCTATTCGGCGCGCGCCGAGAAACGTGCGGACGTGGGCCGGGCCACGGTCATTGGGTTTCTCGGGGTGTTGGCGCTGCTGGTGCTGGTCAACGTGCTGTCGCTGGGGATCCTGAGCCAGCCGGAACTGGCCACCTTGCAGAACCCGTCGTTGGCCGCGGTGCTGGAGCATATCGTCGGCCCCTGGGGCGCGTTGCTGATCAGTATCGGCCTGGGGATTTCACTGCTGGGTGCCTTGCTATCCTGGGCGCTGCTGTGCGCCGAAATCCTCTTCGCCACGGCCAAGGACAAGACCATGCCGGCGTTCCTGACCAAGGAAAACGCCAACCATGTGCCGGTCAATGCGCTGTGGATGACCAACGTGATGATCCAGCTGTTTTTGCTGATCACCCTGTTCTCCGCCGGCACCTACACCAGCCTCATCTACCTCGCGTCATCGATGATCCTGGTGCCCTACCTGTGGTCGGCGGCTTATGCGGTGCTGTTGAGCGGGCGCGGAGAAACCTACGAACACGCGTCCGCCGAACGGACCAAGGACCTGCTGATCGGCGGCGTCGCCCTGAGCTACGCGGTGTGGCTGCTGTACGCCGGCGGCTTGAAGTACCTGCTGCTCTCGGCGTTGCTCTATGCGCCGGGCGTGATCCTGTTCGCCAAGGCCAGGCATGAACAGGGCATGCCTTTGTTCACCGCGATCGAGAAGGGCATCTTTACCTGCGTCGTCTGCGGAGCTGGGTTGGCGGCGTATGGGCTGTATAGCGGGCTACTCCGGTTGTGAAGTTATTGCTGGCGTTCCAGCCGCCCTACGACTGGCTGGCGATGCTGGAGTTTCTCTCGGCCCGGGCGATTGCCGGAATGGAAGAGGTGGTCGACGGCGCTTACTCGCGCAGCATCGGCTTGAACGGGGTTCACGGGACACTTTCGATCAAGCCGGCGACGGCAGACTCACTGGAACTGACTCTGGACTT
Organism: Pseudomonas sp. MHK4; assembly: GCF_054600775.1. Classification (NCBI taxonomy): domain Bacteria; kingdom Pseudomonadati; phylum Pseudomonadota; class Gammaproteobacteria; order Pseudomonadales; family Pseudomonadaceae; genus Pseudomonas; species Pseudomonas sp. MHK4. The sequence goes on along the minus strand of NZ_BAAIAK010000023.1, from coordinate 32,007 downwards.
TCCCGATGCGAGTGCAGTGCCCGAGATCGTCGCCAGGTTGCGGCGGATGTTTGACCTGGATGCCGACCTGATCACCATGCAACGGCACCTGGCGGCCGATCCACTGCTGGCTCGCCTGATTGCACGGCATCCGGGACTGCGCGTGCCGGGGGCGTGGGACGGTCTGGAACTGGCGATTCGTGCGGTGTTGGGGCAGCAGATTACCGTGAGCGCGGCCATCAAATTGGCTGGGAAACTGGTGGCGCAGTACGGCGCGCCACTGGCCTCGCCGCACGGTGGCTTGACCCATGTGTTTCCAGATGCGGCGGTTTTGGCGGCGGCGGACCTTGCGACATTGGGGATGCCGAAAAGCCGTGGTCGCACGCTGTCGGGTGTGGCTCAGGCGTTGCTTGATGATCCTTTATTGTTTGAACCTGGTCGGCAGGGTGGAGTGAAGCGGTTGCTGGCGTTATATGGGATTGGTGACTGGACGGCGCAGTACATCGCTCTGCGGCAGTTGCGGGAAATGGATGGGTTGCCGAATGGGGATGTTGGGTTGATCAATGCGTTGGCGGCATTGGAAGGTGGGGTGGTGACGGCTCGGGAGTTGTTGGCGCGGGCTGAGGAGTGGCGGCCGTATCGGGGGTATGCGGCGCAGTTGCTTTGGACTTCGTTGAGTCGGCAAAGTGAATAAGCGTTTGGTCGCGGCGCCCTGACGTACTGTGATGACCTGAATGCGACAGGATTTTTCGGCAAGAATGAGTTTTACTTCGTCAATATTCTTCGCAGGAGTAATGCTCATGTCCATCATCGTAAGCGATTGGATATGAGATTGAATGGGCTGATGAGATCCTGCGGCAAGACTGACAACCGCTATCGCCAGCCTTCTACCAGAGAACCAGGATGTTGATTTTCAATTGCACCGAAGCCGCCAGCAACTTTTTCAGCCGTGTTCACAAGGGCAAGAAAATCACCCCGGTGGAGAAACCGACGTCGCTCATTATTGAGGACGATACGCCTGATGAGTCGGCCGAACAGTGGCTGGTTCACGCCATCACCGTTCAACGTAAACATGTGCTGTTCGTCATCCATGTGCAAACCCGGTATTGCATGATTTTCGCGGACGCGAAAAAAGCGGATATCGAAGGTTTCGTCGATCGTTTTGCCGAGCGTTGGATAAACGGCCTGATCCACCATGCGGGCCAGCACGACATCCTTCGCTGGGTCGATGACGAGCCGATGATGGAGCGCTTCCAGGAGAGTTGCCGCGAGTACGTGTTTTACAAACGCGGGCATCGCGGTGCGCAAAAACACCTCAATGAAATTGCCTGGATATTCGAGGATTGCGCCGCCGAATGGGGTACGTTGCCCCCGGATGAGTTCGCCGCTGGACGCTTCGACAGTGATATGAACGACACCCCGAGAAGTAGTAAAGGCAAGAAGGACTATTACTACCCGGATGAGGAAATGATCGTTCACTGGTTACGCCGCTACGCTGGGCTTGATGAGTCTCGTATTCAAGCCGCCCGTGAGCGGCGCATGGAAGTGAAGCGGGAGATATGGGCGCTGGAAGATAAGCTTCGGCAAGCGCTTGAGCCATTGCAGTAATGCAGCCGGCTCATGAGGGCGCGTAGTTAGTCTTCGTTGCAATGGGGTTTGCCTGACAGTCGGTGAACCCTTTGCCTTGCCTTCAGAAAAACTCTGGCTTAGGCTAGCTTAGCTAATTCCGTATAGGTGCCTTATGAGCGACCTCGTTCAAGTAAACATGCACGAAGCCAAATCCCAACTCTCCCAACTTGCTGAGCGTGCTTGGCATGGTGACAAGGTTGTAATTGCCAAGGCCGGCAAGCCTTATCTGGATCTGCTACCTCATGTCGAAACACCACGGGCGCGCAAGCCAGGGCGGTTGAAAGGGAAAATTCGAATGTCAGCTGATTTTGACAAGACTCCTGAAGACATCATTGCTGGATTTGAGGGCAGCTTATGAGGCGTCTTTTATTGGATACCCATGTGTTTCTTTGGTGGTTGTCCGATGATCCTGCCTTAGGCGCAGAAGCTCGACAAATGATTGGGGAGCCGCGCAATCAGGTACTGGTGAGCGCCGCTTCGATCTGGGAGATATCGATCAAGCAGGCAAAAGGGATGCTGGAAGCTCCAGAGGATCTTGAGGCGTTGGTTGAGGACGAGGGTTTTACCAAACTGCCGATTTCGCTGTTTCATGGACAGCAGGCGGGCAAGTTACCAGAAATTCACCGCGATCCCTTTGATCGGATGTTGATTGCCCAGGCTCAGGCGGAAGGGTTGGAGTTGGTTACAGCGGACGGGATTATTCCGCAGTATGGGGTACGGGTGATTGCGGCACGGTTGTGAGGGGGCGGCATCGACCTCACATAAGCAATGAGGTCGGGCAACAGACGCCAATTACTCCCGCTTGAGCCGCATCACCTTCGTATAAAGTGACAAGGTGAACTCAACCTTGTCGCTCGAAAGATGACAACGCCGATGACAGTTTGGGCAAAGCGCGACAGCGTTAGAAATGCAATCCGAACCTTTTTGCGCCAAATGTTTAACGTGATGAACCTCTAGAAACGGCAAGCCATCGGCTTCAAATGGTGCTTTCTGGCCGCAGCCTTCACAAATCCCCTTGGCTAAGTCAGCCACCCAGGCTCTAACTTTTGGGTCGCGGACGTAGGACGTGGTGACGGTGCTAGTCTGTTGAGGGCTCGGGTTACCAGTTGGCTCAACCTTCAGACCTTGTTTTTGCAGCTTGGATGTTCGGCGTAGCAATGTCTCATGGTTGGCGGTTGGAGCGAATTCGCCCACACCTGGCACCACTTTTTTGGCCAATACCTTGCGAATCCGCTCACCGATCCCTGCCCCAATGTTCTTGGCAGGCCTGTAGCCAATAATTCGCGGCAGATCCAATTGCTCCAGCACCGCAGAGATATTTTGCATGCGGTACTCAACCGAAGAGGCACTACGTTTGCTTAACGGGCCTTCACGCAAAAGCTGGTTCTCAACTGACTTCTTGAACGTCTGCCCGCTTTGCTCCAGGCCCAGCATTTTCAGATAAGCATCGACCGAAGCTTCAAGCTCCTGATCGCTCCAGCCACTTTTTTCCTTTGAAGTGTCCATACAATCGCCGAGGGTGGAAAACCCTCGGACGATACTGAATGGCCACTACGGCTGTCTACGAAATTTCCCACAAGAAATAGCGACGTCTCCCACAAGAGAGCCTACAAGCGCGTCATCTAACCTATCGAATGCTTCGACGACTGAAATATCTGCGCGACTCTCTGCCACCAAGGTTTAACGACAGGCACTCGGCGCTGGGTGTGGTCGTCCAGTAGGTAAGGCATATCTCGCAGTCGAATCCAGCCTTCATTCTGCCAATGCAGTAGGCTCAACGACATTTCCGGCCAGTCCAACAAACTCAACATCGGTCGATCCGAGTTCTTTGGCTTATCCGCATCTCGTAAGGCCGGTACTACCTGATGGGTTAGCCATTCGCGCAACAATCGATTTCCGGGCGCGTAGTGATACACCAGCAGCGCATATACACCGGACTCGCTGAGCATCAGTTGTTTTTTAGTTTGTCGGTAATACTCAATCCACAATGTGTGGTGCTGGTCTTTGTCCAGTTTGTTGAGCATGCGCTCACTCAAGTGAAATCCCATCAAGCGACCGACATCGCGGGCGCAGAACCATGGTTGGTTTTCAAGGAGGAGGGCGTGGAGTGGGAGGTTATGGCGGTGGAAGACTGTCGAACTGAGAAGGTCGGTCATTTCCGGTCGGTGTGAAATTTGTGCAGGCATTGCCATTACCTCTACGTGTGAAATTGAAAGGGCCAGAGCCCAACGTAGAGGATCTAAGAATCCCAACAGAGCTGTTCTCCCTTACACGCAGGAATACGCTTTTATGCTGGAAGCAGCATGCGTTCTGTGTGATGAGGTTAGCTTCTACGTTGGGCGTTTCTTAGGCACCTGCAGCAGAGATTAGAGCGGCTTTGAATGGTTATCAATGCGGATGCAACTGGAAATGCTGTAGGAGTTTTACGACTGCTGAGGATACGGGTAGGAGTTTTCCTGCTGTCAATAAAAAGCCCCGATCAGATCGGGGCTTTTAGATGTTCGATTTGGCGATTCAAGTCGCTAAATCGTGGCTTGCCAAGGAATCAATCCCAGCTAAGCGCACCACCGGTTTGGTATTCGATTACGCGAGTCTCAAAGAAATTCTTCTCTTTCTTCAAGTCCATGATCTCGCTCATCCAAGGGAACGGGTTAGTCGTCCCTGGGTATTCTTCCTTCAAACCAATCTGCGACAAACGACGGTTGGCGATGAACTTGAGGTAGTCCTCCATCATCGCCGCGTTCATGCCCAGCACGCCGCGAGGCATGGTGTCACGAGCGTATTCGATCTCCAGCTGAGTGCCTTGCAGGATCATCTGCGAAGCTTCTTCCTTCATTTCGGCGTCCCACAGGTGTGGGTTTTCGATTTTGATCTGGTTGATCACGTCGATGCCGAAGTTCAGGTGCATGGATTCGTCGCGCAGGATGTACTGGAACTGCTCGGCGACGCCGGTCATTTTGTTGCGGCGGCCCATGGAGAGGATCTGGGTGAAGCCGCAGTAGAAGAAGATGCCTTCCAGGACGCAGTAGTAGGCGATCAGGTTGCGCAGCAACTCTTTGTCGGTTTCGACGGTGCCGGTTTCGAACTTCGGATCGGAGATCGAACGGGTGTACTTGAGGCCCCAGGTGGCTTTTTTCGCGACCGATGGGATCTCGTGGTACATGTTGAAGATCTCGCCCTCATCCATGGCCAGCGATTCGATGCAGTACTGGTAGGCGTGGGTGTGGATCGCCTCTTCGAATGCCTGGCGCAGGATGTACTGGCGGCATTCCGGGTTGGTGATCAGGCGGTATACGGCCAGGACCAGGTTGTTGGCCACCAGGGAGTCGGCGGTGGAGAAGAAGCCGAGGTTGCGCATCACGATGCGGCGCTCGTCGTCGGTCAGGCCTTCCGGGTCTTTCCAGAGGGCGATGTCGGCGGTCATGTTGACTTCTTGCGGCATCCAGTGGTTTGCGCAGCCGTCCAGGTACTTCTGCCAGGCCCAGTCGTACTTGAAAGGTACGAGCTGGTTGAGGTCGGCACGGCAGTTGATCATGCGCTTTTCATCGACAGCGACACGGGCGGAGGCGCCTTCGAGTTCGGCGAGGCCTTCGGCGACGTCGAGCGAGTCCAGGGCGGCTTTGGCGCGGGCAACGGCGGCGGAGTCAGCGGCGGTCACGGCGCGAGCTTCCAGGGCGGCGGCACCGCCGGCGCTGTCGAGACGGTCCATGTTGGCTTCGGTGGCGTGGCCAGCGTTGGCGCTCTTGACTGCTACTTCCGTGTCTTCTTTGTCGAATTCGTCCCAGCTCAGCATGACGTGTCGTCTCCTGCGTGAGGGCCAGCGTGCCCGTGTGAAAATGATGGGTTGGTTTTTCACACGGCGGTGCTGGCCGCGTTGGATAGCGTTTTTTGCAGCGGTACACGCAGGCAATAAACATAAATTTTGTACGGGGTTCCGAGAGCCACTGATGGGCGCAATCAGCATCGAATGCCGTTGCGGGGCTTCAGACTGGCTATTCATCCCTGTAAGGGGATATTGCAGGCCCGTTTAAGGCCGCATTATAGGGAAATTTTTAGGGTCGTGGTGGGGCGAATCCGCGCATGGAGCGGTCGAGAGGGGTCGGAGCGAGGGTTTACAGGGCTTTGGCGGGTGAAGATTTTTTTTCGCGCAAATGGCGTGGAATCGGTTTTGCTCAAAAAGTAAGCAGAAAAGCGCCTTTTTTACTACATCTTGTGTTTGTGGGCGATTTTTGACCAGTCCAGACACAACTGAGCCCGACGTGAGCCGGGCTGGAATCGACCTTCAGCAAAGCGCTGGAGAGGCCGGATTCGGCGCAGTCAGATCAGCCGCTGGAGCAGCCGTTACCCATGACGCTGTAGCGCAGGATATGGCGTTGGCCTTTGGAGTCGTCATATTCCATTTTTGCCGGGACAACTTCACACACATTGGGAACTTCGCTCATTGAAATAACTTTGGCGATGTCCAGGTCCATCGAGTAAGTGTAATCCTCGATGGCCGGTTGTTGCTGCGCGACATCAGTCTGGACCTCGTCTGCCATGGCGGTTGCGCACAGGCTGCTGAGGGCCAGAACCAATAAAGCTTTCATCTAATGTTTACCTTTTACAAGTCGAGTGGGGTCACGCAACCTTTTTGGGGTTGCGTGTGGATCGGACTACTTGGGTTTGGGTTAACTGCCTTCGTGGGGGCTGTAACTGGGTTAACTCAGTTTGCCGGGTTGGCGCAGCGAATTTTAGGCGTGGGGGTGACATTCATATAGGCGTGGTTTTGATAAACACCTTTGGCGGATTTTGTAACAATCCCCGTGCACCCTGTAGGAGCGAGCTTGAACTCGCGATGGTCGTGAACGATAACGCGCCGTGTCTGATACCATTTGGTGTTCTCAGGTTTATCGCGAGCAAGCTCGCTCCTACAGTGTGGTGTGAGATTCGGGACATTCGTTCCAGTTCTGTTTCGCGGTTATCAAGGCGTTTTGTGTGGGCTTGTTACTACCATCGTCGAATGGTTCTATAGGCCCCGCCCGGGCTACAACAGGGTCATACAAAAACAACTATTCCACCGAGGTAAGAAAGATGAGTGCGGCTTCCCTGTATCCCGTTCGTCCCGAGGTTCTGGCCAACACGCTGACTGACGAGGCGACCTACAAGGCCATGTACCAGCAGTCGGTCGTCAACCCGGACGGCTTCTGGCGCGAGCAGGCCAAGCGCCTCGACTGGATCAAGCCTTTCACCACGGTGAAACAGACCTCTTTCGACGATCACCATGTCGACATCAAGTGGTTCGCCGACGGCACCCTGAACGTTTCCTACAATTGCCTGGACCGTCATCTGGCCGAGCGCGGCGATCAGGTCGCAATCATCTGGGAGGGCGATGACCCTTCCGAAAGCCGCAACATCACCTACCGCGAGCTGCACGAACAAGTCTGCAAGTTCGCCAACGCCTTGCGTGGGCAGGACGTGCACCGCGGCGACGTGGTGACCATCTATATGCCGATGATCCCCGAAGCCGTGGTCGCCATGCTGGCCTGTACCCGGATCGGCGCGATTCACTCGGTGGTGTTCGGTGGTTTCTCGCCGGAGGCCCTGGCTGGTCGCATCATCGACTGCAAGTCGAAAGTGGTGATCACCGCCGACGAAGGCATTCGTGCCGGCAAGAAGATTCCGCTCAAGGCCAACGTCGACGACGCCCTGACCAACCCGGAAACCAGCAGCATCCAGAAAGTCATCGTGTGCCAGCGCACCGGTGGCAACATCAAGTGGAACCAGCACCGCGACATCTGGTACGAAGACCTGATGAAAGTGGCGGGCACTGTTTGTGCACCCAAGGAGATGGGCGCCGAGGAAGCGCTGTTCATCCTTTACACCTCCGGCTCCACCGGCAAGCCGAAGGGCGTGCAGCACACCACCGGCGGCTACCTGTTGTACGCGGCCATGACCCACGAGCGCGTGTTCGACTACCGCCCGGGTGAAGTCTACTGGTGCACCGCCGACGTCGGCTGGGTCACCGGCCACACCTACATCGTCTATGGCCCGCTGGCCAATGGCGCGACCACGCTGCTGTTCGAAGGCGTACCGAACTATCCGGACATCACCCGGGTGGCGAAGATCGTCGACAAGCACAAGGTCAATATCCTCTACACCGCCCCGACCGCCATTCGCGCCATGATGGCCGCGGGTACGGCCGCCGTTGAAGGTGCCGATGGCAGCAGCCTGCGCCTGTTGGGCTCGGTGGGCGAGCCGATCAACCCGGAAGCCTGGGACTGGTACTACAAGAATGTCGGCCAATCCCGTTGCCCGATCGTCGACACCTGGTGGCAGACCGAAACCGGCGCGACCCTGATGAGCCCGCTACCGGGTGCTCATGGCCTGAAGCCGGGTTCCGCGGCGCGTCCGTTCTTCGGCGTGGTGCCGGCGTTGGTGGACAACCTGGGCAATATCATCGAAGGCGAGGCCGAGGGCAACCTGGTGATTCTCGATTCGTGGCCAGGCCAGGCGCGTACGCTGTACGGCGATCACGACCGTTTCGTCGACACCTACTTCAAGACCTTCCGCGGCATGTATTTCACCGGTGACGGCGCCCGTCGCGATGCCGATGGTTACTACTGGATCACCGGTCGCGTCGACGACGTGCTCAACGTGTCCGGCCACCGCATGGGCACCGCCGAGATCGAAAGTGCGATGGTCGCTCACCCGAAAGTCGCCGAAGCGGCGGTGGTCGGTGTGCCGCACGACATCAAGGGGCAGGGCATCTATGTCTATGTCACCTTGAAAAATGGTGAGGAGCCGAGCGAGCAGCTGCGCCTGGAACTGAAGAATTGGGTGCGCAAGGAGATTGGTCCGATTGCCTCGCCGGATGTGATCCAGTGGGCGCCGGGGCTGCCGAAGACTCGCTCGGGCAAGATCATGCGGCGGATTCTGCGCAAGATTGCCACGGCTGAGTACGATGCGTTGGGGGATATTTCCACCCTGGCGGATCCGGGTGTGGTGCAGCATTTGATTGATACGCACAGGACCATGAATGTTGCTTAAGTAGCGTTCAGGGTCATGGAAGCCCTGCCAGGTGTTGAGCCTGGTGGGGCTTTTTGTTGCCTCCAGTTTTTGTGTTGGCAGTGCGGGCCTCTTCGCGGGCAAGCCCGCTCCCACAGGGGGCTATGGAGTGTTCGCGATCTGTGTCACACCATGGAAACCTGTGGAAGCGGGCTTGCCCGCGAAGGGGCCAGAACAGCCACCGCATAAACAACAGCCAATAATTATCGGCTTCCCCTGTGGGATGTTTCCTACTGTTACCAACGATCTTTCAGGTTACTGAATGTGTAACCGCTCCGCGCCAATTCGGGGTATTGGGAAACGCCAGCGCCCCTCAAATGCCCGCACAAAAAATAAGACCCAACGCTGCGCTTGCCGGATTAGAAGGCTTTGCCAATAATAGGCCCGCAACTTGCAATACAGATCGGTTTACTGTCTTTTGCTCTCGCATGATTTTGCAGGGCTGTCAACGTGCTCGAACGGCTTTCTCGGTGCATCTGTAACTAGTTGTCGCATTGAAGAAATATCGGCTCCGGGCCTGTCGTTAGAATGCCGATCACTCGCTCGTCGTTGCCTGTGTTGAAATCTCGCACGCGTAATGTAGGACGCAGCAACGCTTTCCGGTTCCACTCATTCGCATATTGGGCTGTCGCTCACTCTGCCGTTTTAGCCCTTTACCGATGGAGTCCCAAGATGAAGAAACTCGTGCTGCTTGGCGCCCTGGCAATGTCCTGCGTGCTGTCCCTGCCAACCTTCGCCGACGAAAAACCCCTGAAGATCGGTATCGAAGCGGCTTACCCTCCGTTCGCTTCGAAAGCGCCGGACGGCAGCATCGTCGGTTTCGACTACGACATCGGTAACGCCCTGTGCGAAGAGATGAAGGTCAAGTGCGTGTGGGTCGAGCAAGAGTTCGACGGCCTGATCCCGGCACTCAAAGTGCGCAAGATCGACGCGATCCTGTCGTCCATGTCGATCACTGAAGACCGCAAGAAGTCCGTGGACTTCACCAACAAGTACTACAACACCCCGGCTCGCCTGGTCATGAAGGCCGGCACTGCGGTCAGCGAAAACCTGGCCGAGCTCAAGGGCAAGAACATCGGCGTGCAGCGTGGTTCGATCCACGAGCGTTTCGCCCGCGAAGTCCTGGCCCCGCTGGGTGCCGAGATCAAGCCATACGGTTCGCAGAACGAAATTTACCTCGACGTGGCCGCCGGCCGCCTCGACGGCACCGTGGCAGACGCTACGCTGCTGGATGACGGTTTCCTGAAAACCGACGCCGGTAAAGGTTTCGCATTCGTCGGTCCTGCGTTCACCGACGTCAAGTACTTCGGCGACGGCGTGGGTATCGCGGTTCGCAAGGGCGACGCGCTGAAAGACAAGATCAACACCGCGATCACAGCCATCCGCGAGAACGGCAAGTACAAGCAAATCCAGGACAAGTACTTCGCCTTCGATATCTACGGCAAGTAACACGGCACGTCCGAAATGGCGCAAGCAGCAGGTTTTCTGAGGTTTGCGCCATTTTTTCATCCCAACTTTCGAGGACCTGAATCATGTTGAAAGGCTACGGGGCTGTCATCCTCGATGGCGCTTGGCTGACGCTTCAGCTCGCCTTGTCGTCCATGGTCCTGGCCATTGTCCTGGGCCTGATCGGCGTGGCTCTGCGTCTGTCGCCGGTGCGCTGGCTGGCCTGGCTGGGCGACCTGTATTCCACGGTGATCCGCGGGATTCCCGACCTGGTGCTGATCCTGTTGATTTTCTACGGCGGCCAGGACCTGCTCAACCGCGTCGCGCCGCTGCTCGGCTTCGACGAGTACATCGACCTCAACCCGTTGGCCGCCGGTATCGGCACCCTGGGCTTCATCTTCGGTGCGTACCTGTCGGAAACCTTCCGAGGCGCGTTCATGGCGATCCCCAAGGGGCAGGCCGAAGCCGGCATGGCCTACGGCATGAGCAGCTTCCAGGTGTTTTTCCGGGTGTTGGTGCCGCAGATGATTCGCCTGGCGATTCCGGGCTTTACCAACAACTGGCTGGTCCTGACCAAGGCTACCGCACTGATTTCGGTGGTGGGCCTGCAAGACATGATGTTCAAGGCCAAGCAGGCGGCAGACGCGACCCGCGAGCCATTCACCTTCTTCCTCGCAGTGGCGGCGATGTACCTGGTGATCACCAGTGTCTCGTTGCTGGCATTGCGTCACCTCGAGAAGCGCTACTCGGTAGGCGTAAGGGCGGCTGAGCTATGATCTTCGACTACAACGTCATCTGGGAGGCCTTGCCGCTGTACTTCGGCGGCCTGCTGACCACCCTCAAGTTGCTCGCGCTGTCGCTGTTCTTCGGCTTGTTGTGTGCGTTGCCGCTGGGCTTGATGCGCGTCTCGAAAAACGCTGTGGTCAACATGTCGGCCTGGCTCTACACCTACGTGATCCGCGGCACGCCGATGCTGGTGCAGCTGTTTTTGATCTACTACGGTCTGGCGCAGTTCGAAGCGGTACGTGAAAGCTTTCTGTGGCCATGGCTGTCCAGCGCGACCTTCTGTGCCTGCCTGGCGTTTGCCATCAACACCAGCGCCTACACCGCCGAAATCATCGCCGGCAGCCTGCGCGCCACGCCGAACGGCGAGATCGAAGCGGCCAAGGCCATGGGCATGTCGCGCTTCAAGATGTACAAGCGCATCCTGCTGCCGTCGGCGCTGCGCCGGGCACTGCCGCAGTACAGCAACGAAGTGATCATGATGCTGCAGACCACCAGCCTGGCGTCCATCGTGACCCTGATCGACATCACCGGTGCCGCGCGCACGGTCAACGCCCAGTTCTACCTGCCGTTCGAGGCGTACATCACCGCCGGCGTGTTCTACCTGTGCCTGACCTTCATCCTGGTGAAGCTGTTCAAGATGGCCGAGCGCCGCTGGCTGGGCTACCTGGCACCGCGGAAGCACTGATATGGAACGCATCGATCATGTTTTGCCGTGGAGCAACCTGGGCAGCGAGCGCCAGATTTCGGTGTTCCGCTTTGGTCAGGGCGAGCGCAAGGCCTACATCCAGGCCAGCCTGCACGCCGATGAGCTGCCGGGCATGCGCACCGCCTGGGCACTGAAAAAACGCCTGGCCGAACTCGAAGCCCAAGGCTTGCTCAACGGCGTGATCGAACTGGTGCCGGTGGCCAATCCACTGGGCCTCGGTCAGTTGCTCCAGGGCAATCATCAAGGGCGTTTCGAGGCGGGCAGCGGCAAGAACTTCAACCGCGATTTCGTCGAGCTGAGCGCGCCAGTGGCCGCTGAGCTTGCCGGGCATCTGGGTGATGATCCGCACGCCAATATCCAATTGATCCGTCAGGCCATGAACGATCATCTGGCCGCTCTGCCACCGGCCGGCAGCCAGTTGCAGGGCATGCAGCGCATCCTGCTCAGCCATGCCTGCACCGCCGATGTGGTGCTGGACCTGCATTGCGATGCCGAAGCCGCGCTGCACATGTACGCCTTGCCGCAACACTGGCCGCAGTGGCGTTCGCTGGCGGCGCACCTGAATGTTCGGGTTGGCTTGCTGGCGGAAGATTCCGGCGGCAGCTCCTTCGACGAAGCCTGTTCGCTGCCGTGGTTGCGCTTGTCGCGTCTGTTCCCGGATGCGCAAATTCCCTTGGCGTGCCTGGCGACGACCCTTGAGCTGGGTGGTCAATCTGATACCGGTCGCGCTGAGACCGAGGCTTACGCCGAAGGCATCCTGGCATTCCTCGCCGAGCAGGGACTGATCAGCGGTGACTGGCCGCAACCTGCCCAGGAAGCCTGCGAAGGCCTGCCGTTCGAAGGCACCGAATTGCTGTTCGCGCCGCACCCCGGTGTGGTGAGTTTCCTGCGCCAGCCTGGTGAATGGGTTGAGGCGGGGGACGAGATTTTCGAAGTGATCGATCCGCTGGCGGATCGGGTCAGCACGGTGTGTGCTGGTACGTCCGGGGTGCTGTTTGCCATTGAACGGCTGCGTTACGCCCAACCCGGTTTCTGGCTGGCCAAGGTGGCGGGGCGCGAAGCGCTGCGTCACGGGCGCTTGCTCAACGACTGACTGACTGTTTTTGTGAGAACCGACCGCATGTACAAGCTTGAAGTCCAAGACCTGCATAAACGCTATGGCAGTCACGAAGTGCTCAAGGGCGTGTCCCTGAAAGCGGCGGCTGGCGATGTGATCAGCATCATCGGCTCCAGTGGCTCCGGCAAAAGTACCTTCCTGCGTTGCATCAACCTGCTGGAGCAGCCGCACGCGGGCAGGATCCTGCTCAACAACGAAGAGCTCAAGCTGGTGGCGAACAAGGACGGCGCGATGAAAGCCGCCGACCCGAAACAGCTGCAGCGCATGCGTTCGCGCCTGTCGATGGTGTTCCAGCATTTCAACCTGTGGTCGCACATGACCGCGCTTGAAAACATCATGGAAGCGCCGGTGCACGTACTGGGCGTGTCCAAGGCCGAGGCCCGCGAGAAAGCCGAGCACTACCTGAACAAGGTCGGCGTGGCGCATCGCAAGGATGCCTACCCGGGCCACATGTCCGGTGGCGAACAGCAGCGCGTGGCGATTGCCCGAGCCCTGGCCATGGAGCCTGAGGTGATGCTGTTTGACGAACCGACCTCGGCACTCGACCCGGAATTGGTGGGCGACGTGTTGAAGGTCATGCAGGCCCTGGCCCAGGAAGGCCGGACCATGGTCGTGGTGACCCACGAAATGGGCTTCGCCCGTGAAGTGTCGAACCAGCTGGTGTTCCTGCACAAAGGTGTGGTCGAAGAGAGCGGCAACCCGCGTGAAGTGCTGGTCAATCCACAGTCCGAACGCCTGCAACAATTCCTGTCCGGCAGCTTGAAATAATCAAGGCTGCCGTTGTGCACCGGGATAGTGCATGCTTCGCAACCTAGAGGCTGGCTCAGATCACTGTAGGAGCCGGCTTGCCGGCGATGGCGGTGGGTCAGCTAGCGTCTCTGGCGCGGACCTACCGCCTTCGCTGGCAAGCCAGCTCCTACAGTTGATCTGTGTAGGTCTTGAGATTTGCGTTCATTTACGGGCTAGCATTGGCCCATGCCTTCATCACTGTTCTTCGCTTCGGATTGCCCACCATGACTGCCCATCGAATTGGTTTCCTGATTTGGCCCAGCACTAAAGCACTGACGCTGGCGCTGGCTGAGGAGGCCTTGCGAGTTGCCCAGCGTGTGCATCCGGACGTGGTCTACGAACTGTCGTTTTTGCAGGCCGAACCACCGAGTGAAGGCCAATGGCAATTACCCGGTGAAGCCTGGACCGGCAAGCTGGAAAACTTCCAGAAACTGTTCCTGCTCGCTGACGAGCCACCGACCAGTCTCGCGCCGGCGCTGAGCAGTGCGCTCAAGCAGCTGGTGCGTGCCGGTTGCGTGATCGGCGGTCTGTCGGCCGGTGTTTATCCGTTGGCGCAACTGGGCTTGCTCGATGGTTACCGCGCCGCGGTGCATTGGCGTTGGCAGGATGATTTCGCCGAACGCTTTCCGAAAGTCATCGCCACCAGTCATCTGTTCGATTGGGATCGCGATCGCCTGACCGCGTGTGGTGGCATGTCGGTGCTCGACTTGCTGCTGGCGGTGCTGGCCCGTGATCACGGCGCCGAGCTGGCCGGTGCGGTGTCGGAAGAACTGGTGGTCGAGCGCATCCGCGAAGGTGGCGAGCGCCAGCGCATTCCGTTGCAGAACCGCCTCGGCTCCAGCCATCCCAAGCTCACCCAGGCGGTGTTGCTGATGGAAGCCAACATTGAAGAGCCGCTGACCACCGACGAAATCGCCCAGCATGTGTGCGTGTCCCGTCGGCAACTGGAGCGCATCTTCAAGCAATACCTCAACCGGGTGCCGAGCCAGTATTACCTGGAACTGCGCCTGAACAAGGCCCGGCAGATGTTGATGCAGACCAGCAAGTCGATCATCCAGATCGGCCTGTCCTGTGGCTTCTCCTCGGGGCCGCATTTCTCCAGCGCCTACCGCAATTTCTTCGGTGCCACGCCGCGCGAAGATCGCAACCAGCGGCGCAGCAGCAGCCCGTTCGAATTGTCCTCGGTACCCTCCGAGCGCGGCTAGCGCCAGCGCCCGTCCAACATGCGCCATTCCCTGTAGGAGCCGGCTTGCCGGCGAAGGCGTCCTCAAGGGCAGTGCATGGCCCTGGGCCGCCTTCGCTGGCAAGCCAGCTCCTACAAGCGCTCGCGACAGTTTAAACTGCGCCTTTGCGACCCTATATGTCGCATTGCCGTAAACCCGGGAAAATCCGGGGTTTGCGCTATAAGAAGTTGTCGCTTGGCGGCAAGGCCGGGCTGAAAACTGTCCTTACAATCCCCTCATCGCTCGCCAGTTTCAGGCGAGTGTTTTCTCTTCAGGAGACTCCGATGTCCGTTGAGCACGCTGCGGTACAACGCGCCGATTTCGATCAGGTTATGGTTCCCAACTACGCGCCTGCCGCCTTTATTCCAGTGCGTGGCGCCGGTTCCCGCGTCTGGGATCAGTCCGGTCGCGAGCTGATCGACTTCGCCGGCGGTATTGCCGTCAACGTATTGGGCCACGCACATCCGGCGCTGGTCGGTGCCTTGACCGAGCAGGCCAACAAGCTGTGGCACGTGTCCAACGTGTTCACCAATGAGCCGGCCCTGCGCCTGGCCCACAAGCTGGTCGATGCCACCTTTGCCGAGCGTGCCTTCTTCTGCAACTCCGGCGCCGAAGCCAACGAAGCGGCCTTCAAGCTGGCCCGTCGTGTCGGTTTCGACCGTTTCGGCAGCGAGAAGTACGAAATCATCGCCGCGCTCAACAGTTTCCACGGTCGTACCCTGTTCACCGTCAACGTCGGTGGCCAGTCGAAGTACTCCGACGGCTTCGGTCCGAAGATCACCGGTATCACCCACGTGCCGTACAACGATCTGGCCGCGCTCAAAGCCGCCATTTCCGACAAGACCTGCGCTGTGGTCCTGGAGCCGATCCAGGGCGAGAGCGGTGTGATTCCGGCCGAACTCGAATACCTGCAAGGTGCCCGCGAGCTCTGCACCGCGCACAACGCGCTGCTGATCTTCGACGAAGTGCAAACCGGCATGGGCCGCACCGGCCATCTGTTCGCCTACCAGCATTACGGCGTGACCCCGGACATCCTGACCAGCGCCAAGAGCCTGGGCGGCGGTTTCCCGATCGCGGCCATGCTGACCACCGAAGACCTGGCCAAGCACCTGGTCGTCGGCACCCACGGCACCACCTACGGCGGCAACCCGCTGGCATGCGCAGTCGCCGAAGCTGTGATCGACGTGATCAACACCCCTCAAGTGCTGGCCGGCGTCAACGCCAAGCACGACAAGTTCAAGGCGCGCCTTGAACAGATCGGCGAGAAATACGGCCTGTTCACCCAGGTGCGTGGCATGGGCCTGTTGATCGGTTGCGTACTGAGCGATGCCTGGAAAGGCAAGGCCAAGGACATCTTCAACGCCGCCGAGCGTGAAGGCCTGATGGTGCTGCAAGCCGGCCCGGATGTGGTGCGTTTCGCCCCAAGCCTGGTGGTGGAAGACGCGGACATCGACGAAGGCCTGGACCGTTTCGAACGCGCTGCGGCAAAACTGACGCAAGCCTGATAGACCCTTCGGCGCCTGACCTTTCAGGCGTCGAACCCAATTTTGTTCCGGGCTGGATCAAAACTGTGGGAGCCAGCCTGCTGGCGATGAGGGCCTGACAGCCAACATCATTGTTGCCTGACAGGACGATATCGCCAGCAGGCTAGCTCCCACAGTTGACTCTGAGTTGTTTCAGGGATGGCCCGGGATTTTTCTTCTGTAAGTTCTGAGATTAAGGAGTGACACCATGCTGGTGATGCGCCCCGCGCAAATGGCTGATCTGGGCGAGGTACAGCGTCTGGCTGCGGACAGCCCGATTGGTGTCACTTCCTTGCCGGATGACGTTGAACGCCTGAGCGACAAGATCGCCGCGAGCGAAGCCTCGTTCGCCGCCGAAGTCAGCTTCAACGGTGAAGAGAGCTATTTCTTCGTGCTCGAAGACGCGGCCACCGGCAAGTTGGTGGGCTGTTCGGCCATCGTCGCCTCGGCCGGTTATTCCGAGCCGTTCTACAGTTTCCGTAATGAAACCTTCGTGCACGCCTCCCGCGAGCTGAAGATTCATAACAAGATCCACGTGCTCTCCCAGTGCCACGACCTGACTGGCAACAGCCTGCTGACCAGTTTCTACGTGCAGCGCGAGCTGGTTGGATCGCCCTGGGCCGAGCTCAACTCCCGTGGCCGCCTGCTGTTCGTCGCCAGCCACCCTGAGCGCTTCGCCGATTCGGTGGTGACCGAGATCGTCGGTTACAGCGATGAGAATGGCGACTCGCCGTTCTGGGATGCCATCGGTCGCAACTTCTTCGACCTCAACTACGCCGAGGCCGAGCGTCTGTGTGGCCTGAAGAGCCGGACCTTCCTCGCCGAACTGATGCCGCATTACCCGATCTACGTGCCGCTGCTGCCGGACTCCGCCCAGGAAGCCATGGGCCAGGTGCACCCCCGGGCGCAGATCACCTTCGACATCCTGATGCGCGAAGGCTTTGAAACCGATCACTACATCGACATCTTCGACGGCGGTCCGACCTTGCATGCCCGGGTCTCGGGGATCCGTTCGATCGCCCAGAGCCGCGTGGTGCCGGTGAAGATCGGCGAGCCGGTCAAAGGCGTCGGTCGTCAGTACCTGGTGGCCAATGCCCAGTTGCAGGATTACCGCGCGGTCATGCTCGAGCTTGACTACGCGCCGGGCAAACCGGTGACCCTGGACCTGGAAACGGCCGAAGCCCTGGGCGTCGGTGAGGGTGCCAGCGTGCGCCTGGTGGCGGTTTAACACCTGCTGAAAAGAATGCCTAGAAAGCAGCGAGTTTCGCGGGTGGCGCAAGCGGCCCGATTGAGGAGATAGCATGATCGTTCGTCCCGTACGCAGCAGCGATTTACCCGCTCTGATCGACCTGGCCCGCAGCACCGGCACCGGCCTGACCACCTTGCCGGCCAACGAAGAGCGTCTGGCCCACCGGGTCGGCTGGGCCGAGAAGACCTTTCGCGGCGAAGCCGGGCGGGGCGATGCGGACTACCTGTTCGTGCTCGAAGACGACAATGGCCGAGTGGTGGGCATTTCCGCCATCGCTGGCGCCGTCGGCCTGCGTGAGCCCTGGTACAACTTCCGGGTCGGCCTGACGGTCAGCGCTTCGCAAGAGCTGAACATCTATCGCGAAATCCCGACCCTGTTCCTGGCCAACGACCTGACCGGCAATTCCGAGCTGTGCTCGCTGTTCCTGCACGCCGATTACCGCAGTGGTCTCAACGGTCGCATGCTGTCCAAGGCGCGGATGCTGTTCATCGCCGAATTCCCGCAACTGTTCGGCAACAAGATCATCGCCGAGATGCGCGGTGTTTCCGACGAAGCCGGGCGCTCGCCATTCTGGGAAAGCCTGGGCCGCCACTTCTTCAAGATGGAATTCAGCCAGGCCGACTACCTGACCGGCGTGGGCAACAAGGCGTTCATCGCCGAATTGATGCCGAAGTTCCCGCTGTACACCTGCTTCCTGTCGCCGGATGCGCGCAACGTGATCGGCCAGGTGCACCCGGACACCGAGCCTGCGTTGTCGATGCTCAAGAGCGAAGGCTTCAGCTATCAAGGCTACGTCGACATCTTCGACGCCGGCCCGGCCATCGAGTGCGAAACCGGCAAGATCCGCGCCGTGCGCGACAGCCAGGCACTGGTGCTCGCCGTCGGCACGCCAGGCGACGACGCCACGCCGTTCATCATTCACAACCGCAAGCGCGAAGACTGCCGCATCACCGCCGCTCCGGCACGTCTCGCCGCCGGCACGCTGGTGGTCGATCCGCTGACCGCCAAACGTCTTCAACTCAACGCTGGCGATCAAGTGCGCGCCGTGGCGTTGTCCGCTGCTCGGGAGTCGAAATAATGAATTCGCTATACATCGCAGGTGAATGGTTGGCAGGTGGGGGCGAAGCCTTCGAGTCGCTGAACCCGGTGACCCAGCACGTGCTGTGGTCCGGCACCGGTGCCACCGTCGATCAGGTCGAGTCCGCCGTGCAGGCTGCGCGCCAGGCGTTCCCGGGCTGGGCCCGACGCACCCTTGAAGAGCGTATTGCGGTACTGGAAGCCTTTGCTGCGGCCCTGAAAAGTCACGCGGACGAACTGGCCCACGCCATCGGCGAGGAAACCGGAAAGCCTTTGTGGGAATCGGCCACCGAAGTCACCAGCATGGTCAACAAGATTGCGATCTCGGTGCAGAGCTACCGCGAGCGCACGGGCGAGAAGAGCGGCCCGCTGGGCGATGCCACCGCAGTGCTGCGCCACAAGCCCCACGGCGTGGTGGCGGTGTTCGGCCCTTACAACTTCCCGGGCCACTTGCCCAACGGGCACATCGTGCCGGCGCTGCTGGCCGGTAACAGCGTGCTGTTCAAGCCGAGTGAGCTGACGCCGAAAGTCGCCGAGCTGACGGTCAAGTGCTGGATCGAAGCCGGGTTACCGGCGGGCGTGTTGAACCTGCTGCAGGGTGCTCGCGAAACCGGTATCGCCCTGGCGGCGAACCCGGGCATCGATGGGCTGTTCTTTACCGGTTCCAGCCGCACGGGCAATCACCTGCACCAGCAGTTTGCCGGTCGTCCGGACAAGATCCTCGCGCTGGAGATGGGCGGTAACAACCCGCTGGTGGTGGATCAGGTCGCCGATCTCGATGCTGCTGTCTACACCATCATCCAGTCGGCGTTCATCTCTGCCGGCCAGCGCTGCACTTGCGCCCGCCGCTTGCTGGTGCCGCAAGGTGCCTGGGGCGACTCGTTGCTGGCGCGCCTGGTGGCGGTCAGTGCGTCGATTGAAGTCGGTGCGTTCGATCAGCAGCCGGCGCCCTTCATGGGCTCGGTGATTTCCCTCGGTGCGGCGAAAGCGCTGATGGATGCCCAGGAGCATCTGCTGGCCAACGGCGCCGTCGCGTTGCTGGAAATGACCCAGCCTCAGGCCCAGGCCGCCTTGCTGACCCCTGGCATTATCGACGTGACGGCGGTCGCCGATCGCCCGGACGAAGAACTGTTCGGCCCGCTGCTGCAAGTGATCCGCTACGCTGATTTTGAAGCGGCGATCGCGCAAGCCAACGACACCGAATATGGTCTGGCGGCCGGCCTGTTGTCGGATTCCGAAGCGCGTTACCAGCAGTTCTGGCTGGAAAGCCGCGCCGGCATCGTCAACTGGAACAAACAACTGACCGGTGCCGCGAGCAGCGCGCCTTTCGGTGGCGTCGGTGCCTCGGGCAACCATCGCGCCAGCGCCTACTACGCGGCGGATTACTGCGCCTACCCGGTGGCTTCGTTGGAAACGCCGAGCCTGGTGTTGCCTGCCGCTCTGACACCTGGCGTGAAAATGGCGTGATGCTAATCGCCAGCAGGCTGGCTCCCACAGTGATCGGGTCGTACACAAGATTAGTGAGCACCACCGAACCTGTGGGAGCCAGCCTGCTGGCGATGGCCGCGCCGCGGTCTTAAATCCAGTTACTGAAGCCATAACAACAGATTCTCGTGGAGCCTCGCTGATGAAATCCTATGAAGTCAATTTTGACGGTCTAGTGGGGCCGACCCATAACTACGGCGGCCTGTCCTACGGCAACGTCGCGTCCCAGAGCAACAGTCAGCAGTCTTCGAATCCGAAGGAAGCGGCGCTGCAAGGCCTGGCGAAAATGAAAGCGCTGATGGACATGGGCTTTCAGCAAGGTGTTCTGGCACCGCAGGAGCGCCCGGACGTGGCCGCCTTGCGCCGCCTGGGTTTCAGCGGCACCGACGCGCAAGTGATCGAGCGTGCCGCCAAAGACGCGATGCCGCTGCTGGTCGCCAGTTGCTCGGCATCGAGCATGTGGGTGGCCAACGCCGCCACCGTCAGCCCGAGCGCCGACACCGCGGATGGCCGCGTGCATTTCACCGCCGCCAACCTGAACTGCAAGTACCACCGCAGCATCGAGCATCCGACCACCAGCCGCGTGCTGGGCGCCATGTTCGCCGACCAGAAGCACTTCGCCCACCACGCTGCGTTGCCGGCCGTGGCGCAGTTCGGTGACGAAGGCGCGGCCAACCACACCCGTTTCTGCCGTGCGTACGGCGAAGCCGGCGTCGAGTTCTTCGTGTTTGGTCGCAGTGCCTTCGACACCCGTTACCCGGCACCGCAGAAGTATCCGGCGCGCCAGACCCTCGAAGCGTCCCAGGCGGTTGTTCGCCTGCACGGCTTGAGCGATGACGGCGTGGTCTACGCCCAACAGAACCCCTCGGTGATCGACCAGGGCGTGTTCCACAATGACGTGATTGCCGTGGGCAATGGCGAAGTGCTTTTCTATCACGAGGACGCTTTCCTCGAGACCGACAAGATGCTCGCTGAACTGCAGGGCAAACTCGCCAAGGTCGGTGGGAAATTTCAATCAGTGTGCGTTCCGCGTTCCGCGGTAAGCGTCGAAGACGCAGTTCGATCCTACCTGTTCAATAGCCAGCTGCTGTCGCGTCCTGACGGCTCCATGCTCTTGATCGTGCCGGAAGAATGTCGTGGCAACGAGCGCGTATGGCAATACCTGCAAAGCCTGACCAGCTCCGGCGGCCTGATCCGCGAAGTGAAAGTCTTCGATCTCAAGCAGAGCATGCAGAACGGCGGTGGCCCTGCTTGCCTGAGGTTGCGTGTCGCACTCAACGAAACCGAACTGGCGGCGGTCAACCCAGGGGTTATCATGACGGCACCGTTGTACGGCACTCTGACCGAATGGGTCGAGAAGCACTACCGCGACCGTATGACCGAAAACGATCTGGCGGACCCGCAATTGCTGCTTGAGTGCCGGACGGCACTGGATGAACTGACGCAAATCCTTAAACTGGGCGCGGTTTATCCATTCCAGATCAATTGATCGACGGCGCGTTGTCATGCATGACAGCGCGCCGGTTCATCTCAAACCGAGAGCGTAAAGACATGAGCGATACCCTGCAGCTGATCCTTGAAGACACCGACGGCACGCAACTGGAAACCTCCTGCACCCGCGTCGCGGTCATGTGGCAAGGCAAAGAGCTGTGGATCCAGCAGGACGGCCGTGGCCAGTTGCTGATCGGCGTGGACGTCGAAGAAGGCGACGCCGAATACGCCAACCTGCTGTTGCGCCCATTGGCGACTAATCTGGTAAGTCTGCAGCTGGAGATGGAACCGGCTGACCTGGGTGACGACGAGGAACACGTTCACGGCCCGGATTGCAACCACGACCATTAAGGAAACCGCTCTATGCTCGCCCTCGGCAAACTGCTTGAACTGACCCTCGCCGGCCGCGAACCGGCGGAGAAGACTCAACTGACTGTCGAAGGCGTGCGCATGCGCTGGTTGAGCGAAGGTGCGCTGGAAGTCCGGCCACCTGAAGTACGCGACAACGGCCTGGACCTGCTGTTATCGGCCGGTATCCACGGCAACGAAACAGCGCCGATCGAACTGCTCGATCGCCTGTTGCATGACATCGCCCGCGGTGACCTGAAGCCGCGCGCCCGTATTCTGTTCCTGTTTGGCAACCCCGAAGCGATTCGCAAGGGCGAGCGTTTCGTCGAGCAGGACGTCAATCGGCTGTTCAATGGCCGACACGAACAAAGCAGTGGCTCCGAAGCCCTGCGCGCCTGTGAACTGGAACGCCTGGCGGCGAGTTTCTTCAGCCTGCCGGATCGCCAGCGTCTGCACTACGACCTGCACACGGCCATTCGTGGTTCGAAAATCGAACAGTTCGCCTTGTATCCCTGGAAGGAAGATCGCCAGCATTCGCGCCAGGAGCTGGCCCGTCTGCGCGCCGCCGGCATGGAAGCGGTGCTGTTGCAGAACAAGCCGTCGATCGTCTTCAGTTCCTATACCTACGACAAGCTCGGTGCCGAGGCCTTCACCCTCGAACTGGGCAAGGCGCGGCCGTTCGGGCAGAACGACGGGGTGAACGTCTCCCGCCTGGAAACCCGCCTCAAACAGATCATCGAAGGTACCGAGCCGGAGCCGACTGATGAAGCGCTTGATGGTTTACAGCTGTTCAGCGTGGCACGGGAAATCATCAAGCACAGCGACAGCTTCCGCTTGAACCTGCCAGTGGACATCGAGAACTTTTCGGAGCTGGAAGTGGGTTACCTGCTGGCGGAAGACATCGCCAATACCCGCTGGATCATCGAGGAGGAGGGCGCCCGGATCATCTTCCCGAACCCCAAGGTGAAGAACGGTTTGCGTGCCGGCATCCTGATCGTGCCGACCACCGACGAAGACCTGAACTGACAAACACCGCTAAACCCCTGTAGGAGCGAGCTTGCTCGCGAAGGTTGTCAACGATAACGCGGGGAAGCTGATGCCCCGCGGTGGTCTTGAGTTCTTCGCGAGCAAGCTCGCTCCTACAATGGGGCCGGTGTTAGACAGCGACGGCGCGCGGCTCAGTGCGACGCAGGGCGCGGATCTTGTGCAGCGTATCCGCACACGTCTTCGCCGCTTCCTGGCCTTTGTGCACGAAGTGATCGAAGAAGAACTTATGATGCAGTTCTTCACCGGCATGGAAGTGGTACGGGGTCAGGGACACCGAGAACACCGGCACTTCGGTTTCCAGTTGCACCTGCATCAGGCCGCTGACCACTGACTGGGCGACGAATTCGTGACGGTAGATCCCGCCGTCCACTACCAAGGCTGCGGCGACGATGCCGGCATAACGGCCGGTCTTGGCCAGCAACTTGGCGTGCAGGGGCATTTCAAAGGCGCCGCCGACTTCGAAGAAATCGATGTCGGATTCCTGATAACCCTGGGCAATCATTTCGGCGACGAAGCCTTTACGGCTCTGGTCGACAATGTCCTTGTGCCAGCAGGCCTGGATGAATGCGACGCGCTCGCCGTGATGGTGTTTGCTTTTGCTATCGATTGCGGTGGGTTGCATGTTCTGATTCCTGTTTGTGTGAAAAACAGGGCTTATGAATCGAATGGGATTTAAGGGTACGCACGCTTGCACGAGTGCCTGAGCGGACGGCCCTTTGGCGCCAATCCCGTTCTCTCTTCATCCGGACTATGACCGTCGGCCCCGGAATCACACCGGGTCTGCTGACCTTGTCGGCACGCACGGCAAAGGCCGTATCTGCCACCAAGCGCTCGCGGGCTATGCGTGTTGCACGCAATTACCGCCGGTGGGGAGTTGCGCCCCGCCCTGAGAACGTTTTGCTGCCAGATTGTTTGGCAGCGAAGCGTTTTTATCACATATTTCCTACGCGCGCATCGGTGCTTTCGGATGATTGTTATCGAGTTTTCCGTTGAATTAAGCGGAAGTTCCCATGCATAAGGGTTGATTATTCATCGACTTGACCGCAGTAATCCTTTCCTGAAAGCGATTTCCCCTGTTTACGAGGCCCGAGTCATGAGTGTTATTGATCTTCGCAGCGACACCGTCACCCAACCCACCCCTGGCATGCTCGAGGCGATGGCCACTGCCGCCACCGGTGACGATGTGTATGGCGAAGATCCGACGGTCAACCGACTGGAAGCCGAGCTGGCAAATCGCCTGGGTTTTGCTGCCGCACTGTTTGTCCCGACGGGCACCATGAGTAATTTGCTGGGCTTGATGGCCCATTGCGAACGCGGTGACGAATACATCGTCGGCCAGCAGGCGCACACCTATAAGTACGAAGGTGGCGGGGCGGCGGTACTCGGCTCGATCCAGCCGCAGCCACTGGAAGTACAGGCCGATGGCTCGCTGGACCTTTCGCAGGTTGGCGCTGCGATCAAGCCGGACGACTTCCATTTTGCTCGCACCCGTTTGCTGGCACTGGAAAACACCATGCAGGGCAAGGTCCTACCCATGGAATACCTGGCTCGGGCCCGAAGCTTTACCCGTGAACACGGGCTGCAGCTGCACCTGGACGGCGCGCGGCTGTACAACGCAGCGGTCAAGCTGGGTGTCGATGCCCGGGACATCACCCGGCATTTCGATTCCGTCTCGGTGTGCCTGTCCAAGGGGTTGGGCGCGCCGGTGGGTTCGGTGCTGTGTGGCTCGGTGCAATTGATTGGCAAGGCCCGGCGCCTGCGCAAAATGGTCGGCGGCGGCATGCGCCAAGCCGGGATTCTTGCGGCGGCAGGCCTTTACGCGCTGGAGCATAACGTTC
The DNA here is from genome assembly GCF_054600775.1 of Pseudomonas sp. MHK4. Lineage (NCBI taxonomy): Bacteria > Pseudomonadati > Pseudomonadota > Gammaproteobacteria > Pseudomonadales > Pseudomonadaceae > Pseudomonas > Pseudomonas sp. MHK4. Next base: position 7,230 of record NZ_BAAIAK010000023.1, on the reverse strand, counting down.
AGCGCCTGGCCGACGACCACGCCAACGCCCAGTTGCTCGCCGAAGGCCTGCGCGCAGCAGGGTTCGAGGTCGAGCCGGTGCAGACCAACATGGTGTACGTCGCCATGGGCGACAAGGCCGAAGCACTCAAGTCGTTCGCCGCCGAGCGCGGAATCGTGCTCAGTGCTGCTGCGCGCTTGCGTCTGGTTACGCACATGGACGTCAGCCGCGTGCAAATCGAGCAGGTCGTCGCGACATTCGTCGACTTTTCCAGTAAGTGATAGCGTTAGCGCTCCAATTGACCGTTTCTATCGTATAAACACGCTGTACCCCGCGCGCAGGGCCGATATAATGCGGCCCTTTGCCGTCGCTTCGTCTGTTGACGTTTCGAACAGGCCTTTGGCCGCAGCCTCCGTGGAAGAACCTAATGAAAAGCGCAGAAATCCGTGAAGCCTTCCTTCGCTTCTTCGAAGAGCAAGGCCACACCCGTGTAGCCTCCAGCTCTTTGATTCCGGGCAACGACCCAACCCTGCTGTTCACCAACGCGGGGATGAACCAGTTCAAGGACTGCTTCCTGGGCCAGGAAAAGCGCGCGTACACCCGTGCCGTTTCCAGCCAGAAATGCGTGCGCGCCGGCGGCAAGCACAACGACCTGGAAAACGTCGGCTATACCGCCCGTCACCACACATTCTTCGAAATGCTGGGTAACTTCAGCTTCGGTGATTACTTCAAGCGTGACGCCATCACCTACGCCTGGAACTTCCTGACCTCCGACAAGTGGCTGAACCTGCCGAAGGAAAAGCTCTGGGTCACCGTCTACGCCAGCGATGACGAGGCGTATGACATCTGGACCAAGGAAATCGGGGTTCCGGCCGAGCGCATGGTGCGCATCGGCGACAACAAAGGCGCGCCTTACGCCTCCGACAACTTCTGGACCATGGGCGATACCGGCCCGTGCGGTCCTTGCACCGAGATTTTCTACGATCACGGCGCCGACATCTGGGGCGGCCCACCGGGTTCGCCGGAAGAAGACGGCGACCGTTACATCGAAATCTGGAACAACGTGTTCATGCAGTTCAACCGCACCGCCGACGGCGTGTTGCACCCGCTGCCAGCGCCGTCGGTCGACACCGGCATGGGCCTGGAGCGGATCAGTGCCGTGCTGCAGCACGTTCACTCGAACTATGAAATCGACCTGTTCCAGAGCCTGCTGAGCGCGTCGGCCAAGGCCATCGGTTGCACCAACGACAACCAGGCTTCGCTGAAAGTCGTGGCTGACCACATTCGTTCCTGCGGTTTCCTGATTGCCGATGGCGTGCTGCCGTCCAACGAAGGCCGTGGCTACGTGCTGCGCCGGATCATTCGTCGCGCCTGCCGTCACGGCAACAAACTGGGCGCCAAGGGCAGCTTCTTCTACCAGATCGTCGCGGCCCTGGTCGCCGAAATGGGCGAAGCCTTCCCTGAGCTGAAATCCCAGCAGGCACACATCGAGCGCGTGCTGAAAGCCGAAGAAGAGCAATTCGCCAAGACCCTGGAGCAGGGCCTGAAAATCCTCGAGCAGGATCTGGCCGAGCTCAAGGGCGACGTGGTTCCGGGCGATGTCGTGTTCAAGCTCTACGACACCTACGGTTTCCCGATGGACCTGACGGGCGACATCGCTCGCGAGCGCAGCCTGACCATCGACGAAGCCGGTTTCGAGCGCGAGATGGAAGCCCAGCGCGTGCGTGCACGTTCGGCCAGCTCCTTCGGCATGGACTACAACAGCCTGGTCAAGGTTGACGTCGATACCGAATTCACCGGTTACACCGCCCACAGCGGTTCCGCCAAGATCGTTGCTATCTATAAGGACGGGCAGTCGGTCGACGTGTTGAGCGAAGGCCAAGAGGGCGTGATCGTTCTCGATCAAACGCCGTTCTATGCCGAATCCGGTGGTCAGATTGGTGATTGCGGCTTCCTCCAGGCTGGCGCTGCGCGTTTCGACGTGCGCGACACCACCAAGACCGGCGGTGCGTTCCTGCACCACGGTGTGCTGGACTCGGGCAGCCTGATCGTTGGCACGCCAGTTCAGGCGCAGGTGGATGCCGACGTGCGTCATGCCACTTCGCTGAACCACTCCGCGACTCACTTGCTGCACGCAGCACTGCGTCAGGTGCTGGGCGATCACGTTCAGCAGAAAGGCTCGCTGGTCGACAGTCAGCGCCTGCGCTTCGACTTCAGCCACTTCGAAGCCATCAAGCCTGAGCAGCTGAAAGCGCTGGAAGACATCGTCAACGCCGAGATTCGCAAGAACTCCGAAGTTGAAACCGAAGAAACCGACATCGAAACCGCCAAGCAGAAAGGCGCCATGGCGCTGTTCGGCGAAAAATACGGCGACAACGTGCGCGTGCTGAGCATGGGCGACTTCTCCGTCGAACTGTGCGGCGGTATCCACGCCAACCGCACCGGCGACATCGGCCTGCTGAAAATCATCAGCGAAGGCGGTGTGGCTTCGGGTGTGCGTCGTATTGAGGCGGTCACCGGTGCTGCGGCACTGGCCTACTTGAACGCGGCGGAAGAACAACTCAAGGAAGCGGCCAGCCTGGTCAAGGGCAGCCGCGACAACCTGATCGACAAGCTGTCGGCTGTGCTGGAGCGCAACCGTCTGCTGGAGAAGCAACTCGAGCAGTTGCAAGCCAAGGCTGCCAGTGCGGCGGGTGACGATCTGTCGGCGCAGGCCCAGGACATCAAGGGCGTGAAAGTGCTGGCCGTGCGTCTGGACGGTCAGGATGGCAAGGCGCTGCTGGCGCTGGTCGATCAACTGAAAAACAAACTCGGCCGCGCAGTGATCCTGCTCGGCAGTGTTCATGAGGAGAAGGTCGTTCTGGTTGCAGGCGTTACCAAAGACCTGACTGGCCAACTCAAAGCCGGTGATTTGATGAAACAAGCCGCTGCGGCAGTGGGCGGGAAGGGCGGTGGTCGTCCAGACATGGCGCAAGGTGGCGGTACTGACGCTGGCGCCCTGGATGCAGCACTGGCGCTGACCGTTCCGTTTGTAGAGCAGGGTCTATAAGGCAGTGCCTGCGGCCCGCAGTCTAGTGGCGGGCCGCAACGCTGTTTGAGTGATTATTTGGGCGCCCTTCATGGGCAGAGGCGGCTTTGAAATGGCTTTGATCGTACAGAAATTTGGAGGCACCTCGGTCGGCACCGTCGAGAGAATCGAGCAGGTTGCCGACAAGGTTAAGAAATTCCGCGATGCCGGCGATGACCTGGTGGTTGTGCTGTCTGCAATGAGCGGCGAAACCAACCGTCTGATCGATCTGGCCAAGCAAATCAGTGGCGGCGATCAACCGGTTCCTCGCGAGCTGGACGTGATCGTTTCCACCGGTGAGCAGGTGACGATTGCCCTGTTGGCCATGGCGCTGATGAAGCGCGGTGTGCCGGCAGTGTCCTACACCGGCAACCAGGTAAGGATCCTGACGGATAGCGCGCACAATAAAGCGCGTATCCTGCAGATTGACGACCAGAAGATTCGTGGCGACCTGAAGGCCGGTCGCGTGGTGGTTGTCGCCGGTTTCCAGGGCGTCGACGAGCACGGCAATATCACCACCCTCGGTCGTGGCGGTTCCGACACCACCGGCGTGGCCCTGGCAGCAGCCTTGAAGGCTGACGAGTGCCAGATCTACACCGACGTCGATGGCGTCTACACCACTGACCCGCGCGTCGTGTCCGTGGCCCAGCGCCTGGACAAGATCACCTTCGAAGAGATGCTGGAAATGGCCAGCCTCGGTTCCAAGGTGCTTCAGATCCGTGCTGTGGAGTTCGCCGGCAAGTACAACGTCCCGCTGCGCGTACTGCACAGCTTCAAGGAGGGTCCGGGCACCCTCATTACTATTGATGAAGAGGAAACCATGGAACAGCCGATTATTTCCGGTATCGCTTTCAACCGCGATGAAGCCAAGCTGACCATCCGTGGCGTGCCAGACATCCCGGGCGTTGCCTTCAAGATTCTCGGCCCTATCAGCGCCGCGAACATCGAAGTCGACATGATCGTGCAGAACGTTGCGCACGATAACACCACCGACTTCACCTTCACCGTGCACCGCAACGACTACCAGGCGGCGCAGACCGTGCTGGAAAAGACCGCCAGTGAGCTGGGTGCCCGTGAAGTCATCGGCGACACCAAGATCGCCAAGGTGTCGATCGTCGGCGTTGGCATGCGCTCCCACGCGGGCGTCGCCAGCCGCATGTTCGAAGCGCTGGCCAAGGAAACCATCAATATCCAGATGATCTCCACCTCGGAAATCAAAGTCTCCGTGGTGATCGAAGAGAAGTACCTGGAACTGGCTGTGCGCGCCTTGCACACGGCTTTCGAACTGGACGCACCGGTCCGCCAGGGCGAGTGATGCGTTTGCCAAAGGGCGCGGTCTGACCGCGCCCTTTGTTTTTTTGCCAGGCGCGACCCCAAGGCTGTTCTTTTGCTCGCGCTGGTCAATACTCAGGCATGTAGGCCAACGACTATTTTGGTTGTAGGTCGAGTGCCTTTTTTTTGCAGACTGTTGTCCCTGAAAATGTAATGCGTGAGGAGAAAGGTATGCTGATTCTGACTCGTCGGTGCGCAGAAAGCCTGATTATTGGTGATGGCGAAATCACCGTGACCGTGCTCGGCGTCAAAGGAAATCAAGTGCGTATCGGTGTCAACGCCCCGAAAGAGGTTGCGGTCCACCGTGAGGAAATTTACCTGCGTATAAAGAAAGAGAAGGACGAAGAACCAAGCCATTAATTTTTATCGTTTTTTATGTTTGCAAACGGGGAAAAGGTTGGTTAAGATACGCCCCGTGTTGCGGAGAGCTGGCCGAGTGGCCGAAGGCGCTCCCCTGCTAAGGGAGTACACCTCAAAAGGGTGTCGGGGGTTCGAATCCCCCGTTCTCCGCCATTATTTGCGTAGTACGTTGTAATCTGGCTTCTTCGGTAAGTTGTTGAAATTACTAGAAAAAGTGCTTGACATAGAGATTAGACGGCCTATAATGCGCGGCAACAAATGCACTCGTAGCTCAGCTGGATAGAGTACTCGGCTACGAACCGAGCGGTCACAGGTTCGAATCCTGTCGAGTGCACCATTTAAGAGTTGTTTGCAGTAATGTGAATGACTTGGCTCCAACCAGTTGTGATCTGGTATAAAAACACAAAATGCACTCGTAGCTCAGCTGGATAGAGTACTCGGCTACGAACCGAGCGGTCACAGGTTCGAATCCTGTCGAGTGCACCATACAACAAAAAGCCCGCTTTTTAAGCGGGCTTTTTGCCGTCCGGGATTTGGCTTTCCCTTCCTGCATCCTCTCTCGTCGAACCCAATGCTTCTCCTCCATGACGGCTACCGATCAAGGTAAGCGCCCGCGTTTTCCATCGCCATTGTGTTTTCTTTTCCAGATGGGTCGTCGCACTTTGTAGTGTCAGGCGCGCGCTCAAGATTGTTTCGCAAGCGCTTGTTTCAGCCATGATTTTTTAACGTTTTAAGCCGTCAGTCGGTGTATCATTGCGCCCGTCAGCCCCGCCGGGGCTTTTGGATTACTTCCATGGACTTACCCAGTAGTTACTCAATACCCCGTTTTTCCAATCATGAATTGACTGATTGATCCTTCCGGCGCGCCCCGCTGCTGGGAGTGGAGTTCGCCTATGTCTGAAGTTGAAGTAAAGAAAACGCAGGAAAGCTTGCAGGACCGCCTGGCTCAAGTCGTTGAGCTGTTGCAGCGTCAGCGAGTGGTTGAAGACCTGACTCATCGCCAGGAAGGTCCGAATCAGGATCGCGTCGAAAACCTGGTTCACCGGCAAAATCTGGTCGAGCTGCAACGCAAGCTCGATGACCTGCACTCCGCCGACGTCGCCTATATTCTCGAAGCCTTGCCGCTGGATGACCGCCTGACGCTCTGGCAATTGGTCAAGGCTGATCGCGACGGCGACATCCTGCTCGAAGTATCCGATTCGGTTCGTGAAACCCTGATCGCCGACATGGACGATCATGAGCTCCTGGCTGCGGCCAAGGACATGGATGCCGACGAACTTGCCGACCTGGCTTCCGAGCTGCCCCGAGACGTCGTCCACGAGCTGATGGAAACCCTCGATGGCCAGCAGCGCGAGCGCGTGCGCTCGGCGTTGTCCTATGACGAGGAGCAGGTTGGCGCACTGATGGACTTCGAGATGGTTACCATCCGCGAAGATGTCAGCCTCGAAGTGGTTCTGCGCTACCTGCGCCGCCTCAAGGAGTTGCCAGGCCATACCGACAAACTGTTCGTGGTTGACTACGACGGTGTGCTCAAGGGTGTGCTGCCCATCAAGCGCTTGCTGGTCAACGATCCGGAAAAACAGGTTTCCGAAGTCATGGCCAGCGATCCGGTGAGTTTCCATCCGGACGAAGAAGCCTACGATGCTGCCCAGGCGTTTGAGCGTTACGACTTGATCTCGGCGCCCGTAGTTGACAAGAACGGCAAGCTGATCGGCCGTCTGACCATCGATGAAATGGTCGACCTGATTCGTGAAGAGAGCGAAAACGAAGTTCTCAACATGGCGGGTCTGCGTGAAGAAGAGGATATTTTTGCGTCGGTCTGGAAATCCCTTCGTAACCGCTGGGCCTGGCTGGCAGTGAACCTGATCACCGCATTCGTGGCCTCCCGGGTGATTGGTCTATTTGAAGGCTCCATCGAGAAGCTGGTGGCGCTGGCTGCATTGATGCCGATCGTTGCGGGTATTGGCGGTAACTCCGGGAACCAGACCATCACCATGATCGTCCGGGCCATGGCGCTGGATCAGGTGAGCACAGGCAATACTTCGCGGCTGATGCGCAAGGAGCTGGCAGTGGCCTTGATCAACGGCGTGATTTGGGGTGGGGTGATCGGCGTTGTCGCCTACCTGTTGTACGGTAGCTGGTCGCTCGGTGTTGTGATGACCGCTGCCATGACCCTCAATCTGTTGCTTGCGGCATTGATGGGTGTCTTGATCCCGATGACACTGGCGCGACTCGGGCGAGATCCTGCCATGGGGGCCAGTGTGATGATTACCGCCATGACCGACAGTGGTGGCTTCTTTATCTTCCTTGGGCTGGCGACGATTTTCCTGCTCTGAAGCGCTTGTTTTAAAGCCCGCCCTACGGCGGGCTTTTTTATGGTTCTTCACGGATTACCGGGAAAGACGCTCTTGATCTTCATGAAAAAGAATTCGCTATCCCGGTAACCGTACGCCATCCGCTTGATGACCTTTATTCGATTGTTTATCCCTTCC
>NZ_BAAIAK010000022.1:0-44706 GCF_054600775.1 Pseudomonas sp. MHK4 | reverse complement strand
CTTTTGTAGGAGCTGGCTTGCCAGCGAAGACGGCCTGACAATCAACCAATCTCTCGCGGCTGTACCCGATCAACTGTAGGAGCGAAGGCGCACGAAAGACCTGCGCAATGTTCAAAATCGCCTTCGCTGGCAAGCGGGCTCCTACAAATGTCTGTCAAAGACCGTATGATGTTGGCTTCATCGTCGATAAGGAGATCGCCATGTCGCCGAACAAGGCGTGCCCCGTCATCCTCTCCAGCATTGCTGGGCCGCGCATCCTTCTGTTCCGCCATCCCCTGGCAGGCGTGCAACTGGTCAAGGGCACAATCGAGCCAGGCGAAACACCCGCCGAGGCCGCTCTTCGTGAATTGAGCGAGGAGTCCGGAATAGACGACGCCTCGGTTGTCAGGGATCTGGGTTGCTGGAACGCCGAACATCTCGAGCAAATATGGTCATTTCATCTGTGCCATGTACAGGCGCCGCTGCCGGAACAATGGACCCATCAAACGCGCGATGACCATGGCCATGCCTTCAGCTTTTTCTGGGCTGCGCTTGATGAGTTGCCGATCGCCGATTGTCATCCGGTCTTCCTCCGGGCATTACGGTACCTGACCGCCACGCTTTCGGCCTGAAACACGGGAGATTTGATGAATGAAGACATTCAAGATTCGCGAGCTGAGAAGCACGGACACCGAAGCCTTGCTCGCATTCGAAGTCAGCAACCGTGAATGGTTCGAGTCCCATATCGACGCCCGCGACCCTTCTTTTTACTCATTGCAGGGCGTCGCCGAGCATATACAAGGCTATCTATCGGATTTCGCCATCGGCGCCTGGCATCCGTTTGTCATCGAAGACTGCAATGAAAAAATAGTGGGTCGAGCAAACCTGAAAAGCATCGACCCAGCGAAGGGTTCCGCCGAGGTAGGCTACCGGATCGATCGCGACGCTTGCGGCCAGGGCCTGGCGACACAGGCGCTAAGACACCTGATCGAGCAGGCACGGCGGCGTTGGCAACTGAAGCAACTGGTGGCTTACGTATTCAAGGAAAGTGTGGGTTCAAGAAAAGTACTGGAGCGCTGCGGATTCGTGGTTGAGCAGTCGCCTGGCAACGAAGAATCAGGGGCCGAATGCCGATTTGTCCTTTCGGTTTTTCCAGGCACTAATGCTCAGCCAGCGCAGTGACCACCTGTTTCTCTATTTCCTGCTCGTCCAGCCCTCGCCCGAAGTGCTTGAGGTAGCGGCCCTGGCTGTCGAGTAAAAACAGGAGGGTCGAGTGGTCCATCATGTACTGGTCCGGTTTATCGCCGATCGGCACTTTCTTGTAATACACGTGGTAGACATCGGTGATGTGGGCGATCTCTTGCGCCGAGCCGGTCAAGCCGACGAAATCGCTGGCGAAGTATTTCACGTAGGCCTTGAGTTTACCGGGGGTGTCGCGCTCCGGGTCGATGGTGACGAAGACTGGCCGCACCTTGATGCCTTGCTGTTGTTGCAGTTGGCGGCTGATGCGGGCCATTTTCGCCAGGTCAGTGGGGCAGATGGCGGGGCAGGTCATGAAGCCGAAGTAGAGCAACACTGGCTCGCCGAAACTGCGCTCGTTGACCCGCTGGCCATTCTGATTGGTCAGCTGGAACGGCCCGCCGATATCGGTACGCGTCGCGGCGGTCGTACTGGCTGCCAACCCCATCAATAGCAGTGTCGCTAGCCACCTCATCGATCAATATCCTCCGGAATAGGTCAGCGCCAGCCCGACGAGTTCCGACATCTGACCGTCCTCTTTCTGGGTGCCAGCCGAGAGTCCGAGCTTGATCTGCCCGGTGATGTTGTAGCTCAGGCTCAGTTCGTTGAGGTAGTCCTGGCGATCCGCGCCCCCCGTCGATTCGCGATGCTTGTTGGTGCGGGTCGCGCCCAGGGCCCAGTCGCCGAAGTCGAAGGTCAGCGAGGTGGTCAGGTAGCGGGTGTCGCTGCCTTGAATGCCGTCTTCGTTGTCGACATCGGCGAACTCGATGAAGGGCACGATATCGAAGTAACGCCCGGCCAGCGTCGGCTCAAGATCGGTGCTCGGTGCATAGGCCCAGATGTAGCGGGCAGAGGCGATCTTGATGGTCTCATCGTCTTCGCCAGGTGGATCGGGCTGCGTCTGATCCTCAGCCTGTTTGTTGAACATGTAGCCCGCCTGCATTTCCAGATAAGGCACTGCTGGAATCGCTATCCAGTTCACCGTCACCGCGTAGGAATCAAGCTTGCCGGTGTTCGATGGGCCGCCGTCGCTGCGCTGCAGTTTCTCGCCATGGCGCAGGTACGGCCGGCCGAGGAACGAATTGTCCGCGGTATAGAGACTCAGGTTCGGCTCGATCATGCCCAGTTGCTGATCGAAAAACCGATACGCCACCGTGCCGCCAAGCATGCCGTCCAGATCATAGGTACTGACGAAATCCTCGGTGTAAAGGCCCGGTGCCTGGTCCTGCGCACGCCCGAACGGCACGTGGTACTTGCCGACCGAAAACGCCGAGTTGGCGTTGTTCTGATAATAGTTGAGGTCGTTGATCACCAGGCCCACGTCTTCAAAAAAACGCTTTTGCCCAGGCTCAGGCCCGTCGACTGGATTGATCTCGGTGGACAGCTGGATCTGTTGATCATGGGTGAAACGAAAGTAGAAGGTGCTGTTGATGTCCGGGTAGGCGTCCGTGCTGTTGCGGTTGCCGCCCTGGGGAAGGTCGGCATGTACATGGTCATACTGAAAGGTCGCGTCGTAATCCATGCCGACATTGGGGTACTGCCCGTCATCGGCCAGCGTCGCCTCGACACCGCACACCGATCCCAGCAACAACACAGCCAAGCGATAGTTGCTCATGGCGGCGCCCCTTTACTTGATGAGCGGGCTGGACGCTTTCGGGTCCTGTCCGGTGTTGCGCAGGTAGGAGCACAACTGGTTGTTTTCACCGTACAGGCCGCCCAGGGGTTCGAGCTTGACCGCCTGCTCGTAGTCCTCGGGCTTGACCACCTGGATCGCCTGCATCATGCCGCCGTCCTCGTGTTCGAGGATGTGGCAGTGGTAGACGAACTTGCCGAGGATCACCGGGTCGCGAAACGGGATTCGCACGGTGATCGAACCCGTGGCGGGGATGAACACGTTGTCCCGATAGCCGCTGAACTGCACCGGTTTGCCATTGATCTCGGTGACCTGGAAATCCACCTGGTGAATATGAAACTGGTGCAATTCCTGGGACGGGTTGAACAGGCGCCATTCTTCGACGTCACCGAGCTTGACCGTGGTGTTGACCCGGTCCAGTTCGAAGCGCGTGCCATTGATCAGGAACGCATTGGGATCGGTGTCCGAATCCTGAAAGGCGAACTGACGGGTCTTGTTCACCGCGATCTTGCTGAAGTCTTCGGCGGTTGGATAGGCGCTGGTGATCTGCCGGGTCGCGACCCGCTCGCCACTTGAGCGCAGCACTGCAAGCTTGGCCGCCGGGTAATCGTCACCCGCCGGGCCGGTGTTGCCGGAACCGGTTTCGACCTCGTAGGAGCCGGCTGCTGGCCCGACCACCAACACACTGAAACGCGCCGACGGCCCGATCAGCACCTGGTCGGTATCGACCCGGCGCGTAACGGTATTGCCATCGCGGGACAAAACCTGCATCGACTGGCCGTTGATGCGAATGCGGAAGTACTGGTTGGCGGCGATGTTGATGAAATGCCAGAGCTGGGTCTCGCCAGGCCTGATGTCAATCGTGGGTACTTCCTGGCCATTGATGGTGCGAATCGACGGGGCGCTGGTGATGATATCGCTGGCGACTTTGCCGGTCAGGGTCTTCTGGAAATTGCGCAGGACCAGCACCTGCTCCTTGATGCCCTTGAGTTCGGGAAACGGGTCAAGCATGCCATCGACCAGGATCGGCCCGGCAATCCCGGCCGACACCTGGCGCTGGGAACCGCCATGAAAATGGCTGTGATACCAATAGGCGCCGGGGCTGTGATCGAGCGGCAACTTGACGTTGTACTCAGCGACCTGGTGAGGCGGGGTCATGCGGAAAATGTTGTCCCCCTGGTCCAGGGGCGACACCTGCATGCCATGGAAATGCAGGTTGGTGATCTCGTCCATGCGGTTGTCCAGGCGGATCGCCATGGTGCCGCCGGGGCGCGTTCGAATCAGTGGCGAATCGTAATCGCCGTTGAATACCAGCGAGACGTAACGCTCAAAGCCCACATTGACCTGCTGCTCGGCCGCGGTCAGCGTGGCGTGGGTCACGCCGCTGGCATCGTAGGTGAATTCGGGGTTCTGCCGCAGAGGAGGGGATGCAGGTTCAGCAGGAGGGTGGGTCGTACAACCGCTCAATGCCAGGGCGACTGCACTCGCGCAGAGTGCAAGGGAACGGACGCTAAAAGCTCTGGGCATGATCGCGACCTTCGGTGCGCAAGGCCACGTCCGGTGTGGCGCTCAATAGTATTTGCGAATCTTTCGCAGTGTAGAACGGCTCGGGTGACTCGCAAGTATTTTGGATCCAGCGTTGCGCCAAAGCGATGAAGCGCGCTTTTTTGCCCGGGAAATGCCGTCCTTCGGCGACTTTCGCCCCTCAGAGATGCTTTTTTCTCTTCTTTGTCCAGATGACGATCTTCCTTGTGACGTTCCTTATCCAGCTCCTTGGCTTCCTTATCAATATCCTTGCCGTCGCGTTCGACATCCTTGTCCACGTCACGAACGCCATCCCTGACGTCCTTGGCAATATCACCTTCGGCCTGCGCGATACCTGCATAAGAAATCAGCCCTGCGCCGAGCAGTAAAGTCACGAGGAATGCCTTGATGATTGGCATGGGGGTGGCTCCTGTTTCGTCAACGCCATCGTTTGATCAGGCGCTGAAAACATAGGTACAAACGCTTGTTATTTCCAATCCGTTGGTCTTTCTGCGCCGAAGCGGGCCTCACCCTCTGACCCGGTGCCGCAAGCGCGAGTAGGAAATCAGCATGCTGGTCAGTTCCTGGGTCACTTGGGTGAAGGGAGACACTCGACGGCTGATCAAACACACCTCACGGGACTCCAGGGGCTCGCGAATATCGATGCTGACAAGCGACGAGGAAAACAGCTTCATGTCGGCAAGTATGCCGGCCTCGAGGGTCAGGTAGTCCGTCTCGCAGACGATCTGCAGGATTTCCAGGAGCGATTCGGTGGTGATCACTATCTTTGGCGGTGGCAGGCCTTGGGCGCGGAACAACTCGAGCAGATGCTTCTCCGCGCTGCCTGCCACTCCGGCCGGACGCACGCTGATCCACTGGCAATCGACCAGGTCGTGCACCGAGCGCGCATTCGCCAGGGGATGCCCCTTGCGCGCAATGACGCTGACGCTGGAGCGGTAGAGGCGCTCGATGTGCAAGTCGATGTCGCAGACGTTGGGCGTAAGAGGGCACATCACGAAGTCGAGTCGGCCAGCGCGAATCATCTCGATCAGCGTCCTTGTCGCGCCACTGGCGACGTGCAGATGCACCTGGGGAAAGCGCCGGGTAAAGTTGCTGAAGACGGGTATCAGGCACGCCGCCAGCGGTTGCGCCGTGACGCCCAATGCGATCTGGCCTTCGTGCATGCCATTGCACTGTCGTACGTCCTGCACCGCGCGATCGCAGTCGAGAACGATCGAGCGCGCCCTGGTCAGGAACACCTTGCCGGCCGGGGTCAGGCTGATGCCTTGATTGGAGCGTACCAACAAGGTTGCCCCCAGTTCTCTTTCCAGGCTTTGAATCGACTCTGTCAACGTGCTCTGGGCGACGTCCAGTTCTCGTGCCGCCGAACGCAGGCTGCCCATGTCGACCACTGAGCAGAAGGCTCGAAGCTGGACCAGCTTCATGCAGTACAGCTTCCAGTGATCCAGTTGTTACCGTTGTGGCCATGGCAGGCGTGAGTGGAAGGGATAAACATTTTGTGGTTGGTAGTCATGGTCGAATCTCCGAAGTTAAGTATCGCTATCGATCAAATCGCATGCGATAGATATTCAAGCAAAGATTCGATGAAGTCAAAGCCAATGTGCCGCCCTGGCGACCAGCGGCGATGAACGGAACAGCTGAAGGTGATCGTTTTTTCCGTTCTATTCGCGCCTTTTGCGTGCCTATAAAATCAATTCTGTCAGTTAGATAGCTGACTTTGTTAAACCTGAATCTCATTAAATCCAATAACAGCAGCCAATTGAAAGTTGGCTCTGCGAATCACTTCGCGCTCAGGAACCTTGACGCTATGACTTCAATAAAAACAGAAATTCGTCCCTTCCATTTTCACGCCGAGGAAGCCGAACTCGCGGAGTTGCGCAGACGTATTGCCGCCACCCGCTGGCCGGACAAGGAGACAGTCAATGACGCTTCGCAAGGTGTGCAACTGGCGACGATCCAGAAACTGGCCAGCCACTGGGCGACCCGGTATGACTGGCGTGTCATTGAATCGAAAATAAACGCAGTGCCAAACTTCATCACCCATATCGATGGCCTGGACATACATTTCATCCATGTGCGCTCGAAACACGAGAACGCCTTGCCTTTGCTGATGGCGCACGGCTGGCCTGGCTCGGTGATCGAGTTGATGAAAGTCATCGGGCCACTCACCGATCCGACGGCGCACGGTGGCAGTGCCGACGATGCGTTCAGCCTGGTGATTCCATCGATGCCTGGTTATGGCTTCTCGCAGAAACCGACCGAGGCCGGCTGGAATCCCGGGCGAATCGCCGATGCCTACATCGAGCTGATGCAGCGTCTGGGCTACACCCGCTATGGGGCGCAAGGCGGTGACTGGGGCTCGATTGTCGTCGACCTGATGGCAGTCAAGGCGCCAGCCGGCTTGATCGGCATTCACTCGAACATGCCAGGAGTCATCCCGCCTGAACTCGATGCGGCGTTGTTTCGCGGCGAATCGGTACCCGATGGTCTGTCTCAAGAGGAGAAGCGCGCGGCGGATCAACTCGCCTTCACCTACAAGCACATCGGCTACGCAATCATGATGGGTGACAGACCGCAGTCGCTCACTGGCCTCACGGATTCACCCGTCGGCCTGGCGGCCTTCATGCTCGATCACGATCCTAAAAGCTTCGATATGATCGCGCGCTCCATTGACGGACAACCGGAAGGCCTGACTGCCGATGACGTCCTCGACAACATCACGCTGTTCTGGCTGACCAACACGGCCATTTCCTCCGCCCGGTTGTACTGGGAAAACCAGTCGACCTTCTTCGCGGTCAAGGGCGTCAATATCCCGGTGGCGGTCAGCGTGTTTCCCGATGAACTGTATGCGGCGCCGAAAAGCTGGTCGCAGCAGGCCTATCCCAAACTCGTGCACTACAACGAAGTGCCCAAGGGCGGGCACTTTGCTGCGTGGGAGCAGCCGGCGCTGTTCTCCCGGGAAGTGCGGGCGGGATTCAAGTCGATGAGGTAAGCGACGATCCCCCAGACGTGAAACCCATTTCACCGCGATCCCTGTAGGAGCGTCGACCGGCTGCTCCTACAGAAGTCCACGACAACCCGCACCAGCGGGTTTGTCAGTAGTCCCAGAAAGCCGCGACCCAGCGAAAGGCGTCGCCATTGACGGCCACCCGGCCAACGGAGGGGAACGGCAGGTGCGTGGCGACAAAAAGCTCACCGCTCGCCGCCGCCTCTCGCATGAGTCGCACCCGAACGCGCACCGACTCCTCAGGATCATGTTCAAAACCGTTATGCCAGTCGGGATGCTCGAAGGCGACCGGGAACAGCGCATCGCCAGCGAAGGTCAAGCGCTCGCCGCCGGACGTCACATAGACCACGCTGTGACCCGGGGTGTGGCCGCCGGTGAGTTTGACCACCACGCCCGGTGCCACCTGGTACTCGTCTTCGAATGTCCGCACATTGCGGCGGTAAGCGTTGATGAACTGATTGGCAGTTGCCCGCAGGACGTCCGGTACCGGTGAAGGCATGTCGGTGTGAGTGAAATCCGGTGACTCCCAGAACGCAACCTCGATAGCCGCAACGTGGATGCGCACGTCTGGCCGCAACTTGTTCTTCACCTCATCGACGAGCAACCCGCCGATATGGTCCATGTGCATGTGGGTAATCACCACGTCAGTCACCGACGAAAGCTCGATACCGGCGGCCTCCAGTCGCTTGGGGAACTGCCCGGCCCGGGGAAAACCAGGGAACTGTCCACCCAGTCCTGCGTCGACGAGTATGGTCTGCTCGCCACTGCGCACCACCAGTACGTTCAACGCCCAATCGAACGCATCCGGCCCCAGGAACATCTCCTTGAACCAGGCCGCGCGGGCGGCCGGGTCGGCGTTGGTGGACATCGTCGTGGTCGGCAGCGGTAGTACTCCATCGCTGATCACCAGCACATCGATCTCGCCGACCCGCAGCGCATAGCGTGAAGGCACCAGTTCCTGCGACCCCGATCCACCGGAGTACGGGGTGCCGGGCAAGCTCAATTCTGACGCCGGCTGGCCGCTACTTTTCTGATGTGTACCAGCCGTTGGGGTGGGGTAGTCCAGATGCGTTGTCATGGTCGTTCACCTATTGCCTGGATCGTTCGGGCAATCAGTGTGCAACGCGCCACACCGCCCTCGATACCATACGGGCGTATAGTGGGCTTGCACTTTAGCGTGAGCGTTTCCCACCAAAAGATACTGCGGGGGCTTTTCGTCCAGGCCTCAACCAGAAACGGTTTGATCGACCAGGCGCATGCTGTCGCGTCCGCCACGCTTGGATTGGTAGAGCGCCGCATCGCCTTGCTCGATCAATGCCGCCAGGCTGGCGGGCGGATGGTCGAACAGGTTGGCGCCGATGCTCAGGGTCACCGCTTCGGGTGTCGCGAACGTCTGGGCGGCAGCGTGGTGAAACTGCTCACGCAGCGCGCTGCCCAGCGCCACGATCTGCTCATGCGAGGCATTGCTCAGCAGGATCACGAACTCGTCACCACCGAGCCGCGCCGCCAGTGCGCTTTCGGGCAGGACCGAACGGATCATCCCGCTCAGCGTGACCAGCAGGCGGTCGCCTGCGGTATGGCCGTACAGGTCGTTGACTTGCTTGAAGTTGTCGATATCGATCAGCAGCAAGGCGCCGGGGCGAGCCGGCGAGACGTCATCGAGCAGTCGCGTTGCCCGCACTTCGAGCGCGCGGCGGTTGTACAGGGCGGTCAACGGATCACGGGCGGCCAGCCGGGCGATGCGTTTCTCGCGCCTGTAGCGTTCGGTGCCGGTCATGGACAAGGCGATCAGCATGATCGCCATCGCGCCCTCGACCAGGGAGATCTGGATGATCTCGCCACGAAAGGCGGCAAGATCGATCAGGGTGCCGGGAACGATCGCGGTGATCGACTTGGCCAGGTAGAACAGCCCATGGACCAGCAGCACATAGCGCAGCTGCACCGCGCCCACGCTCAATGATTTGCCATGGGGGCGCAGGAGGAAGCTGGCCCTGAGTGTCACCAGGGCCACCAGCAGCGAATTGGCCAGCAGCATGACCTTCGACCACGACGCCTCGTCCGGTAACAACAGCAAGGCAGCCCAGGCGACGAAAATCAGGTACCAGGCACGGGACAGGCGCGTCTGCGTGAAGCGCGCGACACCCAGCAGGAAACACCAGTGGGCCACCACCAGCAGGCCATTGGCGAACCAGATGCCGACCAGCAACAGGCCGATCCCGCGCAGCAAGGCGAGTGTCGAGCCCAGGGTGATGGTGGCGAAACCCGCGCTCCAGAACAGCAGCGAGGGCTCGCGGATGCTGCGCCATTCGATCGCCAGGTACAGCGCGGCGGCCGCTGCGAGGGCGATCGAGAGTGTCAACATCGTGGGAGGGTCGAGCGCCATAACCTGTAGAACCTTTCTGATCTGCGGTGAAAGGCGTGATTGTAAATGCTTGGGCCGGTTTTTCGCAGATCTCCCCGCATTGGAAAAAGGTGCAGCCCATCAATGACTCAGCGGGCCTTCCAATCGCGCAGCCATTGCAAACCTTCACTGGTGTTGCCGCGTGGCCGGTACTCGCAACCCACCCAACCGCTGTAGCCCAGCTTATCAATCAGATTGAACAGGTAGGGATAATTCACCTCGTTGTGCAGGTCCGGTTCGTGGCGATCGGGCACGCCCGCGATCTGGATATGACCGATGCCGGCGAAATCCCGCCGCAGCTTCGTCGCCACGTCACCCTCGACGATCTGACAATGGTAGATGTCGAACTGGACCTTGAGATTGGTCTTGCCCACGGCTGCGCAGATGGCCTGTGCCTGATGCTGGTGGTTGAGGAAGAAGCCCGGAATGTCGCGGGTGTTGATCGGCTCGAGCAATACCGTGACGCCGACTTTGGCGGCTTCTGTTGCCGCGTGGCTGAGGTTTTCCAGGTAGGTCTCGTGGTGGCGGGAACGGTCGGCTTCGTTCGCCAGCAGCCCGGCCATGACGTGGATGCGGTCATTGCCCAGGATCGCGGCGTATTCCAGGGCCTGGTCGAAACCATCGCGAAACTCCGTTTCACGGCCAGGCAAGGACACGGTGCCTTTTTCGCCCGCCGCGATATTACCCGGTGGCGCGTTGAACAGGGCCTGGACCAGGCCGTTGTCGTCGAGCCGCTGTTTCAATTGTTGCGCGCTGTAGTCGTAGGGGAACATGTATTCCACCGCCTGGAAACCATCGGCGGCGGCCGCAGCGAAGCGGTCGAGAAAATCGTGTTCCGGGTAGAGCATGCTGAGGTTGGCAGCGAAACGAGGCATGGGTACTCCTGAAGTCGAAAATACAAGCGTAAGGCCGAAACGCTGTTTTTTTGTAGGAGCAAGCTTGCTTGCGATGGAGGCCAACGATAACGCGGGAAATCTGATTCCCCGCGGCGCTCTCAGGTTTTTCGCGAGCAAGCTCGCTCCTACAATTGAACAGCATCAGTCCGGGGGTTTACCACTGCACGGCAAAAACTTCGCGCAGCTCATCCAGTGCCGCCTGGTCGAGCGGGGCCGGTTTGGGGTTGCTCATCAGCCACAGGCGCGCGGTTTCTTCCAGCTCTTCCAGGGCATAACTGGCCCTCGACACCGAGCTTTCCCACAGCACCGGGCCCAGGCGTTCGAGCATGACCCCGCGCACGCTGTTGGCCAGTTGCGCGATACGCTCGGCCACCTTTGGCGAGCCGGGACGTTCATAGGCGATCAACGGGATGTGCCCGACCTTCATCACCTGGTAGGGGGTCAGCGGCGGCAGGATGTCATCCGGGTGCCAGACCCCGGCCAGCGTCAGCGCCACCAGGTGCGTCGAGTGGGTGTGGACCACGCCGCCGACATCCGGGTTGCGATCATAGACCTGACGGTGCAAGGCCAGGGTCTTTGACGGTTTATCGCCGCTGACCCATTCCCCCGCCAGGTTGACCTTGGAAATCGCCGCCGGGTCCAGGCGGCCCAGGCAAGCGTCCGTGGGCGTGATCAGCCAGCCATCGTCGAGGCGGGCGCTGATGTTGCCGGCACTGCCGACCGTATAGCCGCGACTGTACAACAGGCCGCCGACGTCGCAGATTTCTTCACGCAGGGCGTTTTCATTGCTCATGCTTGAACTCCCGCCAGTTGCTTGAGCGCCTTGGCAAAGAAGTCCGGGCCACCGAAGTTGCCGGACTTGAGCGCCAGGGCCATGGGTTCTCCAGGCGTACTGACGCAGGCGGGCACGCCCGGGTCAATCTGCGCGCCGATCTGCAATAGCTGGATGTCCAGGGCTTGCACCACGGCCCCGGAGGTTTCCCCGCCGGCGACCACAAAGCGCCGGACGCCGGCCTGGTGTAGCCCGCTGGCGATCCTGCCCATGGCCTGCTCGACCATGTTTCCCGCGCGCTCGGTCCCTAGCTCGCGTTGTACGGCCTTGACCTCATCCGGGGAACTGGTTGCGTAGATCAGCACCGTTTCTGCAGTATCAGCGGCGAAGGCCAGTGCCTGCTCGATGACCGGTTCTCCCGCCGCCAATGCCATCGGATCGATACGAAAGGCCGGACGACCTGCTTGCAACCAGGTCGCCACTTGCCCATTGGTGGCTTGCGAAGCGCTGCCGGCGAGCACCACTTCGCCGCCTTCGACCGCAGGCACCCGGGCGGCGTCCAGGTCGCGCAGTTTACCGGCACGCCGGAAGTTATCCGGCAAGCCCAGCGCCAGCCCCGAACCACCCGTCAGCAGCGCCAGACCGGCGCAGGCTTCGCCCAGCAGATGCAGGTCCGCGTCGGACACGGCATCGGCAATCGCTAAACGTACACCTTCGGCGCGCAACTGCGTGATGCGGGTGCGGATGCTCTCGACACCCTGGGTCACGCTGTCATAACGCAACAGGCCGACTTTGCCTTGGCTCTGCGATTGCAGCACCCGCACCAGGTTTGCGTCAGTCATCGGTGTCAGCGGGTGATGCTGCATGCCCGACTCGCTGAGCAATTGGTCCTGGACGAACAAATGCCCGCGAAACACCGTGCGCCCGTTTTCCGGGAAAGCCGGGCAGGCGAGGGTGAAATCGCTGTCCAGTGCCTCCAGCAGGGCTTCGCTGACCGGGCCGATGTTGCCGGCGGCGGTCGAGTCGAACGTCGAGCAGTATTTGAAGAAAATCTGTTCGCAGCCACGCTCACGCAACCAGCGCAGTGCTTCCAGCGACTCCCTCACGGCGTCGGCGGCCGGTATTGTCCGAGACTTCAGGGCGATGACGATCGCGTCGGCATCGAGTTGCCTGGCGACTTCGGCAGCGGGTATGCCGATGCTTTGCACGGTGCGCATGCCACCGCGCACCAGCATGTTGGCAAGATCGGTAGCACCGGTGAAATCGTCAGCGATGCAGCCCAGCAGAGGGCGGGCAGGGGCATTCAACATGTCGAGCTCCTCCATCGGTTTATCCGGGCAGATATTCAGTGATGAACTGCTGGATCACGGCGCTGAAATCCTCATCCGCCTTGAACCCCAGGTCCCGGGAGTAGGTGGCGCAGAAGGACCCTGGCCATGAACCGACGATGCGCTCGATCGCCGGATTGCGCTCCAGGCGAATCCGCGCGGCCACTTCGTCGCCCGCGATCTGCCGCAGGGCATCGATCATTCGTTGGACGGTAATCGACAGGCCCGGCATGTTGATCACCCGGCCCTCGCTCATTTGCTCGCCTGATAGCTCATGACCATGGATCAGGTTTTCAATCGCAAGCCTTGGCGACATCAGCCAGAGCCGCGTATCGAGGGCCACCGGGCACACACTCGGCTGGCCGTTGAGCGGCTCGCGAATGATGCCGCTGGCGAAGCTCGAAGCGGCCAGGTTGGGTTTGCCCGGGCGCACCACGATGGTCGGCATGCGCAGGCTGCGGCCGTCGACGAAACCGCGGCGGCTGTAGTCGGCGAGCAGCAGGTCGTTCATGGCTTTTTGCGTGCCATAGGAACTCTGCGGTGCCCAGACCTGATCGTCGCGCACCTGTTCCGGCAATTGCCCGCCGAACACCGCGACGGAGCTGGTCATCACCCATTTAGGGCAGGTGCCAAGCAGGCGAATGCGTTCGAGCATGCTCTGGGTCGCGGTGAAATTGATGCGCATGCCCAGTTCGAAGTCGGCCTCCGCCTGGCTGGAAACCACCGCGGCCAGATGGAAGATGCTGTCGGTGCTGGCGTCGATCAGGCTGTCCAACACTTGAGGGTCGGCGATATCGCCACACACCACCGTTACCCGCGGATCATCGATGCCCTCGAGCGCCACCATGTCGAAGGCGACGATTTGCCGGATGGGTTGGGACTGGCCTGCGCGGTCGGTGAGCGAGCCACGGGACAGCAGGGCCTGGATCAGGCGGCGGCCAAGGAAGCCGGCTGCACCGGTCACGAGAATTTTCATGAGTTACTCCAAACGTCAACGGTTGACGAGTTTTCCGGGAATTCTGAAGACCAGCAGGGCACCGAGGAACAGCGCGCTTGCCATCACGTACATGCCGATCGTGGTGCTGTGGGTGGTGTCCTTGAGGAAGCCCATCAGGTACGGCGAGACGAAGCCCGCCAGGTTGCCCCAGGAGTTGATCAGGGCAATGCCGGCAGCCGCTGCGGTGCCGCCGAGGAAGGCGGTCGGCAGGCTCCAGAACAGCGGCAGGGTGCTCATCGCCCCCATGGAACCCAGGGTCAGGCCGATCATGGAAACCGTGAAGTTGTCGCTCCAGGTGGCGGAGATGAACAGGCCGATACCGCCCAGCACCGCAGTCAGCGCCAGGTGCCAGCGACGCTCGCGCAGCCGGTCGGCGCTGCGCGACACCAGGATCATGGTCATGGCCGCGGCGGCATAAGGGATGGCGGTGAGCATTCCGACCTGCAACACATCGCTGACACCGGCCTGGCGGATCAGCGTCGGCAGCCAGAAGCCCACGGTATAGAAGCCGGCGATCATGCAGAAATAGATGGCCGTCAGCAGCCAGATACGCGGCTGCAGGAACACCTCTTTCAGGCTGTGGGCCTGGTGGCCGGCGGTTTCGGCGTCGATGCGGGTCTGCAGCAGGGTTTTCTCTTCGCGGGTGAGCCAGCCGGCTTTGGAGATCCGGTCGCTGAGGCAGAAGATCACCAGGATGCCGACGGCGATCGAAGGCAGGCCTTCGAGAAAGAACAGCCATTGCCAGCCGGCAAACCCATGGTCACCGTTGAAGGCGCTCATGATCCAGCCGGACAGGGGCGCACCAATCAGCCCGGAGAGCGGCACTGCCGTGGCGAACAGGGCATACATCTTGCCGCGGCGATGGGTCGGGAACCAGTAGGACAGATAGAGGATGACACCCGGGTAGAACCCGGCCTCGGCGATCCCCAGCAGGAAGCGCATGATGTAGAAGGACATGGGCGTGCTGACCAGGGCCATGGCCGAGGAGATGATGCCCCAGGTGATCATGATGCGCGCGATCCACAACCGCGCGCCGACCCGATGCAGGATCAGGTTGCTGGGAATTTCCACGAGGAAATAGGCAATGAAGAAGATCCCTGCGCCAAGACCGTAGACGGCTTCGGAAAACTGCAGATCGTCGGACATCTGCAATTTGGCGAAACCCACGTTCACCCGGTCCAGATAGGCGACGAGGTAGCACAGCAACAACAGCGGCAGGATACGCCACGCGACCTTGCGATACGCCAGGTCCTCGAAGCGATCGGCGGGCACGATGGCACCGGTTTGAATCACTGATTCAGTCATGTGTTTCCCCCATCCTTATTTTTGTAGTGGGTGACGTTTGTTTTTATCGGACTTACATGAAGGTCGGTTTTTTATCATAATACGTCATACGAATTCAAGGAGCAGAAGTCAGGGAGGACGACGGGTCTAAAATGCAGTACCGTTCACCGATTTGAGCCCAGAGATGCCTATGCCCACTCCTGACAAATCCCCCTGTTCCGCCGAGGCGCTGGCCGTTCTGAAGGATTCCGCCAAGGGCACGCTGTCCGATCAGGTGACGGCGGCCTTGAAGGCCTATATCGCCAACGGCGAAGTGCTGCCGGGTGCTCGCCTGCCCACGGAGCCTGTGCTGTCGGAGCGTTTCGGGGTGAGCAGGACGGTCATCCGCGAAGCGATCTCGCGCCTTAAATCAGCCGGTCTGGTCGAGGTCCGCCAGGGCAGCGGCACGGTCGTCAGCGAAGGCGCGCACATCAAGGCGTTCACCATCGACCTGGATGTCAGCGGGTCGATCGAGGCCGTATTGCGGGTCACCGAGTTGCGCCGCGGTATCGAAGGGGAGGCGGCGGCACTGGCGGCACAGCGGCATTCGCCGGCGCAACTGGAGGCCATCCACCAGGCGCTGAAGGCCATCGATGCCGCCGAGCAGGCGGGGCGCGATGGCGTCGAGGAAGACCTGGGATTCCATCACTCCATTTCCAGGGCAACGGGTAATCCGCTGTACCCGTCACTGCACGAATTCATCGCCCAGTACATCAAGGAAGCGATCCGCATCACGCGCTCCAACGAGGAACGCCGCCGCGACCTGGCCAAGACGGTGCGGGTCGAACACTTTGCCGTGTACGCGGCCATCGCCGCACGCGACCCTGAAGGCGCGCGCCATGCTGCGCTCAACCACATCAATAATGCGGTCGAACGGCTCAAGAGCGCCGATCCTGCGTTCTGGCAGAATCCGGGGGCGAGAACGTCGTAGCACAGACGTGATCGCCTCGGACCTGTGGGAGCCCGGCTTTCGGGCGATGGCGGTGTCGAATATTGCGGTGACCTTTCGGGCCTCATCGCTGGCAAGCCAGCTCCTACAAGGTTTTGTGTTGGGCGTCAGTCCGTGTTCGCTGCGGACCTGTAGGAGCCGGCTTGCTGGCGATGGCGGCCTCGGCTACTGCGTAGATCTTCGGGCCTCATCGCTGGCAAGCCAGCTCCTACAATGGTTTGCGCAGGACGTGAGTCCGTGGGCGCCGCGGACCTGTAGGAGCCGGCTTGCTGGCGATGGCGGCCTCGGCTATTGCGTAGATCTTTCGGGCCTCTTCGCTGGCAAGCCAGCTCCTACAATGGTTTGCGCAGGACGTGAGTCCGTGGGCGCCGCGGACCTGTAGGAGCCGGCTTGCCGGCGAAGGCGTCCTTGAATATTGCATTGATCTTCCGGACCTAATCGCCGGCAATTCAAGTCGCCGCACTGCAAGCTCCTGCGATGTGTCACCTCATACCCGGTCTTTCTGACCTCCTGCGACGAATGGTCCGCCCTCTGTACGCCCCTCTAGGGCGCGGCTTTCAAGCACAAACGAAGCACTCGAATCTTTCCCTCGGCCGACGCGAAGGCGCACCTGTGCTTTTAGTGGGCGCTCGACCGGTTGACAGCAAATGACCTCAAGCGCAAACTGTCCACAGTCTTCAGTCCACAGCTTGGCTCTTGTTTCACCTGCAAGGGCCGCGATGGCCGAAGCGGTTCAAAGGCACTCGGTGCACGAGGTATGAATGTAGAAAAAACATCCTTGAACAAGAAAAGTGTATTTACCGTGATTATTAAGATATCAGCGTAAATCGCGAGCCCACGGTAATCACCGCACATAAGTAACTTAAGAACTGCCCCCGACAACTTTAGATTTATAATAAAGCGGAGCGCCTTATGCGTGAGGACAATATTGTAGGTGTCGACATTGGCGGTACTTTTACCGACTTCGTGTCATACGACGCCACAACTGGCAAGATCGAAAACTGGAAGAACCTGACGACGCCAGCCAATCCTATCGATGGAGTTCTGGAAGGGCTGTCCCATATCGAGTCCATGGCAACCGTGAACAAGGTTCGTCTGGGTACCACCATTGCCACGAACGCGCTGTTGACGCGAAAAGGCGCAAAGGTTGCGTACGTGACGACCAGTGGCTTCAAGGATGTACCGTTTATCCAGCGTGGCGACCGCCGCAGCCATTACGACATCACCTGGATCAAGACCAAGGCATTCGTCAGTCGTGCCGATTGCTACGAAGTTGCCGAACGTATCAGCGCCCTGGGTGAAGTAGTACTTCCCCTGGACGAGGCATCGGTTCGTAAAGTGGCGCAGGCCATTCGTGACGATGGCACCATCGAAGCGATCGCCGTATGTACCTTGTTCTCCTACGTCAATCCAGCACATGAAGACCGTATCGCGCAGATTCTCGCGCAAGAACTTCCTGAAATCCCTATTTCGTCCTCGTTCCACGTACTTCCGAAGTGGAAGGAATACGACCGGGCGTCCACGACTATCGCCGATGCTTTTCTCAAGCCGATCGTCCAGGAAAGTTTCGCACGTATAAAGACTTGTCTCGATGACCTGGGAATCGGCGACAAGGTCGGTGTCATCAAGTCCAATGGCGGCGAGTCGAGTATCCGGGGCGCAGCGGCGACTCCCGTGCAGATGGCCTTGTCGGGCCCCACGGGTGCCGTCGTCGCCACCCGTACCGTCGCTGAACTTACCGGGATCAAGAATCTGGTGGTGTTCGACATGGGGGGCACGTCGACCGACTGTGCAACCGTGGTCAACGGTCAGGAAAACATCACCACCGACTTTGAAATCGAGTGGGGAATTCCGATCCAGGTTCCGATGATCGACGTGCACACCATTGGTGCCGGTGGCGGCTCGCTGGCGTGGATCGACAAAGGTGGGCTGTTGCGCATGGGGCCGCAGTCCGCGACATCCGTTCCGGGACCTGCCTGCTATGGCCGTGGTGGCCTTGAAGCAACCGTGACCGATGCCAACGTGGTCCTGGGTCGCATCAACCCAGACTTTTTCCTCGGCGGTCGGATGAAGCTCGACGCCAGCGCCGCCCATCGCGCGGTTGCGCGCATTGCAGACAAGTTGCAGATGGCGGTCGATGAAGCCGCCATGGCCATGCTGCAAATCGCCAACAACAACATGCTGGGCGCACTGCGCACCGTGCTGTTGCAACGCGGCCTGGATCCTCGCGACTTCACCCTGTTGTCATCCGGCGGTGCCGGTCCGGTCCACATCTGCGACCTGCTGGACATCAGCGGCATCCCCCAAGGCCTGGTCCCCAACTATCCCGGGCAGTTCTCGGCATTCGGCTTCATCATGACCAATGCCCGTGTCGACAAACAGCGGACCATTCAACAGGTATCCACGCGGTTCGACGCGCTCGCGGTCGACGAAGCGATGAGCAGCCTGGTGAACAGTGCGGTCAGTGAACTGACCGAGCAGGGTTACGTTGACAACATCCAGGTTCAGCGCTCCATCGAAGCGCGTTACCTCGGTCAGAACCACGGGCTGGAACTGCCGGTCAACTTCGCGGCGATCGATGCCGAGTCTGCCGGCCAGTTGTGGCAGAAATTCCATGAGATCCACAAGGCCCGGTTCGGCTTCTCCATCCCCGGCGAGACCATTGAGCTGGTAACCATCAAGGCGGTGGCTATCGCTTCCTGCGAGAAACCGCACATAGCGACGCTGGCCCATGCCGAAACACCCGCCAGGGCCAACTCCAGTCGCGCAGTGCGCTTTGAACAAGGCTGGATCGATACGCCGGTGTACGACCGCGAAACGTTGCTGCAGGACCATGTGATTGCGGGACCGGCGATCATCGAAGAAAGTGCCTCGGTCACGATCCTGCGTCCCGACCAGCAGATTCGCGTCAACGAATACGGCTACATGCTCGTAACTGCAAAATCCGCGGAGGGCAAATAATGGATATGGTAGCGATGAGTGTCCTCGACTCGACGATGGTATCGATCTGTCGCGAAATGGGCATTACCCTGCAAAAGACCTCCTACTCCACGATCTTCAACGAAGCGCTGGACTTCACCTGCGGCCTGGCCGACAAGCAGGGCAACCTGATTGCGGTGGCCGACTTTTGCCCCGCGATGATCGGCGGGATACCGCTGCTGGTGAAATCGTGCTTGAAGGAAATCGACCTGGAAACCCTGAAAGAGGGTGACATCATCCTTCACAACGACCCCTACCGTGGTGGCCTCCACACCCCTGAACACTCGTTCTTCAAACCCATCTTCTTCCATGGCGAGCTACAGGGCTGGGCAATTGCCATCGGCCATATCGCTGAAGTCGGCGGTATGGCGCCGGGCGGTTTCGCCGGCGAGGCCACGGAAATCTTCCATGAGGGTTTGCGCGTGCCTCCGGTGAAGATCAAGACTGCCGGTGTCGACAACAACGATATCTGGAAGCTGTTGCTGGCCAACGTTCGTACGCCCCGGACCAACTACGGCGATCTGCGCGCCTTGATTGCCGCTGTGGACCTGGGTGAGCAGCAGATGCTCGGTGTGCTTGAGAAGTACGGCGTCAGCGATGTCCAGCAGATCATTGGTGACCTGCTCGATTACGCCGAACGGCGCATGAAAGCTGAAATCCTGGCCATTCCCGATGGTATCTACACCTTCGAAGACTCTGTCGAAAGTGACGGTGTGACCCCGAACAAGACCTACCGCATCGCTGTTGAAGTTCATGTGCGTGGCGACCAGATCATCGTCGACTACACGGGCTCTTCGCCACAGGCCCGAGGGCCGATCAATGCCACGTTGGGGGTGTCGACGTCGGCTGCCTATAACGCAGTGCTGCATATGACCGATCCATCGATCCCGCGCAACAGTGGATGTTTCCGTCCGATCAGGGTGCTTTCGCCTCCCGGCACTATCGTCAACGTGGATTTCCCGGCTCCATCGGTCGGTGGCAATACCGAGACGCACCCACGCATTACCGGTGCGATCCTGGGGGCAATGGCAACCGCGGTTCCCAACCGAGTCATGGCGGCCGAGGGCGCGACGCACTGCAACTTCGTGTTCGGCGGCGTGGATGCAGTCAGCGGTGAATATTTCGCCTGTTATGACCTGGAAGCGGTGGGCTGGGGTGGACGCGCTTTCGCCGATGGCAACGACGCGGTCGACTCGATCAACGGCAACTGCCGAACCACGCCCGTTGAAGTGTTCGAAACCCGATTCCCATGGCGTGTCGAGTGCCTGGCCCTGGACACGGACTCGGGCGGTGCCGGTGAGTTTCGAGGGGGGTTGGGTTACACCAAGCAAATGCTTTGCCTGAATGAAACCATCACCGTTTCGCAAATGACCGATCGTCATTTCACCAAGCCCTGGGGCCTGGATGGCGGTCTGGAAGGTGGCTGTGGCGCCAGCCTTGTGCAGAAAAAAGGCTCGGACAAGTGGCAAACGATGTGCGAAGCGTACGGGAAGATTTCCACCAGTCGTTATTCCAACGTCGACATCCTCGAGGGTGATCGGGTCAAGTTGGTGACACCTGGGGGTGGCGGATTCGGCAGTCCGGGAAAACGAGCAGCGGAATCCGTCGAGCGTGACCTGCGCGATGGCTACATCTCACTCGAGTCTGCACGGTTGAACTACGGATACACGAGGAACTGAAGATGAAATTTTCGGAAAACGGGCTCTATATCGAACGTTACATCAAATGCTGCAACTGCGGTGTCCTGATCTACGAGCAGGATGCGGCCACGAAAGTAAAAGTCGACGGCAAGGAATTCTGTTCCGACTGGTGTGTTAAATGGAGCGCTGAGCGTCAGCAGCGGCGCGCTTCGAAGTAACGATGTTCGGCGGGGCTGATACGGCCCCGCCGACGGATAGGAAAAAAGATGGAAAAGGCGAACTTCAAAAGCATCGACCAGATGAAACCCGAAGATTGGAAACTGATTTCCTCCTTCGAAACCGATGAACATAAACATATGCCGCAACTGGTCATCAACCAACTGCGACTGTTAGGGCAGGGTGAGCAGCCTTACCAGATCGACAGGCTTCAACATTCGCTGCAGTCGGCTACTCGGGCGAAGCGTGATGGTGCCGATGATGAAATGGTCCTGGCGGCGCTGGTCCATGATATCGGTGACACTCTCGCGCTGTACAACCATGCCGAATTGGCGGGTGCGCTGATCAAGCCTTATGTGTCCGAAAAAGCCCATTGGATCGTAATGAATCACGATGTATTCCAAGGGTACTATTACTGGGAGAACCTGGGGCTGGATAAAAACACTCGCGAGAAATTTCGTGGGCATCCCTGGTTTGATGAATGTGACAAGTTTTGCCGTGAGTGGGACTGTCCGTCGTTCGACCCGGACTACGATACCTTGAGTCTTGAAAGTTTCATTCCCCTGATCGAAACGTTTTTCTCTCGAAAACCGTACTCTCATAAATAACAACAACTAAAGCTTCAGCGTGCCCAAAGAAACATTCAAGTAGTCCTTCTGCCCAATAAAACGTGTTTTAAACACCTCCTTGTATAACTGGAGTAATAAAAAATGGCGGGTCCAATTAAAGGTAACGGCGGCGCAGGGCAACCTGCCGCCGTGGTGGGATTTGACGATCGTATCAATAAAGTATCGCTGTCCATGGCGTGGTGGGCAGTGTGCAGTGCGATGTTCTACATTATTGTAGGCGGCGCACTGGCATTGGAATACGGCACTTTCAATGCGATTACGGGAATGCTCCTGTCGGTCATTTCCTATGGCGTCATTACATCCCTGATGGCCCGCCATGCCATTAAGACAGGTCACTCGGTGACCTCCTTTTCAGTAGAACTCTTCGGTGCGAAAGGCGCGGTGCTCGCGGCGATCATCCTCGGGGCTACCGCCATCTATTACGCTGTATTCGAAGGGTCGGTGATCGCGCTGGCGATCAACCACCTGTTCCCCTCGATCAATCACACGGTCGCCGCCCTGATCGTCGTGGCCTATAGCGTGCCGTTGGTATTGGGCAAGATCCAGGTCTGGCTCGACAAACTCAATGGCGTGCTGCTGCCGGTCTACGTCATTGGCCTGGTAGCCGCCGTGTGTATCTCCATCTCCGAATATGGCTATTCCACCAACTGGATGACATTCGGACCCTCCAACCCATCCCCTTACGGCTGGTGGAATTGCTTTGTCTACTACATGGGCATCTGGGTACTCATGCTCTTCGCCTATGAATATGCGAAGTTCGGCAAACCTGCCGATGAAGAATTTCACAGTAAATGGAATTTCGGCTTTTTATTCTACTTCGTCACCATTGTCGTCAACGGTGCCTGCGGTATTTACCTGGTCAGTTCGGTGCCCAGCATCGAGAAAATCAGTGAGATCTCCGTAGTGCTGGCCATCCTCAGTTTGCTGGGCTTCTGGGGCCTGGTCTTCGTATGGGCAACCCAGACTCGAATCAACTCGGCAAACTACTTCGTGGCTACCAGTAACCTGAAAACCATCGGGCAGCATTTTGGCATAGGCTGGAAATGGGGCTGGTGGGCGGTCGTCGTGGGCGCATTGGTGTTTCTACTGATGCTGGCCGATGTCTTCAAGTACCTGCTGGAGGCGCTGGCGTACCAGGGCATTATCGTGGTTGCCTGGGTAGGTGTTGCCCTGTCGAGAATCATTGAAGTGCGAAAACTGGCAGATGGAGGCGTATCGAATGTGCCCTTCAGATCAGTGAACTATTGCGGATTGACGGCGTGGTTGGCTGCCTCGGTCGTGGGCGTGATCCTGATGAATTGCACGGGATTGCTGGCGACTTTTTCGGCACCCGCCACGGCCATTATCGCTTATGCGGTAATGCGCCTGATATCTAAGTATCAAGTAGTGAATAGTCCAAGTATCAGCAAGGTAAGTTAATAATTAATAAGCAGGCCTCTTGATATTCAAGGGGCCTGTATTACCAATAACTAGTTGAATTGACAGGAATGGGATAAAAAGGCAAGCTAACTGTCCACAGTCGACAGTGCGCAATCGGTAACCCGATTCAGTTCGACCACGACAGTGACCTACATCGAAGGCAGAGCGGGTTAACTTCAGATGAATCAATTTCCATCCTCAGTTTCAAATGGCCCTGGTAGTGAATCAGGATCGTTCCCGGCACCGGTTGTCGACAGTAAAAGCTTGTCGGAGCAGGTGACCGAGTATTTGTACAAACTGCTGGTCAGCGGCCAGTTGAAAGGCGGGCAGCGGGTTAACGAGGCTGAACTGGCACGCACCTTGAAAATCAGCCGTAACCCGATTCGCGAAGCGATCCGAAAGCTGGAGGAGCGCGGGTTGCTCATCTCCAGCCCACGGCGAGGCACATTCGTGCGTTCATTTTCGGAGTCGGATATCCAGGATATCTTCTCGTTCCGGATGGCTTTGGAGGAATTTGCGGTTCGTCAGGCCTTCCCGCATCTCACCGATGAAGACATAGAAAGCCTGGCGGTCATCGCCGGCCAGATGGAGGCCGCTGCGAAAGCCGGGCGTGAAATGGACCTGGTCGAGCGCGACATCGCTTTCCACCAGCGAATCTGCGAGTTATCGCGAAATACCCAGACCATCCGGGCTTTTTCCAATATTTACGCGGAAATCCAGATTTCAATCAGTCTGGTTGAGCATCGTTTTGAAAGTCTTGAAGATGCGGCAATAGATCACTGGCCTATTGTCGAGGCGTTTCGCAGCAAAGATGAGCAGAAAATAATTGAGGCGCTCAGGTTTCATATAGGCGACTCCTGGAAGAGAATCAAGGAAGCCTACAACTACTAGCTTGTATTAAAGCAATACGTGGCGATCTCAACTGACATCGCACGCTTTTTTATGTCTGGAATTTGATTTTTTTATTTATGTTTGGCGTCCTGTTTGTTTGCTGAGGTGGAACGTATGTTTAATGTCGCAAGTCCCCATGCTTTCATATCCGATGCGGAGTGGAGTGTCCGCTGCGAACTGGCAGCCTTATATCGGCTGCTCGCTCACTTTCGCATGACCGACCTGATCGACACCCATATTTCGGTGCGGGCGCCGGGTGATAAAGAGCTGTTTCTCATCAATCGCTATGGCGTGCTGTTTCACGAGATGAGGGCCTCTGATCTGGTCAAGATCGATATCCGCGGCGACATCAAAGACAGACTCCACGTTGCCGGGGCGGTAAACAAGGCAGGATTCAACATTCACTCCGCGATTCACGGTGCTCGCCATGACGCTGTTTGCATCGTGCATACTCATACCTCGGCAGGTATGGCCATCTCTGCCCAAGAGCAAGGCTTGCTGCCAATTACCCAGCACGCTTTAAAGTTCTACGACTGCCTCAGTTACCATGACTATGAAGGCATCGCGCTAGACGCTGGCGAATGCCCGCGACTGGTGGCTGACCTGGGTTCGAACATGGCCATGATCCTGCGCAACCATGGGCTGTTGGCTGTTGGCGGCTCCATTGCCGAGGCCTTCAACCAGATCTATTTCCTCGAGCGAGCCTGTCAGGCTCAGGTGGCTGCCTTGGCTGGCGGGCAACCGCTGCGTTATCCCGCAAAAGATGTCTGTGAACTCACTGCCAGGCAGTCGGCCGCCGAGATTCGCGACAATCTTCACCTGTTGGCCTGGGAAGCCGCGTTGCGTTTGATCGATGAGCAGAAATCCGAATATTGCGCCTGAGTAGGCCTCACAGCAGGCTCCACGACACCCCGACATACACCCCCATACCTTCGCCCGGCGTCGACCGCGCCGCGTCCAGCCCCTTGTCGTCATAGCCTGGGGTGACGGTGGCGGCGTAGTGTTTGTCGGTGAGGTTGCGCATGTCCACCCACGTTTGCCAGTCACCCTTGGGTGCGTTGTAGCCCAGGGTCGCGCCGAACAGCGCGTAGGGATCGGCGTAGTAGCTGTTGGCGTAATCGACCGCCACTTTGGACACCCATTGCGTGTTGAGGGCGGCGAAGAAGCCTTGGGGCCAGTCGTAGCGCAGTTCGCCCTGGTAGTAGTGCATCGGCAGCCCGGGAAGGCGGTTGTCGCCGAAGCGCTCGTCGTCCTTGTAGTGGAAATCGCTGAAGGTATAGCTCTGGCGCAGGCTCAGTTCACCGCCGTCACCGCCCGACCACAGGTTACTCAGCAGGCTGGCTTCCACGCCCTGGTGCACGGTCGGGCTGGCGTTGAGTTCATAGGGCGTGGTGGCGTTGGCATCCGGCAACACCGAGAGCAGTTCGTGGCGCACCTGGGCGTAGTACCAGGCCAGGCTCCATTGGCCAAATGTGCTGTCGCCGCGACCGCCGAGCTCCAGGGTGGTCGCGGTCTGGTTCTGCAGCTCGATCGGATCGCGCTGGGTGCCGGTGGCGGGGCCGCTGCCTGCCGGGAAGCGAACGTTGGAGCTGTAGATCAGCGACCAGGGGTGCGGCGCCTCGACCGAGCGGCTGAGGTTGCCGAACAGTTGCAGGTCGGGTGTCAGCTGGTAGCGCAGGCCCAGGCGCGGGGCGTAGTCCCAGTCGCCCAGACTGGTCTTGCCACCGCCTTGCGGGTAAGTCACCGCGCTTTCCCGGCGAGTGTAGATGGCCGCCAGGCCAGTGGTCAGCCACAGGTCGTCGGCGATCTCCAGGTCATTGCCCACATGCAGGACGCTGTCCGAACCCTGGTAGGTGAAGTTGCGCATGGCCGTGCCCGGCGCATAACCGGCTGTGTTGCCGCTGGGGATACGCACCTCCTCGCTGGCACCGGCGTTGGGCAGGTGCTTGGTCACGCGCAGGCCCAGGGTGCTTTGGCTCTGCAGGCCCCAGAGGGTGTCGCGACGCTTGTAGTCGAAGGTGCCGCTGACATCGGTGTACGCCACCTTCAGGCGGTTGGGACCTTCGCGCAGGTCCATGGGGTAGTCATGGTAGGCAAGGCCGGCCTGGATGCTGGAATCGTCATCGATGTAGTAGGTGGTCTTGTTGCCGATAAAGGTGCTGCCCGGCTGCTCGCGGCGATCGTCGCGCGCCACGTAGGCGGGGTTGGCCGCCCGCGGGTCGTGCTCGATGGAGTGCTTTGTGACCCGCCCGGCGAGGTCGTTGTCGGTCTGGCGGTAGCGCAGGTAGAAGCGCGTTTCCAGGTTCGGGTTCAAGCGATAGCCGAAGTTGGCAATGACGCCCTGGCTGTCGCTGGCGGTGTGATCCTGATAGCCGTCGGCGCGGGCATCAGTCAGGGCCATGTAGTAGTCGAAGTCGCCCAGCACCTGCCCGGAACTGACCTGGCGCTGCTGATAGCCGTGGCTGCCTGTCGCGTAGCGCACCTGGAGCTTGGGTGCGTTGTAGCCGGTATGGCTGACGTAGTCGATGGCCCCGCCCAGGGCCAGGGCGCCGCGGTCGAAACCGTTGGCGCCGCGCAGCACCTCGACATGGTCGAGCCACAGAGGCTCCAGCAGTTCATAGGGCGTGCCACCAGGGCCGGTCAGTGGCAGACCGTCGAGCATGGCGTACAGGCCCGAGGCATGGGCGCCCGGCGCACGGTTGATCCCCGATCCGCGGATCGAGATCTTCACCCCTTCGTTGCCCGCCGACTGGGCATAAACCCCTGGCTGATAAGCCAGCACATCCTGATTGCTCGCCACCCGGCCTTGCAGGGGGTGGCGCATGTCGACCACGTTGGTACCGCCAGGCACCTGCTCGAGTCGCGCCTTGGCGTCCTCGATCCCCTGGTCCTCGTCACTCTGGTCTTCGGCCCCGATCAGCACTTGTCCCAACTCCATGCCCTGGGCCTCGGCCATCGCCGGACAGACGAGGGTCAGGCCGAGCAACGCGGCGGACAGGGAATGGGGCGAGGGCATTGGGAAAACTCCGGACAGGGGGAAACGGGCAGTGAAGTCTGCGACGTATGAAAGAACGAAGGGAGCACATGGCGATTTTGTTTTTTTGCCAGGAGCAGGGTCATCGGTGATCAGTCGAAGTTCGGCAACTCGAAGCCCGGGATCACCCGTCCCAGCTTGACCGCCTGGGCATGCAGCACCTGCATCAACTGCGCGGCAGACTGGGAAAGCGGCTCGAATCGTGAGTAGACGAAACTGATATCGAAGTGAATCGCTTCCACCAGCGGTACCACGATCAGGCCGCTGTCCTCGGCCACGAACTCATCGATGATGGTCAATCCCATGCCCTGCTTGACCAGGGCGACCGCTTCGTTGGCATTGGTGAAATGCAGCATCGAGCGCAGGTCCAGGCCCTGGCGTTCGATCTCTTCGGCCAGCAATCGGCCGAAAGGCATGTCGGGGCGAAACAGCAACAACGGCTGGTCGACCAACTCGTGCAGTGACAATGACGATCGGTGGGCAAAGGGGTGATCAGCCGGCATCACGCAGACCATGCGTGCGCGCATGAAGGCCAGTGAGTGCAGGTGGTCGTGGATCAGCGGCAGGGCTGAAATGGCCAGGTCGACTTTCTTCGAGAGAATCTGGTTGGGCATGTCACCCATTAGCGTGGTCTGCCATTCAATGTTCAGCGCTGGCGTTTCGCGCTTCAGTCGGGCCAGGGCGAACGGAATGACCACCGTCGACAGCGAAGCACTGCAGCAGATGCGCAGCTGGCGATTGGGGCCGCTGGCCAAGGCCCGTGCGCACTCGTTGACCGCCAGCGCAGCCTGGTAGACACGCTCGACTTCCCGGTAAAGGGTCAGGGCCTCGGCGGTGGGCACCAGGCGATTGTTGATGCGCTGGAACAGGCGATAGACCAGCCGGCTCTCGATATAGGCAATCAGCTTGCTGACCGCAGGCTGCGAGACGTAGAGCATTTTTGCCGCGCCGCTGATCGAGCCTGTGAGCATTACCGCCCGGAACACTTCCATGTGCCGCAGCTTGAACACCATCGTGTTGGCGTCGGGGCCTTCGCCGTAGGGCATGGGTCATTAACCTTTGGTTATTGTTCGAGCGATCTGTGTATGAGCGCTATTCAGCGCCTGGTCGTATCGTCACTGCAACGGCATCGCCCAGAGCGGCGAGACAATAACAAAGTTCAGTGAGCAAGCGCAGTGACGCTTGGCGGGAGCAGCCTTGAGCATCTACGAAGAACCCAAGATCGATTGCCATAACCACCTGTTTGACCCGGCGCGGTTTGCCTATCGCGCCGACACGATCTACGCACCCTCCGGGCAGGAGGTCGCGCCCCTGGAACAGTTCGCCCGGGTGATGGACGCCTATGGCGTGCAACACGCGTTGCTGGTGGGGCCGACCAGTGCCTACCGCACGGACAATCGCTGCCTGCTGCATGCGCTGGCGCACGGCGAGGGCCGCTTCAAGGGGATTGCCGTTGTCGAGCATGACATCCGTCTGGACGAACTCGCCGCACTCAAGGAGCAGGGTGTGGTGGGCGTCGCGTTCAATCCGGCGCTGGAAGGATTGGCCGTCATGAAGGGTGCGGCCGGGCTTTTCGGGCGGATCGCCGAGCTGGATCTGTTCGCCCAAATCCAGGTGCATGGCAACCAGCTGGTCGAGTTGCTGGGCCTGATCGAATCGACTGCGCCGCGGTTGCTCATTGACCACTGTGGTCGTCCCGAGGTTAGCGCAGGCGTCGGCCAGCCAGGGTTCCAGGCGCTGTTGGGATTGGCCCGCAGCGGTCGGGCCTGCGTGAAGATTTCCGGCATGCAGAAGTTCGCCGCCCACGATCATCTCCAGGAGCAAGCGGGTGCCTACGTAAGTGAACTGCTCCGAGCCTTCGGCCCGGATGCCTGCATGTGGGGCTCGGACTGGCCATTCATTCGCGAGCAATCGCGCATCGACTACGGGCCGCTGCTGAAGCTGGCGGAGCAGTTGCTGCCGGATGCCGGTGTACGCAGGAAGGTGATGTGGGATACGCCACGCCGACTGTTCGGCTTTGGCGAGGGTTGAACCAGGTTGAGCTGCCGCAATTCCCTCAAATAATAACAAGGAACACAACAATGACGACCGACAATCGATTCGTGGCGGCAACGCTCGCCTGTCCGGCGACGCAAACCGCCAGGACCCGCACCCGATTCATGATCCTGGCCCTGATCTCCGGTGGCACCATGATCAACTACCTGGACCGCAGCGTCATGGGCATCGCCGCGCCCAGCATCAGTGCCGACCTGGGCCTGAACGCGGTCATGATGGGGCTGATCTTTTCGGCATTTTCCTGGACCTACGCCGCCGCGCAGATTCCCGGCGGCATCCTGATCGACCGCTTGGGCACCAAGTTCACCTATTGGCTGGCGCTGACCTTGTGGTCGTTGTTCACCGGCCTGCAGGGCCTCGCCCAGGGCTTTCTCTCGCTACTGGGTTTTCGCTTGCTGGTGGGCGCCAGCGAAGCACCGTGCTTTCCCACCAATAGCCGGGTGGTCGCGACCTGGTTCCCGCAGAGCGAGCGGGCGCGGGCGACCGGCATCTACACCTTCGCCGAATACGTCGGGCTGGCATTTCTCACGCCGTTGCTGTTCTGGGTATTACACGCCTATGGCTGGCGCATATTGCTGGTGGCGGTGGGCATCCTGGGTGTGCTCTATGGCCTGGTGTGGTGGCGCAAATACCACGAGCCCCATGAGTCGACTACGGCCAACCAGGCCGAGCTTGACTACATTGCCGCCGGCGGCGGGGTGGTCGATGGCGGGCAGAAGGCCACGCGCTTCAGCTGGTCGCAGATTCCGGCGTTGCTCAAGCATCGCAACATGCTGGGGATCTGCCTGGGCCAGTTTGCCTGCAACTCGACCAACGTGTTTTTCCTGACCTGGTTCCCCACCTACCTGGTCACCGAGCGGCACATGCCCTGGCTCAAGGTCGGTTGGGTGGCGGTGCTGCCCTTTATCGCGGCGTCCCTCGGCACACTGGCCGGCGGCTGGTTGTCGGACGCCTTGCTGCGCCGCGGCTACTCGCTGAATGTCGCGCGTAAATTGCCGGTGATCGCCGGTCTCCTGACCGCCTCGGTGATCGTGCTGGCCAACTACGTGGACTCAGACGCGCTGGTGATCGCCATCCTCTGCGTGGCCTATTTTGCCCAAGGCATGTCGGCGCTGGCCTGGATGATCGTGTCCGACATCGCCCCCAAAGGCCTGCTCGGCTTGAGCGGCGGCGTGTTCAACCTGTTCGCCAATGCCGCCGGCATCGTGACCCCGCTGACTATCGGCGTGATTGTCACCACCACGGGTTCGTTTGTCTGGGCCCTGGCCTTCGTGTCCTCGATCACCGTATTGGGTGCGCTGTGTTACCTGTTCATGGTGCGCGATCTGCGCCGCCTGCCCGAAATTCAAACCGTAAAAGAAGGAGCACTTTGATGACTCGATACCTTGAAGGCCAGACGGCCATCGTCACCGGCGGCATGCGCGGCATCGGCCTGGGCATTGCCCGGCGCTTGCACAGCGCCGGTGCGCGGATCGTCATCTGGGACCTGGCGATCGATGGCTGGGACAGCGTCGCCAACGGCTTTGAACCGGTGCTGCGCCAGGCCGTCAATGTCGCCTCGCTGGCGTCCGTGGAGGCGGCCTTCGAGGAGGTCGTCGGCCAACAGGGGCGTGTCGATATCCTGGTCAACAATGCCGGTATCAATGGGCCGGTAGTGCCTTCCTGGGAGTATCCGCCCGCCGCCTGGGACCAGGTCATCGCCATCGACCTGACGGGCGTGTTCTATTGCTGCCGCACGGTCATCCCGCATATGCGTGAGCGTGGCTACGGGCGCATCGTCAATGTCGCCTCGATGGCGGGCAAGGACGGCGTGCAATACATCTCGGGTTACTCGGCGGCGAAGGCCGGTGTCATCGCGTTCACCAAGGCGGCGGCCAAGGAACTGGCCCAGGACGGTGTGCTGCTCAATTGCATTGCGCCGGCCATGGTGGAGACCGGGCTGATGGCCGAGATGACGCCCGAGCACATTGCGGCGAGCAAGGCCAAGATTCCCATGGGGCGCTTCCTGCAAATCGAGGAAATCGCCAACATGGTGACCTGGATCGCCGGGCCCGAGTGCAGCTTCACCACGGGCTTTGTCTTCGACCTCAGCGGCGGCAGGGCCACCTATTGAGCGGCTTGGGCGTCGCGCACCTCACCGCGCTCGAGCTGGCGCCCGACGCGTTGGTGCGAGAGGCGGCACGGGCCGGTTTCAGTTCAGTCGGGCTGCGCCTGCACCCGGCCATGGTCGGTGGCATCGCTTACCCGCTGTTGCCGGGCAGCCCGGCGCTGCGGCAGTTGAAGGCCACGCTGGATGGCGAAGGCGTGGTGGTCAACGAGATCGAATTCGTCGAGCTCAAACCGCAAGTGGACGTCGCCGGGCTGGCGTGGTTGCTGGAGTCCGGCGCGCAACTGGGGGCGCGTTGCCTCACGGTGTCGGGGGACGATCCGGAGCCGTCCCGGCTCAGGGATAACTTTGCCGCCGTGTGTGAGCTGGCTGCGGGGTATGGCCTGCGAGTCGACCTGGAGTTCATGCGCTGGCGTCAGATTGGCAATCTGCAACAGGCCGTCGCGTTGATCGCGGCGGCGGGCCAGGCCAACGGCGGCGTGCTGCTTGATGTGTTGCACCTGTTCCGCTCCGGCGGCGACGCTGGCGCCGTGGCTGAACTGGACCAACGCTATATCCATGGCGTGCAGTGGTGCGACGCGCCGGCGCAGGCACCTACGGCGGAGGGCATCATCCGCGAAGCTCGCGAGGGTCGCTTGCCTGCGGGGCAGGGCCAACTGCCCCTGGCCGGGTTGCTCAATGTGCTGCCGCCGCAGGTGCATTGGAGCGTGGAAGTTCCATGCCTCGCGATCGGCGCACCCGAGCGGCTGGCGCAAGCGTTCACCCTTACCCGGGCCTGGCTGGACCAGCCATCTCTCGCGGCTGCACCCGATCTACTGTAGGGGCTGGCTTGCCAGCGATGGAGGTCAACGATGACGCGGGGATCCTGACTCCCCGCGGTGTTCTCAGGTTTTTCGCGAGCAGGCTCGCTCCTACAAGGTTTTGCGGTTCAACGCCGCTTCAGCCGCGGCGATTTCAGCCTGGCGCTTGACGATCATGTCGCCCACCGGCGGTCCCTGGAAGCGGCGCGCTTCAAAACCGAACCAGACGATGGCCGTCAACACCAGGAAGCCGATGGTGATGTACAGCGCCCAGTCGTTCGGTGGCTGGATGCCGATGACGAAGATGATCACCATCGACAGCACCGAGAGCAGCGCAAACACCGTGTACCAGAAGCGCCCGATGTTCCACGGCCCCATGGTCGGCCACTTCGAGGTCCCGTAGGCGAACAGGCCGAGCACGATGGGAATGATGAAGGAGAAGAACAGGAAGATCACCGTGCAGGACACCACGATGGTGTAGACCGGTGTCTCACCCACCGAGATCACCGATGAGCCCCAGTCGAACAGGACCGCGAGGGTAGCGCCGGTCCAGATCGCCGCCACAGGGCTGCGAAAGGTCGGCGAGACCGAGGACAGGGCTTTCGAGCAGGGCAGGCCGCCGTCACGGGAAAACGCGAAGATCATGCGCGAAACCGAGGTGACAGTCGCCAGCCCACAGAGCACCTGCGAGATGAAAATAGCCACGTACAGCGCGTCCTTGAGCAGCGGATTGACCTGGGTGCTCATCGCCCAGAAGAACACGTTCCAGCCTTGCTTGGCCGCCTCGTCCATGCTCGGCAGCATCAGCACGAAGGCGCTGAGCATCACCCAGCCGAACAGCAGCGACCAGACCACCGACATGACCATGCCTCGCGGCACCGACATGGCGGCATTGCGGGTTTCCTCGGAGGTGTGCGCGGAAGCGTCATAGCCGGTGATGGTGTAGATCGGCAACAGCAGGCCGAGCATGAAGATCCAGCCGTTGGACACCTGCGGCCAGACGCTGCCACCGGCCTCACCGGAATAGTTGCCGAAGGTCACCAGCCGGGAGAACTCGAAACTGGGGGCCGAGATCAGGCAGACAATGGTCAGCGCCAGCGCGGTGGCGAAAATCAAGTAACCGGAAAAATCCGTGAGCCTGGCAGTCAGGCCGATGCCCAGGTGATTGCACAGGGCCTGGAGCCCGGTGAGGATGGCCAGGAAAATCACCCGGGTCGTGGTGGTGTCCTCCATGCCCAGTGTCGGGCCGAAGGCACCGAAGAAAAAGTAGTAGGTGCCGACGTTGATCGCACCGAGTACCGTGACCAGCCCCAGCAGGTTGAACCAGGCCGTGAGCCAGCCGGTGAAACGGTTGCCGAGGATCGAGCCCCAGTGATACAGGCCGCCAGCGGTAGGGTAGGCCGAGGAAATCTGCGCCATGGCCAGGGCGAAGACCCCGGAAATCAGGCAACCGATCGGCCAGCCGATGCCGATCGCGGCACCGCCGGCGCCCGAGGTGCCCTGGGCGAGTGAGTTGATGCCGCCGGAGAGGATGCAGATGATCGAAAAGGAAATCGCGAAGTTGGAGAAAACCCCCATTCGTCGCGACAACTGCTGGGCATAGCCCATGCTGTGCAGCACCTTGACGTCATCGTCGTGCGGCGCGTCGGTGCCGGGCTGGCTTGCTGGGTTCATGCTGGTGTGCCCCTTCAGGTTTGATACGCAGCCATCCGGGGTTCCGGATGGGTTGGCTTTCAACCCCTTGTCGTACTGCTCCTGTTTACAACCGCTAACATGTCGTCGTTTCGACCATGGACCCTCGATCGAGTCAGAGACGGCCGTGGAAAGCGGCCTGGAAAATTTCCGCCACGCCGGCCTTGGTCAACGGCAGCGGATTGCCGCCGGCAGACGGGTCGACAATCGCCATGTCCGCGATCAGGTCGGCCTTTTGATCATCCACACCCAGCTCGAACAGCGTATGCGGCACGGCGATGTCCTTGCGCAATTTGAGGACGAAGGCCAGGAAGCTGTCGAAGCCCGGGGAGGGCAGGTGCAGATACGCCGCCAGGCGCGTGATGCGTTCCTCGATGGCCGGGCGATTGAACTTCAGCACATAGGGCATCAGGGTGGCGTTGGTCATCCCGTGGTGGGTGTCGTACAGCGCGCCGATCGGATGCGCGAGGGCGTGCATCCCGCCCAGGCCTTTCTGGAAGGCGGTGGCGCCCATCGCCGCCGCCGCCAGCATCTGCCCGCGTGCGTCGAGGTCCGAAGGGGTGTGTACGGCGCGTACCAGGGCATTGCTCACCAGGCGCATGCCCTCGACCGCGATACCATCGGCCATGGGGTGAAACCCGGGGGCACAGTACGATTCCAGGCAATGCGCCAATGCGTCCATACCTGTGCCGGCGGTGACTTTGGCC
Organism: Pseudomonas sp. MHK4; assembly: GCF_054600775.1. Lineage (NCBI taxonomy): Bacteria > Pseudomonadati > Pseudomonadota > Gammaproteobacteria > Pseudomonadales > Pseudomonadaceae > Pseudomonas > Pseudomonas sp. MHK4. The sequence continues at coordinate 10,468 of NZ_BAAIAK010000022.1, read as the reverse complement.
GGCATGCCGACGGTCAGGGCCGGGTCGCTGATGACCACCCGCGGCATCATTTTCGGGTGGAAGATAATGCGTTTGGTGTGGGTGCGGTCGTCGATGATCACTGCCGCACGGCCCACTTCGGAGCCCGTACCCGCGGTGGTCGGCACCGCGATGATCGGGGCTATGCGGCTTTCATCGGCGCGGGTCCAGTAGTCGCCGATGTCTTCGAAATCCCAGACCGGACGGGTCTGGCCACTCATGAAGGCGATGAGCTTGCCCATGTCCAGGCCGCTGCCACCGCCAAAGGCGACCACGCCGTCGTGGTTGCCCGCACGCCAGGCCTCGAGCCCGCCCGCCAGGTTGGCTTCCACCGGGTTGGGCTTGAGGTCGCAGAACAGCGCGGCGCCCAGCCCGGCATTGCGCAGGGCGTCCAGCGCAGCCGTGGTGATCGACGCGCGCCCCAGGCCACTGTCGGTGACCAGCAGCGGGCGCTGGATCCCCTGGCTGCGACAGGTCTCGGCCAGCTCCGCAATGCGGCCGACACCGAAACGGATGCTCGTGGGGTAGTTCCAGTTTCCAGTCAGGCTCATGGCTCAGGTCTCGTGGCGCAGATGGAAGGATTTGGCGCGGGTCAGCTGTTCATAGCCCAGGGCCGACAGCGTGACGCCGCGCCCACTGTTCTTCACCCCGGTCCAGGCCAGGGCCGGGTCCAGGTAATCGCAGCGATTCATGAACAGGGTGCCGGTGTCGATCTCGTTGCCCACGCGTTCGGCGGCGGCCAGGTCGCGGGTCCAGATCGACGCGCTGAGGCCGAATTCGCTGTCGTTCATCAGGGCGATGGCTTGCTCGTCGCTGTCCACCGGCATGATGCCGACCACCGGGCCGAAGCTTTCATCGCGCATCACCGACATCTGATGATTGACCTCGACCAACACCTGCGGGGCGAGGTAGGCGCTGCCCGGTACGTCGGCGGCAAAGGCATGCGGGTCGATCAGCGCCTTCGCGCCCAGGGCCTGAGCATCGGCAATCTGCCCGCGGACGAAATCCGCCGCGCCCGGACTGACCATGGGGCCGAGGGTGGTGGCGTCGTCCAGCGGGTTGCCCAGCACGTACTGACGGGTCAGTTCGGCGAAGCGTTCGACAAAGGCCGGGTAGATTTTCCGGTCGACATAGATACGTTCCACGGCGCAGCAGCTCTGCCCGCAATTGAAGAAGCTGCCGTCCACCAGGTTCTCCACCGCGTGTTCGAGGTTGGCGTCTGCTCGGACATAGGCCGGGTCCTTGCCGCCGAGCTCCAGGCCCACGCGCAGGAAATCCTCGACCGCAGAGCGTTGCATTTCCAGGCCGGCCGCCACTGAGCCGGTGAAGTTCACCTGCTGCACCTGTCCGGAGCCGATGACCACGCCGGTGTGGATGTGACTGAGCAGCACATTCTGGAACAGCCCTTCAGGCAGATTGGCGCGGCGCATGGCCTCGGCAAAACGCTCGCCCACCAGCAGTGTTTGCGACGCGTGCTTGAGGATCACGCTGTTGCCTGCCATCAGTGCCGGAATGATCGTGTTCACTGCGGTGAGGTAGGGGTAATTCCACGGTGCGACCACCAGCACGGTACCCATTGGCTCACGTTTGACATAGCGGCGAGAACCCGCGAGCGGATCGGCTTCGAGCGCCGCCAGGGCTTGCGGTGCAATGGCGATCATGTGCCGGGCACGCTCTTCAAAGCCGCGCAACTCGCCAGCGCCATAGCGCACCGGGCGGCCCATTTGCCAGGCCAGTTCCGGGACGATGTCATCCTTCATGGCCAGCATCGCGTCCACCGCGGCGCTGCAAAATGCCGCGCGTTCGCTCAGTGGCCGGCGCTTCCATAGCGCCTGGGCGGATGTGGCCGCCGCCAGTGCCTGCTCGATCTGCACGATGTCGGCGTACTGGCGCTCGGCGAAGACCCGGCCATCGACCGGCGAGATCAGTTGAACGGTGTTGGTCATAGTGCTCTCAGTAGCGCTCGAAGCCGCGCTGCAGTTCCCAGTCAGTGATGCGCCGGTCGTATTCTTTCTGTTCCCATTCGGCGGTGTGCACGTAGTGGTCGATCACTTCATCGCCGAAGGCCTCGCGCAACATGCTCGATTTCTGCAGTGCGGCACTGGCCTCGCGCAAGGTCTTGGAAACCTCTGGCAGATGCTCGTCAACGTAGGCATCGCCCTCGAAGGGCGCGGCGAGTTCGAGTTTTTCATCAATGCCCGCCAGCCCGGCCGCGATCAGTGCGGCGAAGGCCAGGTAAGGGTTGAGGTCGGCACCGCCGATGCGGCATTCGATGCGGATCGATTTGCTGCCCTCGGCGCACAGGCGAAAGCCGGCGGTGCGATTGTCCCGGCTCCAGACCGCCCGGGTAGGGGCGAAGGTGCCAGCCTGGAAGCGCTTGTAGGAGTTGATATAGGGCGCGAGAAAACAGGTGATGTCGTTGGCATACTTGAGCTGTCCGGCGACCCAGGAACGCATCAGTTTGGACATGCCGAACTCGGCCTTGGCGTCGAAGAACAACGGCTTTCTGGCGTTCTTGTCCCACAGCGAATTGTGGATGTGGCTGCTGGAACCGGCGGCGTCATAGCGCCACTTGGCCATGAAGGTAATCGCCTTGCCCTGGAGTTGGGCGATCTCCTTGCACGCGTGCTTGATGATGACGTGATGATCGGCCATGGTCATGGCGTCGGCGTAGCGGATGTTGATTTCTTCCTGGCCCGGGCCCCATTCGCCCTTGGAATTTTCCACCGGGATGCCGCTGGCCTGCAGGTGCTTGCGGATCGCCCGCAGCACCGGCTCTTCGCGGGTGGTCTGCAGGATGTTGTAGTCCTCGATGTAGTGCCCGGCGGTCTTCGGCTTATGGTAGTTGCGCCTGTGGATGGCCTCGTAGCTCTCGTCGAACAGGTAGAACTCCAGTTCCGAGGCGAACATGCCGGTGTAGCCGCGTTCACGCAGGCGCTCGACCTGTTTTTTCAGGATCGCCCGCGGGCTGTGGGGCAAGTCCTGGCGATGGTGGTGGTCCAGCACATCGCACAGCACCAGCGCCGTGCACTCAAGCCAGGGCACCTTGCGCAAGGTGCGCATGTCGGGCTTGAGCACGAAATCGCCGTAGCCTTTGCTCCAGCTGGCGGCGGCATAGCCCGGCACCGGCTCCATGTCGATGTCGTCGGCCAGCAGGTAATTGCAGCAGTGGGTTTCTTCATGGCCACTGTCGATGAAAAACTCGACCTGGAAGCGCTTGCCCACCAGGCGGCCCTGCATGTCGACCATGCACACCAGGACGGTATCGATTTCGCCAGAGGCGGCAGCACGCTTGAGTTGGTCAAAACTGAGTAACGGCTCGGTCATCACGGCAATCCTGCGCAAATTGTCTGGGCCTGTCTGAGATAGCTGTTGCAGACGCTCTCCAGATAAAACCGACAACTGCCGCCGCGAGCATCAAGGGCAATAAGCTGACGTAAGCTTAGCCTACTGTCGCTTTTCGCAAGTTTTTGCTGTGACGGATTTGTTAGCCTCTACGTTCCTTGAGCGGCCACTTTCAAATCCTTGAAGAGGAGGGCGGCATGCAACAATTTACCGGTGGTTGCCTGTGCGGCAGTGTCCGGCTTGTGGCATCGGGGCAACCCTACCGGGTCGGCCTTTGCCATTGCCTGGACTGTCGCAAGCATCACGGGGCACTGTTTCACGCCTCGGCGATTTTTCCTGAGGACGCGGTGACGATCGAAGGCGAAACCCGGGACTACGCCGGGCGGCATTTCTGCCCTCGCTGTGGCTCCTCGGTGTTTGCCCGCAGCGCCGACGAAATTGAAGTGAACCTGGGCTCATTCGATGCGCCTGATCAGTTCAGGCCCACCTACGAAAGCTGGACGGTGCGGCGCGAGGCCTGGTTGCCGGCGTTCCCGCTCGCACGGCACTATGAGCACGATCGAGAGGGCAACGGTCGTCTGTAGGAGCTGGCTTGCCAGCGAAGGCGGGCACCCGTGATGTTGGATGTGCCGGCCTCATCGCTGGCAAGCCAGCTCCTACAGTTGCCCGCAGCGCACACAAAAGCTGTGTATGGCACAAATCCTGTAGGAGCTGGCTTGCCAGCGAAAGCGGCATATCAGTCACCAGTGATTTTGGGAGGTGTCCGTTAGGCGCTATCTCCTGGCTTATTAGCGTTAGCCGGCAATCTGAGGGCGCGCTAGAGTGGTCGCAACGTTCCCGGCCACCTGGATGACCCCGATGACCCGCCCCCGTTTCCTGCCCGACAACTTCACCCTGACCCTGGTCGGCGTGGTCCTGCTCGCCAGCCTGCTACCCGCCAGTGGCCAGGTGGCCGTGGGCTTCGGCTGGTTGACCAACAGCGCCATTGCCCTGCTGTTTTTCCTCCACGGCGCCAAATTGTCCCGCGAATCGATCATTGCCGGTGCCGGTCACTGGCGCCTGCATCTGCTGGTGTTCGGCCTGACCTTCGTCCTGTTCCCGCTGCTCGGCCTGGCGCTCAAGCCGTTGCTGTCGCCGCTGATCGGCGCTGACCTGTACATGGGCATGCTCTACCTCTGCGCGCTGCCGGCCACGGTGCAGTCGGCGATCGCCTTTACCTCCCTGGCGCGAGGCAACATCCCAGCGGCGATTTGCAGCGCGGCGGCGTCCAGCCTGTTCGGGATTTTTCTCACGCCGTTGCTGGTGACCTTGCTGCTGGACGTGCACGGCGAGGGCGGCTCGACCCTCGACGCGATCGTGAAGATCAGCGTGCAGTTGTTGCTGCCGTTCATTGCCGGGCAGATCGCTCGCCGCTGGATCGGTGCCTGGGTGGCGCGCAACAAGAGCTGGCTGAAATTTGTCGACCAGGGTTCGATCCTGCTGGTGGTATACGGTGCGTTCAGCGAAGCGGTGATCGAAGGCATCTGGCACCAGATCCCGTTGCGTGACCTGGCGGGGTTGGTAGTCGCCTGCTGCGTGGTGCTGGGGCTGGTGCTGGTGGCCTCCACAGTGCTGGGCAAGGCCCTGGGTTTCAACCAGCAAGACCGCATCACCATTCTTTTCTGTGGCTCGAAGAAAAGCCTGGCCACGGGCGTGCCGATGGCCCAGGTGCTGTTCGCCGGCAGCACCATCGGCGTGTTGATCCTGCCGCTGATGCTGTTCCATCAGATCCAGTTGATGGTCTGCGCAGTGCTTGCCCAGCGCTTCGCCAATCGCCCGGAATCGGTACCCGAACTGATGGGGCAGGTCGATCCTTGATGGTAAGTCGCTGTTTTAAAATAAAATAATTTGGCGAGGGGGTTCCCAGGCGGCGCGAAAGTTGATAAATTGCCGGCCATTCCTGCAGAGGGCCTTCCCCGGCTCTCCAGGCAGCAGCTACAGGGGCGTCGCCAAGCGGTAAGGCAGCAGGTTTTGATCCTGCCATGCGTTGGTTCGAATCCAGCCGCCCCTGCCATATTTCTGATAGCCACCACTCGTGCATAGCGCGAGTGGTGGTTATTGCATTCTGTACGTCCCCCCCCCCGCAACAAAACACCTTCTCCATTGCAGGCTCGTTCGCTCGACCGCGGTTGCCCGTGATGGCGAGTGGATATCTGCAAGAAGCCGATTATGCTCAATGAAACCTTGCAGCGATGCGAGGCCGTCAGCCTGTGTGCATGCTTTGCGCAATCCGTAATCCGATGACATCAGCCCCATGGCCAGGGTGCGGCAACAAGAAGGTAGTGGGGTACTCCGGCCTATAACAAGAGAAAGACGGAGAAGACTCATGGCCGCAATCGACAACACAACCGCGGGTAACGCGCCCCACCACGGAATCACCAAGGAGGAGCGCAAGGTCATCTTCGCCTCGTCCCTTGGCACCGTGTTCGAATGGTACGACTTCTATCTCTACGGCTCTCTCGCCGCGATCATTGCCAAGCACTTCTTCGCCGGCGTCAACGAAACCACGTCCTTCATCTTTGCCTTGCTCGCATTCGCCGCCGGCTTCGCCGTGCGCCCCTTCGGCGCCATCGTGTTCGGCCGACTGGGCGACATGATCGGGCGCAAGCACACCTTCCTGATCACCATTGTGATCATGGGTATCTCCACGGCCATCGTCGGCTTCCTGCCCGGCTACGCGACCATTGGCGTGGCCGCGCCGATCATCCTGATCACCCTGCGCCTGTTGCAAGGCCTGGCCCTGGGTGGCGAGTACGGCGGTGCGGCGACTTACGTGGCCGAACATGCACCCAAGGGCAAGCGCGGTTATTTCACCTCGTGGATCCAGACCACCGCCACCCTCGGCCTGTTCCTTTCGCTGCTGGTGATCCTCGCCTGTCGCACCGTGCTTGGCACCGAAGCGTTCGAAGCCTGGGGCTGGCGGATTCCGTTCCTGCTGTCGATCCTGCTGCTGATCGTGTCGGTCTACATCCGCCTGCAGCTCAGCGAGTCGCCGGTGTTCCTGAAGATGAAGGCCGAAGGCAAGGCCTCCAAGGCGCCGCTGACCGAATCCTTCGCCCGCTGGGAAAACCTCAAGATAGTGATCATGGCGCTGCTTGGCGGTACCGCCGGCCAGGCCGTCGTCTGGTACACCGGGCAGTTCTACGCGCTGTTCTTCCTGCTGCAGACGCTCAAGATCGACCCGCAGACCGCCAACCTGCTGATTGCCGGTTCGCTGCTGATCGGCACGCCGTTCTTCGTCATCTTCGGCAGCCTGTCCGACCGCATCGGGCGCAAGGGGATCATCATGGCCGGCTGCATCCTCGCGGCGCTGACCTACTTCCCGATCTTCCATGCGTTGACCCAGTACGGTAACCCCGACGTGTTCATTGCGCAGGAGAAGAACCCGGTCACGGTGATCGCCGATCCAGACCAGTGCTCGTTCCAGTTCGACCCGGTGGGCAAGGCCAAATTCACCAGCTCCTGCGACCTGGCCAAGACCGTGTTGGCCAAGCGGGCCATACCTTATAAGAACGAAAAAGCCGCCCCGGGCACTGTCGCGCAGGTGCGCATCGGCGACAAAGTGATCCCAAGCTTCGAAGGCACCGGCATGCCGGCCGCCGACTTCAAGACCCGCAACGACGCCTTCGTCGCGACCCTGGGTACCTCCCTCAAGGAGGCCGGCTACCCCGAGAAGGCCGACCCGGCCAAGACCAACTACCCGATGGTGCTGCTGCTCCTGACCATCCTGGTGATCTACGTGACCATGGTCTACGGCCCGATCGCCGCCTGGCTGGTGGAACTCTTCCCGGCGCGCATCCGCTACACCTCGATGTCACTGCCGTACCACATCGGCAACGGCTGGTTCGGCGGCTTCCTGCCGACGGTAGCCTTCGCCATGGTCGCGGCCACGGGCGATATCTACTATGGGTTGTGGTACCCCATCGTCATCGCGGTGATGACGGCCATCCTGGGTATCTTCTTCATGCCGGAAACCAAGGATCGGGAGATTCATCACACCTGAAACCTGTTGGAGCCAGCGGCGCGGCTGTCCGCCGCCCGCTCGCTCCTTCAGCCAAGGCGTAGGAAATCGGCTTCTGATGTTCACTCTGTTGGAGCTGCCGCAGGCTGCGATCTTTGATCTTTTGCTAGCCTGTTCGGCTTCTATCGAGGCTTCTCTTGATTCAATGCGTTTGCCCAGTGCTCGAATCACCTCGGCTAACGATAATCGCATTGTCCTTGCTGATTGTTTGCTGGAGGTTTTGGCCGGTGACTTCCTTGACCGGGAGTTTGGCCTTGGACAGCTGGTTGATCAGCGCTTGGCTGGGCTTTTCCGGTGGGACATTGGCGCGGCGTGCTTCAAGCCATTGGAGCTTGCCGTCCCAGGCTGGGAGCTTCGCCGGGGGTAAAGGGACGATTTCGTTGATTTCGGGGACTGTGGGGTTGGCGTAAGAAGCTCTCGCGAGTATTCGCCAGATTTTTTTATAGCGTTCGGCGCGTTCAGGGTCTTCTTGTTGCCCGAGGTAATCCAGCTTGTTAGTAACTGGAGGGCCTCGGAATGCATCTCCCAAGCGGCCGGCGGCTTCGCTGTTACCTGCGGCGACCCCCATCTGGAGTATTTCAAGCGCTTCCCGATACTGCTCTTTGTGTTTAAGGTAAATACCCAATGCGACGGCCGCTTCGCCATTACCCTGCTCGGCTGCACATTGGTACATCTGGACCGCGATCTCCGGTGCAACATCAATCGGGTCCAGCTTATCTCCCACATAGTATTGCCCTTGTGCACTGCCCAGATCAGCAGACCTGCGGTAGTAACGCAAGGCCATTTCCGGGTCCTGCTTCAACCCCGCAGAACCTTGCTGCAAGAAGATCCCCACAAAGTAGTATCCCGTGGCCACACCAGCGTCGATCAGTTGTTGACTCATGCGTAAGTGTTCATGGCCGTGAAGCTTGAAATGCTGACGCATCGCTCCGTTCTGAAGGTTGATGTTGGCTTTGTAATGGCCGTTTTCGGCGGCGATGCGGTACAGCCGTTCGATCTCCACGTCGACGCTCTTGTCTTGCTTTAGCTGATTGTTCTTTTGCAACCAGCGGGCGTACTGGAACAGCACATCTGTTTCGGCCGAGGGGACAGGAATTTTTTCGTGGGCGCAGGTAAAGGCGAAATTGGCCTTGATTTCGGTGAGTGGGCTCACATGAGGGTTCTTCTTCATATAGGTAAAGGCGCTGCGGCTATCACAAGCAGCCAGCAGCAGGCAAAAAAGCAAGAGCACGAGACGCATCAGTCGAGATCCTTCGGGTGGCTTTGTCGTAGTAAAAATCGACGAGCGAAGCACAGGGCGCATCCTTCTTTTACTGATTGTTCCCACGCTCTGCGTGGGAATGCATCCCGTGAGGCTCCGCGTCACCATTGCGCAGGTGTCGACAGCGGGACGCAGAGCGTTACTGTCCTGTTTGAGCTGGATTTCTCATCCGAGCAGGCACCATTCAACCGCTTGCTCAGATCGTTTGATCTTGTCGGAGAAGGGCCAGATAGGTGGCTGGTAACGTTCGACCAGTTGCTTGGGCAAGATCACGCCCTGCTCGAAATACCGAATGCCGTTGCCGTCCTTGACTGAATGGTGGCGAGGAAGCCATCCAACTCTCCAATACCCACTTACCGGACAGACTTGACCGCTATAGCAGTACGGCGCGGATAAATGAGCCTGGCTGAATGCAGGTGAACCCGGAAGTCCTCGTCCGGTGGCCGGGTCCAGGAGTTTGGCCTTGGACAGTTGGTTGATCAGCGCTTGGCTGGGCTTTTCCGGTGGGACGTTGGCCCGGCGTGCTTCGAGCCATTGGAGCTTGCCGTCCCAGGCTGGGAGCTTCGCCGGGGGTAAAGGGACGATTTCGTTGATTTCGGGGACTGTGGGGTTCGCGTAGGAAGCTCTCGCGAGTATTCGCCAGATTTTTTCATAGCGTTCGGCGCGTTCGAGGTCTTCCTGTTGGCCCAGGTAATACAGCTGATTGTCAGGCTCGGGACCCCGAAAGCCATGCTTCAAGAAAGAAGCCGCTGTCTCATCGCCCCCCGCGACACCGAGTTGGAATACTTCGAGTGCTTCTTGGTACTGACCCTTTCCTTTGAGATTCACACCCAGATCCACAGCCGCCTCACCATGTCTTTGCTCGGCAGCGCAGCGAAGCATTTGCCGAGCGACATCCGGGGCAACATCGCTAGGAGCCAGTTTGTCCCCCACATAGTATTGCGCTAGGGCACTACCTTGATCAGCAGCCTTGCGGTAGTAACGCAAAGCCATTTCCGAGTCCTGTTTCAACCCTGCGGAACCTTGCTGCAAGAAGATCCCCACAAAGTAATATCCCGTGGCAACACCGGCGTCGATAAGTCGTTGGCTCAAGCGCAAGTGTTCATGGCCATGGAGCTTGAAATGCTGGCGCATCGCGCCGTTCTGCAGGTTGATATTGGCCTTGTAGTGGTCGTTTTCGGCGGCGATGCGGTACAGCCGTTCGATCTCGACGTCGACGCTCTTGTCTTGCTTTAGCTGATTGTTCTTCTGCAACCAGCGGGCGTACTGGAACAGCACATCTGTTTCTGCTGAGGGGACAGGAGTTTTTTCGTGGGCGCAGGTAAAGGCGAAATTGGCCTTGATTTCGGTTAGTGGGTTCACATGAGGGTTCTTTTTCATATAGGTAAAGGCACTGCGGCTATCACAAGCAGCCAGTAGCAGGCACAACAGCAAGAGCGCGAGACGCATCAGTTGAGATCCTTCGGGTGGCTTTGTCGTAATAAAAATCGACGAGCGTAGCTCAGGGTGCATCCTTCTTTTACTGATTGTTCCCACGCTCTGCGTGGGCATGCATCCCGTGAGGCTCCGCGTCAGCATTGCGCAGGTGTCGACAGCGGGACGCAGAGCGTCCCCACCTTTGGGTTATTCGCAAGCTCGTTTTTTCATTTCATGGGAAGCAGGGCGTTACTGTCCTGTTTGAGCTGGATTTCTCATCCGAGCAGGCACCATTTAACCGCTTGCTCAGATCGTGTGATCTTGTCGGAGAAGGGCCAGATGCGTGGCTGGTAACGTTCGACCAGTTG
>NZ_BAAIAK010000021.1:0-46504 GCF_054600775.1 Pseudomonas sp. MHK4 | reverse complement strand
GCGTACTTGAGGGCGCCTTCGCCGGCAAGCCGGGCTCCTACAGGTATTGATTCACAGCCCACCCATCAAGGTGTATTTGAGTTCCAGGTAATCCTCGATGCCATATTTGGAGCCTTCACGCCCCAGACCCGAGGATTTGATCCCGCCAAAAGGCGCGACTTCAGTGGAGATCAACCCTTCGTTGATCCCGACCATGCCGTATTCCAGGGCTTCACTCATGCGCCAGGCGCGGCCCAGGTCGCGGGTGTAGCAGTAGGCCGCCAGGCCGAATTCGGTGTCGTTGGCCATCTGCACGGCCTCGGCTTCGCTGGCGAAACGGAACACCGCGGCGAGCGGGCCAAAGGTTTCTTCCCGGGCGACTTTCATCTGCGTGGTGATGCCGGCCAATACCGTGGGCTGGAAGAAACCGTGACCCAGGGCGTGACGTTCGCCACCGCACAGCAGCTGTGCACCTTGGGCCAGCGCGTCCTGCACATGGTCTTCAACCTTGGCCACGGCGCGCTCGTTGATCAGTGGGCCCTGGGTGACGCCGTCGGCGAAACCGCTGCCAACCTTGAGTTGCGACACCCGTTCGGCCAGTCGCGCGACGAAGGCGTCGTGTATGCCGTCCTGCACCAGGAAGCGATTGACGCAGACACAGGTCTGGCCGGCATTGCGGAATTTGGCGATCAACGCGCCGTCCACCGCTCGTTCCAGATCGGCGTCGTCGAAGACGATAAAAGGTGCGTTGCCGCCCAGTTCCAGCGAGACCTTTTTCAGCGTCGGCGCGCACTGCGCCATCAGCAACTTGCCAATGGCCGTGGAGCCGGTGAACGACAGTTTGCGCACCAGCGGGCTTGCCGTCAGTTCGGCGCCGATAGCGATGGCATCGCCGGTAATCACGTTGAAAATACCGGCAGGAATACCGGCCTGCTCGGCCAGCGCCGCCATGGCCAGAGCCGAGAATGGCGTCTCCGGCGCTGGCTTGACGATGCACGGACATCCGGCGGCCAGCGCCGGGCCGGCCTTGCGGGTGATCATCGCCGCGGGGAAGTTCCACGGGGTGATCGCCGCGACGACACCGATCGGCTCCTTGCTCACGACAATGCGCGCATCGCCCTTGTGGCTGGGAATGGTGTCGCCGTAGATGCGTTTGGCTTCTTCGGCGAACCACTCGATGAAACTGGCGGCGTAGAGGATTTCTCCCTTGGCTTCGGCCAAGGGTTTGCCTTGTTCGAGGGTGAGGATTTCGGCCAGGGCATCGGCGTTTTCCAGCATCAGCGCGTGCCAGCGCTTGAGTGTGTTGCTGCGCTCTTTTGCGGTCAGCGCACGCCAGCTCGGCCATGCCGTGTTGGCGGCGTCGATGGCCAGGCGGGCGTGTTCGGCGCCGAGGTTCGGCACCTGGCCAATCAGTTCGCCGGTGGCCGGGTTGAAGATGTCCTGTCGCGCACCGTTGGGCGCATCCAGCCATTGGCCGTTGATGTAGGCCTGCTGGCGGAACAGTAACGAGGCTGCTGGGCTCATGCCGGCTCCTGGAGAAGAGGGTGATTACCTGTAGGAGCGAGCTTGCTCGCGATGGACGTTAACGATGACGCGGGCTGTCTGAGTGCCCGCGTTGTCTGGACGTTTTTCGCGAGCAAGCTCGCTCCTACAGGGGGTTGTGTGGAACCGATCAGGCCAGGGCGGGCAGGGGGCCCAGTTTGCCTTTGTGGTAGATCATCGGCGTCACCGGTTGCTCGGGCAGGATCAGGTTCTTCACCGCACCGACGATGATGGCGTGGTCGCCGCCATCGTATTCGCGCCACAGTTCGCACTCGATGATCGCCGTGGCCTTGCGCAGCAACGGGTTGCCCAGTTCGCTCAAGTGCCACTCGATGCCATTGGCCTTGTCCTTGCCTTTGCCGGCAAATGCATAGGCTTCGGCGGTCTGGTCGGCGGACAGCAGGTGAATCGCGAATTGCTTGCTGTCGCGCAGGATCGGGTAAGTGTCAGAGGCGTAGTTGGGGCAGAACAGCACCAGTGCCGGATCGATCGACAGCGCACTGAAGGCGCTGGCGGTAATGCCGACGATGCCGCCAGCCGGGTCCAGGGTGGTGACCACCGTGACCCCGGAAGGGAACGAGCTCATGACGTCTTTGTAAATGCCGGGTTCGATCATTTCTCAGGACTCCTAGCGCATCACGAACGGATCAGGCATCGGTGCCTGGGATAGATTGATCCACACCGTTTTCAGTTCGGTGTAGGCCAGCACGGAATCGATGCCGCTTTCGCGTCCATAGCCACTGTTCTTGAAACCGCCGATCGGCGCCATGGCCGACACCGCGCGGTAGGTGTTGACCCAGATGATCCCCGAACGCACGTCCCGGGCCAGGCGATGGGCACGGCCCAGGTCGCGGGTCCAGATGCCGGCGGCGAGGCCGAACTGCGAGTCGTTGGCGATTGCCAGGGCTTCGGCTTCATCCTTGAAACGGATGACCGAGGCCACCGGGCCGAACACTTCTTCCTGCATGATCTTCATCGAGTTGCGGTCGCATTCGAACAGGGTCGGCTCATAGAACCAGCCGTCGCCCAGATTCTCTGGACGCTTGCCGCCCAGGCGCAGTGTTGCCCCTTCGGCAATGGCATCAGCCACCAGTCCTTCAACCACGGCCAACTGCTGCGCGGTGGCCATCGGGCCCATTTCGCTGCTGTCTTCCTGCGGGTTGCCGATGCGGATGCGCTGGGCGCGGTCCACCAGGCGAGCAACGAATTCGTCATAGATTTCGTCCTGCACCAGCAGGCGCGAACCCGACACACAGCTTTGCCCGGAGGCAGCGTAGATCCCGGCAATGGCACCGTTGATCGCGCTGTCGAGGTCGGCGTCGGCGAAGATGATGTTCGGCGATTTGCCGCCCAGTTCCAGGGACAACTTCGCGAAGTTCTCGGCGCTGCTGCGCACCACATGCCGGGCCGTGGCGGCGCCGCCGGTGAAGGCGATCTTGCGCACCAGCGGATGGCGGGTGAGGGCGGCGCCGGTGCTCGGGCCGTAGCCGGTAACAACGTTGACCACGCCCGGTGGGATGCCGGCTTCCAGTGCCAAACGCGCCAGTTCGAGAATGGTCGCCGAGGCGTGCTCGGAAGGCTTGATCACGATGGTATTGCCCGCCGCCAGGGCTGGTGCCAGTTTGATCGCGGTCAGGTACAGCGGGCTGTTCCACGGAATGATCGCCGCGACCACGCCCATGGCTTCGTGCACGGTGTAGGCAAACAGGTCCGGCTTGTCCAGCGGCAGGGTGCCGCCTTCAAGCTTGTCGGCCAGGCCTGCGGTGTAGTGGAAGAACTCCGGCAGATAGCCGACCTGGCCGCGGGTCTCGCGGATCAGCTTGCCGTTGTCGCGGCTTTCCAACTGCGCCAGTTGTTCCTTGTTTTCAGCGATCAGGTCGCCCAGGCGCCGCAGCAACTTGCCGCGGGCGGTGGCGGTCAGGCCACGCCAGGCCGGGCTGTCGAAAGCGGTCTGCGCAGCCTGTACGGCGCGCTCGACGTCGGCTTCGTCGGCATCGGGCAGTTCGGCCCAAGGTTCGGCCAGGGCCGGGTTCAGGCTTTCGAAGGTCTTGCCCGAGAGGGCATCGACCCATTCACCGCCGATGCACATCTGGAAGCGTGCGAGTGTCATGCAACGATCCCCTTGATCTGGTTTTGTCGGGAGTGCGCAGTGTCGAGAAACTCCAGCAACAGCTGGTTGACCAGGCGCGGCGATTCTACGGGCATCATATGGCGCTGCTCGGCGAGTACGGCAACCTTGGCGCCGGGAATGCGCTGGGCCAGTTGCTCGGCCATTTGCGGAGTCGACCCCGGGTCGAGCTCGCCGGTGGCGATCAACGCCGGTACCTGGATGTTGCCCAGGTCCTCGGCGCGGTACATGTCCTGGGTGGCAAACAGTTCATAGGTGGTCAGGTAACCCTGGGGGTCATTGCCCGCCAGCGTCTGGCGAATCGCGGCGATCTGCGCCGGATTGGCCGCCTGGTATTCGCGGCTGAACCAGCGTGACAACGCGGCTTCTGCGTTGGCATCCGGCCCGTGTTCGGCGGCCTGGCTGGTGCGGGCGATCACGCCGGCGCGTTGTTCAGCGGTGCGATTGAACACGCTGTTGAGCACCACCAGGCTTTGCAGGCGTTGCGGGTAATGCAGGGCGAAAGCCCGCGCCACCAGCCCGCCCATGGAGAAACCGATCACGGCCGCCTTGGGCAATTGCAGATGATCGAGCAGCTCGAGCAACTGGTCGGCATAACCGAGCAGCGGCGTGCCGCTTTCAGGGCGAGGGCTGGCGCCATGGCCCAGCATGTCGTAGGCGATGACGCGGTATTGCGTGGCCAGGCCAACGATCTGGCCGCCCCACATTTCTTTGTTCAGGCCCACGCCGTGGATCAAGACCACGGGCTGGCCTTGGCCGGTCGCCAGGTAACTGGTGCCAGCCGGGGTGCGTTCAGCGGTGAGCCGAATCATGGAGCGCTCCTGCATACCTTTTTGTTGTAGTGACCGACCGGCTTACTGGGCTTTTTCGGCAGCCAGTTCTTCCAGGTCGATGTAGCGATTGCCGATGCGTGGGTGCAGGCGGCCGCCATCGGCGCAACCCAGGACCACGACGATTTCATCGGCACGCGGCGCGTCTTCGATCTGCATTTCCAGGGTGATGTAGTGCGAACGCAGGCCTTCATCGTCCTTGTGCATCATCGGGATCTGGATCGAAGTACCCGGGCCGCCGCGCTTGTTGGTGAAGCTCAGGTAGCTCTTGGCTTTCACCGCTTCGCGGTAGTGGTTGCCAAAGCGCAGGGTGTGGATCACCGCGGAGGCGTGTTCGATTTCACCGTCGGCACCGACCACGGCGGCCTTGCCGTAGGCTTCGATCTTCTCGGCACCGCCGATGATGCCGACCAGGCGCTCGACCATCAGTGCGCCGAGATCGGAGCAGTTGGCGCGGATTTGCGGCTTGAGGTCTTCGACGAAGCCGTTGCCCAGCCAAGGGTTCTTGATCACCACGGCCAGCCCGACCATGGTCACGGGCTTGTCGGTGGCCTTGCCGCCTTCGATGAAGGTTTCTTCGACATAGCTGACGATCTTGCGGATTTCGAAACTCATGAGCTGCTCCGTATCAGGGTGAAAGGTGTCTGTGCGTATGATGGTATACCATAATACCGGATGCGCAATAGCCTGATGGGAGTTTCTGGTCGCAAGGCGATGAAAAGAGGGGGAGGGGGATGGCGATGGCCTTTACGGCCGATGGAAATCCTGCGGCTTGTCGGGTCGCCGCATCGCCAGCAAGCCGGCTCCTACGGATGTGCGTACGCCGCAAATTCAACTTACCTGCACAAAACCTGTAGGAGCTGGCTTGCCAGCGAAGGCGGCATCACGGCCACCATCGCATCGCCAGCTAGCCGGCTCCTACGGATGTGCGTTACGCAAATTCAGCTTGCCCCCACTGCGCACCTCTCGGGCAGTACAACCAAAGTGTCGACGAAAGCTGCGGGTAAACTGCGCCTGGTCGCTGAAACCCCAACGCATGGCCAGCTCGCCGATCGACAGGTGGCAGCCAGGGTCGTGCAGCCCCCTGTTGACCGCCTCAAGACGGCGCAGGCGAATCCATTCCCCGAGGCTATGAGGCGTGCTGCTGAACAGCTTATGCAGATAACGCACCGACAACCCACAGGCGTCGGCGATCATCTGCGGCGCCAGGTCGGGGTTGCCCAGTTGCTGGTCGATGTACTGCTCGATCCGTTGCAGATGCAGGGCGGCCAGGTTCGAGCTTTCGCTGCTGAGCACCCGCTCATCGTCACGCAAGGCCATCAACAGTGTCGAAAGGGCCTGCTCGAGCAGCATGTGCCGAGCGGCCGCGTCGCATTCGTCGAAACGGGCGGCGCACATTGCCAGTTGATCGACAAAGATCCGCCCGAGTGCGCGCCTGGCGTCGAAGCACAGGCGCGTGTAGCGCTCGGCGCCGCGCAGTTGGCCATGCAGCGCGCGTTCGGGGAGCTTGAACACCCACAGATCGTTGTCGCTGGCATAGTGAAAGCGGTAGGGCGCGTCGCCCCGTTCGAAGATGAAGCCGCCGGGCTGGCAATGCAGGGCCCGGCCGTCCTGTTCGAAATGCACTTCGCTGCGCCGCGGGACGGTGACGAGGTAGCAGGCTTCGTGGTCTTCACTGACCTGGGCCTTGCTGCGCGAATAGCCCAGTTGACTGGAGCGCAGGCGCGAAAGGGTCAGCGCGGTGCTGCCGGTTTCCCAGATCTGCAGGCTGCCGCTGAACGGGCTGTTGGGGGCGAATTCCAGGGACAACGGAAAATAGGCGCTGCCAATGGCCTGGGCCCAGAGCGGCTGGCGTTGACTGTCTGGCCAGGAGCGGGTGGAGAGTTTGTATGCCATGGCTGCCCTCGTATCATTTTTATTATGAGGACGATGCCGACGCAAACAGCCGCCGGCACCGTGGGTCTGCCATCATTTGCCAATGCTTACGGGCGGTCAATCACCAGGTGTCAGCCGGTAGGTGGCCGATGGCGCGAGCTCGGCCTGCCAGCCAGGCGGCACGACGATGTTGGTGGTCGCCTCTTCGATGACGCAAGGGCCTTGCACCCTTTGCCCCGCTTGCAGCCGATCACCGTTGTACACCGGCGTCTCCTGCCAGGACGACTGGGTGCTGAACAGCATCGGGCGATGACCGCTGGCCCTGGCCGCGACATCCTCGGCAGGTTGCGGCAGCTCAGGCATGGGAGGTCGTTGCAAGCGCGCAATCACCGAGCACTCAAGGTTGACCAGTTCTGCCGGGCTTTGCGGTTCGCTGTAGGAGAACAGCGCCTTGTGCCGGGTGTGGAACGCCTCGCGCAACGCCACCAGGCCGGCCTGATCCAGTTGATCGCAGGTCAGTTCGACGCTGCATTCGTGGATCTGCCCCAGGTAGCGGATCTCCAGGTTGTACAGGCATTCGACGTTATTGCCAGCGCCGAACCCATCTTCACGCAGGTTGTGCATGCCGCGCTCGCGCAGGTCGCGCAAGGTCTGGTTGAGCAACGGCAGGTCGACCAGTTGGTCGTCCAGGCGCATCGGCAAGGTAGTCAACTGGTCGTAGCGGATGTCCGACAGAATCTGCCCGTAGGCGCATAGCCCGGACGCCACTTTCGGGATCAGCACCACCTGGCTGCCGATCTCCTCGGCCAGGCGCATGACGTGCATGCCCGCCGCACCGCCCGCGCCGATCAGGGCAAAGTCCCGGGGGTCATAACCGCGCTCGACCGACACCCGGCGGATGCCGCTGACCATGTTCAGGTTGACCAGGGTGATGATGCCGAGGGCAGCGCGTTCGACGCTGATGCCCAAGGGCTCGGCGATCTTGCTGCGGATCGCCGCGATGGCAGCCTGGCGATCGAGCCGGATGCTGCCGCCCAACAGCGCGCCGTCAGCCAGGTAGCCCAGGGCCAGGTTGGCGTCGGTGACGGTCGGTTCGGTGCCGCCCTTGCCGTAGCACACCGGGCCCGGGTTGGCGCCGGCGCTGCGCGGGCCGACCTGGAGCATGCCGAAGTCGTCGAGGTAGGCGATCGAGCCGCCGCCGGCGCCGAGGGTTTCCACCTGGATCATCGGCACGCCGATGCGATAGCGCAGGAAGTCGGTGTCCTTGCTGAAATTGGTGCGTCCGGCCTTGCTCAAGGTGATGTCGAACGAGGTGCCGCCCATGTCCACGGTGATCACGTTGTCGATGCCGAACGGCTGCGCCACGCACAACCCGGCTTGCGGCGCGGACGCGGGCCCCGAGTTGATCGCATTCACCGCGCGTTCGCGCATCACCACGCCGGGCGCCAGGCCGCCGTTGGATTGAAAGTAGCGCGTGGGCTGCTGCGCGCCGAGCTCTTCGAACAAGGCGTCGATGCGTTCGATGTAGCGGCCCATGACCGGGCTCAGGTAGGCGTTGACCACGGTGGTCGAAGTGCGGGTGTATTCGCGGATCTGCGGGAACACTTCGTTGCCGGTGCAGACGAATACGCCCGGCAGTGCCGCGCGCACCATCTCGGCGGCGCGTTGTTCATGGCGCGGATTGCGCACCGACCAGACGAACGAAATGGCCACGGCCTTGACGTCCTGTTCGCGGAAATACTCGATGGCTTGGACAATCGCGTTCTCGTCGAGCGGCGCGTATTCGCTGCCGTCACTGATGATCCGCCCGCCGATGGGGCGCCGCAGGTGTCGCGGCACCAGCATATAGGCCGGCGGGTAGCTGGCGTCGTAGCGATGGCCGTCTTCCTTGTGGCCCAGGCGGATTTCCAGGCTGTCTTCATGGCCATCCGTACAGAGCAGGCCCACCTTGACCCCGGTTTTTTCGATCAGCGCATTGAGCGCCACCGTGGTGCCGTTGATGCACAGGTCGCAGTCGCCAATGATCTCGGCGGGTGTGCGGCCGATGGCGTCGGCGATCTGCGCCAGGCCGTTGCGGATGGCGATGGTGCCGTCCTGGGGCGTCGAGGGCGCCTTGAACAGCTGCACGTTGCCGCTGCGGTCGGCCAGGATGAAATCGGTGAAGGTGCCGCCGGCGTCGATGCCCAGGCGATATTGTTGTTTACTCATGATCAGGGATTCCAGATTGCTCAGAGGGGCCGGGCTCGGTTAATGGGGCGAACGGCAGGCGTTGGTCGCGGCGTCATCGACCTGGCCGTGGCTGTCGAGCACCACGCCGTACTCCAGGCGGGCGCCTTCGCGGGACACCAGGCCGTTGCGCACGTCGTTGACCACGCTGGCGACCGGGCGGCGCAGAGGGTTGCCATAACCACCGCCGCCAGGGTTGACGTTGATTACCCGTTCGCCCGGTTGCGCGGTGAGCTGGGCGTTGTAGATGAAGGACTGTTCCTCACCGTCGAGCGTGCGGTGAATCAACCGACCCAGCTTCGGTTCGAGCAGAACGTTGGTCGCGCCCGCGGCACCCGAGGTCGGCAGTTGCCGCCCCTCGCCGAACCCGACCACGGTCATGGCGTGGTTCAGCGGTTCGATTTCGATGCGCGTCCCCGAGCCACCGCGAAATTCGCCGGCACCACCGCTGTCGGTCATCAGGCTGTAGCGATGGATGAGGATCGGATAGGAATACTCCAGCAACTCGATATCACCGGACATCAACGCGCCGAAACAGCACAGCGGACCGCACGCCGGCCAACCGTCCATGGCCTTGTTCGCACCGGCACCGGAGATGATCGAGGCGAGCACCATGGTCACGTACTCGTCGTTGCCATTGCGCGGGTCATGGCCGGCGATGTTGATCCCGCTGGCGTGACCCCAGGAGGCGGTGACACGGTCGGGGGCCGCCTGCTCCAGCGCCTGGCGCACCGCGTCGGCCAGGGTTTCCATCGGCGTGGTGGTGCTGTTGACGTGGGGCGCCGGTTCTTGCGCATTGCACAAGGTTCCCGGCGGGCCGAGGTCGACGGACACGCAGCGGTACAGCCCTTCGTTGTACGGCGGCGGCACCTGGGCGAACATCATCAGCCCCAGGTAAACCCCGGACACAGAGTTACCGGCGTAGGAGTTGATGAAGTAGGGCACCTGCGGCGGGCTTTCGATCAGGATGTGCGCCTCGTCGCCGCGAATTTCCACCTGGGCGGTGATCGACAGTTGCCCCAGCCCATGGCCCGAGTCTTCCAGCACGGCGGTGCCGCTGTAGAAGCCATCTGGCACCTCCCGCAGCAAGGCGCGCATGTGCCGGTCCGCCATGTCCTTCAATTCGGCGATACAGGCGCGCACCTGCTCCACGCCATAACGATCGAGCAATTCCAGCAAGTGGCGTTCGCCGACATTGCAGGCGCCGTACTGGGCGTTGAGATCGCCTTCCTGATAGGCCCGGGCGCGCATGTTGGTCAGCAACAGGTTGATCACGTCTTCTCGGCGCTTGCCTTGGGACCAGAGCTTGACCGGCGGGATCCGTAAGCCTTCGGCGTAGATTTCCCTGGCATCCGGGTTGTAGCCGGCGGGCACGGGGCCGCCGATGTCGGTCAGGTGACCCTTGCAGACCGCCCAGAACACCAGCTCGCCCTGGTAGAACACCGGTTTGTACATGCAGCAGTCGAGGATGTGGCTGCCCATGTAGGCGGGGTCGTTGTGATAAATCACATCGCCTTCCTGGACATCGTCACCGAAGAAACCGGCCACGCATTTCATCGCCGGAATCAGCGAGCCTAAGTGAATCGGGATGTCCTGGCCTTGCAGGATCATTTCCGGCAGGTGGTCGAAGAGGGCGTTGGAATAGTCGTGGGCCAGGTTGAAAACGCTGGAACGACCGGTCTTTTCCAGGGTGATGGTCATTTCGCGCTGCGCGGTTTCGAGGGCGCCGCGCACCACGGCCAGGGTGATCGGATCTACTGTACTCATGGGTCACCAGAAATCTTGTTGTTATCCAGGTGAAGGTCAGGACGAACGTCTAACCCACGAGACAAAACTACGCGCACCTGCCAGGGGCTGGCTTGGCGCCCAGTGCACTGGTTTTTGCGCTCCAGTGCACTGCCGGCCAAACTCTCGCGACTACCCCCGATCCCCTGTAGGAGCTGGCTCGTCGGGTCGCCGCATCGCAGCGAAGGCGGCCTCACAACCGACCCATCTCCCACAGATGCACACCAGTCAAACTGTAGGAGCCGGCTTGCCGGCGATGGCGGCCTTATAACCGACCCATCTCCCACGGATGTACGCCGATCAAACTGTAGGAGCCGGCTTGCCGGCGATGGCGGCCTGACGGCCAACCCATCTCCCACGGCTGTACGCCGATCAAACTGTAGGAGCCGGCTTGCCGGCGATGGCGGCCTGACGGCCAACCCATCTCCCACGGCTGTACTCCGGTAAAACTGTGGGAGCTGGCAGGCCGGTTCCACAATAGATCGGGACAGCCACGAGAGAGAGGGGGCGGCTGTGAGGTCGTCATCGCCGGCAAGCCGGCTCCTACAGTAGATCGAGTACAGCCGCGAGAGAGGGGGGTGGCTGTGAGGTCGTCATCGCCGGCAAGCCGGCTCCTACAGTAGATCGAGTACCGCCGCGGGAGAGCGGGTGGCTGTCAGGCCCCGTCGCCGGGGCTCAAAGATGATCCGCATCGATCACCGCCTTGGCGAATGCCTGAGGATCTTCCTGTGGCAAGTTGTGGCCGATGCCGCCGCTGATCAGGCGGAACTGGTATTTGCCGGTGAAGCGCTTGGCGTAATCCTCGGGGGCGGGGTGGGGCGCGCCGTTGGCGTCGCCTTCCAGGGTGATGGTCGGCACGCTGATGGACGGTGCCGTGGCCAGTTTCTGCTCCAGTGCTTCGTATTGGCTTTCGCCCTGGACCAGGCCCAGGCGCCAGCGGTAGTTGAACACGGTGATGTCGACATGGTCGGGGTTGTCCAGCGCCTTGGCGCTGCGGTCGAAGGTGGCGTCGTCGAAGGCCCATTTTGGCGAGGCCGTTTGCCAGATCAGCTTGGCGAAGTCATGGGTGTTTTTCTCGTAGCCGGCGCGACCGCGGTCGGTGGCGAAGTAGAACTGGTACCACCATTGCAGCTCGGCCTTGGGCGGCAGGGGGTTCTTGCCGGCGGCCTGGTTGCCGATCAGGTAGCCACTGACCGACACCAGGGCCTTGACCCGGTCCGGCCACAGCGCCGAAACGATGTCGGCGGAACGCGCGCCCCAGTCATAGCCACCGAGCACCGCTTGCTTGATCTTCAGTGCGTCCATGAAGTCGATGACGTCGCTGGCCAGCGCGGCTGGTTGGCCATTGCGCAGGGTCTTGTCGGACAGGAAATGCGTATCGCCGTAGCCGCGCGCATAAGGCATCAGCACGCGATAACCCTTGGCCGCCAACAAGGGGGCGACTTCGTCGTAGCTGTGGATGTCGTAGGGCCAGCCGTGCAGCAGAATGACCACCGGGCCATCGGCCGGCCCCGTTTCGGCGTACGCCACGTCCAGCAGGCCGGCGTTGACATGCTTGAGCGGACCGAACGGCGAGGGCGCCGCTTGCGTGGCGCCGGCCGGGGTCGCGGCAGGCTGCGCGGTGGTGGACGTCTGGCCGTGGGCGGCACCCAGCACGCCAAGCAGACTCAGCGCGAGGATCGACGAGCCGACCAGGCGGCGGCGAGGGTTACCGGTTTTGTCGTTGTGCTGTGCCTTCTTCATGCTGATGTCTCCTGTTCAAGCCGCTGGCCAGGGGATCGGGTCGATCCCCTTTAAACCCTGCCTGCATTTGAACGCGGTGACGTATCTGGGCTGTGTCGAAGAGCGGGGCCGGTGTCAGCCCCTGTATCCAGCGGTTGCCCAGATACACAGTGATACACAGTGTCAGGATCAAGCCTGTGCTGCACTCACCTTGCCCGTGACGGTGGCGTTCCTGCGCACCGATTGATACAGCAGGCTGGACACCAGGAAGCCAACGATCGCCAACCCGCTCATCAGGCTGAACACATAGTTATAGCCCTGTTGGCCGGGGAAGTGGTCGAGGATGGCGCCGTAGATCACGTAGGCGAACATGCCCGGCGCATAGCCGATCAGGCAGCCGATGCCGAATGCCGACCCGGTGATGTGCTGGGGAATGCCCACTTCACCCATGGGCGCCCAGAACACGCCGCGCATGGAAAACACGATCAGCGCGAAGGACAGGGTGGCGGCCATGCCGGCATAGATGAAGCTCGGGCTTTTCGGAATCAACAGGATGACGGCCATCAGCGGCAGCAGCGCCAGGAACGCCCACTTCAGGTAGCGGCTGGTGCTCTTGAACTGCTTGTCGGCGATGAAACCGCCGGCAGGGCCGCCGAGGATCTTCAGGAAGTACTGGTTGATGATGCCGTAGGCGCCCACCAGGGCCACGGGCAGGCCGTACATTTCCTTGAGGTAGGGAATGAAATAGGTCAGGCCGCAGTAGACGATGTAGACCATGAACACGTTGAGGCTGACCAGCCAGATGCCCGGCACCTTGATGGCTTCGAACAGGTTCGCCAGGCCGTTGCCGGGCTTGGCGGTGGACTGGGTGCCGCCGCTCTTGAGCAGGAACCAGGTCAGGGTGCCGGCCAGGATGTCGATCACCGAGTAGAACAGGATCGCCGACTTCAGGCCGGCTTCGCCCGAACCCATGGCGACGAACACGCCCAGCGCGCAGAAGGCTACCAGCGTATCGACGACACCACGCCCGCCTTCGAGCAGGCCGAACAGCCGACCCTGTTCCTGGTCGTCACCGAGGTTGCGGATGGCCTTGAGCAACGACGGCCAGAAGAGGCAGTCGGCGCACACCGCCAGCAGGCTGAACACGATCAGCAGGTTACTGAAGGGAGGAAAGGTCGCCAGGTACAGACCCAGGCCACCAGTGCCGATCAGGCCGAGGGGAATGAGCTTGCGGGTGTCGTAGCGATCGGCGAGCAGGCCGCCGACCACGAACAGCGCGGTGGCGATGATCGCGTTGGCGCTGAGCAACATGCCGATTTCAGTGTGGCTCAGGCCCATGAATTCCTGCATGGGCACATAGAAGGCGTCCTTGAGGTTGGCCAGTTTGTAGATGGTGCCGCCACCGAGGATGAGGATCAGGAATCGTAGCCATTTGGCCTTGTTTTGCGTTGTCATTATTGTTCTCCGGGCGTAATCGGTTCGTAGCGTCGGGTTCAGGCGTTGCAGGTATCGGCGAGGGTGAGTTCGGCCAGGGTGCGCAACTCGGCCAGCACGCCGCGGACATAGGCGACCTGGTTGTTCGCCCAGCGGTGTTCGTCGGCCAGCATTCGTTCCAGCGAGAAGCCGTCGGGCAGTGGCGTATCACTCATTTCCCGGTAGGCGATGAAGGGATCGGCCGCCTCAGTGGTCTGGCGGAACGCCGGGGCGACGTAGTGGTTTTCCTGCTCGAGGATGAAGGCGATCACCTGCGGGCGGGTTTCGCCCAGCATCAACAGTTCGAACAGCAGGCGGGCACTGGGCAGGTCGTCTTCGGCACTGCCCTGCAGGACGCCGTAATGGCCGAAACCATTTTGCTCGGGGACCACGCGCACGCCCTTGAGGTGCGCCTGGCGGATGTGCGGCGCCAGGTTACGCAGGGCCTGCAGGGGTTGTTCGCAGGCATTGATCATGTTGCCGAAGTCGAACAGTGCATGCAGGCGAGGGTGGTCGAGGCGGGTCAGCAGTTGCGCGATCTCGTCGCTCTTGAGTTCTTCATGCTGCTCGAAGTCGAAGTACAGGTCGTGCTTGTCCGCCTGCTGCGCGAGGTAGTGCAGGTCGGTTTCGATCACGTCCATCACTTGCGACAGCGTACCCTCGTAGCGCGAGTAGACGCGGATGTTGCGCACGCCCAGGGCGAGGGCGATGGCGATCACCTGGTCGACGTCCTTTTTCAGCGTGCTGCTGATTTCCAGATGCACATCCAGGCCCAGGGCCCTGGCCTTGTCAGCAAACACCTGCAGTTGCGCGGGCGTCATCTGGCTCAGGCTGTTTTGCTCGCCGTCGAGCAAGTGCAGGCTCAGGCCTTGCAGCTCGTGGCGATAGGCGAAGTCGAGCAGGTCGGCGGGGGTGACGCGACCATGGGTGAGGTTGGTCAGCAGCGGGTAGGCGTGGGCGAACAGGCGCAGTTGCGCCAGGCGGTCGAGCAGCTGCCGGGCCAGTGCGTCGGTCAGCACCGGCGCCGTGCCGTCTTCGACCACGTTATGGCCGAGCAAGGCGTTGAATCGTTCCTGGATCTTATTGTTCATTCGAGTCGTTCCTGGTTCAGACACGGGGTCTTGCGACGCAGCCTTTATCGCGCCAGTCAGGAACTCTCGATAGATCCATTATCAGTTAATTGATAAGACCACTTGCGGGCTTCAAGTGGCCTGCGCCAGGCACCCCATCGCGACCAGCGCCCGGGCCAGCGCCGCGACGCGTTCCCGGGCCTGGTGTTCAGGGGTGCCGGCAAAACCGATCAGCAGGGCTGGTGGCAGCACGTGCTCGATGCAGTAGTCGGAGAGGGCATAGGTGTGGATGTTGTGCCGGGCCAGTTGCTTGGCAATGGCGTCGTCATCCAGCGTCGGCGGAAGCCAGGCGATCAGGTGCATGCCGGCGTCCACCGTGGTGATCCTGAAGAACCCGCCAATCTGCTGTTCAAGCTGTTCGACCAGCGCCTGCTGGCGAGCCTGGTACAGCGTGCGCAAGCGACGGATGTGCCCCAGGAAGTGGCCTTCGACCATGAAGTCCGCCGTGGTCGCCTGCAGCACGGTGGGTGGGCTGCGATCCATGACCGCACGCAAGGTGCAGAAGGGTTCGACCAAGGCCTGGGGCAAGATTACGTAGCCCAGTCGCAGCGACGGGAACAGCACCTTGCTGAAGGTCCCGACGTAAATCACCCGGGCCATCTGGTCCATGGCGTAGAGCGCCGGAAGCAGGCGGCCGCTGTAGCGCAGTTCGCTGTCGCAATCGTCCTCGATGATCCAGCTCTGCTGGCGCGCCGCCCAGTCGATCAGGGCCTGGCGTCGCGCATAACTGAGGGTCACGCCCAGGGGATGCTGGCGCGAGGGGGTGGTGAACACCAGGCGCGCATCGGGGCAGCGGGCCAGGCCCTGCTGGACATCGATCCCCTGATCATCGACAGGCAGCGCCACCACCCGCGCGCCCTGGGCCTGCAAGGCGATGCGCGCCGCGATGTGCCCCGGGTCCTCCATCCACACGCTGTCCTGCGGGTTGAGCAGGAGCATGCCCAGCAGGTTGAAGGCTTGCTGCGCTCCGGAAACGATCACCACTTGCCCGGCGTCGCAGTCGATGCCCCGGGCGTCGAAGACGTACTCGGCGATGGCCGTGCGCAACGCCTGCAAGCCTTGCAGCTCGCCATAACCGAGCATGGCCTTGCTCGGCTTGAGCAGGTGACGGTTCATCAGGCGTCGCCAGATCGCTTGCGGGAAGGAATCGTAGGTGCTGTGGCTGGGCAGGAACGAGGTCGGGGTCGACGGGTCCCAGTCGGCATAGGACACCCCGCGAAAGTGATCGCTGCGCAGCGACAGCATCGACTGGCTCAGGTCGGACAGGCGAGGCGGCTGGCGCGCCTGCCCGTCGTCGACCATCGTGCGCTGTTCCCACTCGGTGCCGACGTAGGTGCCGGCCCCGGTGCGCGAGGCCAGGAAACCTTCGGCGATCAATTGATCGAAGGCATTGAGGATGGTGATCCGCGACAGTGCCAGTTCCTTGCTCAGGGTGCGGGTCGACGGCAGGCGCACGCCGCCCTGGATCCGACCGCCGAGGATCTGCTTGCGAATCTGCAAGTACAGCTGGCGGTACAAGGGAATGGCGCTGGCACGGTCCAGCTCGATGGCCGACAGCAACAAACCTGCGGGGGATTTCATGACGCGCTCGTCTGGACGGAGTGTGGGTTGACCCGCGCCGGCTGGCGCCAAGGTATGCAGGGTAGCGAGCGGAATGGAATAAGTCATCCACCGCCGAGAACGCCACGCTGTGCACTGTCATGAAATGAAAAGCCATTGTCGTCTGATGAGAAGCGGCTGTTTGGGCGGCATCCTACAGTCCAATCAGCGCAAATCGACGCAGCAGCCAATATTGCAGACTGGAGAACAAGAAAAATGGCCAAAGCCGTACGCTTCTACGAAACCGGTGGTCCCGACGTCCTTCGTTATGAGGATGTAGAAGTCGGTGATCCCGGTCCTGGTCAGGTACGTCTGCGTCATGTAGCGGTCGGCCTGAACTATGCCGACACCTACTTTCGCAACGGCACCTACCCGATCCCGATGCCCAACGGCATGGGGGTCGAGGCGTCCGGTGTGGTCCAGGCCATCGGCGAAGGCGTGACCAACGTCCAGGTGGGGGATCGTGTCACCTATACCGGTTTCCTCAACACCCTCGGCGCCTACAGCACCGAACGGCTGATCGCGGCCGCGCCGCTGATCAAGCTGCCGGAAACCATCAGCTTCGAAACCGCGGCGGCCATGACCATGCGCGGCCTGACGTCGTCGTACCTGATGCGCCGCATCTACGACTTCAAGGAAGGCGACACTGTCCTGCTGCACGCTGCCGCCGGTGGCGTTGGCCTGATCGTTTCGCAGTGGGCCAAGTTGCTCGGCCTGAACGTGATCGGCACGGTTTCCACCGAGCAAAAGGCTGAAATCGCCCGTGCTCACGGTTGCGACCATACGATCAATTACAGCCATGAAGACGTCGCCGCTCGTGTTCGCGAATTGACCGACGGCGTGGGCGTCAACGTGGTGTTCGACAGCGTTGGCAAGAACACCTTCATGGGTTCGCTGGATTCGTTGAAACCCCGTGGCCTGATGGTCTGCGTGGGTACCGCATCCGGGCCGATCCCGGCGTTCGATCCGGTGATGCTGGCGATGAAAGGTTCGCTGTACCTGACCCGTCCGGCCCTGGCCAACTACATCAGCGACCCTGCGGAAAAAGCCGCCCTGGCCGGTGAGTTGTTCGACCACGTTGGCAGCGGCCGCATCAAGATCGAGATCAACCAGCACTACGCGTTGCAGGACGCGGTGCAGGCGCATCGCGATCTTGAGTCGCGCAAGACTACCGGCTCGTCGATTTTCGTCATTTAAGGAGCTGCCAGCCATGAAAGTCGAACAATTGACCTGCAGCATCGGCGCCGAACTGATCGGCGTGAACCTCGCCGACGCGGTGCATGACGACGGTCTGTTTACCGAGATTCGTGCCCAGTTGCTCAAGCACCGGGTGCTGTTCCTGCGCGACCAGGACATCAGCCGCGCCGACCACGTGGCCTTCGCCCGGCGCTTCGGCGAGCTGGAAGACCACCCGGTGGCCGGCAGCGATCCGGAGCATCCGGGGCTGGTGCGCATCTACAAGAATCCTGACCAGCCGATGGACCGCTACGAAAACGCCTGGCACACCGATGCCACCTGGCGCGAAGTGCCGCCGATGGGTGCCGTGCTGCGTTGTGTTGAATGCCCGCCAGTGGGCGGCGACACCATGTGGACCAACATGGTCCAGGCCTATGCGAACTTGCCGGAAGACGTAAAGCTCAAGATCGCCGACCTGCGCGCCCGCCACAGCATCGAAGCGAGCTTCGGCGCGGCCATGCCGATCGAAAAACGCCTGGGGCTCAAGGCGATGTACCCGGACGCCGAACACCCGGTGGTGCGCACCCACCCGGAAACCGGCGAGAAGGTGCTGTTCGTCAACGCCTTCACCACCCACTTCAGCAACTACCACACCCCTGAGCGGGTGCGCTTCGGCCAGGACGCCAACCCAGGCGCCGGCGAGTTGCTGCGCTACCTGATCAGCCAGGCGTACATCCCTGAGTATCAGGTGCGCTGGCGCTGGAAGCCCAACAGCATCGCCATCTGGGACAACCGCAGTACCCAGCATTACGCGGTCATGGACTACCCGCCGTGCCATCGCAAGATGGAGCGCGCCGGGATCATCGGCGACAAGACTTTCTGATCAACCCTTCTGCATACGCACTCGTAAACACGTCTGCCCGGCCACGACCCGGGCGGACGGGACAATCATAAGAACTGGAGTAAACCATGCAATTCTTCGACGATTCCCTGCACCCCGAAACCATGGAAAAAGTGGTCATCACCGTGGCCCCGTACGGCCCTGAGTGGATGCCTGAAGACTTCCCGGAAGACATCCCGCTGACCATGGACGAGCAAGTCCAGAAAGCGGTCGAATGCTATGAAGCCGGTGCCACGGTCCTGCACCTGCACGTGCGTGAACTGGATGGCAAGGGCTCCAAGCGCCTGTCCAAGTTCAACGAGCTGATCGCCGGCGTGCGCGAAGCCGTGCCGGACATGATCATCCAGGTCGGTGGCTCGATTTCCTTCGCCCCGGAAAGCGATGGTGAAGCGGCCAAGTGGCTGTCCGACGACACTCGCCACATGCTGGCCGAGCTGACGCCGAAACCGGACCAGGTCACGGTGGCCATCAACACCACCCAGATGAACATCATGGAGCTGCTGTACCCGGAATACCTGGAAGGCACCTCCCTGGCCAACCCGATGGTCCAGGCCGCCTACAGCGAAATGACCGTACCGGCCGGCCCGGCCTGGGTTGCCGAGCACCTCAAGCGCCTGATGGACAACGGCATCCAGCCGCACTTCCAGCTGACCGGCATCCATGCCTACGAAACCCTCGAGCGCCTGGTGCGCAAGGGTATCTACAAGGGCCCGCTGAACCTGACCTGGATCGGCATCGGCGGTGGTTTCGACGGTCCGAACCCGTTCAACTTCTTCAACTTCATCCACCGTGTGCCGGATGGCTGCACCCTGACCTCCGAGTCGCTGCTCAAGAACGTGCTGCCGTTCAACACCATGGCGATGTCCATGGGGCTGCACCCACGCGTGGGCAACGAAGACACTATCATTGATCACAAGGGCGAGCGTTTCGGCTCGGTCGCGCAGATCAAGCAAACCGTACGCATTGCCCACGAACTGGGTCGCGAAATCGCCACCGGCAAAGAAGCCCGTGAGATCTATCGCATCGGTGTGCAGTACGACAGCATCGAAGACACCCTGTTGGCCAATGGAATGTCCCCCAACCGCAAGGCTGGGCAGAAGGGTGTGCCGCAACGCGGCTGACCCGTAGTGCGCACGGGAGTCCGTGACCTCTCGTGCGCATTGCAAAACGCTTGATAACAAAAATAAATAAAAGCTTTGAGGAGGCTGCATGGCCTTTCACCCAATCGCCGACGATGACGACGCTGGTTGCGTCAACGTTGCGCGTAAATATGCCTGGATTGTCTTTGCACTGACGTTCGGCCTGTTGATTTCCGATTACATGTCGCGCCAGGTGCTCAATGCGGTATTCCCGCTGCTCAAGAGCGAGTGGTCCCTGAGCGACGGTCAACTGGGCCTGCTCAGTGGCATTGTCGCCCTGATGGTCGGCTTGCTGACCTTTCCGCTGTCGCTGATGGCCGACCGCTTCGGTCGGGTCAAGAGCCTGGCGCTGATGGCGATGCTGTGGAGCGTGGCCACTTTGGGCTGCGCCCTGGCGCAGGACTATCAGCAAATGTTCATCGCCCGGTTCATGGTGGGCGTCGGCGAGGCGGCCTACGGCAGCGTCGGCATCGCAGTAGTGATTTCGGTGTTTCCGAAACACATGCGGGCCACCCTGGCCAGTGCCTTCATGGCGGGCGGGATGTTCGGCTCGGTGTTGGGCATGGCGTTGGGCGGTGCGATCGCCGCCAAGCTCGGCTGGCGCTGGTCGTTCGCCGGCATGGCGCTGTTCGGCCTGATGCTGGCGGTGCTGTACCCGATCATCGTCAAGGAAGCGAAGATTGCGCCCAAGCGTGCAGCCCAGCTGGCGAACAAGGTAGCTGCGGTCAAGCGTCCCTTGAGCACGTTGTGGTCCAGCCGTTCGGTGGTGGCGACCTACATCGGCAGTGGCTTGCAGCTGTTCGTCGGCGGCACGGTGATGGTGTGGATTCCCAGCTACCTCAATCGCTACTACGACATGCCCACGGACAAGGCGGGCGGCATGGCTGCGATCATCGTCCTGTGCAGCGGCGCCGGGATGATCCTGTGCGGCATGCTCAGCGATCGGCTGTGCCGTAATTCGCCGGAGCGCAAGGTCAGCCTGGCCATCGCGTTTTGCCTGGGCAGCTGCCTGCTGCTGTCGGCGGCGTTCGCGCTACAGGCAGGGCCACTGCAACTGGCGCTGATCTGCCTGGGCATGCTGATTGCCACCGGCACCACCGGTCCTGCTGGCGCGATGGTTGCCAACCTGACCCATTACTCGGTCCACGGCACGGCCTTCGCCACGCTGACATTGGCCAACAACATGCTGGGCCTGGCGCCAGGACCGTTCATTACCGGACGGGTGTCGGACCTCATCGGCCTGCATGCCGCGTTCCAATTGGTGCCACTGGTCAGCCTCGCGGCGGCAGCGGTGTTCTTTTTCGCCAAGTGTCATTACCACAAAGATATTGCCCGCCTTCAGGGTCAGAGCGTGCCTGACCCCGTCAGCCAGGCCGGGTTAGAGGTGAAGTTGTGAGTCGTCGTCTACAAGTTGATGTGTTTTTCGATTTTATCTGCCCCTGGTGCCTGATCGGCAAACGCCAGTTGGAGCATGCGCAGGTGCAGTTGCGCAGTCGCCATCCGGATGTGCAGATCAGCACCGTGTGGCATGGCGTGCAGTTGCTGCCGCAGTTGCCGGTAGAAGGCGAGCCCTTCGCCGATTTCTACCGCAAGCGCCTGGGCAATGCCGACGCCATGACCATGCGCCAGGCCCAGGTGCAGCAGGCTGCCGCGGCGGTGGGACTGAGCATCGACCTGAGCCAGATCGAGACAATGCCCAACACCGCAGACGCCCATCGCCTGTTCGAGCGAGCCAGCGCACTGGGCAATCCTGCCCAGCGTGAAATGCTGCTCGAGCGGCTGTTCGCGGCTTACTTTCGCAAGCGTGAAAACCTCGGCTGCCGTGAGACCTTGCTCGCCATCGCCCGCTCCTGCGGTATCGATGCGGATGCGCTGCGCGATTGCCTGAAGGGCGACGCCATGCCTTTCGAGGGATCTCCCGCTGCCACCAGTGGCGTGCCGAGCTTTCAGTTCAACGGCCGCATGACGGTGATCGGTGCCCAACCTGCCCAGGCGCTGCTCGGGGCCATGCACGAAGCACTCAAGGAAAGTGAACGCGAGCGGCAGCCGGCATGACCCGGCGCATTCCCGTACCTGCCGGCAAACACCCGCAGGCCGGCGGCCGGGCGTTGTTCGAGTTCGAGGACAAGAGCCTGGCCTTGTTCAACGTCGACGGCCAGCTGTTCGCCATCGACGACAGTTGCCCGCACCAGGGCGCCTCGCTGTGTGGCGGGCGTCTTGAGGGGCGGGTCATTCAATGTTGCGCCCACGGTTTGCGCTTCGATTTGCACAGCGGTTACCTGCTCAATTCCAGGCAGGTGAAAGTCAACAACTACCCGGTCGAGATCATCGACGGCCAGGCGTTCATCGTCATCGTTCCCGAGGAGGCCGCGCCATGAGCGCCATCGCCCTTACCCGTATCCATAGTCGCACGCGCGAATTGGCCCCGGGGTTTATCGTCAGTCTGATCGTGGCGGCCGCCGCCTCGTTCTTGTCCGAGCACTATGGTGCGCCGGTCATGCTGTTCGCCCTGCTGCTGGGCATGGCGCTGAACTTCCTCGCCGGTGAGGGCGCCTGCAAGGCCGGCATCGAGTTCACCGCGCGGACCGTGTTGCGTATCGGCGTGGCACTGCTGGGCATGCGCATCACCCTCGAACAGATGGCGGCGCTGGGCTGGAAGCCCGTGGCCCTGGTGGTGATCCTGGTGGTGGTGACCATCGGTGTGTCGGTGATCGCGGCCAAGGCGCTGGGCTTCCAACGCTTGTTCGGCATGCTCACCGGTGGCGCCACCGCGATCTGCGGCGCATCGGCCGCATTGGCCCTGGCGGCCGCGCTGCCGAACCACCCGCAAAAAGAGCGCGCGACCCTGTTCACGGTGATCGGTGTCTCGGCGCTGTCGACCATGGCGATGATCGTCTACCCGATGATCGCCAACTGGCTGCAACTGTCGCCACAGGTGGCGGGCGTGTTCCTCGGAGCGACCATCCACGACGTGGCCCAGGTGGTCGGCGCCGGCTACAGCATGTCCACCGAGACCGGTGACACGGCCACGGTGGTCAAGCTGATGCGGGTCGCCATGCTGCTGCCGGTGATCGTCACCGCCGCGATGATCACCCGTATGCAAGGCGCCGATCCGACCGGCAAACGTCCACCGTTGCTGCCATGGTTCGCCGTCGGTTTCCTGATCCTGGCGTGCATCAACAGCACCGGCTGGATTGCCCCGGTGGTGCAGGGTTCGGTCAATGAACTGTCGCGCTGGTGCCTGGTGGTGTCCATCAGCGCCCTGGGCATGAAGACCCAGCTCAAGGAGCTGGCGGCGGTGGGCATCAAGCCGATCCTGCTGATGGTGGGGGAGACGGTGTTCCTCGTCGTGCTGGTGCTGTTGTTGTTGTTGCGCTGGGGGCTCTGAGGGCAGGTCTTCCACAGGTTTTATCGCAGGGCTTCACTGGGCTGGCTCCTCGTCACAGTGAAGCGCTCGACCGGTGTTACCCACACCGGTCTTTACACGGCGACTGTACCAGCAGTCGCCGTTTTTTTTGCTGGGTCATCGAGGGTGCATTCGCACCGGGCACACCCTGTAGGAGCCCGGCTTGCCGGCGAAGGCGGCCTCACAGCCAACCCATCTCTCACGGCTGTACTCAATCCACTGTAGGAGCCCGGCTTGCCGGCGATGACGGCCTCATAGCTGACCAATCACTCGCGGCTGTCCCCACTACTGTGGGAGCCAGCAGGCTAGCTCCTACAGTAGATCGGGTACGGCCGTGGGAGATGGGTCAGCTTTGAGGCCGCCATCGCCGGCAAGCCGGCTCCTACAGTGGATCGGGTAGGGCCGCGAGTGAGGGGTTGGTTGTCAGGCCTCCATCGCCGGCAAGCCGGCTCCTACAGTAGATCGGGTAGGGCCGCGAGAGATGGGGCGGCTTTGAGGACGCCTTCGCCGGCAAGCCGGCTCCTACAGTAGATTGGGTGCGGCCGGGGGAGATGGGGCGGCTTTGAGGCCGCCATCGCCGGCAGGCCGGCTCCCACAGTTGATCGGGTGCAGCTGTGAGAGATGGGTCGACGGTCACGCCGGTTTTTTTGCGCCGCGATATCAGGAGATCTTCGGTGGGACAGCATCCGCCGGGGCTTTTGCCGAACCCTGCTTCTGCGCCCGCCACGCCGCCGGCGGCATGCCGAACTGGCTGATGAACCAGCGGGTGAAGGAGCTCGCCATGGCGTAGCCAAGCATGTCCGCGATCCTCCCCAGCGAGTAGTTCGGATTTTCCAGGTAGCGCAGTACCAGGTCGCGACGCACGTCGTTGATCAGGTCGTTGAAGGCGCAGCCATCGTCCTTGAGGCGGCGTTGCAGGGTGCGCACGTTCATGCCCTGGCTCTGGGCGATCTGCTCGATGGTGGCGCGGCCCATGGGCAGCAGCAGATAGATGGCCTTGCGCACTTCGAACAGCATCGACGTGCTTTCGGTGCTTTGCAACGAGTCGAGGTAGCTCTGGGCGTAGCGGGCCATGGCCGGGTCGGCGTTGGGGTTGGTCATGTCCAGGCTGGCGCCTGCGCAAACGATGCCGTTGAACTCGCTGCCGAACTCCAGGGTGCAGCCGAACAGGCGCCGGTGCAGGTGCAGGTTGTCGGGGGGCTGGTGGGTGAAGTTGACGCTGTAGGGATGCCAGTGGGCGCCGAGCAGGGCGGCGCACAGGCGGAACATCACGCCGATGGCAAGCTCGGTGGCCTGTCGGCTGGCCATCGGCGATTCGGTGACCACCTCTTCGCGAATGATCACCATCTTGCCGGCCTCTTCGATGAAGATCGCCAGCGAATCGTTCATCAAGTGCCGGTAATGCACCACCACCTGCAAGGCATCGCGCAGCGTGCGCTGATGGCTGAGCAGCAAGGCGACCACGCCGAAGTCCGAGAGCTGGCGTGACTCGGCCATGCTCAAGCCGAACGTCTGGCAGCCGCTGGCAACGGCCGAATCCTCCAGCAGGCGCACGGCGGCATCGATAGGGATGCGGTGCCCGGGGGCTTGCAGCTGGGCCTTGGTCAAGCCGACGCCGGCCAGTACATCGTGTGGGTTGAAACCCAGGTATTGGGTGACCTCAAGGTAGTTGGTCAAGACGGCGGCGCGAACAAGCTTGGGCATTCGAAGGTCTTTCCTTAGCCAATTGCGATCAATTGAACCTGGCGACTATATCCAGCACGTTGGCACTTGAACAGTTGTGCGGTTGACGCCGGTGCACGCCCGATTCTGCCCGGCCGACGACTGTTGTCCAAGGGCATTTGACGCTCCCCATTGATTACAGTGACCCGCAGCGATCCCGTGGGGATTTTCGACCAGCGGTTGCCGGCGCCCGGCGGCGCAAAGCGTGTCATCAAATGAAAAGTGCCTGACGTCCAATGAAAAGCGCAAGGGGGGGGCGATCTTTAATGTCAGTCCTACAAAAAGCCCCTGGCCAACGAGCCAGTCGAGTCATCGAGAAAGCGTAGGTGTTGAATTGAACAAACTGCAAACCGCCGCAACCGTTCTGATCGTACCGGGCCTGCGCGAGCACGTTGCCGAACATTGGCAAACGCTGCTTGAAGCCAGGCTGGAAAAGGTACGCAGTGTGCCGCCGCTGGAAACCGACAAGCTCGATTGCAATGCCCGCGTCCGGGCGATCCAGCACGAGCTGGAACAGATCGACGGGCCGGTCATCCTGGTCGCCCACAGCGCCGGTGTGCTGATGGTTGCCCACTGGGCCGCGCAATTTCGTCGTCCGATCAAGGGCGCCCTGCTGGCTGCGCCACCGGATCTCGAGGCCGCCTGGCCCGCCAACTACCCATCCCCTGAAACCCTGCGCAGCAGCGGATGGGATCCTCTGCCAACAGGGCCGCTGCCATTCCGTAGCCTGGTGGCCGCCAGCACCAACGATCACCTGGCCAGCCTGGACGCCGCTACTAAACTGGCCCAAGGCTGGGGCGCCGAATTGCTCAACCTGGGCGATGTCGGCCACCTCAATCCGGCGGCCGGTTTCGGTCACTGGCCTGAGGCCGAAGCACTCATCCTGGAGCTGGACCGCTAGTACAGGAGCCGGTCGGGCCGCATCCCGGCCGGCACTCGCCCTCATCCCTGAATACGCAGGCCTCACCGGGTCGCGCGAGGGCTGCTGCGCTTAAAACAAATACAAAAAGGCGGAGACAACGCAATGCACAACAATAAGAGTCACGGCTTCACCACCGCACGCTACACCTTGTTGGCCTCGGCCATCCTGGCCGCCATCATGCCGGCCGCCCATGGGGCAGAAATCGAGACCGGTAACCCGGACTGGAACGTTCGCCTGGACAACACCGTCAAGTACAACTACGGCGTGCGCACCGAAAGCGCCGACAAGCGCATGTTGGGCACCCCGAACAACAACGACGGCGACTACAACTTCCGCAAGTCCGGCACCAACATCACCAACCGTGTCGACCTGCTGACCGAGATGGACGTGGTCTACCAGAACCACATGGGCTTTCGCGTCAGCGCCGCCAGCTGGTACGACAAGGCCTACGATAACACCGGCTCGAACTCCAACCCGTTCGTCAACGGCAACGGTTCGACTTCGGGCCTGATCGCCAACGACCCGCGCCTGGCCGGGGTCACCAACGACAACGTCGGCAATGGCAGCCCGCACCTGAGCAACTACGCCCAGCGCTACTACTCCGGTCCGTCCGGGGAAATCCTCGACGCCTTCGTGTTCTACAGCACCGAAGTGGGCGAGGAGTCGATGCTCAGCGTCAAGGCTGGCCAGCACAACGTGTTCTGGGGCGAGACCATTCTCAACCCGGTGCATTCGATCAGCTACGGCCAGTCCGGCCTCGACCTGGCCAAGCTCGCCGCGTCGCCGGGCACTGAAGCCAAGGAACTGTTCGTCCCGCGCAACCAGCTGTCGATGACGTTCACCGTCAACCCGGAATTGACCGTGGGCGCCCAGTATTTCCTCGATTGGGACGCCGCGCGCCTGCCGGAAGCCGGCACCTACTACGGTGGTTCCGACCTGGTCGGTTTCGGTGCGCAATCGTTCCTGTTGGGCAACACCAACGCCGTGGTCCCGGGCAGCCCGCTGGGCTGTGGCCTGGCGCCGTGCAACGGTTTGACCAACGTACGTCGCGGCCATGACCTGACGCCGGACAAGCGTGGCGACTGGGGCCTGATGGCCAAGTGGTCGCCCGCCTGGTTGGACGGCACCCTCGGTGTTTACTACCGCGAAACCTCGGAAATCCTGCCGCAAGCGTGGCTGGATGCCAGGGGCATCAGCTCGGCCAACGCCAACGGAACCCGTCCGGCAGGGCAAGTGCCAGCGGTAGTCAACACGCTCAACTCGCTGAACACTGCCACCTATCAAATGGCCTACGCCGACAACATCAAGATCGTCGGCCTGAGCCTGTCCAAGGACGTCGGCGGGGTGAGCGTGGGTTCGGACCTGAACGTTCGCCACAACATGCCGCTGGCCAGTATTCCGGCGGTTGTCAGCACCACCAGTCCGCTGGGTCTGGGCCAGGGTCTTGGCCTGCTGCCAGCGCGTACAGCGGCTACCGGCGTGGTGTATGACACGCCGGAGAAAGGCGACAGCATGGCCGCCACCGGCGACACCCTGCACTGGACGATCAACGGCCTGATGACCCTGCCGAAAACGCCGGTGTTCGACCAGGCAACCGTGCTGGCCGAGTTGTACTACAGCAACTTGCTCAAGCTCGATAGCAAGAACGAGGCGCTCTACAAAGGCAAGGATACCTATCGCGGCATCGACCAGCCGACCCGGGATAACTGGGGTATCGCGGTCAACTTCACACCGACCTGGTACCAGGTGTTTCCCGGTGTCGACCTCAACGCGCCGATGTCCGTCAACCTCGGTCTCGATGGTGTGTCACCGGTCTCCGGTGGCGGTGCCAAGGATACCGGTAACTACGCAGTCGGCCTCGGGGCCGTTGTGTACAACAAATACTTTGTCGACCTGAAGTACGTGGATTCTTTCGGCAAGGCCGACAAGTGCAATGTCAGTGGTGTGAGTACCGGTCCCAACGGAGGTGATGGCGCTGCGCCGAACGCCTTCAGCGGGAACGAAAACTACGCCTGCTACGCCGGTGGCTACTCAGCCTTCTCCGGTGGTGGTGCAACGACTGAGGACCGTGGCGCCGTTTACCTGACGATGAAAACCACTTTTTGATTCACCACTGATTTGCTCAACGCAAGCAGGAGAATAACAACATGAAATTCGTGAAAACCGTGTTGGCCGCATCCCTGGCCATGGTCCTTGCCGCCCAGGTACAGGCCGCTGTTTCAACCCAGGACGCTGCCAAGCTGGGCACCAGCCTGACCCTGGTGGGCGCCGAGAAGGCCGGGAACGCTGATGGTTCCATTCCGGCCTACAACGGTGGCCTGACCACGCCGCCAGCCAGCTTCAAATCCGGCGACAGCATGCGTCCGGACCCGTTTGCCAGTGAAAAACCCCTGCTGGTGATCGACGGCAAGAACGTCGATCAGTACAAGGGCATGCTCACCGCTACCACCGTGGAACTGGCCAAGCGTTTCCCGACGTTCCGTGTCGACGTGTTCCCGACCCACCGCACCGTGTCGCTGCCCAAGGCGATCCTCGATAACGGCGTGAAGAACGCCAGCGGCGCCAAGTCCCTCGAAGGCGGCTTGGCCATCGACAACGTGCTGCCGGGCGTGCCGTTCCCGATCCCGCAGTCGGGCAACGAAGCGATGTGGAACTTCCTGTTGCGTTACCAGGGCGTGAGCATCAACTCCAAGTACGACTCCTGGAACGTGGACTCCGCCGGCGTACCGAGCCTGGCCACCACCGGGCAGGCGTTCATTTCCTACCCGATCTACGAAAACCTCGCGCAGCCGATCAGCAGTGCCGACGTGTACTACCAGATGAAGCTGTCGTACACCGGTCCCGCGCGTCGTGCCGGCGAAGCGGTGATGCTCAAGGACGCCGCCAACCCGCTGACCCAACCGCGCCGCGCCTGGCAATACCTGCCTGGCCAGCGTCGAGTGAAACTGGCCCCGAACCTGGCGTACGACACGCCTAACCCGGGTACGGCCGGCGCTGGTACCTACGACGACGTGTTCGTGTTCAACGGTGCGCTGGATCGCTACGACTGGAAACTGGTCGGCAAGCAGGAAATGATCGTGCCCTACAACACCTACAAGCTGACCTACGTCCAGGATCCGAAGTCGATCACTACTCCGAATCACCTGGCACCGGACTTCGTGCGCTGGGAAAAACACCGCGTGTGGGTCGTCGAAGGCACCCTCAAGGCCGGGGCTCGCCACATCTACGCCAAGCGCCGCTTCTACCTCGACGAAGACAGCTGGACCGCTTTGGCCTCGGATCAATATGACGCCCGTGGTCAGCTCTATCGCGGCTCCTTCGCCTTCCTCAGCCAGAGCTATGACAAGCAGATCCCGGACTCCACGCCGTTCATGATCTACGACCTGGTTGGCGGCTCCTACAACATCAACGGTGTAGTCGGCCCTTACGGCGGCATCAAGTACATCGATCCGCTCTCCAAGGCCCAGTGGTCCTCGGAATCCCTGGCCGGCGCCGGTATTCGCTAAGCCAACCGCAAAAAACGCGCCCGCACGGTGCACTGCTGTAGGAGCGAGCTTGCTCGCGAAAAACCGGAGAGCGCCGCGGGGTGTCAGGTTTCCCCCGTCTTCGTTGACCTCCATCGCGAGCAAGCTCGCTCCTACAAGGCGGTGGAACCGGGCGGGCGCAAGGTTTGAACGTCAGGCACACCGATGTGTGTCCGCGCGGTTTTCCGAAGAGGACGCGGTATGTGTTCATACAAGAATTATTTGCAGGTGGCGTTTGGCGTCGTATTCGGCCTGATGCAGGGCGTCAGCCACGCGGCCGATTACGTCGACGTGCTGGACCTGCCTGCCAGGGTCAGTGCCTTGGCCATCAAGAGTCCGCTGTCCGGCATGGCCCGCGCCGGTGAGCGCGTGATCGCCGTAGGCCAGCGCGGCCATATCCTGTTTTCCGATGATAGCGGTCAGCACTGGCAACAGGCCGCCGTGCCGGTCAGTGCCGACCTCACCGCCGTGAGTTTTCCCACCGACAGCCAAGGCTGGGCGGTGGGCAATGACGGCGTGGTATTGCACACCAGCGACGCTGGCGTGACCTGGAACAAGCAACTCGACGGTCGCCAGATCGGCGATCTACTGGTCAAGCATTACACGGCGTTGTCCACTGCCGAACCCGGCAATGAACAATGGCCACTGCTGGTCGCCGAAGGCCAGCGCCTGGTGGAGCAGGGCGCGGACAAACCGCTGCTCGATGTGTGGTTCGCCAATGACAAAACCGGCTATGTGGTCGGCGTGTTCAACCTGATCCTGCGCACTGACGATGGTGGCCAGAGCTGGACGCCATTGCAGGATCGCACCGACAACCCGCAAGGCTTCCACCTCAACGCCATTGCCTCCACCGGTGATGCTTTGTACATCGCCGGCGAGCAAGGCCTGTTGCTCAAGTGGGATGACAGCGCCCAACGCTTCGCCGCCGTGCCGACGCCTTATCAGGGCAGCTTCTTCGGCGTGGTCGGCAAGCCTGGCGAAGTGCTGGTCTATGGCTTGCGCGGCAACGTGCTACGCAGTACCGACGGCGGCCAGAACTGGACCGCGCTGGACACCGGCCTGCACGTCAGCATCACCGCCGGCCTCATCGATGCCCGTGGCAATTACCGCCTGTTCACCCAGGGCGGCCAGATGCTGGTCAGCCAGGGCGCTGGCGCGCAAATGCATCTGGTGCAGCAACCGGCACGGATCCCGGTCGCCGGTGCCACCCAGTCCTCCACTGGCGCGCTGGTGGTAGCGGGTAGCCGTGGTGCACTGGCACTGTCCGTCGATTAAGACCTCGAAAATTCAGAGCGAGAACCCAGACATGGGCAATATCAAACAAGACGCCATGCCGGTGATCCGCGAGCTGCGTGATTTCGACCGCCGCTCCGGCAACCTGCTGGAACGGCTGGTGTTCAACTATCGGCCCCTGTTCATGCTGCTCATGGCCCTGGCCACCGTGGTCCTGGGCTTCATGGCCGTGACCCGCCTGGAGCTGCGTCCCAGCTTCGAGAAGATGATCCCGCAGAGCCAGCCGTACATCCAGAATTTCCTCGAGAACCGCGCTTCGCTGCGCGGCCTGGGCAACTCGGTGCGGGTGGTGGTCGAGAACACCCAGGGCGATATCTTCGACCCCGAGTATCTGGACGTGCTCAAGCAGGTCAACGACCAACTGTTCCTCACCGAAGGCGTCGACCGTGCGTGGATGAAGTCCCTGTGGAGCCCGGCGGTGCGCTGGACTGAAGTCACCGAGGAAGGCTTCCAGGGTGGCCCGGTAATGCCCGACACCTACTCGGGGCAGCCGGAACAGATCGAACAGCTGCGCCAGAACATCTCTCGCGCCGGGATCGTCGGCAGCCTGGTGGCCAGCGATTTCAAGTCGAGCATGCTGATCGTGCCGCTGCTGGACAAAGCCGCCGCCGGTGGACAGCGCATCGACTACCACGCCTTTTCGCAGATGCTCGAAGAGCAGTTGCGCGACAAGATCGAATATGCCGGCGACAGCGCCGCACGCAAGTCCGGTGTCGAGGGCAAGGGCCACTACAAGGTCCGGGTGATCGGTTTCGCCAAGCTGATGGGCGACCTGATCGATGGCCTGATCCAGGTGATGATGTTCTTCGGCCTGGCGGTGGTCACTTCGCTGGTCATCATCTACGCCTACACCCGTTGTGTACGCAGCACCTTGCTGGTGGTCGGTTGCTCGTTGATTGCGGTGGTCTGGCAACTGGGCATCGTCGCCTGGCTGGGCTACGCCATCGACCCGTATTCGGTGCTGGTGCCGTTCCTGATCTTCGCCATCGGCGTGTCCCACGCGGCGCAGAAGATGAACGGCATCATGCAGGACATCGCCCGTGGTACCCACAGACTGATCGCCGCGCGCTACACCTTCCGCCGCCTGTTCATCGCTGGCGTTACCGCGTTGTTGGCCGACGCGGTGGGCTTCGCCGTGTTGATGCTGATCGACATTCCGGTGATCCAGGACCTGGCAATCACCGCCAGTATCGGCGTCGCGGTGCTGATCTTCACCTCGCTGCTGCTGATGCCGGTGGCGCTGTCCTACGTCGGTGTCGGGCGCAAGGCCGCCGAGCGCGCGCTGAAAATCGACAGCCGTGCCGAGCACCATAAAGGCCTTGGCAAACTGTGGGACCTGCTCGATCGTTTCACCACCCGCAAGTGGGCCACCGGGGCGGTATTAGTCGCGGTGCTGATGGGCGTCGGCGGTTTCGTGGTCAGCCTGCAGTTGAAGATCGGCGACCTTGAAAGCGGGGCGCCGGAGTTGCGTGCCGACTCGCGCTACAACCGCGACAACGCCTACATCACCAGCCACTACGCGCTGTCCAGCGACCTGTTCGCGGTGATGATCAAGACCGCGCCGGAAGGCTGCCTGAACTACAAGACCCTGGTCCTCGCCGACCGCCTGGCCTGGGAGCTGCAACAGTATCCGGGCGTGCAGGCGACCGCTTCGCTGGTCAATGCGGTACGCCAGATCACCGCCGGCACCTACGAAGGCAACCCCAAGCTCAACAGCATCCAGCGCAACCAGGACGTGCTCAACTATGCCGCGCAACAAGCCTCGGTCAACTCGCCGGAGCTGTTCAACAACAACTGCTCGCTGATGCCGGTGATTGCGTTCCTCAAGGACCACAAGGCCGAGACCCTCGACGCCGTGGTGGCGATTGCCGACAAGTTTGCCAAGGAAAACAGCACCGACGATCGCCAATTCCTGCTGGCGGCCGGCAGTGCCGGGATCGAAGCGGCGACCAACATCGTGGTGCGCGAGGCCAACCACACCATGTTGCTGTACGTCTACCTGGCGGTAACACTGTTCTGCCTGATCACCTTCCGCAGCTGGCGCGCCACGCTGGTGGCGCTGCTGCCGCTGGTGCTGACTTCGATCCTCTGCGAAGCACTGATGGTGGCCATGGGCATTGGCGTGAAAGTCGCGACCTTGCCGGTGATCGCCCTGGGCGTGGGGATCGGCGTCGACTACGCCTTGTACCTGCTCAGTGTGCAATTGCACTTCCAGCGTCAGGGCCTGCCGCTGTCCCAGGCCTACCGCAACGCCGTGTCGTTCACAGGCCGGGTGGTCGGGCTGGTGGGCATCACCCTGGCAGCCGGCGTGGTGTGCTGGGTCTGGTCGCCGATCAAGTTCCAGGCCGACATGGGCATCCTGCTGACCTTCATGTTCCTGTGGAACATGCTCGGCGCGCTGATCCTCATTCCGGCCCTGTCGTACTTCCTGCTGCGTGAACGGGCGCCTAAGCCCGGCTCTGTCGCGGCAGGCGAAAACACTGAATCCACTGAACGTCCTGGCATGCCTCATGCCGTGACCACTTCCGAGTAAGCCACGATGTCTGATTACAACGCTCCCCTGCGCGACATGCGCTTCGTACTCAACGAGGTTTTCCAGGTATCCCGGCTCTGGGCCAATCTGCCTGGCCTGGCCGAGGTGATCGATGAAGAAACCGCCGCCGCGATCCTCGAAGAAGCCGGCAAGATCAGTGGCGAAGTCATCGCCCCCTTGAACCGCGCCACCGACGAGCAGGGCTGTA
This sequence comes from Pseudomonas sp. MHK4, assembly GCF_054600775.1. Lineage (NCBI taxonomy): Bacteria > Pseudomonadati > Pseudomonadota > Gammaproteobacteria > Pseudomonadales > Pseudomonadaceae > Pseudomonas > Pseudomonas sp. MHK4. Next base: position 13,391 of record NZ_BAAIAK010000021.1, on the reverse strand, counting down.
CCTGGAGCAATGGTTCGGTCACCGCGCCAGAAGGTTTTGCCCAGGCCTATCAAGCCTTCGCCGAAGGTGGTTGGGTCGGTGTCGGCGGTGATCCGCAGTACGGCGGCATGGGCATGCCCAAGGCCATTTCGGCCCAGGTCGAAGAGATGGTCAACGCGGCCAGCCTGTCGTTCGGCCTGTACCCGATGCTGACGGCCGGTGCCTGCCTGTCGATCAAGGCCCACGCCAGCGAGGAGCTCAAGGAGCGTTACCTGCCGAACATGTACGCCGGCACCTGGACAGGTTCGATGTGCCTGACCGAGGCCCATGCCGGCACCGACCTGGGCATGATCCGCACCAAGGCCGAGCCCCAGGCCGATGGCAGCTACAAGGTCAGCGGCAGCAAGATCTTCATCACCGGCGGCGACCACGACCTCACCGAGAACATCATCCACCTGGTCCTGGCGCGCCTGCCGGATGCTCCCGCCGGACCGAAAGGCATCTCGCTGTTCCTGGTGCCGAAAGTGCTGGTCAATGCCGACGGTTCGCTGGGTGAGCCTAATTCGCTGTCCTGCGGCTCCATCGAACACAAGATGGGCATCAAGGCCTCCGCCACCTGCGTGATGAACTTCGACGGCGCCACCGGCTACATCATCGATGCGCCGAACAAGGGCCTGGCGGCGATGTTCACCATGATGAACTACGAGCGCCTGGGCGTGGGCATCCAGGGCCTGGCCCAGGGCGAACGCTCCTACCAGAATGCCCTGGCTTATGCCCGTGACCGCCTGCAGAGCCGTGCACCCACCGGCGCACAGAACAAGGACAAGGCCGCCGACCCGATCATCGTCCACCCCGACGTGCGCCGCATGCTGTTGACCATGAAGGCCCTGAACGAGGGCGGTCGCGCGTTCTCCAGCTACGTCGCCCTGCAACTGGACATCGCCAAGTTCAGCGAAGACCCGACCGAGCGCAATCGCGCCCAGGACCTGGTGGCCTTGCTGACCCCGGTGGCCAAGGCGTTCCTCACCGACATGGGCCTGGAAACCACCCTGCACGGGCAAATGGTTTTCGGCGGCCACGGCTACATCCGCGAGTGGGGCCAGGAACAGCTGGTGCGCGACGTGCGCATCACGCAGATCTACGAAGGCACCAACGGCATCCAGTCCCTCGATCTGGCCGGGCGCAAGATCGTTGGCAGCGGCGGGGCGCTCTATCGCCTGTTCGCATCCGAGATGCGCGACTTCACCGCCAGCGCCAGCGCTGACCTCGGCGAGTTCACCCAACCGCTGAACGCGGCCGTGGACACCCTCGACGAGCTGACCGCGTGGCTGCTCGATCGGGCCCAAGGCAACCCGAATGAAATCGGCGCCGCCTCGGTCGAGTACCTGCAGGTATTTGGCTACACCGCCTACGCCTACATGTGGGCGCGCATGGCCAAGGCCGTCATGAGCGGCGATGCCGAGGACGATTTCTACATCAGCAAACTGGCCACCGCGCGTTTCTACTTCGCAAGGTTGCTGCCGCGTATCCACTCGTTGAGCGCATCGGCCAAGGCCGGCAGCGCCTGCCTCTACGAGCTTCAAGCCGATCAGTTCTGATCGAAAGGACAAGGAATCTTTATCATGATGGCGACAAAAATAATTCCACCCGCCGACGGCGCCTACGCCTACCCCTTGCTGATCAAGCAATTGCTGCTGTCCGGGGTGCGCTACGAACCGGGCCGGGAAATCGTCTACGCCGACAAACTGCGCTACAGCTACGAGACCCTCAACAAGCGTATTCGCCGTTTGGCCAATGCGTTGACCGCGGCCGGGGTCAAGGCCGGGGACACCGTGGCCCTGCTCGACTGGGACAGCCACCGTTATCTGGAATGCTTCTTTGCCGTGCCGATGATCGGCGCGGTGCTGCACACGGTGAACATTCGCCTGTCGCCGGAGCAGGTGCTGTTCACCATGAACCACGCCGAAGACGACCTGGTGCTGGTGCATGACGATTTCCTGCCGCTGGTGGAGCAGATCCAGGGGCGGCTGACCACGGTCAAAGGCTTTGTCCAGCTCACCGATGACCAGGCATCCGACACTTCACTGCCGTTGCTGGGCGAGTACGAGCAGCTGTTGTCCCAGTGCGCGGACCAGTACGACTTTCCCGATTTCGACGAGAACTCGGTGGCCACGCTGTTCTACACCACCGGCACCACCGGCGACCCCAAGGGCGTGTATTTCACCCATCGCCAGCTGGTCCTGCACACCCTGAATGCCGTGGGCTCGTTGGGTGTCTACCAGGGTGCGCCATTGCTGCGCTCCGACGACGTGTACATGCCAATCACGCCGATGTTCCACGTGCATGCCTGGGGCGTGCCTTACGTCGCCACCCTCATGGGCATCAAGCAGGTGTACCCCGGCCGCTACGAACCCAACAGCCTGGTGCGGCTGTATCAGGAAGAGAAGGTGACCTTCTCCCACTGTGTGCCGACCATCCTGCAGATGATCCTCAGCTGCGAGCAAGGCAAGTCCGCCCGTTTCGACGGCTGGAAAATGCTCCTGGGTGGCAGCGCGCTGCCCCTGGGGATTGCCAGCGAAGCCAGCGCCAAGGGCATCGTGGTGCACGCCGGCTACGGCATGTCCGAGACCTGCCCGTTGCTGTGCCTGACCTACCTGCGCGACGAAGACCTCAAGCAACCCATGCAGGCGCAACTGCCGATGCGCATCAAGACCGGCACGCCGGTGCCGATGGTCGACCTGAAAATCATCGACGCCAGTGGCAATGACGTTGCCCATGACGGTGAATCCCTGGGCGAGATCGTGGTGCGCGCACCTTGGTTGACCCAAGGCTATCTGAAGGAGCCGCAAAAGGGCGCCGAACTCTGGCAGGACGGCTGGCTGCACACCGGCGACATGGCGTCCATCGACCCGTTGGGTGGGGTGGAAATCAAGGACCGGATCAAGGACGTGATCAAGACGGGCGGGGAGTGGATCAGCTCGCTGGAACTGGAAAGCCTGATCAGCGAACACGAGGCGGTGCTGTCGGTCGCGGTGGTCGGCATTGCCGATGACCAATGGGGCGAACGGCCCATGGCGCTGGTGGTGTGTACGCCTGGGCAATACCTTGACCGCAAGATCCTCGAGGCGCACCTGCAAGGGTTTGTCGAACTTGGCCGCATCAACAAATGGGCGATCCCCAAGCAGTTCAAGTTCGTCGCCGAGATTCCCAAGACCAGCGTCGGCAAGATCAACAAGAAGCTGATCCGGGAACAGGAGCTTGTCTAGGGTTTTGCGCTTGACTTGAGCAAAGACGGCCGTTCGCGGACCTGTAGGAGCCCGGCTTGCCGGAGAAGGCGATCTGGCGGGTGCCTTCGCTGGCAAGCCAGCTCCTACAGTTTTTATGTGGGGCATGGATCCGTGGTCGTTCTCGGACCTGTAGGAGCTGGCTTGCCAGCGAAGGCGATCTGCTGGGCGCCGCTTGATCCACCCGCCGCCCCCCTCAGTAGACATCCCGCAAATACCGCTTCTGCTCACTCATCTGCCGCCAATAATCGGCGGCGCCTTGCGGGTCCAGGCCGCCATGGCGTTGCGCGACCTGGCGCAAGGCCTGGTCGACGTCCCTGGCCATGCAGCTGGCATCGCCACAGATGTACAACCGGGCGCCGTCCTGCAGCCAGCGCCAGAGTTCGGCGCCTTGTTCGCGGATGCGGTCCTGTACGTAGATTTTCTGCGCCTGGTCCCGGGAAAACGCCAGGCTCAGGTGCGTCAGCAGGCCATCGTGCTGCATGCCTTGCAGTTCATCGCGGTAATAGAAATCGCTGGCAGCGTGCTGTTCACCGAAGAACAGCCAGTTCCTGCCCTGGTCGCCTCGCGCGCGGCGCTCCTGCAGGAAGGCGCGGAAGGGTGCGACGCCGGTGCCGGGACCGATCATGATCATTGGCACGTCGCCTTCGGTAGGCACGCGAAAGTGTTTCGACGGCTGGACGAAAACCGGTACGTCAGCGTTTTGCGCGCGGTCGGCGAGGAAGGTCGAGGACACGCCCTTGCGTTTGCCGTAGCGCACCGCGGCCACGGTGAGATGGACTTCCCGTGGATGCGCCTTGGCGCTCGAAGCGATGGAATACAAGCGCGGTTGCAGGCGTTTGAAGGTGCCCAGCAGCTCGCTCGCCGAGCAGTCGAGCGGATAGGCCTGCAGCACGTCCGCCAGTTGCCGTCCCCACAACCATTCTTTCAGTTGAGCCTTGTGTTCATTGCCCAACAGCTGCTTCAGGCCGGGGTTGGCGCTGCGTTCGGCGATGAAGGCCAGGGTGTCGCTGTTGGGACGGGCGATTTCAAAATGTTCGGTCAGGGCCTGGCGTAACGACACCTCGCCGAATTTATCGAGGCTCACCGTCGCCTCGGCATTCAACCGGGTCAGGTCAAGCAGCTCGTCGACCAGTTCAGGGCAGTTGCGCGGATGGACGCCCAGGGCATCACCTGCTTCATAGCCCAGTGCCGAATCCGCCAGGTCCAGGGAAAACAGGCGGGTTTCCTTGTGCGGGCTCTGGCTGTTGAGGTGAAGGTTGACCAGCAACCGCGAGGCATGGGGCTTGGCCTTGCCGGGTGTTTCAGCGGGGCTGGCGGCACCCTGCGCCTCGACAACGGGCGCAGGCTCTGGCTTGAGGGTCTCCTGCAATTGCGCCAGCCAGGTATCGGCGCGCTCTTCGAATTCGGTGTCGCAATCGACCCGTTCCAGCAGGCGGGTGGCACCCAGTTCCTGCAGGCGCAGGTCGAGTTGCTTGCCGTGCCGGCAGAACTGGTCGTAGGCCGGATCACCCAGGGCCAGCACGGCAAAGCGCAGCGATTCCAGACGGGTCTGGGTGGTGCTGAGGCTGTGCCAGAAACCTTCGCCGTTGTCCGGCGGGTCGCCATCGCCGAAGGTGCTGCTGATCAGGGCCAGATTCTGCGTGCTGGCCAACTTGCTGGCTGGAAAGTCGGCCATCGCGCTCAGCTCCACGGCGAAACCGCCGTCACGCAGGCGCGCGGCCAGACGCTCGGCAAGGGTTTCGGCATTGCCGGTTTGCGAGGCCCAGAGCACTGTCACCGTGGGTGCTTCAGCCTGGCTGGCCACTTGCGCAACCCCCGCATCGACCCGGCTGAACAACCCGCCCAGCAGCCCGTCCAGCCACAGGCGAGTCTCGCTTGCCAGCGGCGCGCTGGGCGGTAGCACCGGCACGCCGGGCGCCTGGCGACCGGCGGCGGATTGCAGGCCACTGAGGAAACCGGCGAGGTAGGTGCGTTCACTGTCGTTCAGTTGTGGCGAGGGCAGGCGCTGGATGCCCGCCAGATCAGCGAAGGTCTCGATGCTCGACATGGCGAGTTCCTCTGGCAAGGGGGAGGGGGCAACGGCGGCAGGCACTGGGGATTGCAGGAACTGATGGTCGATCAGTTCGACCCGCTGCAAGGCGACCGCGCAGAATTTGAATTCCGGCTGCTGGGAGATCGGGTCGACGGCATCGTTGGTCACGGCATTGATCGCCAGGTGCTCGCCAAACACATCGTTCCAGTGAAAAGGCGCAAAACAATTGCCCTGGCGCACGCGGTCGGTCACCACCGCCGGCAACACGGCCCGACCCCGCACGGAACGAACTTCGACCGGGTCCTTGTCCCTGATGCCCAGCGCGCTGGCATCCTCGGGATGGATCTCGACGAAGGGGCCCGGGTTGAGCTTGTTCAGGGTCGCCACCTTGCCGGTCTTGGTCAGGGTGTGCCACTGGTGCTGCAAGCGCCCGGTGTTGAGCACGAAGGGAAAGGCATCATCGGGCATTTCCGCTGGTGCCATATGCGGTCGGGCGAGGAAGATGCCTTTGCCGCGCTCGGTGGCAAACACGATCGCCGGCTGGCTGCCATCGGCTTCGACCTTGAGCGTCTGGCTCACGCCATTGTTGAGGTAGCGAATCGGATTGCGCTCCGGGGCGGCCTCGGACGCGCAGGGCCATTGCAGCGGTTGGTCACGCAGGCGCGGGTAACTGGCGCCACGAATGTCGTAGCCGGTCCTGGGGTTCCAGGCGTGTTTGATCTCTTCGAACACCTCGTCGGCAGCGCTGTAGGTGAACGCGTCGGCGAAGCCCATCGCGCAGGCCACCCGGGCGATGATCTGCCAGTCGGGCAGCGTCTCGCCCGGAGGCTCCACGGCTTTTTGCATCAGGGTCAGGTTGCGCTCGGAGTTGATCATCACGCCCTCGGCCTCGGCCCAGAGCGCGCCGGGCAGGAGGATGTCGGCGTAGCGGTTGGTCTCGGTGTCGAGGTAGGCGTCCTGGGTGATCACCAGTTCGGCCGCCTGCAGGCCGTCGATGACTTTCTGGCGGTTGGGGCCCGACGCGACCGGGTTGGTGCAGATGATCCAGCAGGCCTTGATCTTGCCTGCATTCATGTCTTCGAACAGGGCCACGGTGCCGCCGCCGACGTTGCGCGGAAGGCTGTCGCGGGGGATGCGCCACAGATCCTCGATGAACGCCCGGTCCGCCTCGACCAGCGCCGAACGCTGGCCGGGCAGGCCTGGCCCCATGTAGCCCATCTCGCGACCGCCCATGGCGTTCGGCTGCCCGGTCAGGGAAAACGGCCCGCTGCCTGGCCGGCAGATCGCACCGGTAGCCAGGTGCAGGTTGCACAGGGCGTTGGTGTTCCAGGTGCCGTGGGTGCTCTGGTTCAGGCCCATGGTCCAGCAGCTCATCCACTCGGCGGCCTCGCCGATCCATGACGCAGCCTTTCGAATGTCCGCCTCGGGCAGGCCGGTGATGTGTGCGACCCTGGCCGGCGGATAGTCCTCGAGGAAGTCGGGCATGGCCTCCCAGCCTTCGGTGAACGCGGCGATGAAGGCCGGGTCGGTATGGCCGTTTTTCACCAGCAGGTGCAGCAAGCCATTGAGCAACGCCAGGTCGGTTCCAGGCTTGATCGGCAGGAACAGGTCGGCTTTGTCTGCCGTGGCACTGCGCCGTGGGTCGACCACGATCAGCTTCGCCCCGGCCTTGACCCGGTCCAGCATGCGCAGGAACAGGATCGGGTGACAGTCGGCCATGTTGGCGCCGATGACGAAAAACAGGTCCGCATTATCGAAGTCCTGGTACGAACCCGCAGGGCCGTCAGAACCGAGGGACAGCTTGTAGCCGCTGCCGGCGCTGGCCATGCACAGGCGGGAGTTGGACTCTATGTTGTTGGTCCCGACAAAACCCTTGGCCAGCTTGTTGATCAGGTATTGGGCTTCCAGCGACATCTGCCCGGACACGTAGAACGACAACGCATCGGGGCCGTGCTTATCGAGTGTGTCGCGCAGGCGGCTGGCCGTCTCGCTGATGGCCTTGTCCATGGCGATGCGCACCGGGTCGCGCTGGCGTTCCTGGCGCAGGTAGGCGTGTTCCATCCGGCCCGACTCGGCGATGGCCTGGCCGCAGGTGGTGCCTTTGGTACAGAGCCGGCCGGCGTTGGTCGGGTGGGCCTTGTCGCCGCTGACCTTGACGACCCGGTTGTTTTCCACCTGCATGACGATGCCGCAGCCCACACCACAATAGGGACATACACTGCGTACGGTTTTGCTTGCCATCCTCGCCCCTCGAATCTCTTGCCGGCCGTTGCCGATGCCGTAAACAAAAAAGGCGCCATGCGGCCCACCGTCAGAAAAAACGGGGGACACACGGCGCCTTTGTCGTATGTATGCAATCAGCGTTGACTGCAGGGTTGAGGTGTACCTAGCAAGTCACGCGCCAGAAATGCGTTTCAGGTCGTGATGGTTGCTGATATCCGGGCGGGGAAGGGAGAGGGTTGAGCTTCGGGGCAAATCAACGAGGCATCCTGCACTTTTATAAAGCGCTACTTGCGTCCGGGTGCACCAGTCGGTGGCGGGACTGGCGCCAATAGCGCGCCAGTCCCGCCCGCGTTATCACTTGCCCAGCGCTGGGGTGCGCGGCGGGATCAAGCGCTTCGAGCCTGTGGCCTCGAACGCCGACGCCAGGCGCAGCAGGGTCGAATCGTCATAGGCGCGACCGGCAAAGGTCAGCCCCACGGGCATGCCGATGTCCGCCATGACCCCCATCGGCACGGTGACCGTCGGAACCCCCAGATGGCGTATCGCGAGGTTGCCGTTGGCCACCCAGACGCCGTTGCTCCAGGCGATGTCCGCCGCTGCCGGGTCGACGTCGGCATTGGCCGGGCCGACGTCGGCGACGGTCGGGAAGATCACCGCATCGAGCCCCAGCCGATCCATCCACTGTTCGAGATCGATCTTTCGGGTCTGTTCCAGGCCGCGCAGGCCATCCGGTAACGTCGGGATCTGGTCCCAGGGAGTGATGCCGCGCTCGGCCATGCGCACGTACTCGTCCATCCCGGCGGCAAGGTCGCCCTCGCGGTTGGGCAGGGTGCCCGGGTCATGGGGGAAAATCAGTGGTCCGTCGACGTCGACCAGGCGGTTCAATTCTGGATCGCCGTTGGCCTGCAGGAAATCATCGAACGCCCAGGCTGTCAGGTCCCACAACTCGTGATGCAGGAACTCCTTGGACACGATCCCGCGATTGAACACGGTCGGCGCACCGGGACGATCGCCTTCGCAGTTGGAGACCAGCGGGAAATCCACCTCGATGACTTCGGCGCCGGCGGCTTGCAAGGCCTGGCGGGCCTGCTCCCACAACCCGATCACCGAAGGCCGGGTGTGGATGCGCTGTCCGGTCGGGCCGCCGATGCCAGGGGCCTCGCTGGTGCCGGCTTCAGGATCGGCGTTGATGTACATGCGCGGAACACCCAGGCGCTTGCCGGCCAGTGCCGCGGCGTTGGCGGCCAGGTCCTGGTAGGAAGCAGGGCGCACCGAGGCGACAGGCGGAATCGGCACCCAGGGTTGCAGGCGCCACAGGTCGCCGCGGGTGTCGGAGTCTTCGGCGACCACCACGTCGAGCACTTCGAGCAGGTCCGCCATGGTCCGGGCAAACGGCACGACCACGTCCATGGTCGGCGTCAACGGCCAGTTGCCGCGCACCGAGATCACCCCGCGCGAAGGCGTGTAGGCACACAAGCCATTGTTGGAGGCCGGGCCACGACCGCTCGACCAGGTTTCTTCCGCCAGGCCGAAGGCGGCAAAACTGGCGGCGGTGGCCGTCCCGGCGCCGTTCGACGAACCCGAGGCGAAGGGGGCGGTGAGGTAGTCGGCGTTGTACGGGCTTTCAGCGCGGCCGTACACGCCACGCTGCATGCCGCCGTTGGCCATCGGCGGCATATTGGTCTTGCCCAGGCAGATGGCGCCGGCGGCGCGCAGCCGTTCGATGGTGAAGGCATCGCGATAGGCGACCAGGTCCTTGAAGGCCGGACTGCCGGAGGCGGCGGTCAGCCCCTTGACCAGATAACTGTCCTTGGCCGTATAGGGAATGCCATCGAGCGGGCCCAGGGCCTGGCCCTTGGCGCGCCGGGCATCGCTGGCCTGGGCCTCTTTCAGCGCTTCGGGGTTGCGCACCACTACCGCGTTGAGCGCGGTGGGCGTCTGGGGCGTGTCGTAGGCATCGATCCGCGCGAGATAGGCCTGGACCAGTTCAACGGCGGTGGTCTGGCCGGATTCGAGCGCAGCGCGCAGTTGGGCTATGGAAACTTCGGTGACTTCGATCATGCGATGACTGCCGGCTGTTGATGGAGGATGCGCTGATTGAGGCATCCGGGTACGCCCGTCATGTTAGCACCGCGATTGCCGATGTCAGCTGCCGGCTTGAACAACCAGGCGCGGGCTTGCCGGACTGAAGGAGGCACGCAAGCGCTCGATGACCTGGTCGATCGAAGGGCCTTCAATGGCCGGCGGTTGCGGGCTTTCGCCGAATTCACGCCAGATGAACAGGGTCATTTCCGCGCCATCGGTCAGCGTGTGGGCGCTGGCGTTGTCTCCGAAATTTTCCAGCAGCCGGTAGCGCTCATCCTGCCAGAACAGTTCTTCGACCCACGGGTACACCGGGATGTAATGGAAATGGATAGGGAAGCGCGGATCGTGGCCGAATCGGCTGATGTAGAGCCACTTGGGCTGCAACTCCGCTTGCAGGGTTTTCTGGACTCTGGCGAGCAGCCCGCCCATTTCGGCCAGGGCCTGCTCGGGAAGGTCGGACAATGAATTGGCGTTGTGCCGGGTGCCCAGGACCAGATAGCCGGGGAGCGCCGAAGACATATGGTGGTTGAGGATCCAGTGGGCGGTTTCATGGATGATGAAACGGGGTGCGATGTCCATGGGTCAATGTCCGTTGGCGAAGCTGCCAAAAGGGGCGGGTAGGTTGGCCACGATCGATTCTAAATCCAGCATGACGCAGTGCGATACGCTTTTTGCGCCGGGGCCACTAGCGCGGGCAATGTAGGGGCAAATCCTGCCGCTGACCACCAGACCTGGGTGTAGCAGGTTAACGCTTTGGTATGAGGCCGGGGTCACAGCTCCAGGTCAATCACATGAGCCGCCTCGAATCGAGAATTCTCATTGACGCCATTCCTGGCATAGCCCCGTGCATTGCACACAACCCGGGTGTTGCCGATCCGGTAATCGAAGCTGCCGTGGGTATGGCCATGCAGCCAGAGTGCCGGCTGCCACTTCTTGATCCGCGCTTCGAGGTCCGACACGAAACTGGCGTTGATCGGCGAATCGGCGAACGCCGGGCTGATGCTCGACCGGGTCGGTGCGAAATGCGAGATCACCACCGTGGGGATGCTGCGGTCGGCGGCAAAACACTCGTCCAGCCAGGCGACCGTCTGCAGGAAAATCAGCTGGGAAATAGCCGGGGTGAACAGGTCTGGAAAGTCAGGCGCAACCCTGATGCGGCTGAAGTCGCGCATGAGCCGGGTGGCCATCTCGATACCCTGGGCCCGATCTTGCGCTTGATCAAACAGGCGATAGTCGGACCACAGGGTACAGCCGAGGAAGCGTACGCCGTCGTGAATGTGAGCGGTGCGCTCCAGCACGTGGATCGATGTGCCTTGCGCCAGACTGCGCAACTGCGCGTAGGTTGTGATCAGGTCGCTGCCGTAGAATTCGTGATTGCCGGCCACGTACAGCACCGGCGTCAGGCAGGCCCTTGCCCATTCGATGGCGGCTTCCGGACGGGAGATGTCTCCGGCCAGGACCAGGATATCGGCGTCCACCGCCGGGAACGGCAGGGCATCGACGGACAGATGGATATCGGAAAGCAGGGCGATGCGCATGGAACGGTTCCTGGTATTCAGTGGCTATTCACTTGAGGGGATGACGCACCAGAATCGATTCGTTGATCTGGTCGATGGAGGTGACCCCCGTCAGGGTCATGGCCACGCGCATCTCCTTGGCGAAGATATCCAGCATGTTTTCCACCCCGCGTTGACCATCGGCCGCCAGCGCATAAGCCATGGAGCGTCCCAGCAGGACCCCTTTGGCCCCCAGTGCCAACATGCGCACCACATCCAGCCCCGAGCGGATCCCCGAGTCGACCAGCACCTTGAGGTCATTGCCCACCGCTTGCATGATTGGCGGCAGGGCCTGGACCGTGGAGAGCACGCCGTCCAGCTGCCGGCCGCCGTGATTGGAGACGATAATACCGTCCGCGCCAAAACTGATCGCATCCCTGGCGTCCTCGGGATCGAGAATGCCCTTGATGATCATCGGGCCCTTCCAGAAATCGCGAATCCACTCCAGGTCGCTCCAGCTGATCGACGGGTCGAAGTTGTTGGCCAGCCAGCCGATGTAATCTTCGAGCGTCACCGCCTTGCCCAGGTACTTCGAGACATTGCCCAGGTCATGGGGCCGCCCCATCAGGCCGACGTTGAAGGCCCAGTCGGGCCGGGTGATGGCCTGCAGCATTCGCCGCGACGATGCATAGGGACCGGACATGCCGGAATGGGCATCGCGATAGCGGGCACCGGGCGTCGGCATGTCGACCGTGAACACCAGGTTCTGCACGCCGGCGGCCTTGGCGCGCTCCAGCGCGTTTCTCATGAAGCCCCGGTCCTTGAGCACATACAGCTGAAACCAGATGGGCTGCTGGGTGTTGGCGCGGACCTCTTCGATCGAGCACACCGACACGGTGGACAGGCACAGCGGGATACCTTTGTTTTCGGCGGCCTTGACCGCCTGCACCTCACCCCGGCGAGCGAACATGCCGGTCAGGCCTACCGGCGCCAATACGATGGGCATCGACAGGCGTTGATCGAACAGGGTCGTCTCCAGGCTCAAGGCTTCGACATTCTTGAGGATGCGCTGGCGCAGGCTGACGTCCGCCAGATCGGCGCTGTTGGCCCGCAGCGTATGCTCGGCATAGGCTCCGCCATCGATGTAGTCGAACAAAAAACGCGGGAGCTTGCGACGGGCTGCCTCGCGATAATCGGATGCGGACGAAATGATCATATTGCCGATGCCTTGAGCTGATGAGGGACGGTGACGCCTGTCGAGCCTGAAGGCAGATTAGCCCATGCCATCGCAAACCAGTTGAAAAGCCGTACAAACCTTTTGTGGCTGCAACACAGACGAAACATAACGCGCCTAAGATCCGCCTCAACCAAAACCGAGGGAGCGACCCATGAACCGGCCATCAAGAAGCATCCGCAAACTGCTCGACTCCGTGGCCTCCAACAACGAGGGCGCGGCGCTGGACGTCATGCGCGCCGCTGAACAGCTCAAGGACGAGGTGCTGCGCCAACGCTTGCTGAACCTTATTCATCGGCTCAACCAGGACGCCACCGACTTGCGGATCGCCCGTGACGAGATCCAGGGAGGCGCCATCAAGCTTGCGTGACGGCTTGCCTCAACCTGCGTTAGCCAGGTAATAGGCAACCAGAGCATTGGCGTGGCCATGACCCAGGCCGTGCTCGGTCTTGAGCCAGGCCACCATCTCCATGTGCTTCTTGCTGCTGACGGTCTTGAGCAGATCAAGCCAGTGGCTGACCGGGTGGCCGTACTTTTTTTCGATGGAAGGGAAGTACGAGGCGGGTCCTTTGGTTTTTGTATCTTCAGTCACGTTGCAAACTCCCTTTTTGCCGGGTTATCCGGGGCAGTGTCGACGCAGCACCGGTAAGGTTACTTTTTAGCTTGCACTGAATCCGCCGTCCACTCCTGGCATCGCTTCGCATCGCCGCGATGGCGTCCTGACAACCAACCCATCTCGCGCGGACACACTCGATCCACTGTAGGAGCTGGCTTGCCAGCGATGACGGCCTGACAGGCGACCTATCACTCGGGGCTGTACCCGATCAACTGTAGGAGCGAAGGCGCACGAAAGACCTGCGCAATGTTCAAAATCGCCTTCGCCGGCAAGCCGGCTCCTACAAGGTATATGTCGTCCACAAGATCAAGGCATGGGCGCGCTTTTGTAGGAGCTGGCTTGCCAGCGAAGACGGCCTGACAATCAACCAATCTCTCGCGGCTGTACCCGATCAACTGTAGGAGCGAAGGCGCACGAAAGACCTGCGCAATGTTCAAAA
>NZ_BAAIAK010000020.1:0-49103 GCF_054600775.1 Pseudomonas sp. MHK4 | reverse complement strand
CTTACCTGTAGGAGCGAGCTTGCTCGCGATGGAGGTCAACGATGACGCGGGGAGCCTGACACCCCGCGGTGCTCTCGGGTTTTTCGCGAGCAAGCTCGCTCCTACAGGGCCCGCCGCGCTCGGCCTCTCGATGTGGCAAGAAAATCAAAAGCAAAAACAAAAGCAGAGCAAAAACAAGAGCGAGGCGAGCTAACGCTCGCGCGGATTTACAGATTGAACTCGGCGCTCTTGTATCCATCGCGAGCATTCGAGCGTCGACCGGCTGCTCCTACAGGTTCGGTGTTTCAGCGTGAAGTCTTGCGCGGGCTGCGTTCCTCGAGAATGTCCACCATGCGCTGCTCGACCAGGCCCTTGATCTTCTGATGAGGCAGGATGTAGAAGCGTTTTTCCTTCACCGCATCGAGGGTGATCTGCGCGATGTCGGTGGCGCTGAGTTTGCCGGCCTGGGTGGCCTTGCGAGTCTGCTCTTCGTACTTCTCTTTCAGCGGATTGGCGGCCGCCAGCTCCGCCGGGCGGTTGCGGCCGGCATCGGCGATGCCCGTGGAGACGAAAGCCGGGCACAGCACCGACACGCCGATCGATGCGTTTTCCTCCTGCAGCTCAAGCTGCAAGCATTCAGACATCGTCACCACGGCGTGCTTGGTAGCGCAGTAGATACCGTTGCCCGGCACCGATAACAGACCAGCCACCGAGGCGGTATTGACGATGTGGCACTCATCCCCCTGGGCCAGCATGCGCGGCACAAAACTGCGAATGCCATGGGCGACGCCCATCACATTGATGCCGATCATCCACGCCCAATCCTGCTCGGTGGTGGTCCACATCGGGCCACCGACCAGGACCCCGGCGTTGTTGAACAGCAGGTGTGCGGCGCCGAAGCGCTCGTAGGTCGCTGCCGCCAGTTGCTCGACCTGCTCAGCCTGGGCGACGTCACAGGTCTTGGCCAGCACTGGCGTGGCCGTTGGCAGCAGGTCGAGAGTGCCCTGCAGGTTCTTCTCATCGATGTCGCTCAACACCAGGCGCATGCCTTCGTTGGCGCAGGCGATCGCCAGTTCGCGACCGAAGCCGCTGGCGGCGCCGGTGATCACGGCGACTTTGTCATGCAGTGCTTTCATGGGGATCTGACTGTCCTGTGGGTGCGAAAAAAGCGCGCGGCATTCGAAAAAATCCATCTAGAGCGTGCTGCACAAGTGACCGGCATCCACGACGATCTCGCTGCCGGTCATGCCGCGACTGGCGTGCGAGGCGAGCAGCAGTAAGGCGCCGTCCAGATCGGCCGGCGTGCAGAAGCGCCGGGTGGGGATACGCGCGCGCAGCTTCTCGCCCGCCTCGCTGCGCAGGAAATCACTGTTGAGCTCGGTCATCACATAGCCAGGTGCGATGGAGTTGACCCGGATTTCATGCCGCGCCAATTCCAGCGCCAGGGAGCGGGTCAAGTGGCTCAGGCCGGCCTTCGCCGCGACATAGGGGGTCAGGTTGCCGGCCACGCGGCTGGCAAGGACCGACGTGACGTTGATCAGGCTGCCGCCGTGCCGCGCCTCGACCATGCGCCGCGCCACTTCCTGGGCAACGATCCAGGCGCCCTTGAGGTTGGTGTCCACCACCCGGTCCCAATCATCATCGGTGTACGCCAGCACCGGCAGGCTGTCGCTGACGCCAGCGTTGTTGACCAGGATGTCCAGCGCGCCCATTTCCTCGGCGATCCGCCCCAGGCAATTGTTGACCGATGCCCGGTCGGTCACGTCCAGGGCGAAGGCCCGGGCGCGACCGCCCTCGCCTTCGATTTCAGCGACCAGGGTGTGCAGTTGCTCGACACGACGCGCCGCCACCGCCACCTCGGCGCCCGCCGCCGCCAGGGTGCGGGCGAAATGCCGGCCGAGTCCGCTGGAGGCGCCAGTGACCAGGGCACGCCGGCCGGTGAGATCAAACAGCTGGGTGATTGCAGCTTGCATCAGGAAAACTCCTTGTGTCCTTCGAGGATTTTTTTCGCCAGGCTCATGCGGTGCACTTCGCTTGGGCCGTCGTAGATACGGAATGGCCGGATGTCGCGGAAGATGCGCTCGACCACGGTTTCGCCGGTCACCCCGCGCCCACCGAGAATCTGCACGCAACGATCGACCACGTGCCACAAGGCTTCGGCGCTCAGCACCTTGGTCATGCTCGACTCGACATTGCCGCGCCCGCCTTCGTCCAGAACCCAGGCGCAATGCCAGACGGCCAGGCGGGTGCTGTGCAGCGCCATCTGGTTGTCCGCCAGCATGAAGCCGACGCCCTGGTGTTCGCCCAGGGTCTTGCCGAACGAATCGCGGGTTCGCGCATAGTCGCAGGCGATATCGTGGGCCCGCCGGGCAGCGCCCAGCCAGCGCATGCAGTGGGTCAGCCGCGCGGGCGCCAGGCGCACTTGCGCGTAGCGAAAGCCCTTGCCGATTTCGCCCAGCACATCGCTGGCGGGAATCCGCACATTCTCGAAACGCAGGACGGAATGACCGCCGGAGAAACAGCTGTCGAGGGTCTTCAGTTGCCGTTCGTGGATAATCCCGGGGGTGTTCATGTCCGCCAGGAACATGGTCGCCGAGCCATCCTCCATGCGCGCCATGATGATCGCGAAGCCGGCGCCGTCCGCCCCGGTGATCAGCCATTTGCGCCCATTGATCAGGTAGTCGTCGCCGTCACGCACGGCGACAGTCTGCAGCATCGACGGATCGGAACCGGCACCCGGCGCCGGCTCGGTCATGGCAAAGCAGGAGCGGATCCGGCCACTGACCAGGGGCCGCAGCCAGCGATCTTTCTGCGCCGCGGTGGCCACCTCGTCCATCAGGTGAATGTTGCCTTCGTCCGGTGCATGGATATTCAGCGCGATGGGCCCTAGCGGCGAATAACCGGCCTCCTCGAAGACGATCGCCTTGGCAACGTGGCTCAGGCCCGCGCCGCCCATTTCGCGACTGGCGTGGGGGCACAGCAGACCGGCCACACGAGCTTTTTCCAGCAGCTCCTGGCGCAGGTCTTCGCTGGGGCCGTGAGACGTGTATCGCTCATCGGTTTCCATGGGGATCACCTGCTCGGCGATAAAGGCGCGGGTCTTTGCGCGCAGGTCCAGCAACTCTTGGGGAATGGTGAAGTTCATGGTGGTCCTGGGTTCTAATTAATCAGGGGCGCGAGTTGGGCGTGGATGCGTTCCATCACGGTTTGCCGCTGGGCGGCCTTGGGCAGGTCGTAGGGGGTCAGGTTCACGACACGGACGAAACGGCGCAGGATGCGACCGCCCTGCATGTCGATATCGATGATGTTCAGGCAGGCGTTGTCCTGCTCCAGGGCGGCAGCGCAGCCGCGCGCGCCACCCAGGGCCCAGCCCAGCAACAGGCGATTGACCGCGTCATGACTGACCAGCAGCAAGTGTTGCCAGTCCGGCTCGGCGAGAACTTGCTCGAAGCGGGCGAGGATTCGGCTGTCGAAATCGCTCCAGCGTTCGCCGCCCATGAAGCAGCCTTCCGGGTCGGCGAAGCTGTCATAGGCGTAGCTGACCTGCTGTTGCAATTGCTCGGGCGCAATGTCGCGCAGGCGGCCGGCACGCACTTCCCGCAGCTGCGCGCACGCCTGCAGCTCAACCGATTGGTCAGTCAGTAACATCTCGGCGGTCTGCCGGGCACGCGGGTAATCGGAGCACAGCGCACGGTCGAAACCGATGGGCGCCAGCACCTGCGCCAGCTGGTGTACCTGATCTTCTCCAAGCCCGGAGAGCGGCACGCTACGCGGGTCCAGCGGCTGGCCGTCGGGGGCGAAATAATCGACATGGCCATGGCGTACCAGATAACAACGGCGACGATGTACGGCTGCTGTACTCATTCGGCGAGCCCCTTTGGATTGCTGATCGACAGCCGCGCCCGGGTGATCGCCGAAAGCGCCGCGAACAGCTGGTCCTGATCAGTCCCCGGCGCGTCGAAACGGCCCTGGCGAATGTTCTGGCACAGGGTTTGGCGAGCCTCATCAAGGGATTCCCCGCCGGCGTCCGGCAGCGCGGCCAGAAGCTGAGCCTCGGCGCCATCCGCCGCCTCGCCATCACGGCACTCGCGCCCGGCAATCGCCATGGCATTGGCCACCATCAGCGCCTGATAGCGCAAGCTGCCCGGTAACTGCGGCAGCAACTCATCGAGCAGGGTCTGGCGGGCAATCGCCAGCAATTCAGTGGCATCGGGACGGATGTTCATCGGCGCAGCCCTCCGGTCAATCGCAACAGGTCCTGTTCCAGTTCCGGGATCAGCCGTCCGGTCAGGGCCAGTTCCAGCGAAGGCTCCTCGCCGGACAGATGACGCTGGGCCTGCTGCAGGGCGATGACCGCCCAACGCAAGGTGGCCATGACCTGCCAGAACACCAGCTCGTCACGCTCGATGACAAGCGGCGAGACTTCGCGGTAGCCGCGCAGGAAATGCTCCAGGGTGCCAATACCGCCGGCCTCCAGGTCAGGCCGGGCGAAGCGCCAGCAACGGGCGGTGAACCAGCCGATGTCCTGGCGCGGATCGCCCCAGCCGGTGAATTCCCAATCCAGTACTGCCTGCAGGCTGCCGGCCTCGGCCAGGTAATTACCGGTGCGAAAGTCGCCATGCAGCAGACACAGGTCGGTACTGTCCGGCGAGTGCGATTCACACCAGCGCAGCGCCCACTCCAGCACGGGCTGGTTCACCCCGAGGCGGTCGAGTACGCCACGCCGGGCATCGATCAAAGCTTGCACCGAGACCTGCCGGGGATCGCCCAGGAACTCAAGCTGCGTCTCGGTCGGCGCGATGCGATGGATGCGCGCGAGATTGGCACCCAGCTGCGCCACCAACTGCGGATCGCCTTGTGCGCCCAATTGACTGGTGAGCCTGTGGCCGGCCGTGATGCCGGACACCCACTGCATGATGAAGAATGCACGACCGTGCACCGAGATGTCTTCGCACAGCCAGAGTGGCCGCGGCACCTTGACGCCGGCCTGGTGCACCGCGCTCAACACCGCAAATTCCTCGGCGCGGGTCAGGCTGCCCTGCACCGCCGACTGTGCGTCGCTGCGCAGCACCCAGCGCTGGCGACCGGCATGGGCGCCGCCCTCGACGTTGACGTCGAGCAACCAGTTCTCCTGGATAGCACCGCCAGACAGACGTTGTTGATGTTCAACGCTGACTCGTTGCGCGCCTGCCTGGCGGCAAAGGAAGGCTTCAAGCCGGTGTTTCTTTCGCTGTTCTTCGGGCTGCGGCTTTGTCGCCGCGGCTGCATTCGGACCACTCATGTGTCGACGCACCTGATTTTTGTTGGATGTGTAGATAGCCATGCTGGAGCAATTGCCGGGCCAGTTTTTCAGCACATCGCTAGACCCCTTATGCAGCGGGGCCTGCAGCCATTCCTGGCACAGGAAAAGAGCTGCCTGCGGGCGCTCTATCTTGCAATATTGAAACAACTGCATTCATATATGACACCCACATGAAACGTTAGAGCCCAGTCGCCATGCCGCCCCGCCAACCCCGGATCGTCGTTCTGATCAGCCACCTGCAGCGACCGCTGCAACAGAGCCGCCTGGCCCGCGTGGTAACCAGCGTGCTGCCTGACTACTCGGGCGAAATCGACATCCGCGTGCTCGACACCACTGTCGAGGAGTCGCTGCAACTGGCCCGCGAGCTGGAGCAGAACGACGAGGTCGATGTGTTCGTCTGCGCCGGCGCCACCGCCGCCTACCTGCGCCGGCACCTGACCCGCCCGGTGCTGTCGATGCGCGTGGGTGGGGCCGATCTGCTTCGGGCTTTGGAGCAGGCGCGACTGCGCTCAGCGCAGATCGCCGTCATCAGCCATGCGCGGATCAACGCCGACCTCGACTCCCTGGCGGCACTGTTCACGGTGCAGATCCATCAGGGCAGTTACGTCACCCTCGACGAAGCCCGGCAGGCGGTTGAACGCGCGCGCCACCTGGGTTGCCAAACCGTGATCGGCTCATCCACGGTGGTTGAACTGGCAGAGCAGGTCGGTTTGCACGGCGTGCTTTCAATCAGCCAGAACACCGTGCGCAAAGCCCTGGAAGAAGCCCAGGGCGTCCTGCACAGCCAGCGCAGCGAACTGGCCAAGCGCAGGCACCTCGACGCGGTGTTGCAGCACATCCCCACCGGCGTTGCCGCCGTGGATAACCAGGGCGTCGTGCAAGCGCTGAACCCTGCACTGGAAGCGTTATTGGGCATGCCGGCCAGCCGCCTGCTCGGTCGCCCGCTGCAGGAGTTCTGCCCGCAACTGGCGCTGGACGATGTGCTGCGCAGCGGCGTCGGCGAAGAAAACACGGTCATCCAACTGGGCCAGAATCTGCTGCTGTGCAACATCCTGCCGATCCTCGAAGACGGCCAGCGTACCGGGCTGGTGTTGACGTGCCAGGACACCTCGGCGGTGCAGCGCGCCGACCAGCGCATCCGCTCGACCCACCGCCCGGGCGGGTTCTCGGCCAGGTACCGCCTTGAGCAGATCAGCGGCAACAGCCCGGCCACCCGCCAATTGCTCAAGCTCGCGCAACGTTATGGGGCCACCGCATCGACCGTGCTGATCACCGGTGAAAGCGGTACCGGCAAGGAGTTGCTGGCCCAAGGCATGCACAACGTCAGCAGCCGCCAACGCGGCCCGTTCGTGGCGATCAATTGTGCGGCCTTTCCCGAATCGTTGCTGGAAAGCGAATTGTTCGGCTACCAGGAAGGCGCCTTCAGCGGCTCGCGCAAAGGCGGTAAACCCGGCCTGATCGAAGCGGCCCATGGCGGCACGTTGTTCCTCGATGAAATCGGCGACATGCCGGTGTCCTTGCAGACCCGCCTGCTGCGAGTCCTGCAGGAGCGCGAAGTGCTGCGCCTGGGCGCCACCGAGCCGATCAGCATCGACATCCGGATCATCGCCGCCACCCATCAAGACCTGCCGCAAGCCATCGAAGCCGGGGAGTTTCGCAGCGACCTCTACTATCGCTTGAACATCCTGCGCCTGCAGACGGTGCCGCTACGCGAGCGCAGTGAAGACATCGGCGACATCGCCCGGGCCATCTTGCGCCGCCTCAATGGCGAGCATCGTGCGCCGCCCTTGCAGGAGCGCCTGCTGGAGGCGCTGCTGCCCAACCTCATGGCGTATCACTGGCCCGGCAATATCCGCGAACTGGAAAACATCCTGGAACGCGCCGCGCTCTCGGCCGAGGAGCTGTTGCGCGGCACGGCGATCGATGGGGCGAGCCTGGCCCTGGTGATTCCCGAACTGCGCAACAGCCGGGCAATGCCCCAGGCGGCGCCCGTCACCGACCTGAAAAGCATCGCCAAGGAAAAGGAAAAGCAATACGTCCTCGACATGCTCCAGGCCTGTGACGGCAACCTGGCGCAAACCGCCAATCGCCTGGGCATCAGTCGCTCCACGCTGTGGCGGCGCCTGCAATAGACACAGCCTGGGTTACTGGAACACTTCAAACAGCCCGGCAGCGCCCATGCCGCCGCCGACGCACATGGTCACCACCACATACTTCACCCCACGGCGCCGGCCTTCCAGCAGGGCATGCCCGACCATCCGCGCGCCACTCATGCCGTACGGGTGGCCGATGGCGATGGAGCCGCCATTGACGTTCAACCGGGCGTCATCGATGCCCAGGGTGTCGCGGCAATACAGCACCTGACAGGCGAAGGCTTCGTTGAGCTCCCACAGGCCGATATCGTCGACCTTCAGGCCGTGTTGCTTGAGCAGCTTGGGCACCGCCAGCACCGGGCCGATGCCCATCTCTTCCGGGGCCAGGCCGGCCACGGCGATACCGCGATACAGGCCCAACGGCTTGAGGTTGCGCTGCTCGGCGAGGCGCGCATCCATCAACACGCAGGCGCTGGCACCATCGGACAACTGGCTGGCGTTGCCGGCGGTGATGCAGCCGCCGTCGATCACCGGCTTGAGGTTGACCAGGTCTTCCAGGCGGGTCTGAGGACGGTTGCCTTCATCGGCCTTGAGGGTGACTTCCTGCAGCGTCGCCTCGCCGGTGACTTTGTCGATCACCTGGCGAAGGCTGGTGACCGGAATGATCTCGCTGTCGAACAGCCCGGCCTGCTGCGCCGCCGCAGTGCGCATCTGCGATTGCAGGGCGTAGGCATCCTGGGCCTCGCGGCTGATACCGTAGCGCTGGGCGACCAGTTCGGCGGTTTTCAGCATCGGCATGTAGGCGTGCAGCGCGTTGCGTTCCACCCGCGGATCGCGCTCCTCGTAGGCCCACGCCATGTGGCGATTCTGTACGGCGCTGATGTTTTCCTGGCCGGCACCGATCGCGGCGGGCATGCCGTCGACCATGATTTGCTTGGCGGCGGTGGCGATGGCCATCAGGCCCGAGGCGCACTGGCGGTCCAGGGTCTGGCCGCTGACCGACAACGGCAGGCCCGCAGCCAGGGCGGCCATGCGCGCAAGGTTCTGGCCCGCCGTGCCGCTGGTCAGTGCGGTGCCGAGCACCAGGTCTTCGATCTCCTGGGCTTCGATTCCGGCGCGCACCACCGCCTCACGGATCGCGTGGCCGGCCAAGGTGGGCGACTTGATGCTGTTGAACGCGCCACGGAAAGCCTTGGCGATCGGCGTACGGGCCGTGGAGAGAATGACGGCTTCTTTCATGCTTGAGGTCCTCAGGTGTCAGTTGCGGCGGCCACCCGCAAGTGGCCGCCAAAGGTCAGATGCGTTCGATGTGGGCATGGCTGCCGGCAACCAGGCGCTCCAGCAACGGCGCCGGCTGGAACCACATGTCGCCGTAGGCACCGAGCGCCTCGCGGTAATGGCCGATGCGTTCCAGCACCTGGGCCAACCCCAGCTGCTGCGCGTAGTGCAGCGGGCCACCGCGCCAGGCGGGAAAGCCGTAGCCGTTGATCCAGACCAGGTCGATGTCGCTGCTGCGCTGGGCGATGCCTTCATCGAGCAACTGGATGCCTTCGTTGACCAGCATCAACACGCAGCGGTCATGGATTTCCTGATCACTGATGGCGCGGCGCTGGATGCCCAGTTCGCCAGCGATCTGCTCGGCCAGTACCAGCACTTGCGGGTCGTCCTTGCGCTCGCGGCCTTCGTAGAGGTAGTAGCCGCTGCGGGTCTTCTGGCCAAAACGGCCGAGGCCGTAGAGCGCGTCGGCGAGCTTGCAGTATCCGGGGTCGTGGGCGATGAGCTCACGGCGCGACTCGCGCACCAGGAAGCTGACATCGATGCCGGCCAGGTCGTGCATGGCCAACACGCCCATCGCCATACCAAGATCGGTGAGCACCTTGTCGATCTGCGCAGGCGTTGCGCCTTCCAGCAGCAGGCGGTGCGCCTCGCGGGAATAGGGTTCGAGCATGCGGTTGCCGATGAAGCCGAAGCACACCCCGGAGACCACCGGGATCTTGCCGATGCGCTTGGCGATTTTCAGCGTCGTGGCCAGGACATCGGGGGCCGTGGCGGTGCCGCGCACCACTTCGAGCAGGCGCATGACGTTGGCCGGGCTGAAGAAGTGCAGGCCGACCACGTCCTGGGGCCGGCGGGTGACGGCGGCGATGGCGTCGACATCCAGGGTGGAGGTGTTGCTCGCCAGTATCGCGCCGGCCTTGCACACCTCGTCCAGGGTGCGAAACACCTGCTGCTTGATCGACAGGTTTTCGAACACCGCTTCGATCACCAGGTCGGCGTCGGCGATATCGGCGTAGTCCAGCGTGCCGTGGATCAGCGCCAGGCGCTCATCCATCTGCGCAGACGTGAGCTTGCCGCGCTGCACGCTGGTTTCGTAGTTTTTGCCGATCAGTTCAAGGCCCCGCGCCAGGGCATCGGCCTTGAGTTCCAGCAAGGTCACCGCCATGCCTGCATTGGCGAAGTTCATCGCGATCCCGCCGCCCATGGTGCCGGCGCCGATCACCGCGACCCGGTTGATCGGCCGGATCGGCGTGCCCGCGTCCAGCCCCGGCAGCTTGCCGACTTCACGCTCGGCGAAGAACACATGGCGCAGCGCCTCGGATTCGCTGGAGGCCTCGGCCTCCTTGAACAGCTCGCACTCTTTGGCCAGGCCTTCGGCCAACGGCAGGCTGCAGGCCGCCTCGATCGCCGCCACGACTCGCTGGGGTGCGCTCTGGCCCTTCCAGCGGCCCAGGTTGGCGGCACGGTAGTCGGCGAAATAATTGGCCGGCAGGGTTGCTCCCGGATGCGCTTGCGGCCAGGCCGGACGCGCCGGTGCCTGGCGGGCAATCAGGTCATTGGCAAGGCTGCGAGCAGTATCGAGCAGGCTGTCAGCGTCTGGCGCCACACGCTCGAGCAGCCCCAACTCCAGGGCCCGCGCTGCACTGATCGGCTGGCCCGAGGCAATGATCTCCAGCGCCGCGACGGCACCGATCAGCCGTGGCAAGCGCTGGGTGCCACCGGCGCCGGGCAGCAAGCCGAGCTTGATTTCCGGCAGGCCCAGGCGCGCGTTGGCCTCAGCCACGCGGTAGCCGCAGGCCAGGGCGAGTTCCAGCCCGCCACCCAGCGCCAGGCCGCCGATCGCAGCGATCAGCGGTTTGTCCAGTTCGGTCAGACGCACCAGCAGGCTCGACAGGTCCGGCCGGGCGAACGAAGCGGCGCTGCCGAACTCGCAAATGTCGGCGCCTGCGCTGAACACCAGGCCCTCGCCGTGGAGGACAATCGCTTTCACGCCGGGGTCGGCGGCGGCACGTTCGCAGGCCTGGAGCAACTGCTCGCGCAGGGCTTGGCCGAGGGCGTTGACCGGGGCGCAGGTGAGGCCGATCAGGGCCAGGGAATCTTCACAACGGTAATGGATCAGGTTTTTCATGGATATTTTCTCAATCGGGTAAAACAGTGGAAAACGCAGGACAGGTCTGTCTCCCTCAGCTCAGCGCGCTTTCCCGAATCAGCTTCTTGTTGATCTTGCCGACGCTGGTCTTGGGGATTTCAGCGACGAACTTGAACTGCTTGGGGATCGCCCATTTGTTGATTCGGCCGCGCTCGACGAACCCTTGCAGGTGCGTCTCGAGGATGCTGCGATCGAGAAAGTGGCCGGGCTCACACACCACCAGGGCCATGGGCCGTTCGCCCCATTGCTCGTCGGCGATGCCGACCACCGCGACGGACGTGACCGAGGCGTGCTCGCTGATCAGGTTCTCCAGCTCCAGCGAACTGATCCACTCCCCGCCCGTCTTGATCACGTCCTTGATCCGGTCCTTGATTTCCACCCCGCCCTGGGGGTCGATGGACGCCAGGTCGCCGGTATGCAGCCAACCGCCTTGCCACAGCTCGGCGCCTTTTTGCGGCTCCTTCAGATAGCCCTGGGTCAGCCAGGGTGCGCGCACCACGATCTCGCCCAGGGACTCACCGTCGTGGGGGACGCTGTTGCCGCTGGCATCGACGATCTTCAGGTCGACCATCGCAATGGGCATGCCGGTCTTGATACGCGCGGCGAGCTGCGCCTGCATCGGTTGCTCAAGCTCCTGCGCGCGCAGGTAGGTCGAGCAGAGCATCGGGCAGGTCTCGGACATGCCGTAGCCGCTGTGCACGCCCATGCCTCGGGCGGACGCCTGGGCGGCGATGGCCAAGGTCAGCGCACTGCCGCCCAGGAGCATTTTCCAGCCCTCGAAATCAGTCTGCGCCGCTTCCTCGCAGCCGAGGATCATTTGCAGGATGGTCGGCACGCAGTGGGAAAAGGTCACCTTCTCTTCGCGAAACAGCCGCACCAGGCTATTGGGCTCGTAACGGCCGGGGTACACCTGCTTGATGCCCAGCAGGGTGGCGACATAGGGCACGCCCCAGGCATGCACGTGGAACATCGGCGTGATCGGCATGTACACGTCGTCGGAACGCAGCAGCGCGAAGCTCTGGTTGGCGCCCAAGGTCCCCACGGCATTCAAGGTGTGCAGGACCAGTTGGCGATGGGTGAAATACACGCCCTTGGGGTCGCCGGTGGTGCCGGTGGTGTAGAACAGCGTCGCCACCGAATTTTCATCGAAGTCGGGGAAGTCGTAACGGTCCGGGCACTGGGACAGCATTTGCTCGTACTCCCCCAACCCCGGCAATGAAGTGCCGGTCGCGACGTCGTCAGTCAGTCTGATGAAGCCCTTGACGGTGCTCAGGCCACCCTGGATCTGCTCGATCATCGGCAGGAAATCGTCATGCACCAGCACCAGGTCGTCCTCGGCGTGGTTCATGGTGTAGAGCACCTGCTCCGGCGACAGGCGAATGTTCACCGTGTGCAGCACCGCGCCAATCATCGGCACGGCAAAGAAACACTCCAGATAACGATGACTGTCCCAGTCGAGCATGGCCACGGTGTCTCCGGCCTTGACCCCGGCCGCCGTGAGCGCATTGGCCAGGCGATGAATGCGCTCGATCAGGGTCTTGTAGCTGTAGCGCAGCTTGTCGGCGTAGACAATCTCGTTGTCGGGTTGGTAGCGCTCCCCCGACAACAACAGGCGCTTGATCAACAGCGGGTAGCTGTAGGCGCCTTCTGCGGGGGGAATTATTTTTGTCTTGAGCATGGTCGTGACTTCCTGATTCAGAACTGCGCGGCATCCAGCAGGTAAAGACTTTCGCTGCCGGCCTTGACCGACGCGCTCAACGAGTGGATGCGCGGCAGCAGCCGGGCGAAATAGAAACGTGCGGTGCCCAGCTTGCTGGTGTAGAAATCGTCTTCGCCCTGCTTGTCCCTGGCGGCCTTGGCCATCAATGCCCACATGTAGGCGTAGGCGGTGTAGCCGAACACTTGCAGGTACTCGACCGAGGCGGCGCCGATTTCGTTCGGGTTGCCCTGGGCCCGGTCCAGCAGCCACGCCGTGAGTTCGTCGAGGATGTCCACGGCGGCGTTCAGCGGTTGGGTGAACTCGCCGAGATCAGCGCTGGCGCTGGCGGTGAAGTCGCGGATTTCCGAAGCGAACAGGCGATAGAGCGCCCCGCCGCTGCCGACGATCTTGCGCCCGGCCAGGTCCAGGGACTGGATGCCATTGGTGCCTTCGTAGATCTGCGTGATGCGCACATCACGCACCAGTTGCTCCTGGCCCCACTCGCGGATGTAGCCATGGCCACCAAAAATCATCTGCCCGTGCAGGGTGGTTTCCAGCGCCATGTCGGTGAGAAAGGACTTGGCGATCGGCGTCAGCAAGGCCACCAGTTCCTGGGCGCGGGTGCGGGCTGCCGGGTCTTCGCTGTATTTGGCGATGTCCAGTTGCAGGGCGACGTAGCTGGAGAACGCGCGACCGCCCTCGTTCAGGGCTTTCATGGTCAACAGCATGCGGCGCACGTCGGGGTGCACGATGATCGGGTCGGCGGCCTTGTCCGTACCTTGGGCACCGCCCGGTGCGCGGCTCTGCAGGCGCTCGCGGGCATACTCGACGGCACTCTGGTAGGAACGTTCGCCCTGGGCCAGGCCCTGGATGCCCACGCCCAGGCGCTCGTAGTTCATCATGGTGAACATCGCTGCCAGGCCCTTGTTCGGCGCGTCGACGATCCAGCCCGTCGCCCCGTCGAAATTCATCACACAGGTGGCCGAGGCCTTGATGCCCATCTTGTGTTCGATGGAACCGCAGGACAGCGAATTAAGCTCGCCCAGCGAACCGTCGGCTTTCACCAGGACCTTGGGCACCAGGAACAACGAGATGCCTTTCGGCCCGGCGGGTGCATCGGGCAGTCG
Organism: Pseudomonas sp. MHK4; assembly: GCF_054600775.1. Taxonomy (NCBI): domain Bacteria; kingdom Pseudomonadati; phylum Pseudomonadota; class Gammaproteobacteria; order Pseudomonadales; family Pseudomonadaceae; genus Pseudomonas; species Pseudomonas sp. MHK4. The sequence goes on along the minus strand of NZ_BAAIAK010000020.1, from coordinate 35,476 downwards.
CGCCAGGACCAGGTGGATGATGTTCTCGGTCAGGTCGTGTTCGCCGCCGGAGATGAAGATCTTGCTGCCGCTGACCTTGTAGCTGCCGTCGGCCTGAGGCTCGGCCTTGGTGCGGATCAGGCCCAGGTCGGTGCCGGCATGGGCCTCGGTCAGGCACATCGAACCGCTCCAGGTGCCGGCGTACAGGTTCGGCAGGTAACGCGCCTTGAGTTCCTCGCTGGCGTGGGCATTGAGCGACAGGCAGGCACCGGCGGTCAGCATCGGGTAGGTGCCGAACGACAGGTTGGCCGAGGCCACCATCTCCTCGACCTGGGCGGAAATCGCCTTGGGCATGCCCATGCCGCCGTACTGCGGTTCACCGCCAACACCGACCCAACCGCCTTCGGCGAAGGCCTGGTAGGCCTGGTGAAAACCCTCCGGGACGGTCACCGATCCGTTGTCCCAGGAACAGCCCTGTTCGTCGCCACTGCGGCGCAATGGGGCGATGGTGTTCGCGCTGATCTTGCCGGCCTCCTCGAGGATGGCGGCGGCGGTCTCCTCATCGATCACCTCGGCCAGGCCAGGTAATCCGGCCCACAGCCGAGAGGCCTGGAAAACCTCGTTGAGTACGAAGCGCATGTCGCGCAGGGGAGCTTTGTAGTCAGCCATAGTGCTTACTCGGAAGTGGCCAGGGCATGGGGCATGCCCGGGCGTTCAGGGGATGGGGATAAAGCGGCTTGCGCGGCGCTTGCGTGCGCGACCGGCACCCGTTCACGCAGCAGGAAGTACGACAGGGCAGGAATGAGGATCAGCGCGCCGAGCATGTTCCACAGGAACATGAAGGTCAGGAGGATGCCCATGTCGGCCTGGAACTTGATCGGTGACCAGACCCAGCACACTACGCCGGCGGCCAGGGTGATACCGACCAGCCCGACCACCCGACCGGTAAACGACACCGCCTTGCGGTAGGCCTCCGCCAGCGACAGGCCCTGGCGTTGGTGGTGCAGCTGGACGCTGAGCAGGTACAAGGCGTAGTCGACACCGATCCCCACGCCCAAGGCGATCACCGGCAGGGTCGCGACTTTCACACCGATGCCCATGGCCACCATCAGTGCTTCGCAGAGGATCGACGTCAGCACCAGCGGCAGCAGCGCCACCAGCGTGGCGCGCCAGCTGCGGAAGGTGATCAGGCAGAACAGCGTCACCGCCGCATAGACGTAGAACAGCATGGTGCGATTGGCCTCGCGCACCACGATGTTGGTCGCGGCCTCGATGCCGGCACTGCCGGCGGCCAGCAGGAACTGGCGATCGTCGGTGCTGTTTTCCTTGGCAAACTGGTCGGCAATCGCCACCACGGCGTCGAGGGTCTCGGCCTTGTGATCCTTGAGGAAAGCGATCACCGGCATCAACGAGCAGTTGTTGTTGAACAGCTCCGGCGAGTTGACCGAGGCCTGTTGCGCGGCGTAGTTGAGCACGTCCTGGTTGCGCTGGATGCTGTTGAGCTTGGGGTTGCCCTCATAGGTGCCGGCGGTGATCTGGCGCACCGCGTTGACCAGCGAAGACGTCGCCTGCACGCCCGGATACTGTTGCAGCTCCCAGGCCAGGCGATCGGCGAGGACCAGGGTCTGGTAGTTCAGGCAGCCTTCCGGTGGCGTCTTGATCATCACCGCGAACAGATCGCTGGACAGTGCGTAGTGGCTGGTGATGTAGGCGTTGTCGCGGTTGTAGCGCGAGTCGGCACGCAATTCCGGCGCCCCGCTGTCGAGGTCGCCGATTTTCAGCTGCAGGCTGACCACAAAACCGCCGATGCCCATCAGCGCCGCGACCAACACCGCGCCGGTCGCCCACTTGCGGGTGGTGAAGCGATCAAGCAGGTCCCAGAGTTTCCCGAAGCCCTTGTGGCCATCGGCACGGGTGTCGATTTTCAGCGCACGCTCGGCGGCCTTGCGCCCGACGCCGATGTAGGACAACGCCACCGGCATCAGCAACAGGGAGGTAAAAATCAGCACCGCGACACCGATGCTGGCGGTGATTGCCAGGTCCTGGATCACCGGAATGTCGATCAGCATCAGTACCGCGAAGCCCACCGCGTCGGCCAGCAACGCGGTAACGCCAGCAATGAACAAACGGCGGAAGGTGTAGCGCGCCGCGATCAGCTTGTGAGTGCCACGGGCGATGTCCTGCATGATGCCGTTCATCTTCTGCGCCGCGTGGGACACGCCGATGGCGAAGATCAGGAACGGTACCAGCACCGAATACGGGTCGATGGCGTAGCCCAGCCAGGCGACGATGCCCAGCTGCCAGACCACCGCGATCAGCGAGCAGCCAACCACCAGCAAGGTGCTGCGCACACAACGGGTGTAGGCGTAGATGATCACCAGCGAGGTGACCACCGCCAGGCCGAAGAACATCATCACCTGGATCAAACCATCGATCAGGTCGCCCATCAACTTGGCGAAACCGATCACCCGCACCTTGTACGGGCCCTTGCCCTCGGCACCGGATTTACGTGCCGCGCTGTCGCCGGCGAATTCGATCTTGTCGCGCAACTGCTCTTCGAGCATCTGCGAAAAGGCGTGGTAGTTGATGCTCTGGCCGGTGGCCGAGGCCTTGTCCAGCAGCGGCACGATCAGCATGCTCGACTTGAAGTCGCTGGCCACCAGGCTGCCGACGATGCCGGCCCGGCCGATGTTCTGCCGCAGACGCTCGATGTCCCCGGGCGAGCCGCGGTAGGTGTCGGGCATCACCGGCCCACCCTGGAAACCTTCCTGGGTGACTTCCGTCCAGCGCACCCCGGGACTCCACAGCGACTTCATCCAGGAGCGGTCGACGCCTTCGGTGAGGAACAACTGGTCGTTGACCTGCTTGAGCACCTCCAGGTAACCGGGGTCGAAAATGTCGCCCTGGGTGTTCTCCACCACCACCCGCACCGAGTTGCCCAGGCCGCGCAGCGACTGGCGATTCTCCAGGTAGTTCTGGATGTAGGGCTGGCTCTGCGGAATCATCTTCTCGAAGCTGGGGCGCAGTTCCAGGCGAGTCACGGCCATGTAGCCCAGGACCAAAGTCGCCAGGGCCATCAGCAGCATGAACAGCGGCCGGTAGTTGAACACCAGCCGTTCGAGCCGGTTGCCGGAGCACCGATCGAAATCCCGCAGTTCGCGGATCACCGGCATGGCGTCTTGTTTGATATTGCCCATGTCTGGGTTCTCGCTCTTAGGGTTCGAGGGCTGGATCGGCGGCCAGCGTCTGGGCGCCACGGCTGCCCACCACCACCAGCGAACCATTGGCGGCCAGGGTGACCCCGGCCACGGGTGGCAGGTCCTGGTGCGGCAGCAACTGCAGCCGGTCGCCCGTCTGGCTGGCCAGCGCGTGCCCGGCCTGGGTGAACAAGTGGTAGTTGCCATGGCCGTCGACGAGGCCGGCGGTGATGCTGACGTGCAGGCCACTGTCCAGCGCGGTCCAGTGCTGGCCGCCGTCGGTACTGCGCAGCACGTTGCCGCGCAGGCCGTAGACCAGCACTTCGCCAGGCTTGCCGACCACGCCAAAGAAGCTGCCCTGGTAAGGCGTCGGCACGGCGGCGAAGCGTTGGGCGCTGTCATCCCACTTGAGCAACAGGCCTTGCTCGCCGGCGATGTACAGCGCATCGCCGGTGGAGGCGATGGCATTGAGGTGGAAGCCTTGCGGGTTGTCGGTGCGATCCTGCATCGGCGTCCAGCTCTGGCCGCCGTCCTCGGTGCGCAGGATCAGGTTGAACACACCGACCACATAGCCGACCTTGTCATTGGCGAACCACAGATCGAGGAAGGGTTTGTCCGCGCCCTGCTCCACCAGGCGCTGACCTTCGGCGACCAGCAGCGGCCATTGTTCGTTGCCCGGTTCGGCAGTGGCCAACGCCGAGTAATGCTTGACCAGCAACTCGCCGATCTGGCGGCCGTCGAGCTGCTTGCTCCACGTAGCGCCGGCATCGCTGCTGTGCAGTACGACACCGTCGTTACCCACCGCCCAGCCCTGCCTGGCGGTAGGAAAAAACACCGCTGTCAGATCGCTGCTCAGCGGCACGCTCACCTGCAGCCAGTGCTGGCCGGCGTCATCGGAATAAAGAATATGGCCGCGCTGGCCAACCGTGACCAGGCGTTCACCGGCTCGGGCGATGCCGATCAACGGGCTGCGCACGGCCAGGGCACTGGGCTTGGCGGGCAGGTCCAGCACATCGACATAAGCGCCCGCCCGGGCAACACCCTGCACCAGCGCCAGCAGCGAACACAGCAGCGCCAGCAGGTAATTTTTCATGGAACCCATACCGCACCTTCAAGGTAAACGACGCCGCGATGCACTCAAGGTGCAGCCCGGCGTCGGAGTCGGTAACCCAAGACGAACGGCATTCAAGCCGCCCGGACTCTTGATGCCTGATGCTTAGCGGATACCCGACCCTGCCAGCGCATCCGGTGCCCACTGCGCCTTCGATAGAGGCTCGATGTACTTGATGCCGCCGTAGGTGCCTGTGATGCCGTTGATGTTGTAGGAGCCGCCCACCAGGTCGTAGATCATGAATGGCGAGACATCGGGGATCTTCTTGTCGTAGCTCTGGCTGAGGAAGGCGAAGGAGCCGCGATAGAGCTTGCCGCTCGAGTCGTACTGGTCAGAGGCCAGGGCGATCCAGCTGTCTTCATCCAGGTACATGCGGCGCTTCTGGTAGATGTGCCGCGCACCGGGCTTGAGTGTGCCCTCCACCACCCACACGCGATGTTTCTCCCAGCGCACGAAGTCGGATGCGATGTGGTTGGGGGTGGTCAGCTGCTTGACGTCCACGGCGTAGGTCAGCTTGTAGGTGTTGTAGGGCACGAGCATTTCCTGCTTGCCGACCAGCTTCCAGTCGAAGCGGTCCAGCGCGCCATTGAAGACGAACACATCGTCGTAGGTACCGGCACCACCAGTACCCGGGTTAGGCGTGTCGTAGGCCAGGTCCGGCGCCAACTTCACTCGACGCTGGCCCGGCAGGTACTGCCAGCTGCGGCGCGGCTGCTCCAAGGGGTTGGCGGTGTCCTTGAGCATGATTGCCTCGCCCGCGCGGCGCGCGGGACCGGTGTAATACAGCTTCATCTGGAAGAACACGTCGGTGCTCTTGAACGGCTTGGTCATGTCGTCGTAGATCGGGTAGTTGGAGAACGACAACGCGGTGGTGGACAGGCTCGGCACACCCGCCGAGTCGACGTTCCAGGAGTCGTACTTGACGTTGCGATTGCCGCCGACGCGCAGCAGGTGGTTCCACATCGCCTCACTGCCCGAGGTCGGGATCGGGAACGGCACGCCGGGCAGCAGGTTATCGATGGACAGGCCGCCGTTGATGGACTGGGTGCCGGTGGCATTCTTCACGCTGTTGTCCAGCACCGCCTGCGGCAGGGCGACGGTGCGGTGGGTCGGGTACACGTTGATGTGGTAGGTGGGATAACGCTTGGCCAACTCGGCCGTGGTGGCCGTCAGCAGGTTTTTGTATTTGTCGACGTTCTTGCCATCGATGACCAGTAGCGGCTTCTCGTCGGCAAACGGATCCGGGCGCATGCCATCGCCCGCCTTGAAGCCGGCCGGGGCGGTGGTCAGCCCGCCGGTGTAGGCCGGAATCGAGCCATCGGCATTGGCCGCCATCTCGGCGCCGACATTGGTCAGGCTGGTGCCCAACTTGGCAGCTTCCTGGGTCGATACGGCCGCCTGGGCCTGACCGGCGATGACCGCCGCCAGGGATGCTGCCAGCACGCTATTGAGCAATCTCATCTGAATTCTCTCCACTTGTTGTTGTAATTCGAGCGTCAATCAGAAGGTGGTCTTGAACGAGGCCGTGACCATCCCGCGGTCTTTCAGCAGTGGTGCAAGGCCTGCCTGCGAAGTGATCTGGCCGGGAATGCAGCGGTACTGCCCACCGCTGCCGGGAGTGTTGTTGTCGAAGCCGGTTTCACAGGTATTGAAAGGACCAAAGGAGTCCACGTACTTGAGGTCGAACTTGTACTTTTGATACACGTCCGCGGCGACGCCGATGGCGTAGCTGCCGGCGTCTTCGCTGCCACCGAGCTGCACCGCCGAGTTGCCCTTGAGGCCGACGTTGTAGGACATGGGCATGGACAGATCGACACCCGGGAACACCTGGAACCAGGTCGGGGTGAAGTTGGTGGAGATGGAGTAGGCATTGGTGTCGACCTTGTCGACCCCCTGGTAGCTGGAGTTGCCCTTGAACGACTGCTTGCCCTTGTCGACGCTGACCAGATGGGTCATGGAGCCTTCGACCGCGAGTGAAGACGAGTCCCACAACGGGGTACTGCCAAAGCTCACCAGGCCATTGAGTACCACGTGGAACGTCTTGCCGCGGGCGGTGCCGGTGTCGCCTCTGCCCGGCATGGCACCGATCAGGTTGTCGCCGTTGACCAGGCCCTGTTCCGCCTGCGCACTCAAGGTCGGGTTGATGGTGGTGAAGTTGCTCAGCAGCGGCATGTTCTCGCGATAGTTCAGATCGAGGCCGACGCTGACCGGGCCCACCGCCTTGGACAGGCTGATGCCATAGATGTCGATGTCATCGGCGTACGCGGCCAGGTATTCGGCGCCGTTGAGACCCGGCAGGCCCGGGGTTTGCAGGTTGGGCGCATTGATCAGCACCACCGGCATCGGGTCCGAGGTCTTGCGGTAGTAGAAGCCCAGGGTGCCGTCCAGCCATTGCGGGCTCCACTTGGCCATCAGCCCGAAGTCGCCGGTGTTGTGCGGCTTGAGGTCATGCCCGCGCGACGTACCGTAGAACGCCCCGGCCCCGTTCAGCGCCGTGGGTACCGGCAGCCAGAACACCTCCCCGCCTTCGCCGAACATGTCGTAGCCGCCCATGTAGGTGCCACCCTCGGGCAGACGGGTGTTACGGAACTCCAGGAAGTACTGCGCGCCCAGGGTCAGCTCAGGGTTGACCGTGAACGACATGGACAGCTGGTTGCGCGGCAGGAACAGTTCCTTGGTCTCGGTGCCCGGCACGTTGTACAGCTTGGCCAGGTCCAGGGCCGACTGACCGTAGTTGATGCCGTTGGCCGCGTTGAACAGGGTCTCGCCCCAGTACATGTTGTGCCGGCCGAGCTTGGCGCTGAACATCGACTCCTCGCCGACCTCGGTGCTGTAGAACACAAAGGCATCGAGGATCTCGCCGGAGGGACCGTTGTAATAACGATCGGTATAACCGCTCAGGCCATGCTTGCGGGCCGTGTGGCCATTGAGCGAATCACCCGGCTGGATCGCCCCGGACTGCCGCGCCGCCACCAGGTTGCCGGCATTGTCCGCCTGCCCTGGAAAAGGGTTGGAGTTGGAACCGACATTGTCATAGGCATGGTCGTACCAGCTCGCGGTACTGACCCGAAAACCCATCGCCCGTTGATAGACCACATCCAGCTCGGTCAGCAGATCGACCCGCTGGGTCACCGGGCTGCCGACACTGAAATTCTTGTCACCGTCGTTGTAGTTGGAAGCGTTGGCAATCTTCGAGTTCTCGCCTTCCACCCGTTGACCGTAGCTGGTCTTGAGGGTGTTATCGAAACGCACGGCCCAACCCTCACTCTCACCGAATTCAAAGGCCTGGGCAGCCGGCGTGGTCGCGAACAGTGTGGCGCTGGCCAGCAGGCTCAGGTGCAGCGGACAGGGTCTTGTCGTGGTGTGCATTGCGTTGTCTCCGTTTTTGTTGTTTTTGTTTTTTGGCGCTAACAACGGGCTCGCATCCGGTCCTGGTGCCGTTGCGAGTTTTCTTCAGGCAGTTTTATTCAGGCGTTTGCGACTAGCGATCGAGCGTGCGGATAAAGTCTTCGGCCTGCGGCCACTCGCCGTATCCGGCGGCAGGGTTGAGATGGCCTACGGCACCGAGGTTGACCAGTTGACTGCCCCATTGCGCGGTCATCCGGGTCACGGCTTCGAGGCTTGCAAGGTGGTCGTTGGTACTGGCCGCGACGATCGCCGGGAACGGCAGCGGCCCTTCTGGCAGCGGGTCCCAGCCATTGGCCCGCAGGCTGTCTGGCGTTGGATAACCCGCTGGCCAACTGGCCTCGAGGTCCGGTGGCGCGGCCAGCAAGGCGCCCTTGATCGGACGGTCATGACGAGCAGCCCAGTGCACCACCATCAGCACACCGGCGCTGTGGGCCACCAGGATCACCGGGCCGGAAATCTTCTCCAGCTCGCTCTGGATCGCTTCCACCCGAGCCGCCAGGCTCAGTTTGTTGTCTTCCAGTGGCGGTACCGAGCGGACGTTGTCCAGCTTCGCTTCCAGCAAGGTTTGCCAATGCGCCGGCACATGTTCGCGCAAGCCCGGAACTATCAAAATCGTGGTGTCATTCATCGCGCTTTTTACCCTCGAACTATCCATCGAGCGGGTCCGCCAACATTCCGAACCCTGCCAGCAGCACAGTAGGATTCGCTTTGTCGGAGCGCGTTACATTTAGCGTCAGCCACTTCCCTTTTGGTGACAGCGCCGCAGAATCGACCCGATAGATTTACCGCGCCTGGCGCTTTTCATTTGACGATCAAGTCTCTATAACTGGCAGGGAACCGCGACAGCGAGAGCGCATTTGTCACCACCTGGAATGTAGTCACGCCATGCCCGTACAAGCACGAACCGCCGTACTGACCAACTACCTGGATGTCGCTCGCCACCTGCGGCTGAACGCGGTAGCCCTGTTGGCCGAAGTAGGCTTGAGCCCCGCGATCCTGAGCGATCAGAGCCAGCGCATCCCGGCTACCGCCAGCATCATCCTGCTGGAAAAGTCGGCGCGCCTGAGCGGTTGCGAAACCCTCGGCCTGCGCATGGCGGAGCTGCGTCAGCTGGCGGACTTCGGTGAAGTGAGCCTGCTGCTCAGTCACCAGAGCACCCTGCGCGATGCGCTGAATGTGATCGTGCATTACCGGCGGCTGATCAACGAGTCACTGGCGATCTACATCGAGGAAACCGGCAACACGGTGATCATTCGCGAAGAACTGGTGACCGACATGGGCACCAACAACCGCCAGTCCATCGAACTGGCGATCGCCGTGATGCACCGCTTCTGCGCCGCCCTGCTCGGCACGCACTGGCACCCGATCACTGTCTGCTTTACCCATGACGCGCCAGCGGACCTCGCGGTGCATCGACGAATTTTCGGCTGCAAACTGGAGTTCGGCTGCGAGTTCAACGGCATCGTCTGTCCCGCCGCCAACCTCGACACCACCATCCCCCTGGCCAATGCGGCCATGGCCCGCCATGCGCAGCGCTTCATGGATTCGTTGCTGGGCAAGGACGACCACTCCGTGGCGTTCGAGGTGCGCAAATCCATTTACCTGTTGCTCCCCATGGGCCGCGCGACCATTGCGCAGATTGCGCAGAGCCAGGGCATGAACGTGCGCACCCTGCAGCGCCGCCTGGGCGAAGAAGGCGCCAGCTTCAGCGAGTTGATCAGCAGCGTGCGCCGCGACCTGGTGGTGCGCTACCTGGAGAACCCCGGCTACTCGCTGGGACGGATCGCCGACATGCTCGGCTACTCCATGCCCAATTCCTTCACGCGCTGGTTCATCTCCCAGTTCAACATGCCGCCGGCTGCCTGGCGCAGTGAACGCAAGATCGTGCCGCGCAAGGAAGCTTGATAGGCCGTGCGGCCCGGAAAGCGCCAACAACGCAACACCTGTAGGAGCGAGCTTGCTCGCGATGGAGGTCAACGATGACGCGGGGAGCCTGACACCCCGCGGTGCTCTCAGGTTTTTCGCGAGCAAGCTCGCTCCTACAGGTAAGGGCGAAACCATAGTTGGCCGTTACCGCAGGAGTGGATATGTACTCGGTCAACAAACAACAGGTCGTCTGTCGGGCCGCCATCGCTGGCAAGCCAGCTCCTACAGTGGATCGGGTACGGCCGTGAGAGATGGTCCATGCAAAAAAAACGGCCACCTGCTGGAACAGACGACCGCAAAAAGGAGCAAATCGGGGTGCGCTCGTCTACAAGCCCCATCGCATCAACAACAGCACCAATATGACGAGAAAGACCGTCTCCCCCAGCATCAGCAAGATGGGCTTTATCCCCACCGCCGCAAGCTCCCTGAGCTGAGTCTTCATCCCCAGCGCGCTGATAGCGATGACCAGGCACCAGCGTGACAATTCGTTAGTGAATCCCTGCACGGCCGGAGCGATCCAGCCGGTACTGTTGACGCACGCAAGCATCAAGAAGCCCACCGCGAACCAGGGCAGCAACGGCGGTCGTTTTCCGGTCGGGTCAACGCCCTGGCTGCGGGATATCATCGCCGCGCAAACGATCACCGGCAGCAGCATGGCCACTCGCATCAGCTTGACCACAGTGGCGGTATCGCCGGTCTCGGTCGACAGGCTGTAGCCGGCACCCACCACCTGGGCCACGTCGTGGATGGTGGCGCCGAGGAACACCCCGGCCGCCTGCGGATCAAGCTCAAGCCAGTTGGCGATCATCGGGTAAAGAATCATGGCCAGTGTCGACAGTGCCGACACGCCGATCACCGTGAACAGCGTGGCTCGCTCCTTCTGCGGATGATGGGGAAAGGACGCCGCCAATGCCAATGCCGCGGAGGCGCCGCAAATGGCCGTAGCGCCGCCGGTGAGCATGCCGAACAGACGCTGGAAGCCCATGGCCCTGGCCGCCACCATCGAGACGAGGATGGTCACCACTACCGAGATCACCACCAGGGCTGCCGGCTTCCAGCCCAGCGCGGCGATCTGTTCGAGGGTGATACGCATGCCCAGCAACGCCACGCCGATGCGCAGCACGGTGCGTGAGGTGAACTCGATGCCGAGCTTGCACTTACCCTCTCCAGCAAGAAAATTCACCGCCATGCCGAGCAGCAACGCGAACAACATCACTGGCGCGCCATAGTGCTCGGAAAGGAAACTCGCCGCCGCGGCAACGATCAGGCTGACGATGAAACCGGGGATCAGTTCCTGCACACGGCTTTGAACATCAGCCAGGGCAATGGCACTCATGAGGCGGGTTCCTTGCAAGCGATGACGATGAACACCTGGCCGTCGACCACCTCGACCGGGTAGCTGCCGACCTTCACACTGCTCGAATTGAGCAGGTAGCCGCTCGCCAGGTCGAAGCGCAGGCCGTGGGCCAGGCACTGGATGACCCGGCCCTCCAGCCGGCCTCCACAGAGCGAAGCGCCCTGGTGCGCACAGCTGTCGTCGATGGCGTAGAGCTGGCCGGCGACATTGAACAGCGCCAGGCTGTTGCCCTCAGGTTCGAACAGCGTGCGCATGCCCGGTGTCGGGACTTTTTCGGGCGGTACCGCGATGCGCCGACTCATGCCGATTGACTCCCGGCCGCGTCCTGCTCAAGGGTCTGCTCCATCGCCCGCAACAGCACCTCGGCCGGCTGTGCACCGGACAACGCCTGGCGACGGTTGAAGATGAAATACGGCACACCCCTGGCACTCATCCCTCCATCGTTATAGGGGTAACGAGCGCCTTCCAGGCAGTCGGCCAGGGCCGCGCGCGGGTAGCCGCAGGACTCGGCGATCAACAGCAGGGTGGCATTGTCTGCGAGGTCCTTGCCTTGATGAAAATAGGCGGTGAACAGCCGCTCCAGCAAGGCATCACGCTGCGCCACGCTGCCCAGTTCAGCGGCGCGCTCCAGCAGACGATGGGCATCGGCGGTGTTGGGCATGGTGCTGATACCACCGAAGTCGATACTCAAGCCGACGCTGGCCGCGGCCTGCCGGACTTGCGCCTGGCGCGCTTGCACCGCCTCGGCACTGCCCAGTCGCTGGCGGTAGAACTCGACAAAAGGCACGCCCTGCGCCGGCAGGTGCGGCAGCAGCTGCACGCCATGCCAGGCCAACTCCACCTCGACATCCGGATGGCTGGCGCGCAACTGCGTGAGTGCGCGTTCAAGTTGACGCTTGCCAATCAGGCACCATGGGCAAATGAAGTCGAAGAACACATTGATACGCAATGTCCCCGTCACGACGACACCTCCATCACGGCTTTGCTGGGCGCCTCTGCGACCTTCTCACCCTGCACGCGGGCAATGTCGTCGAGATAGTGACAGCGGATGTAGAAAAACACCGCCGCTGCCGCGATGCTCATCAGCGGTATCAACTGGAAGGCGCCGTGCAGGCCGATCAGGTCAGAGACCCGGCCGGTGAGGAAAGGCCCCGGGGCCAGGCCGAGCAGATTGTTGACCAGGGTCAGGGTGGCAAACGCGGTGCCGTGCACTTTGTAGTGGGTCAGGTTGGCGATGGTGGCAATGGTCGGTCCGTTGACGCCCGTCACCAACAGCATGGCCAGGCCGATCAGCACCAACTGCAACGGGCCAACGGGCTGCATCAGGGCCAGCGACATCAGCAGGCAACTGCCCAGGCAGAACACCATGGACATCTCGATCTTGCGCAACGGCGATTGCCGGCTCAGGCGGTCACTGAGCATGCCGCACAGAATCGCCCCGACGCCGCAGCACAACACCATGACGCCCGCCATGACGCCCGCCTTGCCCTCGCCCATCGCGTAGTAGCGGTTGAAATAGCTCGGCATCCACACAATCATGCTGCCGACCACGAATGTCTGCAGGCCGCTGGCGATGTAGGCAGCGATCACCGAACGCGTGCCGTACAAGGTGCGCAGCGGGCGCTCGGCTGCGGCCTTGCTCGCAATCGTGGCGAGACGCTGCGGGGCAATGCGCGCTTCCTTGACGATGATCGGGTAAAGCGCCGCCAGCACCAGGCCGAACAGCGCCATGCTGGCGAACGACCAACGCCAGCCAAGCTTCACCGCGATCGCCCCGCCGATGGAGATACCCAGCACCGAGCCGAACATGGCGCCCGCCATGAAGGCACTGGCGAGGGTCGCACGCATGCTCTTGGGAAACACCGACACCACCACGGCGACGCCGACGCTGCCGTAGGCCGCCTCTCCGACGCCGACCATGAAGCGCGCAAACAACATTTCCGGGTAGTTCTGGGCCAGGGCGCAGCCCAGGGTCGCGAGGCTCCATAGCCCGGCCATCAGCGCCAGGCTCTTGACCCGGCCAAAGCGGTCGGCCAGCAGCGACAGCGGAATCGTCAGCAGGCCGACCATCAGCGCAACAATACCGCTGAGCAGACCAAGCTGGCCGTCGCTCAGGGTCCACTCGTTCTTGAGAATCGGGAACACGGCATTGAGGACTTGCCGTGACATGTAGTCGGAAATCAACAGGCCAAAGGTCAGCACAAACACAATCCAGGCGTACCGACGTGGAATGCCAATCGAAGTATCCATTTCATCGGCCACAGTACTGTGATGAAACGCCATGCTGCCTCCTCGGTGTCTAGCACCCGTTTTGTTATTGTTTTCTGGTCTTGCTCACGCGTTCAGTTGGACCGGGGCAGGCCGCCATTGGCTGCCTGCCCCGCCAGACGGATTAGCCGCGTTGTGGTACGCCCTTCTGGCCCTGCTTGCGGTTCGGCGCCATGCCGTTGGCCAACAGGGTTTCTTCAACGGTGTCGTACTGCACGCCGATACGGTAGATGTCGCGCGCCTCTTTGCCAGTGGCGATTTCACGACCCAGCTCGTGGGCGATGCGCACCGTCTGCTTGACCTGCTCGACGGAAGAGAAGCGCTTGCCGTGTTGATCGATGATGGTGTCTTCATTGCCCAGGCGTGGGTGCAGGCCCATGGCCAGGGCGATGGTGTTGAGCGGCAGCACGTTCTTTAGCAGCGACTCGGCCGTCAGGGTGCAACGATCCGGCACCCGGTTGATGAAGTTCATCAGGTTCATCGGGTTCGGGCCGTCGAAACCGCCACCGATGCCGATCCAGGTCAGGTTCAGAGGGCCCTTGTAGATGCCCTTGCGCACCAGGCGCTCAAGGGTTTCATAGGCATGGATACCGGTCAGTTGGAAGTGCGGCTGGATATTGCTCGCCTGCAGGCGCTTGAGATGCTCGGCGACAAAGGCAGGACCCGCTGGTACGGTCATTTCGGTGTAGGCGGCATGAGTGACCGGATCGAGCAGCGAGGTGCCTTCGATGCCTTCCGGGAACAGCAGCTCGGTGATGGTCATCTGGATGGTGTTGATGGCGATGGTGACCTGATCGGGCTTGGGCGTCAGGTCCGCGAGCATGTGCCGGGTATCGTCGGAGAGCCAGAGAGCATCGGCGCCTTCGCCTTCAGGAGCAAAGGAAATCGAGCCGCCGACCTGGATGATCATGTCCGGCACGGCTTCACGCACACCGGCGATCAACTCGTTGAACTTGGACAGGCGCTTGGACCCTTTGCCGTCCAGTTCGCGGACATGCAAGTGCAGCACGGTGGCGCCGGCTTCATAGCAGTCGACTGCCGCCTGCACATGCTCGTCCATGGTCAGCGGAATATCTTCCGGGAAGTCGCCAGGCATCCACTGTGGAGCGTAGGGGGCGACGGTAATCACCACTTTTTCCATGGTGTCCGGGTGCAGGGAATCGTCGAAAAACTGCATGGTTATCTCCTGTTTTTGTTTTTGCCTGCCCGACAGGCTGTACGGAGCAGGCCTTGGCGTGGGTGCAGGTGGAGTTGCTCAGTAAGTCTTTTCGCCCATGATCGTGGCACGCTCCATCTTGCGATGGCAGGGTGGGTAATCCATCACGGCGTAGTGCTGAGTGCTGCGGTTGTCCCAGATGGCGATGCTGTTGGGCTTCCAACGCCAGCGCACCTGATACTCCGGAATGTGGGCCTGGCTGGTCAGGTGACGCAGGAGCTCGGACGAGCCCTGGGTGAAATCCTGGCCGACACGCACACGCTCGGCCGTGTGGAAGTTGGTGAAGTGCGTCGTGAAGGAATTGACGAACAGCACCTTCTCGCCAGTCTCAGGATGGGTGCGCACCACGGGGTGCTCCGCGTCCGGGTACTGCGCCTTGAGCGCCAGGCGCCGTTCGATCGGCATCGCCGCACCGAAGGTCGCCTCGATGCTATGACGGGCACGCAGGCCTTCGATCCTGGCTTTCACGTCGTTGGGCAGATGCTTGTAGGCTTCCACCATGTTGGTCCACATGGTGTCGCCACCGACTGGCGGGCACTCCACGCAACGCAGTACGCTGCCCAGCGGCGGCGCCTCACGCCAGGTGGCGTCGGTGTGCCAGGAGTTCTCGTAACGATCGATCGGGCTGTCCGGATTCTTGTAGACCTGCACCAGGCCTGGGTAATCCGGATGGCTGCCGACCACCGGGTGATCCTCCAGTTCGCCGAAACGCTGGGCAAAGGCCACATGCTCGGCGCGACTGATGTCCTGGTCACGCAGGAACAGCACGCGATGCTTGAGCAACTGGGCGCGGATCTCGGCGAACAGACCATCGTCATGGACGGCATCGGCGAGGTTCACGCCGAGCAGTTCGGCGCCAATGCTGCAGGTGAGTTGTTCGACTTGCATGGCGGCAGACCTCCTTAGATGACGAAGATCGATGAACCGGTGGTCTTGCGTGACTCCAGATCACGGTGCGCCTGCACGGCGTCGAGCAAACCGTAATGCTGGTTGATCTCGATCTTGATCTTGCCGCTGCCGACCAGGCCGAAGATTTCACCTGCCAGCTCGGCCTTCTCCGCCGGGTCGGCGATGTAGTCGGCCAGTGCCGGACGCGTCATGAACAGCGAGCCTTTCATCGCCAGCTGTGCCGGGCTGAAGGGCGGAATGGGGCCGGATGCAGTGCCGACGCAGACCATCAGGCCACGACGCTTGAGAGAGTCCAGCGAGCCCTCGAAGGTGCTCTTGCCGACGCTGTCGAACACCACGTTGACGCCGACTCCGTCGGTCAATTCACGCACACGCTTGGCCACGTCTTCATGGCTGTAATTGATCACATGATCGCAACCATGGGCGCGGGCGAGCTCAGCCTTGGCCTCGCTGGACACGGTGCCGATCACATTCAGGCCGAGCAATTTGGCCCACTGCGAAACGATCAGGCCGACACCGCCGGCGGCGGCGTGCAGCAGGATGCTGTCACCGGCCTTGAAGTCATAGATGCGCCGCATCAGGTAGGCCGATGTCAGCCCGCGCATGGTCATGGCCGCCGCGTTCTCGAAGGAGATACTTTCCGGCAGTTTGATCAGCGGCGCAGCCGGGATCAGACGTTCGGTGCTGTAGGCGCCGAGGGTGTTGGTGAAGCCGGTGTAGGTGACCCGGTCCCCGACCACCACATTGCTCACGCCCTCGCCCACTGCCTCCACCACACCGGAGGCTTCGACGCCGATGCCATTGGGCATCGGGATCGGGTAGGTGCCATTGCGAAAGTAGGTATCGGCATAGTTGAGGCCGACCGCCACGTGGCGCAGTCGAACCTCACCGGGACCTGGATCGCCGACCTCGACCTCTTCAAAGCGAAGAACCTCGGGACCACCGGTTTCGTAAAATCGTACGACTTGAGCCATGCTTTTTTTCTCCAATCAGCGTTCTGGGTGCACTGCGGCGATTACGTGAATGGAATGTAAGCTGCGGGCTGCTCGAGCGCATCTCATCGAACGACAGCGCCGTCACATTTGGTGACAGGCGCTGGCGCTCGACTGGTAGCCACGTAAATACGGCCAACGGTATACCATAATACAAGCCATCTTGAAGGGTCATGCTGGGGCCGCCGCTGTCATCGATTGCTAAATCACTGACGCTCAATGAGAAGCAGACACCCCGCACCTGGCGATACTGGTTGGCTCATCGATCAGTCTCGCGACACGTCTGGACCGATGTCTTGTGCCCTGATGGGGCTATCGGATGCATCTCAGAAAAACAATCAAAGAGAGCGCAGAATGAAGTTCAGTTTTATCGATACCGGCAAGCCCACCCGACGGCGCGTTTTGCGCGATGCCTTGGCTTTGGCCGTGGCCGCCTCCCCCTTGGCCAGCCTCGCCCGGGCAGCCGAGGAAAGCGCCGAGGAAGTGACATTCGCGGCGGGCCCACGGCCGCTGGTGCAGTACCCGCAAAAACGCCCCTTGACCCTGGTGACCACTCGCCCACCGCACCTGGAGACGCCCTTCGCGGTGTTCAACGAGGGGCCGATCACGCCCAATGACGCCTTCTTCGTGCGTTACCACCTGGCCAATTTCCCCACCAGCATCGATCCGGACACCTACCGGCTGACGGTCAAGGGCGCGGTCGACACCGCGTTGTCACTGTCCCTTGCCGAGCTCAAGGCACTGGCGGAGCCGGTAGAAGTGGTGGCTGTCAATCAATGCTCGGGCAACAGCCGCGGCTTCTCGATGCCACGGGTATTCGGCGCGCAGCTGGGCAATGGCTCGATGGGCAATGCGCGCTGGGTGGGGGTACCGCTCAAGGCGATACTGGAAAAGGCGGGGGTGAAAGCCGACGCCAGACAAGTGACCTTCCGCGGCCTCGACAAGCCCGTGCTGCCAAGCACCCCGGAGTTCATCAAGGCCCTGGACATCAGCCATGCCATGGACGGTGAGCCGATGATCGCCTGGTCAATGAACGGCACCGACCTGCCCTTCCTCAACGGTTATCCGATACGCCTGGTAGTGCCCGGTTATTTCGGCACCTACTGGGTCAAGCACCTGAGCGAGATCGAAGTCGTCGACCATACCTACGACGGTTTCTTCATGGCCAAAGGTTATCGGGTTCCGGACAACGACTGTTTCTGCGTCGCCCCCGGCACCACGCCAGCGCAAACCAAGCCGATTTCCAAACTGCCGGTACGCAGCTTCATCACCAGCGTCAAACAGGGCGATGTGTTGCCGCTAAAAAGAAGCGTGGTGCTCAAGGGCATCGCGTTCGACGGCGGTGCCGGGATCAACAAGGTGGAACTGTCCATCGACGGGGGCAAGCTCTGGCGTGAAGCCACGCTTGGCCAGGACCTTGGTCGTTTCTCGTTCCGCGAGTGGACGCTGGCGATCACCTTTACCAGTAAGGGCGCCACACAGCTGATGGTGCGCGCCAGCAACCGCGCGGGCGAGACCCAACCGCTGCAAGCCGACTGGAACCCTGCCGGCTACCGCCGCCACGTCGTCGAAACCAGCCACGTGACCGTCGCCTGAGGAGAGCCGGATGAAATCCATTAAACGCATGACCCGCTGGCTGTGCGCGGCGCAAATCTGCCTGGCTGGCATAGCCTGCGCAGCACCACTGACGATCACCTTGCCGCCGGAAACGGCAGCGTTGAAGCCCAGTACGCTGCCTGGCTACCCGCTGGCCCAGCAGAAGTGTTCCACCTGCCATTCCGCCGACTACATCAACTTCCAGCCCCCGGGCATGAGCCTGGCGCAGTGGACGGCGGAAGCGGGCAAGATGCAGCACGTGTACGGTGCTCCGATCAGCGATCAGGACGTGACCGTGATCGGCGCCTATCTGGCGGCGACCTACGGCAGTGCCAAGGCGAGTGATGCCGAGGTGCTGGCTGCCTCGAACCCGACGGCGGGCCAAGCCACGCCAACCCCGGTGGCAAAAGTCGACGCCACGACCTTGCTGCAGAACAACGCGTGCCTGTCCTGCCACGCCATCGATCACAAGGTCGTCGGCCCGGCCTATCACGATGTGGCGGCCAGGTACGCCAATGATCCGCAGGCACTGGCCAAGCTGACGTCGAGCATCCAGCACGGCGGTAGCGGCAAATGGGGCGATGTCCCGATGCCGCCTTTCGCGCAGTTGAGCAACGACGATCTGAACAGCCTGGCGACGTTCATCCTGCAGCAGTAAACCCGCGCTTGAACAGGCAGGGCCAAGTCGACCTGGCCCTGCCTGCGCTCAGTTGATGCCCTGCCCCAGCGTCACGCCGTTGACGACTTCGCCATACAGGTTGACCCCATCGCCCTTGTGGTATTTCTCGCGGGTCTTTTCCACGGAGCCCTCGACCAGGCGCGGGTCCTGGGGGCGCTCGTGACTGTTGATCCAGGCCGCCACATGCCAGGCTTCGTCATCCGTCAGTGAGCCGCCCTTGCCCAGCGGCATGTTCTGCTTGATGAAGCCCGCCGCCGTATTGATACGGTGCATGCCTGCCCCCCAGTTGTAGGAGTCCTTGCCCCAAAGCGGTGGAAATACGAATGTCCCCGCGGACCGCTGGCCCTGCCCTTCTGCGCCATGGCAAATGGCGCATTGCTCGGCATAGATTTGTTTCCCTTTAACCAGATCGAAGCCTTTTTCAGGGGCCGGGATGACCGGATAGAGGCGCCCAGGAAGTTCCTCACCCACAGGCGCCTTGGTCGCGAGCCAATAGGCATAGGTGCCGAGTGCCTTCATCACATGACTGTCACTGGCGGGGGCCTTGCCGTTCATGCTGAATTCGAAGCAGCCCTGCATGCGCTCGGTGAACGTGTTGACCTTGTTGTTCTTCTTTCGATAGGCGGGGTACATGCCATAGGCTCCCCACAGCGGTGCTGAATCCGCCTTGCGACCTTGATCGAGGTGGCAGTTGCTGCAGTTGAGTCCGTTGCCCACGAACTCGGCGGCATTTTTCTGGGTGTTGATGAAGATATCCCGACCTTCGCGCACCAGCTCGCCAAAGGCATTGTCGGGCAGTTGTGATTCCTGGGGCGGCGTAAAAACCCCAGGGCTTACAGGCCCGACCGCCACCACGGGAACCTGCGCAACTGGCATCCCGCCGCGCTCTTCGTAATACGTTTTTGCGGCCAGGAGCGGTACCGCAATCACGATGCCAAGGCAGACCTTCACTGCAGCGTTCATGGCTTGCCCTCCCCGCCCAGGCCGGCGAAATAGGCTGACAGATCCTTGATTTCAGTGTCGCTGAGGGAGCGCGCGATATGCCCCATCAAGTCATTGGGATCATTCTTGCGCGTACCACTGCGCCAGGCATTGAGCTGTGCGGCGATGTACACGCCCGACTGGTCTAACAGAGGCGGAAAATTTTCTCCCACGCCTGTGTTGCCCACCCCGTGGCAGGCGACACAAGCCGGGATATTGCGACTCCAGTCGCCTTGTTTCACCAGCTTTTGCGCGGCGCTGTCCACACTTCCCGTGGGGGCCAGATCAGCGCTTGAAGCGGTGATAGCCAGGGCACCGAGATAGCTCGCCACCGCCTGGCCTTCGGAAACGGTCAGCGCCGCTGCGATCGGTTGCATCACGGCGTTGCTGCGTTTGCCAGAGCGGAAATCCTCGAGCTGCTTGACCACGTACCCCTGGGACAAACCCGCCAGCCGGGGAAAGCCGGCGCTACCGACGCCCATCCCGTCAGGCCCATGGCAGGTGGCGCAGGCCAGGGCGGCGGGTGACTCACCGCCCTGGGTGTAGATTTTCTGTCCCGGGACGGCAGCCTGTGCTGCTGTTGCCAGCATGAAGACACACAGGCCTACGCTGGTCTTGCCAGATCTTTGCGCAAGGTTCATGGTTTTCGACTCCTTTCTTTGGCCAATTCAAGTTAATCCTTAACAGGTACACAGACCTCCCTCAGAGTACTTCCTCGTTCTCATCCAGAGGGGCTGATTGCAGCGCACATTCCCGTAGCCAGTTCATGAACACCAGCAGTCGCTTGGGCACCGTACCCAGCGGCGGGTGAACCAGATAATAGTCGTAATGACCCGAACGGCTGAAGCCGGCGAGGGGCAGCACCAGCTCGCCGCTGTCCACTCGCTTCTGCACCAGCTGCTGCCGGCCGATCGCGATGCCGACGTGGTTCATGGCGGCCGTCACGCTCAAATCAGAGCGATCGAAGGTCAGGCTGCGTTCGGGAAGTGCCGCGAGCATGTCGTGTTGCTCGGCCCAGAGCGTCCACTCGGCATCGTAGGCCGCGTGGTCCCAGGCCAGGGAGTCATGCAGTGTCGTGCAGTGCCGCAAGTTCTGCGGGTTCTCTGCCAGACGATGGCGGCGCGCATAGTCAGGACTGCACACCGGGGCCATCCGTTCGCGCATCAATCGGTGGCTCACCAGCCCGGGAAACTCGCCATTGGCGTAGTACAGGGCCAAGTCGATCTTGCGCGTGCGAAAGTCGACATTGTCGTTGCCGACCCGCAGATCCAGTGCCACCAGGGGGTAACGTTCGACAAAGTCCGCCAGCCTCGGAACCAGCCAGCATTGGGCAATGGAGGGCCTGACATAGATCGCGAGGGAGCCCGCGACTTCAGCTTGCGACGATTGCTCGAGGGCTTCGGACAATTCACCCATCGCATGCTGCAGGATTTCAAAGATCCGCTCGCCTTCATCGGTCAGGCTGACCTGGCGGGTCAGGCGCTGGAACAGCTTCATGTCCAGCGCCGATTCCAGCCGACTTATCCGGTGGCTCACGGCGCTGGCGGTCAGGCACAGTTCCTGCGCCGCACGGGCGAAGCTCAGGTGGCGAGCGGCAACCAGGAAGGTGTGAAGGTTGGCGAACTGGCTGCTGTTGAGCCTGGAGCTGATACGGGGAGGCAGGTTGAGCACGGCAGGTTTCCCTCGGACATCCGGGATGCAGCAGGACGGTCATCTTGCCACATCCGGTATTGCGCTTGAATCTCGCCCAAGCCGCTCAGGTCGACATCAACCCTTGGCCAGCAATTGACGCCCCTTGGCCAGGTAAGCATCCATCTCCTCGCCAGGCACCATGTTGCCGCCGGTAGCCCAGACCAGATGGGTCGCTTGCGCCATGGCCCGGGTATCCAGGCCCACACGCGCCAGATAGCCTTGTTGATCGGCGAGGACCCGGGCAATTCCGGGCACACCGGCAAGCGCGGAGGGCTCGAGGCGCACCCCTTCGCTGCGCTCCATCAGTGCCAGCAGGCTGTACATTTCCTCGTCGCTGACGGTGTAGAAACCATCGAGCAGGCGCTG
Organism: Pseudomonas sp. MHK4; assembly: GCF_054600775.1. Classification (NCBI taxonomy): domain Bacteria; kingdom Pseudomonadati; phylum Pseudomonadota; class Gammaproteobacteria; order Pseudomonadales; family Pseudomonadaceae; genus Pseudomonas; species Pseudomonas sp. MHK4. The sequence continues at coordinate 13,799 of NZ_BAAIAK010000020.1, read as the reverse complement.
CATGGCCTTGCCGACAAAACCCGAAGCGCGACCAACCGCCAGGCCGTCGGCAGCTGTCACGTTATCGATGCCGAAGTCCTGCACGCTGACTTCGTCGTGCAGCCCGGTATAGACCCCCAGCATCATGCAAGGCGAGTGAGTGGGCTCGGCGAAGATACAGTGCACGTCATCACCGAACGCCAGCTTCAGGCCGAACGCGACGCCACCAGGCGCACCACCCACGCCGCAGGGCAGATAGACGAACAACGGGTGTTGCGCATCGACGCTGATGCCGGCTGTCGCCAGTTGTTGCTTCAGGCGCTCGGCCGCCACCGAGTAGCCGAGGAACAGGTTGACCGAGTTTTCATCGTCGACGAAATGGCAGGCGGGATCGGACTCCGCTTGCTGGCGACCTTGAGCAACCGCCACGCTGTAGTCCGAGGCGTACTCGACTACGGTCACGCCGTGGGCGCGCAACTTGTCTTTCTTCCATTGCCGCGCATCCGCGGACATGTGCACGGTCACCTGGAAACCCAGCGCCGCGCCCATGATGCCGATGGACATGCCGAGGTTGCCGGTCGAGCCCACGGCGATCTTGTACTGGCCAAAAAAGGCCCTCGCCTTGTCGCTGTCCAGCACCGCGTAGTCGTCGTCGAGGGTCAGCAGGTTCGCGGCCAACGCCAGGTCTTCGGCATGCTTGAGCACTTCATAGATGCCGCCGCGCGCCTTGATCGAGCCGGAAATCGGCAGATGGCTGTCGCGCTTGAGCCACAGTGCCCCAGGCAAAACCTGGGCGTAGCGCTCGCCGAGCAGTGGCTGCAGGTGCGCCAGGGGCACGATGTCCGATTCGATAATGCCGCCGCTGCCTTGGGTTTCAGGAAAGGCGCGCTGCAGGTAAGCAGCAAAACGCGTCAGTCGCGCGCTGGCATCGGCCACGTCTGCGGCCGTCAGCCCCACATCGCCCAGCGCTTGCGCGACCGGCGCCACGCCAGGGTTGAACCAGGTGGTTTCCTGCAGCGCGACCAGGTCGCGAATCAAAGGATGACTGGCGTACCAGTTTTCAAGTGTCTTGCCCAAAATCATGGCGGGGTCCTTTTTACAATATCGCTGAAATATCAAACAAACTGCGCCAGCAACAGGGTCAGTCCCAGCGCGATCAATGAAGCCAGTACGGTGGCCGAGGTGAACTTCTTCAGCGCATCGGCGAGCGAAACTCCCAGGTACTCCTTGACCACCCAGAAGGCCGAGTCCGTGACGTGGGTCCAGCCAATGGCGCCTGCACCGATGGCAATGCAGATGATTTCCTTGCTCACGGTGGGATGGGCGCCGAGCATCGGCAGCACCATGCCCGCGGCGCTGATCATGGCCACCGTCGCCGAACCGACGGCGAAGTGCATCAAGCCTGCGACCAGCCACGCAAGGACGATGGGATTCATGTTCAATTGGGTCAAGGATGCGGACAGCGCGTCACCCACGCCGCTGTCGACCAGGATGCCGTTGAAGGCACCGCCGGCACCGATGATCAGCAAAATGCTGGCCAGCGGCGGGAAGCTTTTCTGCGTGTGCGCGAGCAAGTCAGGCATGCTCAAGCCGCGGCGCAAACCCAGTGCCCAGTAGGCGAACAGCACGGCAATCGACAGTGCGATCAGCGGCGTGCCGAGGAACGACACGATGCTCGACAGCCCGGAGTCATGGGGCAGTCCGGCGGCAAGACTTTTCCCGACCATCAGCACCAGTGGCAAAAGAATGGTCAGCAGCGTCACGCCAAGGCCCGGCAAGTCGCGGGTCGTGCTGTCGACGCAGTGTTCGTCGAGGAACGCTTCCTGGGTGTCGGGCGCTTCACTCTTGCACACCAGCTTGATCCACAGCGGACCGGCAATGATGGCGGTCGGCAGCGCGACCATCAGGCCATAGAGGATGACCTTGCCAACATCGGCGCCGAGCATCCCGGTGATTGCCATGGCGGCAGGGTGCGGTGGCAGCATGCAATGCACGGCCATCAGCGACACGGCCAGGGGCACGCCCAGGTACAGGAGATTGATCCGGGTCTCCTTGGCGACCACATAGATCAGCGGAATCAGCAGGACGAAGCCCACCTCGAAAAACACCGGTATGCCCGCGATGAACCCTACGAGCATCATCGCCCAGGAGGCGCGCTCTTTACCCAGGGCGCGCAATAGCGTCTGGGCGATGCGCTCGGCGCCGCCAGACTCTTCCAGCATCTTGCCGAGTATGCCGCCCAGGCCAATGATGGTGGCCAGGAACCCGAGCGTTCCACCGACCCCTTTTTCATAGGAGGCGGCCATCTGGGCCAGGGGCATGCCGGAACCGATGCCCACCACGAAGCTGGCGGCGGTCAAGGCCAGGAACGCGTGGACACGAACTTTGACGATCAGGAAAACAATCAGAATGATGGCGCAAAACAGCACCAGCAATAGGGTGGGACCACTGTGCATACACTCTCCGGAAAAGCGCTTTTATTGTTGAAATCAGTGATCGGGATCACTCAGCTTTCCGGCATTAGAGAGCGCGACACAGGGGCCTGACAAAGGATGGTTTTTCAACGGATGGATGACGTGGGGTCATCTGTGCGGGAGCATTCCTGCGCGGCCAGGCGAACGATGTTAGGATCTGGACCATTGCGGGCCGACCTGCCCTTTCATGTTTCCACTTGCCGTGAACACCTATGGACCGCCTGCTCAATGACCGCCTGGACTGGAACCTGCTGCGCACCTTTCGGGTGATCGGCCAGGAGCTGAGCATCAGCCGCGCGGCCGCCCGCCTGCACCTGACGCAACCGGCGGTGAGCCAGGCGCTCAAGCGCCTGGAAGAACAACTGGGGCGGCAACTGATCGCCCGGCGCGGGCCACGGTTTGCCCTGACCGAAGTCGGCGAGCAGATCTTCGAGCTGGCCGGGGAAATCTACGGGCAGATGTCCCAGGTCAGCAGCGTGCTGGAACAACCGGCCGACGAAGTCATCGGCAAGGTGCGCCTGCTGATCATCAGCCGGATCTTCTCCGAGCGCTTCGATGACTTCCTCGCCGACTTTCATCGCCAGCACCCGCGGGTGGATCTGGAGGTCGAGGTGATGCGCAGTTCCGACATCGTCAGCGCCCTCCAGGAAAAAACCGCCACCCTCGGGCTGAGCCTCAATCGACGCCCGCAACCGCGCCTGGAACAGCGATTATTTTTACGTCAGCGCTATGCGTTTTTTTGCGGTAAGCACCATGGGCTGTTCGGTCGACAGGACGTCGCCGAAGGGGATTTGCAACGGGAGAATTTCGTCAGTTTCACCAGCGACCAGATCGGCGGCATGCTCTCGCCGCTCACGATCTTTCGCGACCAGCAGGGCTTCAGCGGACGCATCGTCGCCTCGTCGCCGAGCCTGGAGGAAGTGCGGCGCCTGGTGATCGCCGGCTTCGGTATCGGTTGCCTGCCCGAGCACGTGGTGGCGGCCGACGTCGACGCCGGATTGCTCTGGCGCCTGCCGCCCCACGAAGGGATTGCCGATGTGGACATTCATTTGCTGTGGAACCGCGAACAGCGCATGAGCCGTGCCGAGGCGATCTTTCTTGAATGCCTGCAGCAACGCTTGACCGACTGAACCGCCAGGCCCGATCAGAACAACGGCAGGCTGTAGCTGACCACCAGGCGGTTCTGGTCCGCATCGCGCGACGCTTCGCTGCGTGACATGCCGTTGCGCCAACCCAGTGCGACGTTTTTCAACGGCCCGCTCTGGATCACGTAGTCGATGCTCAGGTCACGCTCCCATTCCTCTTGCTCAGGTCCGGCCACCGTTTTAATCCCGCTGCCCGAGAGGTACATCGCCGAAGCCTTGAGCCCCGGCACACCAAGGGCGACGAAATCGTAGCTGTACTGGGCGAAACCGGTCCGTTCACCGGCGCGGGTGAAGTTCTGGATGTAGCGGTCGGTCAGCAGGTAAACGCTGGCGCCGCCCGCGCCTTTGTCCGGCAGGCCGCCCTGGTTGAGCTGCACGAATCCACTGTCACTGGACACTTGCTGATAACCGGCCATCAGTGCGTGAGCGCCGATGCTCCAGGTGAAGGCCAGGCTCCAGGTGTTGTTGTCGATCTTGCCGCTGCCGTTGTGGGTATAGCCGCTGGTGCGGTAGCCGTCGGCGCGACCGCTGGCCGAGTCGTTGGCACCGTCGGCCGAGGTATCGAAGTAACGCAGATCGGTCTTCAATGCGCCGAAACCACCCAGTTTCAGGTTATGCACCAGGCCGACAAAGTGCTGCCGGTAATAGTCTTCGAGACTGGCATAGTAATACTGCGCCAGCAGCGCGTCGCTGACCTTGTAGTCGCCCCCGGCGAAATTGAAATCGTTGCTTTCCCGGGTGCCGCCCGCCACGGCCAGGCCGGTGCTGTCGCTGGAACCACGGCCGGTGGCCTGTTCGAGATGGCCAGCGGTCAGGGTCAGGTCCTTGATGTCGTTGGAGACGACCTGCCCGCCTTCGAACGTCTGCGGCAGCAATCGGCCGTCGTTGGCCTGCAGGATCGGCAGCTTGGGCATCAGGGTGCCGTATTGCACCTGCGTCCCGGCAAAGCGCATCTTCGCCGTCGCAGCGAAACGCGACCATTGCCCGGCGGCACCGTCGCCATGGTCGGGGATCATCGAACTGCCGACATGACGACCGTCGCCACTGTCCAGGCGAATGCCCTGCAACCCCAGCGCATCGACACCAAAACCGAGGCGGCCGTCGGTGAATCCGGACTGGTAATTGAGCATGAAGCCCTGGGCCCACTCTTCGGTTTTGGAGGGGGCCGCGGTGCCGTCGCGATTATCGTTGTTGAAGTAGAAGTTGCGCATGCCGAGGGTGGCTTTACTGTCCTGGATAAAGTCCGCCATGCTCAACGGACTGACCAGCGCACTGCCGAGCGCAATCAGCGCCAACGGTTGTTTATTCATGGATTGGAAGTTCCCGGGCAGCCCGTTGATAAACGGGCTGCCGACGATTAAGAGAGTTGGGTACGCAAGACGCTGGACACCGGTTCACCCGCCAGCAAGCGTGCCAGCAGCTGCGGTTCCGCTCGGTCGGACGCCAGGGCGCGCTCGATGACCTCCTGGGCGCTGGCTTGGTCGAGAAACAGCACGCCATTGTCGTCCGCCAGCACCAGATCCCCCGGCCGCACCGTCACGCCCGCGCACTGGATGGGCTGGTTGATCTGGCTGTCGCCCCGGCCATGCAGCTTGGTGGTCAGCAGGCTCGTGCCACGGGCGAACACCGGCAGCCCGGCCTCACGCAACTCCAGCAGGTCGGTTACCGCACCGTCCACGACAATGCCCACCGCTCCGGCGCAGCGTGCCGCGCAACTGGTGACCGCGCCAACCGGCGCATGCCGATGATCGCCTGCGGTGTCGATCACCAGTACATCGCCGGGTTTTATGAGCGCCAACGCCTGGTTGACCGCAATCGCATCGGCCCCCACCAGTTTCAGGGTCAGTGCACGTCCCACCACTTTCACGTTGGGCACCATGGCCCTTAGTTGCATGTCGGCAAAACCTTCTTCAAGAAAGTGCCCGAGGGTCGGAAAACTCACCGCATTGAGCTGCTCGATCAGTTTCGATTCATCCATGGTGCGCCTCCTTGCCGATCAGTTCGGCGACACAGTCGATCTCCAGCGACACACCCCACAGCGCCACGCACACCGTGGTGCGGGCCGGTGGCGCATGGCCGAGAAACTCGCGGTATACCGCATTGAACGGCTCCAGTTGCGCGGGATCGGTCAGGTAGGCGTTGACCTTGATCACGTGACTGAAGTCGGAGCCGGCCTCCAGCAGGATCGCTTCGAGGTTGCGCAAGGTTTGCCGCACCTGATCGGCAAAGTCCGCCGGCTGGTCGTCGAGACCGCTCTGGGCCGGAATCTGTCCGGCGGTGAACACCAGGTGGCCGCTGACCACCGCCTGGGAGTAAGGGCCGACCGGGCCGATGTAGCCCGGGGCCGATTGAATTCTGCGCATGCTGTTTTTGCTCCTGGGGTCAGGCCGCAGCCGATTTGAAGGGTTTGCCGAGGGGCGGGGCGTCGGTCGTTGCCGCCTCCGGAACCTCGCTGATGTTTTGCTTGAAGGTCTCGGTCAGCAGCAACAACGCCACCAGGGAGATCAATGCCGCGCCGATCATGTACCAGGCCACCGAGGAGCCCCTGCCGGTCGCCGCCAGCAAGGCGGTGGTGACGATGGGGGTCGCCGCGCTGCCCAGCAGGCCCGACAACATGTAGCTGATGGACAACCCGGAATAACGCACCCGGGTGCCGAACAGTTCGGCGAGGAAGGTCGCGATCGGCCCGTAGTTGGCGGCGAACGCCGTCATCAGCAACAGGTAGGCGAAGACCACCATCGACAACTCTTTGGTGTCCATCAACCAGAACATCGGGAACGCCACCAGCGCTTCGGCAATGATGCCGCCGACGATGATCGGCTTGCGTCCGAACCGGTCCGAGAGCGCGCCGAACACCGGCAACATGACGATGCACCAGGCGCAGGACAGCAACACCACGCCGAGCATCACGCTGCGGCTGAACCCCAGGTTCTGCGTGCCATAGGTCAGGCCGAAGGCGACGATGATGTTGAACGAGGCCCCGGTGGACATGGTGGCAATACCGCCCAGCAGCACTTGCTTCCAGTACTTGCGGAACACTTCCGCCAGCGGCATTTTCACCTGCACTTCGGCCTCCTTGACCTTGTTGAAGGCCGGGGTTTCAGCGATGTTCAGGCGGATGTACAAACCCACGGCGATCAGTAGCACGCTGGCCAGGAACGGAATGCGCCAGCCCCAGGCCAACAGGTCTTCAGGGGACAGCCAGGCGGCGATCAGCAGGAAGGCCAGGTTGGCGATCATGGTGCCGGCCGGTACGCCGATCTGCACCCAGGAACCGTACAGGCCACGCTTGTTGGCTGGCGCATGTTCCACCGCCATCAATACCGCCCCGCCCCACTCACCACCCAGCGCCAGGCCTTGCACGACCCGAAGCAACAGCAACAGGATCGGGGCCCAGATGCCGATGCTCGCGTAGTTCGGCAGCAGGCCGATGGCAAAGGTGGCCGCGCCCATGGTCAACAGCGAAATCAACAGCATTGACTTGCGCCCCAGGCGATCGCCGAAATGCCCGAATAACGCTGCGCCGACAATCCGCGCCAGGTAGGCCGAAGCGAAGGTGCCGAACGCGAGCAGCGTACCGATCAGCGGCACGAAATCCGGAAAGAACACTTTGTTGAACACCAGCGCGGAAGCCGTGGCGAACACAAACAGGTCGTACCATTCCACGGTGGTGCCGATGACACTGGCCACCGCGACTTTTTTCATGCTGATTGCAACTTCTGGTGGTGCACCGGACTTTTCTGCGGACGATAGATCGCTCATCACTGTCTCCAGGAATTCATCGAGAACTCGTTTATTTAATTGTTTTGACTGGCAGTAAATCGGTTGAGGCGAAGTTTGTTGTTATGGCTCGCCCAACTAAAATGGGCGAGATTGCAGGGCATTTGTTATTCGTTATAAAGCGGTTAATTCAATATCCCAATAATCGATCGGCGCAGTTCAATAATTGCTCGCCGCTATTCAATCGTCGGAAGTTCTCCGCTACTTGCTCGGCAATACAATCATGGGAAGCCGCCGACGCCATGTGCGGGGTGATGGTGACACCGGGCATGGTCCAGAGCTTGTGATCGATCGGCAGCGGTTCCTGCTCGAACACATCCAGCAAGGCACCGCGCAGTTGCCCCCTCTTCAGGGCTTGTTCAAGGTCATCGATGTTCAGATGCCCGCCTCGCCCGCAGTTGACCAGTGCCGCGCCGTTGGCCAGCCGGTCGAACGTGGCCTGGCCGAGGATGCCGCGGGTTTCTCCAGTCAACGGCAACAGGTTGATCAGCAACTCGACGCCGTCGAGAAACGCGTCCAGTGCATCCGCCCCGGCGAACGTGCGCACGCCCGGCAGGTCCTTGCTGCGCCGCGCCCAGCCACGGACGTCGTAACCGGCGGCGACCAGATCCAGGGCAATCGCGCTGCCCAGCGAGCCGAGCCCCATCACCCCGACCTTGAACTGCCCCGCCGCCCGTTGCAGTGGTCGTTCCCAGTGCTGCTCGCGCTGCTGCGCCAACACCCGGTCGAAGCCCCGGTGATAGTGAATCACTGCCCAACGCACATACTCGGTCATGCCTTGGCGATGTCCGGGATCGACCACTCGGCATACCGGCAAGTCCGGGCACGAGGGGTCATGCTCGAGATGATCGATCCCGGCGGCCACCGAGTGAATCACCTGCAGGTTGGGCAACGCGCCGAGGCTGTCCGGCAACGGAAACCAGCATGCCGCCATCTGCGCGTTGGCGGCCCGCGGGTCATCGGCCAACACGGCCGTGAGTTGCGGTGCGCTGCGGGCAAACGCGACCTGCAATTGCTTGAGCAGCAAGGTATCTCGGGACAGCAAGACCACGGTATTCATGACAAATAGGACTCACGCTGGGATTCGATCAGGGTCAGGGCGGCCTCCCAGGCCAGGTCGATGATGTTGTCCTGCTCATCACGGTCAAACTGTTCGGCGGTGTGCGCACAGACCTCGGGGGACGGATAGTGCAATGCCGCCCCCCCGGCCAGTGCCTGGACCTGCGCCTGACAGGCACGCTCCAGGAAATGAATCTCCTGGAACGCCTGGGCCACCCCCGAGCCCCCCACCAGCAAGCCATGGTTGCGCAGAATCATCGCCCGGTGCGGACCGAGGTCGGCGATCAAGCGTTCGCGCTCGTCCAGCGACAGCGCGATGCCTTCATAGGTGTGATACGCCAGCTTGCCGTAGAACTTCAGCGCATGCTGGCTGATCGGCAGCAAGCCTTGCTTCTGGGCGGCGACGGCCATGCCGGCCGCCGTGTGGGTGTGGATCACACAGTTGAGGTCCGGGCGCGCCATGTGGATCGCCGAATGAATCACGAAGCCTGCGGCGTTGACCCGCTGCCCTTCATAAGCCGGGTCGACCACGCGGCCTTCCTGGTCGATGCGCACCAGGTCGGAGGCGCGCATGCGGTCGAAGATCACGCCGTAGCGGTTGATCAGGAAGTGATGCTCGGGGCCCGGAATCCTCAGGGTGATGTGGGTATCGATCAAGTCGGTCATGCGAAAGTGCGCGACCAGCCGATACAGTGCCGCCAGCTCGCAGCGGGCTTGCCATTCAACCGGGTCGATGTGTGCAGGTTTACTCACGGATACACCTCTTTGCCAACGTGGGGAACGACCGGGTTGGCGCGCAGGCGGGCCAGGCCGCAAACACCGATCAGGGACAGGGCCGACAGCAAGGTGAAAAACACCGCCAGCGGCAGCCATTGTCCGGAAAACTTGCTGGCCAGCAGCGTGCCGATCAGCGGCGTACTGCCACCGGCCAGGGCGCAGGCCAACTGGTATGCGATAGAAATGCCCGAATACCGTAGGTGCACCGGGAAGGCCTGGGTCATGTAGCCGGCGATCACCGCGTACAGCGCCGAGAGGATCACCACGGCCAGGGCGATGCCGACGGTCATCAGCACGATGTTTTGCGTACCGACCAACATGAACATCGGGTACGGCGTGACCATGCACAGCAAAGCGACCAGCTTGAGAAAGCGGCCTTCGCCAATGCGCTCGGCCAACAGTGCGGAGAGCGGCTGCGAGAGCAACTGAATGATGGTCACCAGGAACAGGCAGTCGAGAATCGTCGAGCGGGCGATGCCCTGGTATTGGGTGACGTAGGTGATCATGAAGGTGTTGGTGAAGAAGAACCCGGCCGAGCCGATGGTCACGGCAGCGGCGGCGAACAGGATCTGCCGCCAGCAGGTGCGGATCACCTCCATCACCGGGTATTTGGCGGTCTCGTTGTTGTCCTGGACCTTGGCGAACTCCGGCGACTCGTGGACCCCGGAACGGATCAACAGCCCGACCATCATCAACACGCCACTGGCGAGGAACGGCAGGCGCCAGCCCCAGGCGAGGAAGTCCTCCGGTTCAAGGGACGTCACCAGGCGGAAGGCAATCAGCGCCAGCAACAAACCGGCCGGGCTGCCGAGTTGGGCGAACGAGGCGTAGAAGGTCTTGCGCTTGGCCGGTGCGTGCTCGCTGGCCATCAACACCGCCCCGCCCCACTCTCCACCCACCGAAATGCCCTGGATCACGCGTAGCACGATCAGGCCGATGGGCGCCCAGATGCCGACGCTGGCATAACTGGGCAACAGGCCGATACCCGCCGTGGCGATGCCCATCAGGGCCATGGTCACCAGCAGCATTTTCTTGCGTCCGAGACGATCGCCCAGATGACCGAAGACCATGCCGGCCATCGGCCGGGCAATGAAGCCGACCGCGAAACTGCCGAACGCCGCCAGGGTACTCATCACCGGGTCGCTGCTGGGGAAGAACACTTGCCCGAGCACCAATGCCGCCGCGGTGGCATAGATGTAGAAGTCGTAGAACTCGATGGTCGTGCCAATGAAGGCGGCGGCCGCCGCTCGGCGCGGTTGCGCGGTAGTGTGCATGCAAGGACCCTGTGTACTTATAGTTTTTGGGCAGGTGTTAAGGCGGGTGACGGTTGCACTCTGTGGTGCTTGTGACCTTTATCGCTTTCGTGCCAGGATTAGTCAATTTTCATATTCTTATCTTTACTATTAGCAGCGCTACTACATGAGGTTTTATGTCCTCCACCACCAATCCCTGGGTCGGCCGGCGTTTTCTCAACGACCGCCTGGACTGGAACCTGCTGCGCACCTACCTGGTCATTGGCCAGGAAGGCAGCATGAGCCGCGCCGCAGCACGCTTGCACATCACCCAGTCGGCCGTCAGCCAGGCGCTCAAACGCCTGGAGGAGCAACTCGAATGTGTGCTGATTGCCCGCAGCGGGCGACGCTTTGACCTGACTGAAACCGGGGAAGAAGTGCTGCGCATTGCCGCGGATATCTATGGCGATATTTCACGCCTGGGCACGGTGGTGGAGAGTCGTCACGACGATGTGGTGGGCAAGATTCGCATCCTCACGGTCAGCGGGGTGCAAGCACGGCATTACGACGAGTTTCTCGCCGACTTCCATGAAATTCATCCGAAAATCGAGTTGGAAGTCGAGGTGATGGGCAGCTCGAATATCATCAGTTCGCTGCTGCAAAAGACCGCGACCATAGGCGTCGGCCTGTGCCGTTTGCCGCAGCCGCGGCTGGAACAACGGGTGCTGTTTCGCGAGACCTACGCCTACTTTTGCGGTCAGCGCCATCGGCTGTTCGGGCAAGCGAACCTGACCCTGGAACAGCTCGCCGCGGAGAACTTCGTCAGCTTCACCAGCGATCAGTTGGGGGGCAACCTTTCGCCCCTGACGCTGTTCCGCGACCAGCAAGGCTTCACCGGAAAAATTGTCGCGTCATCCACCAGTTTCGAGGAAATTCACCGCCTGATCTGCGCAGGTTATGGCATTGGCGCCCTGCCCACGCACCTGGTGCGGCGCGATGTCGAACAGGGTTTGCTGTGGCGTTTGCCGCCTGAAGAAGGCGTGGTGGATTTCGACATCCAGCTGTTGTGGAATCGAGAACAGAAGATGAGCCAGGCCGAGACGGTGTTTCTGGAGAGCTTCCAGCACATGCTCAGCATCCGTGAGCCTGTGCTGTGAAGCTTCGGTGGTTCAGACGTGAGGATCGCCCGATGCCTTGCTCGGCACGGCGTATTGCGGCTTGAGATGGCCGTCCTGATCGAGTAGCCAGGCGTCCATGATCTGCCGCACCACGGGACCGGCGACACGACCACCGGCCTCGCCGTTTTCGATCATCACCGAAATCACGATCCGTGGATGTTCGGCCGGGGCAAAACCGACGAACAAGGCATTGTCGCGGTTACGCTCGCGGGTTTTCTCGCGGTTGTAACGCTCGCCTTGCTTGATCGCCACCACTTGCGCGGTGCCGCTCTTGCCGGCGATCCGGTACTGCGCTCCCGCCGCTGCCGCCCGGGCAATCCCGCGGGCATCGTGCATCACCATCTGCATGCCGTGGTTAACCTGCTCCCAGTCGCGCGGGTCCTTGAGCAGAATGTTCGGCATCGGATGCTCATCCACCGGCGCCACACCGTCCACGGTCTTGGCCAGGTGCGGGCGGTTCCACACGCCTTTGTTGGCGATCAGCGCCGTGGCCTGGGCCAGCTGCAGCGGCGTGACCTGCATGTAGCCCTGGCCGATGCCGAGGATCACGGTTTCCCCGGGGAACCATGGCTGACGCCGCGTGGCGCGCTTCCAGGCCTGGGATGGCATCAAGCCGGGAGACTCTTCGAACATGTCCAGCGAGACCTTTTCCCCGAGGCCGAACATGGCCATGTAGTCATGCAGCCGATCGATGCCCAGCTTGTGCGCGAGGTCGTAGAAGTAGGTGTCGTTGGAGCGCATGATCGCTGCGTCCATGTCCACCCAACCGTCGCCGCTGTGGTTCCAGTTGCGGTACTTGTGGTCGAAGTCCGGGAGTTGGTAATAGCCCGGATCGAAGACCCGGGTCTGCGGCGTGACGATGCCGGCATCGAGCCCGGCAATCGCGACTTCCGGCTTGATGGTCGAGCCCGGCGCGTAGAGCCCGCGCAGCACTCGGTTGAACAGCGGCCGGTCGATGGAGTCGCGCAGCGTCGAGTATTCCTTGGAGCTGATACCGGTGACGAACAGGTTCGGATCGAAACTCGGGTTGCTGACCATCGCCAGCACTTCACCGGTGGACGGATCAAGCGCGACCACGGAGCCACGACGATCACCCAAGGCATGCTCGGCGGCCTCCTGCAGCTTGACGTCCAGGCTCAGGACGATGCTTTCACCGGGCACCGGATCGGTGTGCTTGAGCACGCGCAACACGCGACCCTGGGCATTGGTTTCGACTTCCTCGTAACCGACATGGCCGTGCAGTTGCGACTCGTAGAATTTTTCGACCCCGGTCTTGCCAATGGATTGGGTACCTCGATACTCGACCGTATCCAGGACCTTGGACTCTTTCTCATTGATCCGGCCGACGTAGCCGACCGAATGCGCGAAATGCTCGCCCAACGGATAGTGGCGCACGAACTGCGGCTCGACCTCAAGGCCCGGCAAGCGGAATTCGTTGACCGCCAGGACCGCGATCTGCTCTTCGGTCAGTTCATAGAACAAGGTCACCGGCACGAACGGATGCCGTGCCTGTTTCATCGCCTTGTCGAACTGCGTGCGGTCTTCGGCAGGCAGGTGCAGCAGGCTGATCACCTCGTCCAGCTCCTGATTGACGTCGGAGGCGCGTTCGCGAGTGATGGTCAGGTTGTAGCTGGGCCGGTTGTCCGCGAGGACCACGCCATTGCGATCATAGATCAAGCCTCGGGTAGGCGTGATTGGCAGCACGTGGACACGGTTGTTTTCGGAAATCGTCGAGTGATAGTCGAATTCCACCACCTGCAGCACGTACAGGCGCACCACCAGTGCACAGGTGATGGCGACGACGAACAAGGCGCAGGCCATCAGTCTCTTGTTGACCAGGCGTGTCTCTTTTTCGTGGTCTTTGATCGGAATCGGTTGGGGCATTTCTGTAGCAACTCTTTGAAAGAAAACGCCGATCCCTGGGCTTGAAACAGTCCGTTAAAAAAACGAGCTGCACCATAACAAAAACCGCCCGGTCACTTTCGTGTCATTTTCTTTATGTTGGCCCCAGGACGCTCCACCGGTGCAATCCGGTGAAAGACTTTCCTGCGGACAAAAACAAAACCCCTACCTGCATGCGCAGATAGGGGTTTTGGAATTTAATCTTGACGATGACCTACTCTCACATGGGGAAACCCCACACTACCATCGGCGATGCATCGTTTCACTTCTGAG
>NZ_BAAIAK010000019.1:0-52691 GCF_054600775.1 Pseudomonas sp. MHK4 | reverse complement strand
ATCGACCTGGGCTTCGCTGGCTTCGTTGATTTCCACCAGCACGCTTCCCAGCGCCGGGTTGAACACTGGTTGGGCGGGGCCTTCGCCGTTTTGCAGTTGGCCGTTGATCAGCAATTGGGTTTGCATGTTCTTGCCTCTTCAAAACTATTATTTTTATCTGTAGGAACCGGATTCCCTGTAGGAGCTGGCTTGCCAGCGAAGACGTCATCACACGCAACATCGATGTTGGCTGACACACCGCCTTCGCCGGCAAGCCGGCTCCTACAGGGTTGGGTTTTTGTAGGAGCTGGCTTGCCAGCGAAGACGTCATCACACGCAACATCGATGTTGGCTGACACACCGCCTTCGCCGGCAAGCCGGCTCCTACAGGGTTGGGTTTCCACAGTGGGTTATCAGATCGCTGGTTTGTTTACTGCAGCCCCGGAAAGCTCAGCCCCTTTGGCACGCGGCTTGGAAAACTTCCACGCATCCCCCGCCGGCGCCGTGCCTTTGTCGTAAGGCTTGCCCAGCAGCATGTAGACCAGGCCCGCACCCATCACCACCAGGGTCGTGAGGATCATCGAGTAATTGATGTACCAGGCGGCATCCGGCGAGCGTGGCCAGACCATGTTGACGATGGCGCACACGCCATACACCAGCGCCGCCAGGTTGACCCACAGGCCCCAGGCGCCGAGGGTGAATTGACCGTTGGGGCGCCAGCCCTTGGCGCGGGCGATCAGCGCGGCGACCACGATCAACTGGAAGGCCACGTAGATGCCGATCGCCGCGAAACCGACGATGGTGGCCACGGCATCGGCCATGAACATCCCCAGGCAGACAATCGCCGCCGGTACCAGGCCGCTGACCAGCAGCGCGAACGACGGCACCTGGTTGGCCGACAGGCGCTTGAACAGTGAACTGCCGACGATCATCTCGTCCCGGGCATAGGCGAACAACAGGCGGCTGGCCGCCGCTTGCAGGCTCAGCACGCAGGAGATGAACGAGACCATGACCACTGCCATCACCAGGCGTGAACCAACCGGGCCGAAGGCATTGGCCAGGATCGTGGCGACCGGGTCGGTGTCTTCACCGGCCAGTACCCTGGCCATGTCCGGCACCGAGAGAATCAACGCCAGGCACGCGAACATCGCTGCCGCGCCGCCGATGTAGATGGTCATGCGCATGGCCTTGGGAATGCGCTTGCCCGGGTTCGGGGTTTCTTCGGCGACATCGCCGCAGGCCTCGAACCCGTAGTACTGGAACAGGCCCGCCAGGGAGGCCGCGAGGAAGGCCGGCAGGTACGAGCCATTGACTTCCAGATTGAAGGTGTCGAACAGCACGCTGATCGGTTGATGACGCTCGAAGATCAGCAGGTAGCCACCGACCAGGATCGCGCCGACCAGCTCGCAGAGAAAGCCGAACATCGCCACCCGCGCCAGCAACTTGGTGCCCACCAGGTTAAGCGCGGTGGATAGCAGGATGATCGCCAGGGCGATGACGATGTTGGCATCCGGGCCGGGATTGAAGCCCAGCATGATCGCCAGGTACGGCCCGGCACCCACCGCGACCCCGGCGATGGTTGCGCATAACGCCCATGCATAGACCCAGCCGACCATCCACGCCCAGCGCTTGCCCACCAGGCGACGAGCCCAGGGGTAGACACCACCGGAAATCGGGAACTGCGACACCACTTCGCCAAAAATCAGGCAAACCAGCATTTGCCCGGCGCCGATCAGCAGGTAGGACCAGAACATCGGCGGGCCGCCGGCGGCCAGGCACAGGCCGAACAAGGTATAGACCCCGACGACTGGCGACAGGTAGGTAAAGCCCAGGGAAAAGTTCTCCCACAGGCTCATGCTGCGATTGAAATCCGAGCTGTAGCCGAGGGCGCGCAGTTGTTCGGCGTCCTGATCGGCGCTGCTTGCACGCGTGTTGGATGAGCCACTCATGTTATTTCCTCATTATCAATGGCAGTGGATTGCGGGTGCTTGAACCTGTGGGAGCCAGCCTGCTGGCGATGGCGCCCTCAAGACCGCCATCGCCAGCAGGCTGGCTCCCACAGTGGATTGCGTCAGGCTTTGGTTTCGTCGTCGTACTGCGACAGCCACTCGACCGCCGCATCGCGGTACCGGCTGAAGCCCTTGTAATCGACCAGTTGCTGGTTCAAATCACGCAGCACCCGGTGCATGCGCCGCGCCCATGCCGGGTTGGTGGCGATGTCTTCGAGGCTGAGCAGGTAGGTGCGGATCGGAAAGACAATGGCGTTGCTGCGCGGCAGGCGGTGCAGCGGTTGCAGCTCGATGCGCAGGTACACCAGTTTGCCGGCGTTTTCGGCCGTCACCATGGTACGGTCCGGGGCCCATTCGGGCAGGCTTTCGGCCGAGACCTCAAGGCGCGGGTTGACCGTCAGCGACCAGTTCAGGCGCCGTACCGGGTGGCCGGTGCGCAGGCGCAGGAGGAACTTCAGGGCACGGTCGAGCATGCCGATTTCCTTCACCAGCGGCACCGGGCCGTGGAATTCTTCCCAGCTCATGCCGAGGTTGAAGCGCAGCGAATAGTCGGCCCGTTGGGTGGCAATCCCGGCGCCCCAGTACAGCGTACCGTCGCGTTCTTCCTGCAATACCCAGTCGCCTTGGGCCTGGCGGGTCACGTACTCCATCGGCTCATACGGCAGGGTCGTCGGGTCGCCGAAGGTGAAGTGGTCGTCGATGTCCAGCAGGCGGTTGACCCAGTGCCACTGGCGGCCTTCACGGGAGAGGGTGAAGTACTGCGGGTAGTCACGGGCGTAGGACTCCATGATCAGTTCCAGCAGGTCCCACTGGGCCTCCATCATGTGCGGCGCCGAAACGTAGTGCATGCCTGGGTCTTTTTCCAAGGTGATGGCGCGGTCCCGGCATTCGCTGATGTAGTGCTCGTCGATATCGAACGCGGCCCGGAAGGCGCCGTCGCCGACCGGGACATGGGGCTCGAGGTTCATCGAGTACATGTAGTCGTCATCGGGGAACGGGAAGGGGGCGCGGGCGATGGTCTCCGGGCTGTTGGCGAAGGTGTAGTCGTCGCGGTAGGTTTCGTCGGGATTGAACTGGATATTCATTGTTATGTCTTCCGTCGATCAGAGGTCGATGACCAGGCGATTGCATTTGGCGCGGGATACGCAGGGCATGATTTTCTTGCGGCTGGTCTTGTCGTCGTCCGACAGCCAGTCATCGCTGTGCAGCAGTTCGCCGTCGAGCTCCAGGACCGCGGTTTCGCAATGGCCACAGGCGCCGCCACGACACAGGTAAGGCATGCTGTAGCCCGCGGCCTCGACCGCTTCGAGCATGGTCTGGTCCGGCGAGACTTCGATGGTTGCGCCACTGCGACCGAGGGTGAAGCTGAAGGCTTCGCCGCCGCTGCTTTGCTCGAGGAAGCGCTCGAAGTGCACGTGACTGTCGGTCCAGCCCAGGTCGCGGGCACACGCCAGGGTGGCGTCGATCATGCTGTCCGGGCCGCAGGCATAAACGTGACTGCCCAGCGGGCGATCGGCGAGGATCTGCCCGATGTCCATGCGCGCCTCGATGCCTTTGCGATACAGGTGGACCTGCTCGCCGTAGGTGGCCTGCAACTCTTTGCCGAGCTGTGCGTGCTCATCGCCGCGGACCGCGTAATGCAGCTCGAAGGGCACCTTGCTCAGGCGCAATTCCTCGAGCTGGGAGATCACCGGGGTGATGCCGACGCCACCGGCAATGAACAGGTGCAGGCGTGCCTGCTTGATCAGCGCAAACAGATTGACCGGTGGCGTGACCTCGATCAGGTCGCCTTCACGGACACTGTCGTGCAGCGCGATCGAACCACCGCGACCGCTTTCCACTCGGCGTACGGCGATCTGATAGCTGCTGGTGTCATAAGGCGAACTCAGCAGCGAGTAGGGGTTGCGCAGCGTATTGTTCGGGTTGGCGATGAGCACCACCACGTGGCTGCCACCGGAGAACGCCGGCAGGTGTGCACCGGTCGGCGATACCAGGGTGAAGCGCTTGATCTCTGGGGTCACCGCTTCGATGCGGGCCACCCGCAAATTCAAAGTCCCGTTGTTCTGGCTCATGTATCGAGCTCCTCGGCTGGGGGCAGTTCGCCCGGTACTTCGGCATCCGCCTTGACCGCCTGGAAGGCCGCCAGGCGCCGGGAATAGTGGTCGCGCACCACCAGCGTCAGGCTGCAACCGGGGCAGTCATAGACCCGTTGGGTCACGTTTTCGGTGTAGGTGTCGCAGTGCACGCACCAGACCCGGCGCACCAGCGTGCCGGAGTGCTCGCGAAGCACTTCGTCGCGGTTGAGGTCGAAGCGGGTGGCCACTTGCATGGCGCTGCCGAGGAAGCTTTCGGAACCGGCGAGGTAGAGGCGGGTGCCCATCCTGGCGTCGCCGAGCAGGTTATCGAGGTCGTCGATCAAGGCCTGGTTACTGGCGTACACGCGCAGTTGGTGACCTGAGTGCTGCTGTAATTGGGGCAGGAAATCCTGACCGGAAAATGACTCCTGGGCGTACAGCAAGGTCACGGGACGATCCAGCCCGGCCATCTCCTCCAGCAAACGCAACATGGCACGACCGCCACTGCCTTGCCCGGCAATGATGTGCCGGATACCTCCCGGCAGAGGTTGCAACCGGTCGTAGACCGGCCGACTTTTGATCCCGGTGATCAACATTCTTGTTATTCCTCCTGGCTATCGGAGCCCAACGGTGGTGGGTTGCAGATAGCAGGAGCACAGGGCGTGCCAAATTCCTAAGCTATTGATTTTAAAAGAGTAAATATTATTCGAGAAGGAAAGTGTAAGCAGAAATAACAATGTTATAGGCGTTTTTGCAGCGTTTTATTGTAGGGCCTTGGGGAAAACCTGTAGGAGCGAGCTTGCTCGCGATGGAGTTCAACGATGACACGGGGTGTCAGGATCCCCGCGTCATCGTTGACGACCTTCGCTGCGATGCGGCGACCCGACAAGCCAGCTCCTACAGGTAAGAGGCAAACCGTGGATGGCCGTTACCGCAGGAATGGATATGTACGCCGAAAGAATAGGGTCGCCAAGCCCGGTCCCGCAGTCAGTCGCGCTGCAACTTGCGAATCAGCGTGCCGATATCAATCCCCAGATGCTGCGCAGCCTTGCGCTTGCTCCCGCACAGGTGCACGGCGCGAAGGATGACCTGGCGTTCGAAATGCTGAACCTGCAGCTTGAGGTTCTGCTCCGACTCTTCCGGCGCTTGTTCCTGCACGACCGAATTGGCCCGGGAGCGCACCGGTTCCAGAAGTTCGGCCGGCAGATGATGCTCCTGCGCCTCATCGTCGGCGAGCACTGCCAAACGTTCGAAAATGTTCACCAGCTCGCGAATGTTGCCCGGGAAGTCATAGCCCATCAGGCGCTTGCGAACGCCGGCGGACAGGCTCAGGGAGGGTACGCGGTCGCCATTGATGCGGCTGAGCAGGATGTCGATGAGAAACGGCAAGTCATCGCGGTGCTGGCGCAGCGGCGGGATCTCCACCGGCAGCACGGCAAGACGATAATAAAGGTCGGCGCGAAACTCACCCATGTCCACCAGATGACGCAAATCCTTGTTGGTGGCGGCGATGACCTGTACCTGCACGGTTTTGCTCAGGGGCGAGCCGACCGACTGGATGGTGCTGTCCTCTAGAAATTTCAGCAGCTTGGCCTGTACGTGCAGCGGGATCTCGCCGATCTCGTCGAGGAACAGGGTGCCGCCCGACGCCGCTTCGATATAGCCCTGCTTGCCACCCTGCAGCGCGCCGGTAAAGGCGCCGCGCTCGTAGCCGAACATCTCGGACTCGAACAGGCTCTCCGGGATGCTCCCGCAGTTGACGTGGATGAACGGACGATCGCCCCAGCCGGCTGCACGATGGATGTGCCGGGCGATGGCGGTCTTGCCGACCCCCGGCTCACCCAGCAGCAACAGGCGCGCGCGCCGGCGGAACGCCCGCACGCCGGTGTCGGCGATGCTCGACAGCTGCGGCGAAAGGTGCAGGGCGTTGTCCTGGGGATCGCGCAGGCCCTGGGGCTCCAGCGGCCGGTTGTTGAGCGATGCCCGGCGCTGCGGCTGGCTGGCATCGAAGTCTTTCTGGGTGAGCATCCTGAACGGTTTTTCGTAGGCGCCGGTGGGGATCGCATGGGTACTGCTGAGCAGCACCCGGCCTTCCCGGGAGCGGGTCAACGCACTGTTGCCACCGCGGTTCAGTGCGGCCAGGAAGTCGTCGTAGTTCAACGCCGAACGCTGGAAAAAATCACTCTCGGACAAGCCCATGGCCTGCTGTTTCGACAGGCGGTTGACGCGTTCGGCGGCCAGGTTGATGAAGCGCAGCCGGCCTTCACCGTCAGTGATGATCAGCGCTTCGCTGAAGCTGTCGAGCAAGGCATGCAAGGCAGGCGTTTCCAGCAGCGCGCCCAGCACTTCACTGCTGACATTGACCGAAGAGCGCATGCCCATCTGCAAGGTGGGTGGCAGGTTGGAGTCTTTCATGGGTGCAACTCTTGGGGGGTGCGAACGCCCTGGCTTTCACGGAACACCGCGACGCGCCAGGCCACGCCTTCGCGAATCAGGATGCGCGAGCAATGCACGTTGAAGTTCAGGTCGCGCCCGCTCAGGTCAGGCAGGGGCAGGCTGTGCCAGGTGCGTTCGGGCAAGGCCGTGTCCAGCAGCAAGCGGGCGATGCCGGCGCCATGGGTGATGCCGAAGGTGTCCTCGAAGGCAGCGTTGCGCCACTGCGGTTGCAGGTGCTCATCGATCACCAGCACCGCGTCGGGCACGGCATCGAAGACCCGGCGCAAGGCATCGATGCGTTGCTCGGCATCGTGCTGCATGCGCAATTCCTGGCTGACGTCACGAATGCTGCCCCACATGCGCAACAGCTGGCCATTGACGATGGTGGCCCTGACGTCGTTTTCCACATAGGCCGGCGAACCATCGTGGCGGCGATCCACCGACAGTGCACCGTCGACATGAAACCGGGCTTCGATCAGGCGCCGCACGAACTCTTCGTTGGCCGGGCTGCGCGGCCAGTACAGGCGCACCGGTTGCTGGTTGAAATCGACATCCGACGGCATCTCGTACACCTCCGCCATGGCCCGGTTGCACAGGCGCCAGTGGGAGTCGTTTTCAAAAACTTGGCGAACGATCTCATCCGGGGAGTGGTTGATGTCCACCGCCTCGGCGAATTCGATGCACCAGTAGGCGACCTTGGCGCTCTGCAGCATCTGGTTCATCACTTCATTGGCGTTGTGCATTTCCCGCAGCCGATGCCCCAGCGTGCCAAGGGGAATCTTCAGCAGGTGCAGGCGTGCCGGCTGCACATTGCGCCACTCCAGCACACCGCTGGCGATCACATGCAGCAGGCCGCCGTTGTGGCGAATCAGGGTCAGCTCCAGGCTATGGATCAGTTCGTCGGCGGGCGGATTGGCAAACAGCGCCTGCACTGTGCGCAGCGACTCGATGCTCAATACCCGCTCGATCGGTTGATTGAGCAGCTCCTCGGGTGCATAGCCCAATTGGTCGCTCAGGCTCAAGGACAGGCCGAGCAGTAGTCCGTCGGCGCCGACGGAACTGGTCAGGGGCTGGGCTTTGTTTACCAGCAAATTCAGGATATCCATTCGTGGATCGGCTCGATTCGGCTAATGGGACCTGGGCACAGAATGCCAGGGCAGTCTGGTAAGGGCATATCGCATGCCAACTCAAAAGCCAGTGCACAGGGGGCCTGGCGCGAGGCCGTGAAGACCGAGTGCTGCGTTATTGCAGCGTAACAGGCAGATTCGCAGCGAAGGGCTGGGCGGACATATTATTTTTCCGTCCTGCACCTTTTTTTACAGGGCGAAATCGATCTAAAAATACCAGCCCACACCGTGAGTGTTTTGCTAATCTGAAGTTGTAGGTGAAAACGCAGACTGATGCGCAAGCGGATAGCGAGGACGCGTGGGGCGCGCTCCGAAGGGTACACGGTTAGAAAGATCTCCGCGCTGAGATCCAGCCCTTATGCCGTGTGAAGCAGGACAGCGCTTATTGTTGTTGCTGTGAGAGTCCTGATAAACCTCGTAAGCCAGAGACCAGCGCTGGCCACCTACTTGGCTCTTTGAAGCCTGCCTTGTGCAGCTGAACATATGCAGCTCGCCAAGATCAAATGCCCCGACTTCCGGGGCATTTGTTTGTCTGCTCATAGCCATCGATCTCAGGCCTTCACCCAACGCTGGCGACTCCAGCTGCTCAGCGTATCGACCGCAAAAACCAACACCAGCATCGCGAGAATGACCGTGCTGGCCTGGGCCTCCTGGAACAGGCTCAGGCTCATGTAAAGCATTTGTCCCAAACCACCGGCACCGACAAAACCCAGCACACTGGCCATGCGGATATTGTTCTCCCAGCGGTACAGGATGTAGGCCAGCAGCTGCGGGAACAGGTTGGGCAGGGTGCCGTAGCAGAACGCCCACACGGCATTGCCGCCCTGCAGGCGGATCGCGTTGGCAGGTTCCGGTGGAGTATTTTCCAGCGCTTCGGCAAACAGACGGCCAAGCACGCCGGTGGTGTGCAGCGCCAATGCCAGGGTGCCGGCATTGGGGCCGAGCCCGGCGGCCAGGACCATCAGCACCGCCCACACCAGCTCCGGAATCGCGCGCAAGGCATTGAGCACCAGGCGCGACAAACCCTGCATCGGCCAGCCGAATCGACCGGCCGCCGGGAGCGCCAGCAACAAGCCGAACACCGTCGCCAACAGCGTACCGAGTGCCGACATGGCGATGGTTTCCAGCGCACCGCGAGCAATGGCCTGCAAATGCCCGGCGCTCAGGTCCGGGTTGAGAAAGCGCTGCACGTAGGCGAGCATCTGTTTCAGGTTGCCGCTGCCACCCAGTTCTCCAAGGTCGATGCCCAGGTAGCGGAACGATGCAAACACCGCGGCGCCGATGCACAGCACCAGCAGCAGGTTGACCAGGCGACTCATTCCAGCCTCCAGCGCAGCAGGCGACTCAGTTGATCGGCGAGCAATACCAGGACGAGGAAGGTCAGCAACAGGCTGGCCACCTCACCGCCGGCGAACATGCGCATCGACAGGTCGATTTGCTGGCCCAGGCCGCCGGCCCCGACGAAGCCCATCACCACCGAGGCGCGAATCGCGCATTCCCACCGGTACACCGTGTACGACAACAGCTCCGCCGCGACATTGGGCAGGATCCCGTAGCAGAACGCCGCGAGCCGCCCACTGCCGGCTTGCAGCAGCGCGTGGGCGGGGCGCTGGTCAACCGACTCGAAAATCTCCGCGTAGACCTTGCCCAGCATGCCGCTGTAGGTAATGGCGATGGCCAGGACCCCGGCGGTCGGACCGAGGCCGACGGCGCGCACGAACAGCAGGGCCCAGACGATTTCCGGCACGCTGCGCAGGAAGATCAGCACCCCGCGCACCGGCCAGCGCAGCAGTTGTCCCCACTGGCTCGGGCGACCGGCGCGGGACGCCGCCGACAGTGACAGCGCGCGGCTGGCCAGCAGGCTGGCGGGGATCGCCAGGAGCAGCGCCAGGGCCATGCCGGCCGTGGCGATGGCCAGGGTCTGCAACGTGGCCTGCCACAACAGCTGGAGGAATTCTGTGCCATGGGCCGGCGGCCAGAAGGTCGCGACAAAGCGGCCCATCTCGCTCTGGCTGTCACTGGCCAGCAACACCCTCAGGTCCAGTTCGCTGAAGTGGATGCCCGGCCACAGCAGGGCGATCGCCAGCAGGCTGAGCAGCAGGCGTGGCCGGGCGGCGGGATCACGGGTGGCACGGCTCAGCATCGGGGAATCTGCACGCTCAAGGAGGGAACCGGAGTTGGCGAGGGTTGCAACTGCTCGTTCGCGTAGAGTGCGTCGAGTTGCGCGCGGTCGACGGCGCTGGCCGGCAGGTCGAAGAGGATTTGCCCGTCACGCAACCCGATGATCCGCGAGAAATGCGCCAGCGCCAGTTCCACTGCGTGCAGGCTGGCGACCAGGGTCACGGCGTGCTCCCGCGCATGCTGGCAGAGGACCTTGAGCGTGTGGCCGGCCAACACCGGGTCCATGGCCGATACCGGTTCGTCGGCCAGCAAGACCTCGGGGGCCTGGTACAGCACCCGGGCAATGCCCACCCGTTGCAGTTGACCGCCGGACAATTGCTGGCACTGGGTAAAGAGCTTGTCGTGCAGGTCGAGCCGGGTCAAGGCCGCGCGAGCCCCGGGAACATCCAGCGGGTGCAGCAGGTTCAACAGGCTTTTAGCCAATCCCCACTGACCGATTTTTCCCGCCAGCACCGCGGTGATCACCCGCTGGCGAGGTGGCAGCGGTGGCGCTTGATGCACCAGGCCGATGCGCGCGCGCAGGCGTTGGCGCTGACGGGCCGACAGGTGCCAGGGGTGTTCCCCCAGCACCTGCAATTCACCGGTGCCAGGGCGCAGGCCGGTGGCAAGCACGTTGAGCAAGCTCGACTTGCCCGCACCGGACGGGCCGATGATGGCGACCTGTTCACCGGCTTCGATGTGCAGGTCCAGGCTGCGCAGCGCCTGTACGCCGTTGGCGTGGGTGAGGCTGACCCGGGTCAGGTGCAAGGTCATTTGAGCAGGTCGGCGGCGCGTGCGGCTTCCTCGATGCCCTTGTAGTTTTCCGGCTTGGTCTCGATGAAGCGGCTGGCGGCCTGCAAGTCGAGGATCGCTTTCTGCTCGGGGTTGGCCGGATCGAGCGCGAGGAACGCGGCCTTGATCTTCGCCGCCAGGGCCGGGTCGAGGGTGCCGCGCACGGTCCAGTTGTAATCGTAGTAGGCCGGCGTGGTGGCGAATACCTTGACCTTGTCGGTGTCGACCTTGCCGGCCTTGACCAGTTTTTCCCAGACGCTGGCGTTCAGCACACCGGCGTCGACCTTACCCGCCTGGACCCAGGCCACGGTGGCGTCATGGGCGCCGGAGTAACCCACGCGACTGAAGAAGGTTTCCGGCTTGATGCCGTCCTGCAGCATGAAATAGCGCGGCATCAGGCTGCCGGATGTCGAAGACACCGAGCCGAAGGCAAAGGTCTTGCCCTTGAGGTCGGCGAGGGATTTGACGTTCGGGTCGGCGGTGATGAATTTGCTGGTGAACTGAGCGTCCTGTTCGCGCTGCACCAACGGAATGGCATTGCCGGTTTTGAGCCGCGCCTGGACGAAGGTGAACCCCCCGAGCCAGGCCATGTCGATTCGGTCGGTGGCCAGTGCCTCGACCACGGCCGGGTAGTCGCTGACCGGTACGAACTCGACCTTCATGCCCAATTGCTGTTCCAGGTAAGTGCCCAGGGGCTGGAACTTGCGCAGCAGTTCGGTGGGGGCTTCATCCGGAATGGCGCTGACCTTGAGGACGTCGGCGGCCTGTGCCAGCAGGGTGGAAATAGACAGGGTCAAGCCGACAGCCAATGCCAGGGTGCGTTTGAGCATGAAAGTTCTCCGGTTCATTAGCGCAAGTATTTGCCAGCGCCTGACCCACATGGATAGCAGTCACGCGCTTTTTGAGGGTAGACGAAGTGCGGCGATTATAGGGGTTGAAGATGGCGCATCAACCAATCACTGAAGCTGTGTGCGTTGTTCTCGCTGTCGCGGTGGGTCAGCAGGGCCCAGTTCGGCCCGCGGATGGTTTGCTCCACTAGAGGTTGCAACAACCCGTTGTCGCAGGCTTGCCGGCTCAGCAACTGGCTGACCAGGGCAATGCCAAGCCCCGCGCAGGCGGCATCCAGCAAGAGGCCGGGATCGGAGAAGTTCATCCCCTGATCCTGCTGGCCGACATCGATACCGGCTTCCACCGCCCAGTGACTCCAGTCCATTTCCCGCTCGCCGTGAAGGGTCGTGCGCTGTTCGCAAGGCAGGGCCAACAGGCTTGGGTGACACGCCGGAAACAGACGGTCAGCGTGCAGCACCTTGAAGCTGCACTCGGCCTGGGAGCTGATGTCGTCGCGCAGCGCCAGGTCGATGGTCTGGGTGGTCATGTCCGGGACTTCGTCGGTGCTGAAAATCCACAGGTCGACCTCCGGGTGCTGTTGGCGGAAGTCTCCCAGGCGTGGCAGCAGCCAGTGCCGGGCGAACGCCGGCGTGGTGTTGAGCACCAGCTGGTTGGGTTTCTGGTACTGCCCGAGGCGCCGAATGCCCACCGCCAGTTGCTGTAGCAGCGCCTGGGTGGTGCTGAGAAGGTCGTGACCGGCATCGGTCAGGCTGACGCTGCGTCCACTGCGCAAAAACAACGGTTGCTCGAGGTACGCCTCAAGGCTGCGGATCTGCTGGCTGATGGCCGACTGGGTGAGGTGCAACTCGTCGGCAGCCTTGTGGAAACTGCCCAGCCGGGCAGCCGCCTCGAAGCCGCGCAGAGTGCTCAGTGGCGGCCAGTGTTTGAGCATATCGATAAGCTCCTCTAATCAGTTGTGCGCAAAATCCATCGTTTGTTGCGCTGTTTTCAGCGCCGTAGCATGCATAGGACACCAGCAGCGTGTTTTTCATTGAACACAATAACTTAACTGAAAGGGTCTTCGTCATGCAGCGCAACGAATCTTTGAACAGCGGTTGGATGATGCCCGCCGAGTGGGTCAGGCATGCCGCGACCTGGATGGTCTGGCCGCACAACCAGGCACTGTGGGAGTCGGATTGGGGCGTCACGCTGCCGCTGGTACAGCAGGATTTCGCTCGCGTCGCCAATGCCATCGCCCGTTTCGAACCGGTCAAAATGGTCGTCGACCCGCAAGCTTTGGCCAGTGCCAAGGCCTTGTGTGGTGCCAACATCGAACTGATCGAACTGGCGGTGAACGACAGTTGGTGCCGCGACTCCGGCCCGACCTTCGTTTGCCACCCGCAACAGGGCCTGGCGGGAGTCAGCTGGCGCTTCAACGCCTGGGGCGGCAAGTCGGCCCATGAGCTGGACGAAAGCCTGGCGCGCCGCGCACTCAATCACCTGGGGTTGCCGTGCTTCGGCACACCCCTGGGCAACGAAGGCGGTGCCATTCATGTCGACGGCGAGGGCACGCTGATCACCACCGAGTCGGTCCTGCTCAACCCCAATCGCAACCCGGGCATCAGCAAGGCCGAGATGGAGGCGATATTTACCCGCCTGCTGGGAGTGAAAAAGACCATCTGGTTGCCTGGCGATCCGGATTTCGTCACCGGTGACATGACTGACGGCCATATCGATGGCGTGTGCGCATTCGCCCGTCCTGGCGTGCTGCTGGTGGACGCCACCTACGACCGGCAGTCGGCGTATGCCGAGGTGGCCCGCGAGAACCGCCGGGCCCTGGAACTGGCAACCGATGCGCGAGGGCGCCCGTTCGAACTGATCGAGTTGTATGAGGCCAGCGAAGCGGTGGACACCGAAGCCGAGGTGTTCTGCGCTTCCTACACCAACTTCTACATCGCCAACGGCGCGATCATCATGCCGGCCTACGGCATCGAGGCTGACAACGCGGCGAACGCAGTGTTGGCGCTGGCATTCCCCGGACGCGAGGTGGTGCCGGTGCGGATCAACCACCTGGCCCATGGCGGCGGCGGGGTGCATTGCATCACCCAGCAACAGCCGGCCTGGCCGGTGGAGGGTTGATGCCATGACCCTGCTGACGATTGCCACGACCCAGATGCCTTGCACCTGGGACCTGCCACACAATCTCGATCAGGCCGAACTGCTGGTGCGCGAGGCGGCAGCCAAGGGTGCCCAGGTCATCCTGCTGCAGGAGTTGTTCGCCACACCGTATTTCTGCATCGAGCAAAGCCACCAGCACCTGGCGCTGGCACAAGCGTTCAGCGACAGCCCGGTGCTCAAGCGCTTCGCTGCACTGGCGCGGGAGCTGGGTGTGGTCCTGCCGCTGAGCTGGTTCGAGCAGTCAGGCAATGCCTTCTTCAACTCCTTGAGCGTCGCCGATGCCGACGGGCGTTTACTGGGTGTGTATCGCAAGACCCATATTCCCAACGCCATCGGTTATCAGGAGAAGGAATACTTCAGCCCCGGCGACACCGGTTTTCGCGTCTGGGACACGGCGTTCGGGCGCCTCGGCGTGGGCATCTGCTGGGACCAGTGGTTCCCCGAGACGGCGCGCTGCCTGGCCTTGATGGGCGCTGAAGTGCTGTTGTTCCCCACCGCCATCGGCTCTGAACCTGGCTGTGCAACGCTGGATTCCCGCGACCACTGGCAGATGACCATGCGCGGTCACGCCGCGGCGAACCTGGTGCCGGTGGTGGCGGCCAATCGTGTTGGCCGGGAAGCGGCGACCACCGATCCGAGCCTGCAGATGAGCTTTTATGGCTCGTCCTTCATCTGCAACCACAAGGGCAAATTGCTCGCCGAGGCCGACCGCGACAGCACCGGCGTACTCGTGCACAGCCTGGATCTGGCGGCCATGCGTGAAGAGCGCCTGAGCTGGGGGATCTACCGCGACCGCCGTCCGGAGATGTACGGCGCCTTGCTGAGCCAGGACGGTCGCCGCATCAACCCACGCTGGAACACCCAAGGAGCCTGACATGCACGCATCCCATAAACGCCTGCTGAGTGCCTTGGGTTTTTCATTGTGCTGCGTCTTGCCGTCGCTGCACGCCGAGGAGAAAACCCTGCGCCTGTACAACTGGGCCGACTATTTTGCCGAGGACACCCTGAGCCGGTTCACCGCCGAAACCGGGATCAAGGTGATCTACGACGTCATGGACGGCAGTGAAACCCTGGAGGCGAAAATGCTCGCAGGCGGCAGTGGTTACGACCTGATCTTCCCCGGCGACACCGTCGCCGAACGCCTGGTGCGCGCCGGTAGCCTGCAGCCGCTGGACCGCTCGAAACTCACCGAGCTGGCCGACATCGAACCGGGCCTGCAAAAACTGCGCGCCCACTACGCGCATTCCAGCCAGGCCACCGTCCCTTACACCTGGGGCACCATCGGCCTGACCTACAATGCCGAGCAGATCAAACAGCGCATGCCGGATGCGCCGGTCAACAGCCTGGACATGCTGTTCAAGCCCGAACTGGCGGCGCGGTTTGCCGATTGCGGTATCTCGGTGATCGACTCGCCGGACGAAGTGCTGGCGGTGGTGCTCAACTACCTGGGCCGCGAGCCGCGCAGTGCCAAACCGCAAGACCTGAAGGCGGCGAGCGATCTGCTGCTAAAGCTGCGGCCCTACATTCGCAAGTTCCAGTCGCAGCCGGTGACCGACCTGGTCAATGGCAACCTGTGCCTGTCGCTCGGCTACAGCGGCGATATGACCCAGGCCCAACGCACGGCCGATGCCGCCGGCAAGCCATCCATGTTCCAGTACCGCATTCCCCTTGAGGGCACGACGGTCTGGATGGACACCATGGCCATTCCGGTCGATGCCCGGCATCCGGAGTACGCCTATGCGTTCATCAACTTCGTCATGCGCCCGCAGAACATGGCCGCCATCAGCAATACCACCGGCTATCCCACCTCCAATGCCAAGGCGCGAGCGGACGTCGATGCGAGCATGCGCAACAATCCCGACATCTACCTCGACGAGGCCACGTATGCGCGGCTGATTCCCGGCAAGGACATTCCCCAGGCGGACATGCGGGCGCGCATGCGCACCTGGACCAAGTTCAAGACGGCTACCAGTCGATGAGTGCGTATCGCAACGTATCCACCGTTCACCCAGCTACGTTGGCATACAAAAACCTTGGTGGCGGGACACGCAGGCGATACACGACGAGTGCGTAATGCAACAGCCGCACCACGGCTTTTACCTTGCGCTCACTGGAGAACCACCATGTCCCGAACCCCCACCCGCTACGCGGCAGGCCTGCTTGGCGTTGCCCTGGTCACTGCAACTCTCACCGCTTTCACCGGCCTTGCCCAAGCCCAGGAAGCGGGCCAGCCGCCGGCGAAAAGCTGGCAAGCCGGCCTCAAGCGTACAGACCTGGTGCGCCGTGACCTTGATGTTGCCGGGCGCGAAGTAATTCAGGTGCTCGTTGAATTCGATTCGGGCGTGACATCGCCGAAACACTCGCACCCCGGGGTAGAAGTGGCCTACGTCACCGACGGCACCCTGGAATATCAACTCGAAGGGCAACCGACCGTGACGCTCAAGGCCGGTGAGTCCCTGTACATTCCGGCCGGCACCGCCCATGTGGCGAAAAACATCGGCGAGGGCAAGGCGTCGGAACTGGCGACCTACATCGTCAAGAAAGACACACCGCTGGTGGTACTGGAGCAGTAAGCGCTCCTACTGCGGGTCAGCCTGCCTGCGCCACGCGATCAGGCAGGCAAGGACGATCAACCCCAGCGCGACCAGAAAGGTCATGCGCATGCCGGTGGCAGTGGCCTGCGCTTGCGCGGTGCCGATGTCCACTTTGGATGCCAGGGCGAACACGGCGCCCATCGCCGAGGCCCCGGTGACGAGCCCCAGGTTGCGCGACAGGTTGAGCAGGCCGGATACCACGCCGCGTTGATCGGGCAATACGTCGAGCATCACGGCGGTGTTGTTGGCGGTCTGGAACAGCGCATACCCCAGGGTGATAACGACCATGGGGGCAAGGTAGCCGCCGACGCCGAACGTTTCAGGCACTATCGACAACAGGCAGCAGCCGAGCGCCATGCCGAGGAGCCCGGCGAGGGTCATGCGAAGGGCACCGCAACGGTCGACCATGCGCCCGGCGGGCGCGCTGGTGAATGCAGCGACCAGCGGCCCGACCGACAGCGCCAGGCCGATCTCCACCGCCGTCAACCGCAGGGTCTGCGCCAGGTAGAACGGCCCGACCAGCAGCGTTGTCATCATCACGGTCGTCACCAGCAGGCTCATGGCGAGGCTGCCACTGAGTCGGCTCTCGCGCAACAGGGCCAGTAATAACGTGCCCAGCGAATCGAAATCCGCACGCCCGGTTTGCCCCTGGCGATCCTCGGGCAGGTAACGTTGCGCGAGCAGCCAGGTCAGCAGGCCCAGGGGCACGCTGATGAAGAAAATCCAGCGCCAGCCGAATCCACCGATCAATACACCCCCGAGCGCCGGGCCCATCGCGGTACCCACGGCGGACATGCTCCCCAGCAGCCCCATGGCGCCACCGGTCTTGTCCTTGGCCACCGTCTCACCGACAAACGCCAGGGTCAGTGCCATTATGACCGCCGCACCCAGGCCTTGCAGCGCCCTGGCGGCGATCAGCAGGCCGAGGTTGGGCGCCAGGCCGCACAGGGCCGACGCCAGGGTGAACAGGGCAATGCCGGACAGCAGCAGGCGGCGCCGACCGACAAGGTCGCCGAGCCGGCCGACGCTGACGATCAAGGTGGTGATGGCCAGCAGGTAGGCGATGACCACCCACTGCACCTGTTCAAAGGACGCGCTGAAGGCCTGCGCCAGGGATGGCAGGCCGACGTTGACGATGCTCGTGCCGAGGGAGGCCAACAACATCGCCGACGACAGGCTGGCCAGCGCACCTTTGACCGACGTCTTCTGTTGGGCAACCACCGCGCCTGCATTCATGTTGTTCCCCTTTATCTGAGCGCGCCTGACTGGAGCTTTCAGAAATCTACGCTGGGGCCTAACATGGCGGAAGGCGCATGGTTTGCACTTGATACGTGCATGCAACGCCTTACCAACCGACCTTGGGGTCACGCATGTCCACACCTGATCTAAACCTGCTGATCACCCTTGATGTGCTGTTGGCAGAAGGCAGTGTTGCCCGTGCCGCCAAGCGCCTGCGCCTGAGTCCATCAGCGATGAGCAGGGCGCTGGCGCGGTTGCGCGCGACCACGGGCGATCCATTGCTGGTCAGGGCCGGTCGCGGCTTGGTGGCTACGCCCCGCGCGCAGGCGTTACGTGAGCGGGTCGCGCAACTTGTGCGGGAAGCTGAAGCAGTGCTGCGCCCGGCCGAGCAACCCGACCTCCTGCAAGTGTCGCGCACCTTCACCTTGCGCAGCAGCGAAGGTTTTGTCGAAAACTTCGGCGCCGCGCTGATCGCCCGTGTAGCCGAACAGGCGCCGGGCATACGGTTGCGCTTCATGCACAAACCCGACAAGGACAGCACGGCACTGCGCGACGGCACGGTCGATCTGGAAACCGGGGTGGTGGGCAAGACGGCGAGCCCGGAACTGCGTACCCAGGGGTTATTCCGCGATCGCCTGATCGGCGTGGTGCGCGTGGGGCATTTGTTGTGCGACGGCGAGATGTCGCCTGAGCGTTTTGCTGCGCAGGGTCACATCGGCGTGTCACGGCGGGGACTGGAGAAGGGACCGATTGATGAAGCCCTGGAGGCGCTCGGTTTGCAGCGCAACATCGCAACCATGGTCGGCGGTTTCTCGACCGCGCTGGCGCTGGCTCGAGCGAGCGACCTGATTGCCTGTGTGCCCGAGCGACATACCGCCAATCTGCGGGCCGGCATGCACAGCTTTGTGCTGCCATTGTCACTGGCGGAATTTACCGTGGCCATGATCTGGCATCCGCGACTGGATGCCGACCCGGTGCACCGCTGGCTGCGGGGCTGCCTCAGGGATGTTTGCGCCCTCAGAAGTGATTACGACGGGCGGTAGCGGCGAACTCGGTCGCCAGCAAATGTTCGGCCAGCACATCGTTGAGAAAGCGGAACTGATCGTTGAGCCCGACCACTTCGTTGCTGAAGTGATGACCGGCGGCCGGAATCAGCAGCGCTTCGAATTTTTCGTCGAACATCAGGGTCAATACCTTACGAGACTCGTATTGCTGCGAGTAGTAGTTGTTGCCGAACACCGGGAAGCTCACGGCCAGGGTGACGGTGATGATCATGACGTGCGCTCCTCGGAAAGGACGAACCAGCCGAATGCGCTCAACGTGAAGGCCGTCAGGGCCAGGCAGGTCAGGAGATGAATCAGCATGGTTCGACCCTCCGCTACAGGGTTTGGTGTTGGGTTGAAGTTGATCCTACGCTGACGGTCGGTGGGCGGAAGGCAATCGTGGCGATGGTGAATATCGATGGGAGTGATGGTCAGGTTTTGTGGGTGTTTTTGATGGCCCCATCGCCAGCAGGCTGGCTCCCACAGGGGTTTCGGGTGTTCACAGCAATGGTGTTCCAACCCGATCCACTGTGGGAGCCAGCCTGCTGGCGATGGCGGCCTTAAGAGCACCATCAGACCTATACTCAAACCAGGGCCTTTGAGCGCCGAACCTCCCGTTCGGCTCACACTTTCAGGAAACCGCGATCTTGAACCTGCGTTCGCTGATCGTCGCCGTGCTGGTGGTGCTGGCGGGATGCGTCACGGCCCCGCGTGCCCCGGTGGAAGTGCCGCAGGTCATGGTGTCGCCCAGCACTTGGCAGCAAGTGGACCGGGAGATCATCGATGCCTCGCAATCGGCCACCGATCAGGCAAAAATCTACGCGCGTGGGGCCATGGATTACTGGCGCACGCGGGTCTACCAGCTGACCGAAGAAAACTTCATTCCCTGGTTCAGCAGCTACTGGACCCAGGAATGGCTGTCGATGAAGGTCAGTTGGTACTCCATCAGTAGTAACAAGGACGAGCAAGATGCCTCGGCAAAGCGCCTGGCGGCCTACCTGCTGGAGAAGTACCAGGAAAAAGTGCTGGCCCCGGCGGCGCTTGAGGTCGATCCGGACGCGATCCTCACCCTGGCAGCGGCGTTCTACGTGGACATCCTCAAGGAAGAACTGCAGAAGATTTCCCAGCGCCATGGCGTGCCGATGGCCCAGCTCAATGGTCGGGTCCGCAAAATTCCTGCGATTGCCCTCGGACCGCCGTCTGCCCGGGACGCCTCGCTGTTCCAGGTGGTGAGCACTGAACAGTTGGCCGCGTTGCCGGCGTACGCCGCGCTGGTCGACAAGGTCCACAAGGCCGGTGGCGACAAGGGCGTGGGCTCCACCGACACCGCCATGGCGCCGGTGGCCAAGCGCGCCAGTCAGCGCATTGAAGCGGAGATGGCCCCGCGCGGAGCAGCCAGTGCGGTGGCGGCGGCCGCCGGCAAGCTCGCCGGCGCGTTGATCTCCGTCGGCGTCGCGGGCGTTCGGGCGATCATCCAGGCCAACGACCGGCCGGACAGCGAAGCGTTGATTCGCAGCAGCCTGGGCAACACCTTCGACAAGGCCTGGACCAAGCTGCTGCAGAACCCGACCACCGGTGTCATGGCGAGCACCCTGTACATGGCCTCACAGATAGAAGGCAACCTGGCGCAGAGCGCGCAACCGTCGGTCGGTCCGGACGGGGGGGCTGTCGATTGGAGCCCGACCCAGTCGACTAACCAGCAGCTCAACCCATGACCCAAGGAGAACACTCATGTCTTATGTCGATGGTTTTGTCATTGCCGTACCCACCGCCAACCGGGAAAAATTCAGGCAGCACGCCGAAATGGCTGCCGCGATTTTCATCGAGAACGGCGCGCTCAGCCTCGCCGAGTGCTGGGGCGACGACGTCCCCGACGGCAAGGTGACCTCGTTTCCCATGGCGGTGAAACTCAAGGAGGACGAAACCGTGGTGTTTTCCTGGATCGTCTGGCCGGATAAATCCACCCGTGACGCCGGGATGACGAAACTGATGACCGACCCGCGGGTGCAGCCCGACGTCAATCCCATGCCGTTCGATGGTCAAAGGATGATTTTCGGCGGGTTTGAAATGATCGTGAAGGCTTGAACTTGAATCACAGGATCACTCCGCCGCCGGGGTGATCCTGCAACTCTTGCGATTTTGAATTTCGGTGTCTGTAGGCCGTTCCTTGACGAACTCGAAGCGCGGCTCACCTTCGTTGTAGTGAACAAGCCAGCCCCATTCGAGCTCGAACTCGTCTTGACCGGGTTTCGGTGGCACGGCCCACCATGGCTCTTTGCTGATGATTTCTCGCATGGCCCCCTCCAGTTCAATCGCTTGCATGAACTATAACTTGGATGTCAGGAGGTGCCACGAATGAGCGACGAATCCAACGAACCATTGAAACGGCTGTTTTTCGCGCTGGACTGTGCACCGCCACTACGCAAGGCCATCGCCCAATGGCGCAGCGCCTTGCAACTGCGCAGCGGGCGCCCGGTGCCGGTGGAGAATTTTCATCTGACCCTGAAGTTCCTCGGGGCGGTCGGGATCGCGCAAATCGCCGACATTTGCAGCGCTGCCGCGTCGGTGCGCACGCCGGGTGAACGCCTGGCCGTGGAGCTGGATCGCCTGGATGTCTGGCGCAGGGCAGGGGTACTGGTGCTGGCGCCCGAGCAGGCATCGCCAGCGTTGTTGCGACTGGTGTATGACCTGGAGCAGGCCCTGTTGCCGTTTGGCCTGGAAGACGCACCCCGGGAATTTCGCCCGCATTTGACCCTGGCGCGTGACTACCGGGCACCGGTGCCGGAGTCCGCAACGCCTGCGGAATTTATCCTGCGGGCCGAGCGCTTCACCTTGTTCGAATCGCACAAGGGCCGCTATCGGGCGTTGGCCGAGTGGCCGTTGGGCGGTGCTTGAGGCAAAACAAAAAAGGCGCCCGAGGGCGCCAAACTTCACCTTAACCGAGGAGCCAGGTGAGTGATGCAGCGGTGGTAAGGCGCTGCATGAACGAAAAAAAGAATCTGGATTGTACGTTGAATGTTCTGGCCTCTTCGCCGGCAAGCCGGCTCCTACAGTGGTGCACGTTTGCCGGGAACCCTTGTAGGAGCCGGCTTGCCGGCGAAGGCGATTGCAAATTCAGCGATTATTTACCCAACTTCACCTTGGTCCAACCCCGGGTCATGATCCGCTGCACCGCAATCGGCTGGTCAGGAACGGCATACAAGGTGGCCATCACCGCTTCTGGCGGATACGAACCCGGTTCGTTGCGAATCGCCTCATCCACCAACGGCGTGGCGGCCGAGTTGGCGTTGCTGTAGCCGATACTGTTGGTGATCTCGGCGATGATGTCCGGGCGCATCAGGAAGTTCATGAACAGGTAGGCGTTGTCGACGTTGGCGGCATCGCGCGGGATGGCGACCATGTCGTAGAAACTGCCGGCGCCTTCCTTCGGGATGCTGTAGTCGATCTTCACCTTGTCCCCGGCTTCCTCGGCGCGGGCCTTGGCCTGCAGTACGTCGCCGGAATAACCGACGGCCACGCAGATGTTGCCGTTGGCGAGGTCCGAGATGTACTTCGAGGAATGGAAATACGCCACCGACGGACGGATTTTCATGAACAGCGCTTCGGCTTCGGCGATGTGCGCCTTGTCCTGATCGTTCACCGGGTAGCCCAGGTAGTGCAGCGCAGCCGGGATCATTTCGGTTGGCGAGTCGAGGAAACTGATGCCGCAGGTTTTGAGCTTTTCGGCGTTTTCCGGTTTGAACAGCAGGTCCCAGGAATTGGTCGGGGCGTTGGCGCCGAGCACTTCCTTGACCTTCTGCGGGTTGAAGCCAATGCCGATCGAGCCCCACATGTACGGGAACGCGTGGGCGTTGTCCGGGTCGCTGGCGGAGGCGTTTTTCAGCAGCACCGGATTGAGGTTTTTCCAGTTCGGCAGCTTCGACTTGTCCAGTTCCTGGTAGACCCCGGCCTTGATCTGCTTGGCCAGGAAGCTGTTGGATGGCACGACCAGGTCGTAGCCAGACTTGCCCGCCAGCAGGCGGGCTTCCAGGGTTTCGTTGCTGTCGAACACATCGTAGGTCACTTGGATGCCGGTCTCGTCTTCGAACTTCTTGACGGTGTCCGGGGCAATGTAATCCGACCAGTTATAGACGCGCAGAACCTTGTCATTGGCCTGGGCGCCCGAGGCGATCGCGCCCAATAAGGACAGTGTCAGCAGAGTCCTGCCAAACATTTTCATCGGTACAACTCCATTTCTCTTTTTATTCACAATCGCACGGCAAACATTTGTTGCGTGCGAACTTGCACACCCATTGTAGGAGCGAGCTTGCTCGCGAAGAACTTAAGGGCACCGCGTTTATTCAGGCTGCCCGCGTCATCGTTGACGTCCATCGCGAGCAAGCTCGCTCCTACAGGGGGGGGAGCGGTATCAGGCCGTCGCTTCTACCATTTGCTTTTTCGGTTGCTGCCAGGATTCGCTCGCCGTCTGGTCCATCGCTTCCTGGATCGCCCGTCTACGGCTGGCTTCGGCACGGCGGCTGAAGTACCAGACCATGAAGGTCACGATCGACACGGCCAACAGGATCAGGCTGGCCACGGCGTTGATCTCAGGCTTCACGCCCAACCGTACTGCCGAGAACACTTCCATCGGCAGGGTGGTGGAGCCCGGACCCGAGACGAAGCTCGCCAGCACCAGGTCATCCAGCGACAGGGCGAACGACATCATGCCGCCGGCCGCCAATGACGGCGCGATCATCGGGATGGTGATCAGGAAAAACACCTTGAACGGTTTCGCACCCAAATCCATGGCCGCTTCTTCGATGGACAGGTCCAGCTCGCGAAGGCGGGCGGAGACTACCACTGCAACGTAGGCGGCACAAAACGTGGTGTGGGCGATCCAGATCGTGACGATGCCACGTTCCATCGGCCAGCCGATCATCTGCGCCATGGCCACGAACAGCAGCAACAGCGACAGACCGGTGATCACTTCCGGCATCACCAGCGGCGCTGTCACCAGTCCGCCGAACAGCGTGCGGCCCTTGAAGCGGGTGACGCGCGTCAGCACGAACGCGGCCAGCGTGCCCAGTGCAACGGCGGCAATCGCCGTGTAGCAGGCGATCTCGAGAGAACGCACCACCGAGCCCATCAGTTGCGTGTTGTCGAGCAGGCCCGCGTACCACTTGAACGACCAGCCACCCCACACCGTCACCAGTTTCGAAGCGTTGAACGAGTAGATCACCAGGATCAGCATCGGCAGGTAGATAAACGACAGGCCGAAAATCAGCATGAACTTTGAAAATCCGAAGCGTTTCATCCCCGTGCCTCCATCTCTTTGGCTTGACTGCGGTTGAACAGCAGGATCGGCACAATCAGGATTAACAGCATCACCACCGCCAGGGCGGACGCCACCGGCCAGTCGCGGTTGTTGAAGAACTCCTGCCACAGCACGCGGCCGATCATCAGGGTTTCCGGGCCGCCCAGCAGTTCCGGAATCACGAACTCACCCACCACTGGAATGAACACCAGCATGCAGCCTGCGATGATGCCGTTCTTGGCCAGCGGCACGGTGATCTTCCAGAAGCTGTTGAAGGTGCTCGAACCCAGGTCCGATGCGGCTTCCAGCAGGCTCTGATCGTGCTTCACCAGGTTGGCATAGAGCGGCAAAATCATGAACGGCAGGTACGCATACACCACGCCGATATACACGGCGGTGTTGGTGTTGAGGATCTCGATCGGGTGCGAGGTCAGGCCGGTCCACATCAGGAAGCCGTTGAGCAAGCCATTGTTGCTGAGGATGCCCATCCACGCATAAACGCGGATCAGGATCGCGGTCCAGGTCGGCATCATGATCAACAACATCAGGACGTTTTGCGCTTCCTTGCTCGCCTTGGTGATCGCGTAGGCCATCGGGAAACCGATCACCAGGCACGCCAGCGTGCTGAACAGCGCGACCTTCAACGAACCGAGGTAAGCCGAAAGGTACAACTCGTCTTCGCCCAGCAAGGTGTAGTTGCCGATGTTGAGCAACAGGTTGAATTTCTGCTCGGCGTAGGTGTAGATCTCCGAGTAGGGCGGAATGGCCAGGGCCGCTTCCGAGAAGCTGATCTTCATCACCAGGAAGAACGGCAACATGAAGAACAGGCACAGCCACAGGAACGGAATGCCGATGACCAGTTTTCGCCCACTGGGCACCAGGCGCAGCAATTGCTGATTGAAGGTTCTCATGCGCGCAGTACCACGCCGCTGTCGTCTTCCCACCACACGTAGACCTGATCGTCCCAGGTCGGACGTGCACCCCGGCGTTCGGCGTTGGCCATGAACGATTGCACGACCTTGCCGCCAGGCAACTTGACGTAGAACACCGAGTGGCCGCCGAGGTAGGCGATGTCATGCACCTTGCCGCTGGACCAGTTGTAGCGGGCGTCCGGCTTGGTGGTGCTGACCAGCAGTTTTTCCGGGCGGATGGCGTAGGTGATCGACTTGTCCTGCACCGACGTACTGACGCCGTGGCCGACGTAGATCTTCTGCTCCAGGTCTGCGCTGTGAATGATCGCGTGGCCTTCCAGGTCTTCCACCACGGTGCCTTCGAAGGCGTTCACGTTGCCGATGAATTCGCAGACCATGCGACTGACCGGCGCTTCATAGATGTCCACCGGGCTGCCGATCTGGGCGATCCAGCCCAGGTGCATGATCGCGATGCGCTGGGCCATGGTCATGGCTTCTTCCTGGTCGTGGGTCACCATGACGCAGGTCACGCCGACGCGCTCGATGATCTCGACCAGCTCAAGCTGCATCTGCGAGCGCAGCTTTTTATCCAGTGCACCCATCGGTTCGTCGAGCAACAGCAGCTTCGGACGCTTGGCCAGGGAGCGGGCCAGGGCCACACGCTGGCGCTGGCCGCCGGACAACTGATGGGGTTTGCGCTTGGCATACTGGGTCATGTGCACCAGGCGTAGCATCTCTTCCACGCGGGCGTCGATTTCAGCGGCGGGCAAACGGTCCTGCTTGAGGCCGAAGGCGATGTTCTGCGCCACTGTCATGTGCGGGAACAGCGCATAGGACTGGAACATCATGTTGATCGGCCGCTCATAGGGCGGCATGTCGGTGATGTCGACGCCGTCGAGCAGGATCCGGCCTTCGGTCGGGCGCTCGAAGCCGGCGAGCATGCGCAGCAGCGTCGATTTACCGGAACCGGATCCACCGAGCAGGGCAAAGATTTCGCCTTGATGGATTTCCAGGGACACATCGTCCACGGCGGTGGTCTCGTCGAACTTCTTGGTGACGCGGTCGACTTTCACCAACACCTTTTTCGGTGCCTGGTGACCTTCAAGAGCCTTCCTGTAGATGCTGGAGGCGTTTGCCATGTGAAACTCCCAACAGGTTTCAGTCGTCGGGCCAACGCGGCCTGACTTAATAGTTGATTGCAAACCCTTGCCGGGTGCGGTCCCCCTGTAGGAGCTGGCTTGCCAGCGATGAGGCCCTGACAGTCGACATCATATTGGCTGACAGACCGCCATCGCTGGCAAGCCAGCTCCTACAGATCCGCGCACCTGGCTCGGGTTAATTCGGCGCCGCCATCCTGGCTGCCTGGTAGTGCTTGTTGTTATTGCAGTGTGTTGTTGTCGTGCGTCACGGATGCGCGCAAGCGCACCCGCCAGACTCACGGGGGCAGTAATGGGTTAATCGAGTGTTAAGTCAGCGCGAGTTACGCAGCGCCGCCCGTTGCCGGCACGCGTCGCCAAACGCCTGGAAAATCTTCAGGTAGGGCGGGTTGTCCAGCACCTGCCATTCCGGATGCCATTGCACACCGAGGGCAAACGCCTGGCTGTTCTCCATCGAGACCGCTTCGATCAAGCCATCCGGCGCGAGCGCTTCGGCGCGCAGGCCGGGAGCGAGCCGGTCGATGCCCTGGCTGTGAATCGAATTGACCTGGAACGCCGGCGGCATATCCAGCGCCTGGAACACACCGCCCGGCTGCACATTAACGTCATGCGCCGGTGCGTATTGCACCGCCAGGTCCGGATGGTTGGCCTCGCGATGATCGAGCAAGCCAGGGAGTTCATGGACCTTCTGATGCAGGCTGCCACCGAACGCCACGTTCATCTCCTGGAAGCCGCGGCAGATGCCGAGCACCGGAACGCCAGCGGCGATGGCTGCGCGAATCAGGGGAAGGGTGGTGCGATCCCGCTGGGGATCGTGTTCCGTGCCGGGCGCGCTGTCGGGGCCTTGATAGTGGAAGGGTTCCACATTCGACGGCGAGCCGGTCAGCAACAGACCATCGAGCTGCGGTAGCAGGTCCTCGATTTCGGTCAGTTCGCCCAGGGAAGGAATGACGACAGGCAGCCCCAGCGCCGCAACGCTGACAGCACGCAAGTACTTGTCGCCGCTGACATGGTAGGGGTGCAGGCCAATCTGTTTGACGCATGCAGTAACGCCGATCAATGGCTTGAATGCCATTTTTATCACCTCGAAGTTTCACACTTGAACGAGCTTTTCCGGAGCTTAGCCTTGTTGATTTTAATTAACAACTCTCATGTAAAAAATTCTAAACGTCGATCGTCTGAAACTGAGGATTTACCTGTGTTCCAGGGATGATTTGGCACTCCCGTGCCTCTGGGAGGCCCGAAAATAAACGTTGAAAGGCCAAGTGTTCGCTATTGACTTCACTTTGCCTTTCGGATTGACTGGCTACGTGAAAGGGCGGTGAACATAATAATTAACAGTAAAAAATAGGTGCATCATGTCGGTCCCTCTGCGTACCGTTCAACTCAACGAAGCAAACGCATTCCTTAAGAAATATCCTGAGGTTTTGTACGTCGACCTTCTGATTGCGGATATGAACGGTGTGGTGCGCGGTAAGCGCATCGAACGCACCAGTCTTCATAAGGTTTACGAGAAAGGCATCAACCTGCCGGCGTCCCTGTTTGCCCTGGACATCAATGGCTCCACGGTGGAAAGCACCGGCCTGGGTCTGGACATCGGCGACTCCGACCGGATCTGCTACCCGATCCCCGGCACCCTGAGCATCGAGCCCTGGCAGAAGCGCCCAACCGCGCAACTGCTGATGACCATGCACGAACTCGAAGGCCAGCCGTTCTTCGCCGACCCGCGGGAAGTCTTGGCCAATGTCGTGCGCAAGTTCGACGAGATGGGCCTGACCATCTGCGCCGCGTTTGAACTGGAGTTCTACCTGATCGACCAGGACAACGTGAACGGTCGTCCGCAGTCGCCACGTTCGCCGGTGTCCGGCAAGCGACCGATGTCGACCCAGGTGTACCTGATCGACGACCTCGACGAGTACGTCGACTGCCTGCAGGACATCCTCGAAGGCGCGAAAGAGCAGGGCATCCCGGCTGACGCCATCGTCAAGGAAAGCGCCCCGGCGCAGTTCGAAGTCAACCTGCACCACGTGGCCGACCCTATAAAGGCATGCGACTACGCCGTCCTGCTCAAGCGTCTGGTGAAAAACATCGCCTACGACCACGAGATGGACACCACCTTCATGGCCAAGCCGTATCCGGGCCAGGCGGGTAACGGTCTGCACGTGCACATTTCGATTCTCGACAAGGAAGGCAACAACATCTTTGCCAGCGAGGATCCCGAGCAGAACGCCGCGCTGCGACACGCGATCGGCGGTGTGCTCGAGACCCTGCCGGCGCAGATGGCCTTCCTCTGCCCGAACGTCAACTCCTACCGTCGTTTCGGCGCGCAGTTCTACGTGCCGAACTCGCCGAGCTGGGGCGTCGACAACCGTACCGTGGCGGTCCGCGTGCCCACCGGTTCCCCGGATGCCGTGCGCATCGAGCACCGCGTGGCCGGTGCCGATGCCAACCCGTACCTGTTGATGGCCTCGGTATTGGCCGGCGTGCACCACGGCCTGGTCAACCAGATCGAGCCGGGCGCACCGGTGGAAGGCAACAGCTACGAGCAGAACGAGCAGAGCCTGCCGAACAACCTGCGAGATGCCCTGCGCGAGCTGGACGACAGCGAAGTCATGGCCAAGTACATCGACCCGATGTACATCGACGTGTTCGTGGCGTGCAAGGAAAGCGAGCTGGCCGAGTTCGAGAACTCCATCTCCGACCTTGAGTACAACTGGTACTTGCATACCGTCTGACGGCCTGAAGCCAAATGCAAAACCTGTGGGAGCGAGCCGGCTCCGGGCGGCGATCCGACGATAGCGGTGGATCAGTCAGCATCAATGTCGTCTGACACTCCGTCATCGTCGGATCGCCGCCCGGAGCCGGCTCGCTCCCACAGGGGACCGCATTACAAATCCTGAGTTGACTGGCATCGGTCCAGCAATCACCTATTTCCTGCGTCGAGTCACAACCATGACAACTACTCGCAGCGACTGGGAGCAACGCTTCCAGTCCCTGACAATCGAAAGCCGTGCATTCATTGACGGCCAATACTGCGCAGCCGCCAGCGGCGCGACGTTCGAATGCATCAGCCCGGTGGACGGTCGCTTCCTGGCCAACGTCGCCAGCACCGACGAAGCCGACGCCAACCTGGCCGTCGCCGTGGCTCGCCGCACCTTCGAATCCGGCGTTTGGTCCAGGCTGGCCCCGGCCGAGCGCAAGCGCATCCTGATCCGCTTCGCCGACCTGATCCTGGCCAACCAGGAAGAACTGGCGCTGCTCGAAACCCTCGACATGGGCAAGCCGATCGGCGATTCGATCGCCATCGACATTCCGGCCACCGCCAACGCGATCCGCTGGACTGCCGAAGCCATCGACAAGATCTACGACGAAGTCGCCGCCACACCCCACGACCAGCTGGGCCTGGTGACTCGCGAAGCGGCAGGCGTCGTGGCGGCCATCGTGCCGTGGAACTTCCCGCTGATCATGGCCAGCTGGAAATTCGCCCCGGCCCTGGCGATGGGCAACTCGTTCATCCTCAAGCCTTCGGAAAAGTCGCCGCTGACGGCCATTCGCATCGCGCAGCTGGCGCTGGATGCGGGCATCCCCAAGGGCGTGTTCAACGTGCTGCCAGGTTTCGGCCACACCGTGGGCAAGGCGCTGGCGTTGCACATGGACGTCGACGTGCTGGCCTTCACCGGCTCCACGGCGATTGCCAAGCAACTGATGATCTACGCCGGGCAAAGCAACATGAAACGCGTCTGGGCGGAAGCCGGTGGCAAAAGCGCCAACGTGGTGTTCGCCGATGCGCCGGACTTGCGCGCCGCCGCGCAGGCCGCCGCCGGTGCCATTGCTTTCAACCAGGGCGAAGTCTGCACCGCCGGCTCGCGCCTGCTGGTGGAACGCTCGATCCGCGAGCAGTTCATCCCGCTGCTGGTGGAAGCCCTGCAAGGCTGGAAACCGGGGCACGCGCTCGATCCGGCGACCACCGTCGGCGCGGTGGTGGACCAGCGTCAACTGGACAACGTGCTGCGCTACATCGACATCGGCAAGGAGCAGGGCGCCCGGTTGATCGCCGGTGGCAGCCGCACCCTCGAAGACACCGGTGGCCAGTACGTGGAGCCGACGATTTTCGATGGCGTGACCAATGCCATGACCATCGCCCAGGAAGAAATCTTCGGCCCGGTGCTGTCGGTGATTACCTTCGACACCACTGAAGAAGCCCTGGCGATTGCCAACGACAGCATCTACGGCCTGGCCGCCGGTGTGTGGACCAGCAACCTGAGCAAGGCCCACACCTTCGCCCGTGGCTTGCGTGCCGGCAGCATCTGGGTCAACCAGTACGATGGCGGCGACATGACCGCGCCGTTCGGCGGGTTCAAGCAGTCGGGCAATGGCCGGGACAAATCGCTGCACGCGTTCGACAAGTACACCGAGCTCAAGGCGACCTGGATCAAGCTCTAATAACAATAAAGCGGCGGTCGCCGGCTCTTTGCGGCGGCCATCGGAGAATCGTATGAAACAAGCACATGTAAACAGCTACTACGCCGCCACCCGCAACTTCACCGGCGATTTCCCGGTACTTGAGGGCGCGGTGGATTGCGACGTCTGCGTGATCGGCGCCGGCTATACCGGCCTGTCCTCGGC
The DNA here is from genome assembly GCF_054600775.1 of Pseudomonas sp. MHK4. Taxonomy (NCBI): domain Bacteria; kingdom Pseudomonadati; phylum Pseudomonadota; class Gammaproteobacteria; order Pseudomonadales; family Pseudomonadaceae; genus Pseudomonas; species Pseudomonas sp. MHK4. The sequence continues at coordinate 22,244 of NZ_BAAIAK010000019.1, read as the reverse complement.
ACTGTTCCTCGCCGAAGCGGGCTACAGCGTCACCGTGCTGGAAGCCGCCAAAGTCGGTTTCGGCGCCAGCGGTCGCAACGGTGGCCAACTGGTCAACTCCTACAGCCGCGACGTCGACGTCATCGAAGAGCGTTATGGCGACAAGACCGCCGAAGTCCTCGGCAGCATGATCTTCGAAGGCGCGGACATCATTCGCCAGCGCATACAGCACTACGACATCCAGTGCGACTACCGCCCGGGCGGCATTTTTGCCGCGATGAACAAGAAGCAGCTCAAGGGCCTGGCCGAGCAGAAGAAGGGCTGGGAACGCTACGGCAACAAGAACCTGACGATGCTTGGCAAGGATGACATCAAGCGCGAAGTGGGCTCCGACGCCTACGTCGGCGGCCTGCTGGACATGCAAGGCGGGCACATTCACCCGCTGAACCTGGCGCTGGGCGAGGCTTCGGCAATCATCGGCCTGGGCGGCAAGATCTACGAGCAATCGGCGGCGGTGGAAATCACCTACGGCGAACCGATCACCGTGCGCACCGCCAAAGGCGTGGTCAAGGCCAAGTACCTGCTGATCGCCGGTAACGCCTACCTGCCGCAGGGCCTGGACAACCGCGTGACCAGCAAGAGCATGCCTTGTGGTTCGCAGATCGTCGTCACCGAGCCGTTGTCGGAACAGCAGGCCCGCAGCCTGATCAAGAACAACTACTGCGTCGAAGACTGCAACTACCTGCTCGACTACTACCGCCTGACCGCCGACAACCGCTTGCTCTACGGCGGCGGCGTGGTCTACGGCGCGCGTGAACCGGACGACATCGAACAACTGATCCGCCCGAAAATCCTCAAGACCTTCCCGCAATTGAAGGATGTGAAGATCGACTTCCGCTGGACCGGCAACTTCCTGCTGACCATGTCGCGCATGCCGCAATTCGGCCGTATCGAGAAAAACGCCTATTACATGCAGGGCTACAGCGGCCACGGCGTTACTTGCTCGCACCTGGCGGGCAAACTGATCGCCGAAATGATCCGCGGCGACGCCGAACGCTTCGACGCCTTCGCCTCGCTGCCGCACATGCCGATGATCGGCGGGCGCACCTTCTCGGCGCCGTTGACTGCCCTGGGCGCGGTGTACTACTCGCTGCGCGACCGTTTCGGGATCTAAGCTTTACCTCGCCGGCAGGCACCCCAATCAGGTACTGCCGGCTTTTTACCTGAAACACCAGGTTCCCCTGTAGGAGCCGGCAAGCCGGCTCCTACAGCAACACCAGCAAACGTGATTTAATAGCCGCCTTTCACGTTTCCGGGACCGGAAAACGGCGCGATCCACGCCTGCTATCCACCCCCATTACCCTTGCGTACCAAACACATAAGGCTGTCATGGACACGGGCTCACGACTCAAATTAGTACGCGAAAGCTACAAACTGTCCCAGCGCGAGCTGGCCAGGCGTAGCGGCGTCACCAATGCCACCATTTCCCTGATCGAGCAGAATCGCGTCAGTCCTTCCGTCAGCTCGCTGAAAAAGCTGCTGGAGGGCATTCCCATGTCCCTGGCCGACTTCTTCACCTTCGATCAACCGCCGCGCGAACACCAATACGTCTTCCGCGCCAACGAACAGCCTGACCTCGGCCGCCACGGCCTGCGCCTGCTGCTGATCGGCGCCTCCGTGCCAAGCCGGCAGATGCGTCTGCTGCGCGAACAATACGCACCGGGCGCCAGCTCCGGAGAAGAGCCGATCGTGCATTGCGAAGGCGAGGAGTGCGGTCTGGTGACCCGTGGCACCGTCGAGCTGACGGTGGACGGGCAGATCAGCGTGCTCAATGCCGGGGACGGGTATTACTTTCCGACGACCTTGCCGCACAAGTTTCGCAATATCGGCCAGGATGAGGCGGAAATCATCAGCGCGAACACGCCGGCGAACTTCTGATAACGGCGTGACGTGATCTGGCGGCGCATCATCCATGGCGCTTGATAAAAAACCGATGCCCGCTCAGGCATCGGTTTTTTTATTTGGCCTTCCAGTGACCACCGCCCGACTCGCAATCAATTTTGGCCTGGGCGATGTGCTCGGCGCCGTAGTAATAGGTCGTGACCTGGGCATTGTCGGGAATGTTGACCGACTGACTGTTCTTGTCCTTGCTGGTTGAATGAGGATTGGCCAACGATTCCTGGGTCAGGGTGGCGATGCAGGTGGCCTGGTAATGATCGTCACAATGTTCGACTTTCTTCTTGGTGCTGGTCAGCATCTCCTTGCTCTCGTTACTGCATGACCAGTCGATGGAATTGACCGGCATGCCTTCGTATTCATAGCAACTATGACTTTCGACCGCAGGGATGGAAGCGCTTTGGGATCGGGTCAGCACGTCGCAGCCTTCGGCGAACGCAAGGGCAGGGCAGAGACTAGCGAGCAAGAGCAGAAGCCTAGTGTTCATCGGGATTTCCTCTCCAATGGCGCCTTGTTTGATCCAGGATCAGCGCTGATAGAGTTTCGAAACCCCGATGTGGCCTGTGGTTCCATGCATTTCGCTCAGTCAGGGAGCGTTAACGCATTGCCCCGGCCTTATTGTCTGGCCTGTGCTGGATCCGGGTGATGAGCGATGTGTTTGGGCCCCGCCAATGCCCACAGGATCAGCCCGATCAGCGGCACGAACACAATCACCACCATCCACACACCTTTGCTGCTCGCTTTCCCCGCGCTTTTGCGCACCCGGTTGATGGCCCACAACTCGATCAGCAGAAGAACGGCTGCCAATACAATCCACGTCGTTTCGATCTGCATGTAGTCACCTCCTGATAGTCTTTCAGTTAGGTGGGCAGGTGCACGCAGGGTTCATTTAATTTGCGGTTGCGAAAATGGGAGACGGATAATCAGCGCAGTCAACGTGCTCCCGGGCGCTTGATTTCGGGGAATATTCCACCGCCTTTCCCGGCGGGGATCGGGCGCTGGAACTAAGCCAGGCCGCTCAGCGCTGTGTTGTGAAAAAGTGAACAAGCTCCTGCGCACTTCGACACTGTGGGTGCGATGCAGCCTGACGGATGCTGAAACCGAAGTGCTTGGTCATCTTTTTTGCGAATGCGGTTTTGTTGCCTGGCCCTTGCTTGCCCAGCGCGTTTGATAGTTCCTTCAAACGATCCCATGGCTTGTTGAGTGTCTGCTCAGGTTGCAATTCATTGAAGTCATCAATGCCTAGCCATTTGTTCATTGCAACCGAATCAGCTAGAAACCATCCCTCCAAAGCTTTGACTGCGACGAAAATAATGTTTATCCGTGGATTTGAGATGCGTTCTCGCACCAGATCAACTGACTCTTCGTCTTCGAGATCGGTCAGCACAACGATGATGTCTACCGCCTGCTGATCCAGACGGTTTAGATAAGCATCGATATTTTGCGGCAAGAGGTTACCGCCACCTTTGGCATTGACTACAGGGTTAACCAGCAAAAACTCGTTTTCTTGCAAGAACGCTTGGAAGTCCGCCGATTCGACAACGATTTTTTCGCTATCACCTTCAACGATGAATCCGACTCTCACCATGGCAGACCCCCATCAAAAAGATTGGTAAGCCACGCCGTATCAAGCGGAATGTCTTTTTTATTTACGGACGACTCTGAAGCACGTTTGACTTTGGTCTTGCCATCGTCTTTATTCACCAGCCAAAGCTCTTCAAGATCAAGGTTGCGTACCACAGACTCGCTATGAGTGGTGATGAAAACCGGGTGATCAACTGATGCATTTTCACGCATCAACTGTACAAGTTCGCCAATAGCCTTCGGATGAATGCCCCGTTCTGGCTCCTCTATGATTGTTATGCCGGATTTCCCTGCTCGGCTAAGTACAGCAGTCATGATACAGAGAGCATAAATTGTCCCATCTGAAATCAGACGCGCCGGGAAGCGAGCTTTCGTTCCTTCTTCTTTGAAGGTGATGACTGTAGAACCATCCAGTCGCTGTTTCTCGGTGGATACGTTCTCCATCCCGGGAACGATCAATTCGATCCACTCGAGAACCTGTTCTCGAAGGTGCTCGTTCTTCTCCAGAATTGACAGCATGGTGGCCACGTTCCGACCATGACTATCAAGAGTCGTAGCATCTGCTGTCGAGCTATCTGGCTCCTTGGCTTCTGTAGGGTTAATTCGAAATACCTGGATGTTGGTAAGCATTCGATATATCGGCGAATTGCCTAGCAGCATCAGTGCACTCATGTCCTGCGCATATTTAGGGAAGTGCTGCAGGTTTTCGCTGTCAGTCAAGGCGATACGTGTCTGATCGCTGCTCTTGCGGTCAATAACTTGAACACCATTAACCTTTAGGCTTTCAAGTACTCGAGGCTCGCGGTGTATTTCGGATATCGACAGGTTGTAGTCGAATGCCACTTCCTCAAGATTTATTCTGAGGGTGAAGGAAATGGTCGTGCGTTTTTCCTTTCGGTGCTTGAAGCAGTGAATTTGTTGAAATCCACCGAAATCCCGGATTGCCTGAGTGGCGCCTCGCTTTACTACCGCGCCTAAAAAATCGAGCGCATCAGTGATATTGCTCTTGCCAGCACCATTCGAGCCGGCCAGAACCGTAAAGGCTGGTACGTCATTCAGGACAACATGTGCCGCGCTCTTGAAGCCCGTGATCTCGAGGTATTCAATTTTCATCGCTAATCCTCAGCTTTCCTCTGTCACAGTATTTCCGGCCCAGAAACTCTTGAGGTCAGGTGCCCGAAATCAGTGCTCATGCCGTGTTCTTCTCAATTGGGCCTGATTCTATAGACTATTTGCAGAGTCCGCTCCTTGCCGAATCAGTCAGCCACTAGTGACAGCCATGTTTCCCGGAAACAAGTAGATTGGACGCCAGTTTCCTGCTGCACGTCGTCAACGAATCAAGCCGCAATCGCCGTGGGAATCAAGACCACGACAAGGGAAGGACCCGCATTAAACGCGGGTTCTCGAGCTGAAAATTGATCACTGCACCTTAGGCACCTCAAACCCCCGTTGCTCAATCACCCCAAACACATCCCGTACATCCTGGAGCAGAATCCGGGCGATGTTGGTGACGGTGTTGATGTCGTTTTCGGCGTAGTCGGGCAGGCTGGTGCAGGCCATGAGGTTGATGTATTGGAGGACGGCGTTGAGGCGTTCGCTGACGCAGTTGTGGAGTTCGCGGATTGGGGCCTGGTTGTCGATGAGGAGGACGGGGTAGCTGGTGGCGAATTGGGTCATGGGGATGAAGCGGCGTGGCGGGTTTTCAGTCGTCATGGTGTCAATCCTAATAAAAAGTAGAATCGCCACCTTTTTGCTGCGAAACAAATGGGTGGCAGCTATGCACGGGTTCGCAGACCGGAGGATTAACACCATGTCCCGGCAGACCGAAGGTCTCCCGCGCACAACCGCCATAAAACGATACTCAGCCGGGAGCCGGCCGTGCTTGACGGAACAAAGTATCAATCTTAAGGGCTGCGAAACCCTATCGCCAACTTCTGTCAGCGACGGGCCCGAATATAGGGGGTGGTTTTGTTGGCTGCAATCGGGGGTGTAGGACGGGGTTTGGCGTTTTAAGGTCAAAAGATCGCAGCCTTTGGCAGCTCCAGGTGCGGGGTGGCGCGGGGTTTTGTGGTGATGTATCCGGTTTTGTGGGGTGGCGCGGGTTTGAGGGTATGGGGATAGGGTGTGTCCTAGGAAATGGGTGTGTAGGTATTACAGCCACTTCGCAGTGCGCCGACGGTTAGCGGCCTCACCACAAAGGGAAATGTCCTACAGGTTTTGCAGATCAGAATCGAACGTTCGTCGGATGTCAGGTGGCTATCAGCGCATTTGCCTGCCAGGGCTTCACTCCAGGTTCCTGCAGCGCATCGGCTAAGTTGGGCGGTGAGGTGACGCGCGGGAAACAGCGCAATCGGGGGGATGCATCAGCAAGGTATCAAGTGTGGTTCTATTCAAACGGTGTTTGCTCGCGAAAGGCCTGACAGTTGGTCATTGTCAGGGCCTTGTCGCGAGCAGGCTTGTGGATCTGATTACAGGCTGGCGGCGAGTTTTCCACTCGACAACCGACGCTTGTAGGCACTGTCGCGGTTGGCCAGCCACCAGTACAACGGCGACGTGACCAGCAGGCCCACCAACCAGGACAAGTCCGCGCCGTTGATGTGCTCGGAAATCGGTCCGACGTACAGCGGCGTGTTCATGAACGGAATCTGCACCGCGATGCCGATCGCGTAGGCCAGCAGCGCCTGCGGGTTGTAGCGCCCGTAGATGCCGCCATCGACGTGGAAGATCGAGTCGATGTCGTACTTGCCTTTGTGAATGGCGTAGAAGTCGATCAGGTTGATCGCCGTCCACGGCACCAGCACTACCAGCAATACCAGCACCATGTCGACGAAGTGGCCGATGAAGTCAGCGGAGGCACCGACCGCGGCAAAGCAGCAGGCACCGAGCACGATCACCGAGAGCACGGCGCGGCTCTTGGCGGTGGGGATCCAGCGGTAGGCGAAGGTTTGCACCAGGGTGATCAGCGACAGTACCGCGCCGTACAGGTTGAGAGCGTTGTGGCTGATGACGCTAAGCAGGAACAGCACCAGCATCAGCGGGCCGATGGAACCGGTGGCGAGTTTGACTGCGTCCATGGTGTCCATGCCGACGGGCGTGGCCAGTACGGCGACGGCGCCGAAGACGAACGACAGGCTGGAGCCGAGCACGGTGCCCAGGTAGGTGGTCCAGAAGGTCGCTGCAACGGGCACGTTGGCCGGCAGGTAGCGCGAGTAGTCGGACACGTAGGGCGCGAAGGCGATTTGCCAGAGCGCAGCCAGGGACACGGTCGCCAGCCAGCCGGAGATGTTGAAGCTGCCACGGGTGAGGAAGTCGTCCGTCTGCACGTGGGTCAGGATGTAGGCGAAGCCCAGCACGATGCCGATGCCCAGCACCCAGGTGCCGATACGGTTGAGCACGTGGATGAAACGATAGCCGATGATGCCGATGATGCCCGAACCCAGGGCGCCGATGACGATGCCGACGGGCACCGGGACGCTGTCGACCACGCCGTGCAGGGATTTGCCCGCCAGCACGATGTTGGAGGCGAAGAAGCCGATGTACATCACGCCCGCGATCAGCACCACCAGCAGTGCGCCCAGGGAGCCGAACTGCGCGCGACTCTGGATCATCTGCGGGATGCCCATCTGCGGGCCCTGGGCCGAGTGCAGCGCCATCAGCACGCCGCCGACCAGATGGCCGACGAGGATGGCGACGATGCCCCAGACCAGGTTCAGGTGAAACAGCTGCACGCCGAGGGCGCCGGTGACGATGGGCAAGGGCGCGATGTTGCCACCGAACCACAGGGTGAACAGGTCGCGCGTCTTGCCATGACGATCTTGCGGCGGCACGTAGCCGATCGTGTGTTTCTCGATGAGCGGAGCGCTCGTTGTTGCAGTAGTTACCATGACGAACTCCAAGGCAAAGTGAGTACGTGGACGTACTTCGGTGAGCGTCGCGCGAACGACGCTTTTCTTGTTGGAGCGATCATGTGCAATGGCTCGGGATAGATAAATTAGTAAGTTTGTTGCTTCAAACCTTAAAAAATATATGCCGCGCCGGCGGTCGCCTCCGGTATGTTCAGCCTTGACCGCAGGCCGGCACAAAACCCTTGTGTGCGCTGCCGATCCCTTGACCCTGATGTTCTGTTTTCCGGAGGTTCCCATGGCCGCCTACAACCTGCGCCAGCTCAGGTATTTCGTCACCACGGCCGACTGCGGCAGCGTGGCGGAGGCCTCGCGCAAGCTCTATATCGCGCAGCCATCGGTGTCGACGGCGATCAAGCACCTGGAGGAGAGTTTTGGCGTGCAACTGTTCATCCGCCATCACGCCCAGGGGGTGTCGCTGACGCCGAGCGGCTCGCGGTTCTACCGCAAGGCCCAGGAGTTGCTGCGGGTCGCCCATGAGTTCGAGCAGAATGCCTTGGCGGACAATGACGTGGTGGCGGGGCAGATCGACATCGGCTGTTTTGAAACCGTGGCGCCGCTGTACCTGCCACGCCTGATCGCAGGTTTCAAGGTGCGCTGGCCCGGGGTGGAAATACGCATTCGCGACGGTGAACAGCAGGAGCTGGTGCAGGCACTGACCGCCGGCAGCATCGACATGGCCATGGTCTACGAACATGACCTGGACAGCACCATCGAGACCGTGGCGCTGATGCCGGCCCAGCAACCCTACGCCTTGCTGCCCGCCGACCATCGCTTTGCGCAGCAGGCGAAAGTCTCGCTGCACGACCTGGTGCTGGAGCCGATGATTTTGCTGGACGTGGTGCCCAGCCGGACCTACTTCGTGAGCATTTTCGAAGAGCGCGGGCTGACGCCGAACATCGTGTTCAGCTCGCCGTCGATCGAGATGGTGCGCGGGATGGTCGGCCGGGGTTTCGGCTTCTCGATCCTGGTGACCAAACCGTTTTCCGAATACACCTATGACGGGCAAAAAGTCGTGTGCGTGCCGCTGGCCGAAAACGTCACCGGCTCGGGGTTGTCCGCGGCGTGGTTGCGCCGGGCACAGCTGACCAAACCGGTGCAGCTGTTCGTCGATTACTGCCAGGAAGAACTGGCCCGACTCTACACCTGAGTCGGGCCAGGGATCAGTTGCTGATCGCCAACAGCATCCGTTGCAGCATGGCGTCGCAGCCGTGCAGTTGTTCCAGGCTGACGAACTCATCGGGCTTATGGCCTTGCTCCATGCTGCCCGGGCCGCACACCACCGTCGGGATTCCCGCCGCATCGAACAGACCGCCCTCGGTCCCGAACGCCACCGTGCCGAATTCCCGGGAGCCGGAGAATGCAGCGATCAGTTCAGCGGCTTCGCTGCGGGCATCGGTGGCCAGGCCGGGATACGCCGACAACTCACTGAACCGGATCTCGCTGTGCTCACTTACGGCGCGCATGCGCGGCAGCAGCTGCTGCTCGGCATAGGTCTGCAGTTCCTCTGCCACCTGGCGCGGGTCGTGGGAGGGCAGGGCGCGAACCTCGAAGTCGAAACGGCAGTCGGCCGGCACGATGTTCAAGGCCTTGCCGCCGCCAATCACACCGGTCTGCACGGTGGAGAACGGCGGATCGAAACGCGGATCATGCTGCTCCGGGGCCTTGAGCCGTTGGCCGATGCGCCCTAGTTCAGCGATCAGCTCGGCCGCGTATTCGATGGCATTGACCCCGAGCGGGGCGTAGGCCGAATGGCAGGCGTGACCGTGGATGTCACAGCGCATCGCCAGCTTGCCCTTGTGGCCCAGCACCGGCTTGAGTTCGGTGGGTTCGCCAATGATGCACAGCAGCGGTTTGACCGGACGTTGTTCGAGGGCCTTGAGCAGGGAGCGCACGCCCAGGCAGCCGACTTCCTCGTCGTACGACAGGGCGATATGCACCGGCAGGCGCAACGACGCCTGCACCAGCGCGGGCACCAGGGCGAGCACGCAGGCGATGTAGCCCTTCATGTCCGCCGTGCCGCGACCGTACAGCAGGCCCTCGCGCTCGGTGAGCTGGAACGGCGCAACGGTCCAGGGCTGGCCGTCGACCGGCACCACGTCGGTGTGCCCCGAGAGCACGATGCCCGGCCTGTCCGCCGGGCCGATCGTGGCGAACAGGTTGGCTTTGCTGCGTTCCTGGTTGTAGACCAGTTGGCACGGCACATCGAAGCCTGCGAGGTAGTCGCGGACAAACTCGATCAGTTGCAGGTTGGATTCGCGGCTGGTGGTGTCGAACGCCACCAGCGTTGCGAGCAGATCGCGGCTGGCGCTCATCGATCGTCTCCGGCGACGCCGTAGCCAGGGGACCGGTCGGGCGCGAGGGCGCGATCGATGTAGTCCTGGACCTGCGGACGGTAGGCCTGCCAGAGTTTTTGCAGCTGGCCGATCGGGTCTTCATCGGCCCAGTCGACCCGCAGGTTGACGATTGGCCAGGTCAGCTCGCCGACCACCATGACCGCGGCCGAATGCACCGGCCCGGCTTCGCCACCGGCCGCCACGCCACCTTGCATCGCCGCCAGCAAGCGGTCGGCCAGTTGGCCTTCGGCCTGTTCGAAGGCGCGGACCATGGCCTCGATCACCGCAGGGCTTGCGAGCATGTTGCCGGCCGCCACGCATTGCTCGCCGGACACGGCATTGTGGTTGCCCAGGGTTTGCGAACCACTGAAATGCGCGGTGCGGCCGAGGTGATCGATGGCGGTGATCTGCCGGTACTGGCTGTAGCCGTTGCGGGTCAGCACCTTGTCCAGGGCCTCGGCGGGTGCCAGGCCCTGCTCCATCAGGGCCAGGGTTTCCGGGCCCAGGGAGGGCAGGGTGATGTTTTGCGTGGAGACGGCGCCCACACCGGGCAACAGCCAGGGGCAGCGGGCGCCGACGGCGATGCTCGAGGAGCTGATGGCGATGCCGAATTGACCGGTGTCGGGGCAGCGGGCGGCGATGGAAAAGGTCATGGGGCGGGTCCTTGTCTAGCCTGGGGGAAGTGGTGTTCTTGCTGGCGCCTTCGCGAGCAAGCTCGCTCCTACTCGGGAATCACCGCAATCACATCGATCTCCATCAGCCACTGCGGCTGACCCAATGCCGTCACCACCAGCCCGGTGGAAATCGGGAACACGCCTTTGAGCCACTTGCCCACTTCCTGGTACACCGGTTCGCGGTAGCGCGGGTCGATCAGGTAGGTGGTGGTCTTGACGATGTGGCTCAGGTCGCTGCCGGCTTCTTCCAGCAGTTGCTTGACGTTGCGCATGGCCTGCTCGGTCTGCGCCCGCGGATCGCCCAGGCCAACCAGGTTGCCCTCGAAATCGGTGCCGACCTGGCCGCGCACATACACGGTGTTGCCGGCACGGACGGCCTGGCACAGGTCGTTGTCCAGGCTCTGGTTCGGGTAGGTTTCCTTGGTGTTGAACATGCGAATGCGGGTATGGGTTGGCGTGGTCATTTGAAACTCCTTAAATAGGGGGGCGGCGCGGTGTACGCGCCGTGCGGGTATCAAGCGCTGACAGTGGTCTTGTGCGCGGCCGGGGCGGTTTGGGCCTCGCGTTGGTCGGCATCGCGGTACTCGAGGTAGGTCCGCTGGATGGCAATGTGGTCGGCCACATACTTGGCGTCGTGCCACACGCCCCAGATGAACGACGAACCACGGCGCGACTGCCAGGGCAGGCCGAGGAAGTACACGCCAGCCTCGCTGGATACGCCGCGCTGATGTTGCGGCTTGCCGTTGTCGTCGAAGGCGTCGACCTGCAGCCAGCTGTAGTCCACGGCAAAACCGGTGGCCCAGATGATCGACGTCACGCCGGCCTTGGCCAGGTCGAGTTCCAGAATCGGCTTGGTGACACAGTCCGGTTCCGGGAAGGTATGGCGCGCTTGCGGTTCTTCCGGCAGGTCCAGGCCGTTGCGTTCGATGTAGGCATCGGCGGCATCGAGCAGGGCCAGGTAGTTTTCATCGCCCCGGGCCAGGTTGTCCGCCAGGTTCGCCTGGAAGGTCGCCACGCTGCCGTTGAACGATTGAGTCAGGCCCACCAGCACCATGCCGGCATGGGCCAGGCCACGGAAGTCCACGGTGCGGCCACCCTGGGCACCACTGACGGCGATGGTCACGTGTTCGCGGCCGGGTTTCATCGCGGCCTGGTCCCACTCGCCCAGCACCCCCAGCCACCAGCAGAAATCACGGTTGCGATAGGCGCGGGGCGGACGATCGTGGGCGCCCACCGACAGGTAGACCTGCTTGCCGGAGCGCTGCAATTCATCGGCGATCTGCACGCCCGAGGAACCTGCGCCCACTACCAGCACGGCACCCTCGGGCAATTGCCCGGGATTGCGATAGTCGGCGGAGTGGATCTGCAGCAGTTGTGCATCCTTGGGGGCGATCGGCGGGATCACCGGACGCTGGAACGGGCCCGTGGCAGCCACTACGCGGCTGGCCTCGATCACGCCTTGGGAAGTCTCAATGGTGAAGCCCGGGCGACCGACGTTGCGTTCGACCTTCTTCACCTCCACGCCGGTGCGGATCGGCGCCTTGAACTTGCGAGCATAGGCTTCGAAGTAATCGGCCACGCGCTCCTTGGGGGCAAAACCATCGGGGCTGATATCGTCGAATTCCAGGCCTGGAAAACGGTCGTGCCAGGCCGGACCATTGGCCACCAGCGAATCCCAGCGACCGGTGCGCCAGCGCTCGGCGATACGGTTGCGCTCCAGCACCAGGTGCGGCACACCGAGCTTGCTCAGGTGTTCACTCATGGCTACGCCGGCCTGGCCGGCGCCGACAATCAAGGTATCTATTATTGTTTTTTCAATGGTCATCTGCTTGCCCTTCGAAGTTGGTTAACGGTCGGTGTCGACCTGCCATTTCCTGGGCTCAAGACTAGGGATCAGCCGGATATCGGTAAAATATTATTAAGCTGGCATTTGAGTATAAATAATTGATGCAGAGGGGTTTGACCGGGCGGGTTGGAGGAGAGGGTGCAGCCCGGTCGGAGAAGAAAAGCGTCGGATTGCGTCCCGCAAAATGACTGTTTCCAGGGGTTTCTTGTAGGGCGTTTCCGGAAATAAGTAAGAAATTTCCCAAAGTTCAGGAGGGGGGTGGAATGTGCGAGTGAGATAGTTCATTGTCGTTGTAGGAGAACAGACATAGTTCCCGTAGGTGTATTAATTCACTCATTTTGACATGGAATTCACAGGTTGTAGTACGGCAACTTTTATTCTGTTGGCTAGAGTTTCGAGTTCCTGTCCTACAGGTTTTAGCGATGGCGTTGGCTATCGCAAAATAATCGGGAGGTGTTATGTCTTCAAGCAGTTTTCAAAACGAAGTGCCCAAGGCCCGGGTCAATATCAAGCTCGATCTGCATACCGGCGGTGCGCAGAAAAAAGTCGAATTACCACTGAAGCTGATGGTGATGGGGGGATTACAGCAATGGCAAGGAGCGGCGTCCTTTATCCGCTCGCAGCAAGGTTTCAATCAACAAAAACAACTTCGATAGTGTATTGGCGGAGTTTTCGCCGGTCTTGAAAGTGGCCGTGGAAAATACCCTGGTCGATGATGGTGGCGACACCTCCGTCGAGCTGAATTTCCAGCGCATGAAGGACTTCGAGCCGGAGCAGGTGGCACGGCAGATCCCTCACCTGCGTGCGCTGCTGGCCATGCGCAACCTGTTGCGCGACCTCAAGTCGAACCTGCTGGACAATGCCACCTTCCGTCATGAATTGGAGCGCATCCTCAAGGACGATGCGCTAAGTGACGAACTGCGAGCCGAATTGGCCGCGTTGGCGCCGGAAGAAAATCGTTAATCCACTTCGGTTCGTTTAAAGGGAAGTTACCTTCATGTCCATCGAAAGTTCTAACGCGCAATCGCGCGGCGCTACAGTGTTGTCCGAAGGAAATAAAGGCGTATATGGCGCACTGTTTGGAAAAATCAACCTTAGTCCGGTCGACAGCCTAAGTAGTATCGAGATATTTCAAAATACCGAGGCACTTTCCGAGGTATCTACCGATGAGCGAGTGACGGCGGCAGTCAGTGTATTTTTGAAACTGCTCGGGCAGTCTTCACAGAAAGTCGAACGCCTGGACAAAGTCCTGCTTGATGAACACATTGCAGCCCTGGATGCTCAAATCAGTCGGCAACTCGATGCCGTGATGCACCACCCCGATTTCCAGCGTGTCGAGTCAACCTGGCGCGGGGTCAAATCGCTGATCGACCAAACCGATTTTCGCCAGAACGTTCGCATCGAATTGCTCGATATCAGCAAGGATCATCTGGTCCAGGATTTCGACGACGCTCCGGAAATCGCCCAAAGCGGCCTGTACGTGCATACCTATACCCAGGAGTACGACACACCGGGTGGTGAACCCATTGCCGCCGCGATCTCCAACTATGAGTTCGATCGCAATCCGCAAGATATAGCCCTGCTGCGCAACATTTCCAAAGTCGCCGCGGCCGCGCACATGCCATTTATCGGCACCGTCGGCCCGGCCTTCTTCGGCAAGCGCTCGATGGAAGAAGTGGCCGCCATCAAGGACATCGGCAACTACTTTGACCGCGCTGAATACCTGAAGTGGAAGTCGTTCCGCGACACCGACGACGCCCGTTATATCGGCCTGATCATGCCCCGAGTCCTCGGACGCCTGCCCTATGGTCCGGACACCGTCCCGGTGCGTAGCTTCAACTACATCGAGAGCGTCAAGGGCCCTGACCACGACAAATACCTGTGGACCAGCGCCTCGTTCGCCTTTGCCGCCAATATGGTCAAGAGCTTCATCGCCAATGGCTGGTGCGTGCAGATCCGCGGGCCGCAGTCAGGGGGCGCGGTCACCGATCTACCGATCCACCTGTATGACCTGGGCACCGGCAACCAGGTGAAGATTCCTTCGGAAGTGATGATTCCGGAAACTCGCGAATTCGAGTTCGCCGACCTCGGTTTCATCCCGCTGTCGTATTACAAGAACCGCGACTACGCGTGCTTCTTCTCGGCCAACTCCACCCAGAAAGCGGCCCTGTATGACACCGCCGATGCGACTGCCAACAGCCGGATCAACTCACGCCTGCCTTACATTTTCCTGCTGTCGCGCATTGCCCATTACCTCAAGCTGATCCAGCGCGAGAACATCGGCACCACCAAGGACCGGCGCTTGTTGGAGCTGGAACTGAACAAGTGGATCGGCGGGCTGGTCACCGAAATGACCGATCCGGGCGACGACCTGCAGGCCTCGCATCCGCTGCGTGATGCCAAGGTGACCGTGGAAGACATCGAGGACAACCCGGGTTTCTTCCGTGTGAAGTTGTATGCCGTGCCGCACTTCCAGGTGGAAGGCATGGACGTCAATTTGTCGCTGGTTTCGCAGATGCCCAAGCTCAAAGCGGAATCCAGGTCTTGAAAATCGACCGTCCCGTATGGTCTGCGGGGGCGCTGCTGTGCCCCCAGCAGTTCCAGCAACAGGCACGCTGGGAAGCCTGGTCCAATCAACGCCTGGCTCATCTGTCACTGGTGCATCCCTGGGGTATCCAGGCAGTGGCGTTTGACCAGGAGACCCTGCGACTGGGCAAGCTCAAGGCCACAAGATTGTGCCTGCGCATGCCCGACGGCACCTTGATCGATACCGATCAGGTGGATCGTCTGCCCTCGGCGCTGGAGTTAAACCACCTGCTTTCCAGTGACATGCAGGACGCTACGGTGCTATTGGCCCTGCCGCTGGAACAGGCCAATGGCAACAACTGCCTGCTCGATAACAGCAAGGTCGAGCGCCCGACGCGCTATCGCCAGGACTGGCGCAACGTGCAGGATTTGTACGATGGCGAGGCGCAACAGATTGGCGTGCTGGAACACGTACTGAGCCTGCGTTTTGCCCACGACGACAATGCCGATTACCTGACCTGCCCGATCGCGCGCCTGATACGGGACGGGCAGGGCGCATGGAGTCTGGATAACGCTTATGTACCGCCATTGCTCGACTTCGCGGCTCACCCGGGGATGCTGGCGCAGCTGGACAATCTGCTGACCCAGTTGGCTGCCAAGCGCCAACGGCTGATGGGCATGCGTCGTGAAAGCAACCAGCGCATGGCCGATTTTGCCGTGGCCGATGTGTCGCTGTTCTGGCTGCTCAATGTCTTGAACACCTACCAGCCGATCCTGGCTGATCTCAAGGCCCACCCGGCACGGCATCCCGAGCCGGTGTATCGGGAACTGGCAAAGTTGGCCGGCGGCCTGCTGACCTTTTCCCTGGAACACGATATCGAGCAGATTCCGGCTTATCGACATGAGCAGCTCGAAAGCGTTTTTCCCCCACTGTTGCGTCTGATCTCTACCTTGCTTGAGGCCAGCCTGCCTTCGCGGGTCATTGCCCTTGAGATGGAGGAGAACGGCGCCAACCGCTGGAAGGTCAGCCTCAATGATCCACGTCTGCGCGAGCGTGAGGGCGCTGATTTTTATCTGTCAGTGCGTTGCCGCTTGCCGGCAGCACAGGTGCAGAGTCAGTTCCCGCGCTTGTGCAAGATCGGCACGCCGGACGATGTCGATCAACTGATCAACGCCGCGCTCGATGGCGTGCCGTTGCAGTCGCTCAGCCATGTACCGGCAGCCATTCCGCTGCGGCTGGAGAACCAGTATTTCGCCCTCGATCTCGACCATGCCAAGGGCAAGGCGGTGATGGACGTAGGAGTCTGCGTCTTCTACGTCCCGAGCACGCTGGCCGAGGTGAAACTTGAACTGTTTGCGGTGTTGCGCACATGAACCTGAAAACCTCAAGAAAACCCACCGCACCTGCGGTGGATATCGACGCGTTGCTGCAGGACAGCTACCTGCTGGTAGTGGAACTGTGCCAGGGGGCATCGGCCCACAATGGCCCGACGCTGAAGGACCTTTGCGTAAAGCAGGTCGAACATGTACGCCAGATGCTTGAGCATGCCGGCCTGAGTCCGCGCAGCATCGATCACATCAGCCATGCCCAGTGCGCCCTGCTCGATGAAACCGTACTGCGTGTCGATAAGCAGGCTCGCGATGCCTGGACGAAAGAGCCTTTGCAAGCGAAGTTCTTCAATCGGCACCAGGCGGGCGAGTTCCTGTATGAAGACATGCGCGAAGTCTTGCGCGAGCCCGCTCCGGATCCACTGGTGCTGACGGCGTTCCATCGGGTGCTGATGCTGGGCTTCCAGGGGCGTTACCGCGATGCCGACGACCCTGAGCGCGAACAGTTGCTGAGCGCGTTCCAGGCGCAGGTCGCCCCCTTGGCACTCAGCCAGACCTTGGCGACAAAGAAGACATTCGGACAGGGACTGCGCATTGCGCTATGGCCGCATTCGCCACTGGCTCATGGTCTGCTTGTGGGTCTGCTGTTTGTCGGTTGCTGGTGGGGGCTTGACCACCTGTTGACCAGTCTCCTCAGCTCGGTTTTGCCCGGTGAGGCTTGAGGTGGGACCGATGACGCCGACACTGATGCGCGGACTCTGGTTATGGGCGGGTGCGCTCTTACTGGCGTTGCTGATTGTCGTTCCGTTGACCTGGAGCCTGCGCGCCATGGCCGTCCTGGTCGTTGTGGGCGTCGTGACCATGGCCTGGAACCGGACCGGGCGCCGGGCGTGCGCATTATTGACCCTGGCCGAGAATACCTCGCTGCCCCCGGCCGCCTACCGTCAACCGGTCGTCCTGGTTTGTGGCGATGGCCTGACGGGATTGTTCGGCGCGACGCCGGTGGAACAACTGGCATTGCGCACGACCCGCCACGGTTGTTACGTGCGGGTACCCGGGCTTGAGCAGTTGCCTGCGGTCACCGCCAGTCTGATGACGCTGCGTCCTGAATGGAGTGGGCAGCTCAGCGTCATGTTCATCGTCAACCCGGCTGAACACGCCGACACCGCCGTGTTGGCTGGACAGGCGCGAGCACTGCGCTATCAGGTCGGCCTCATTCGAAAGGGCGGCGTTGCGTTGCCGCTATTGTTGACGAGCTATGTGCAAGTCTCGGCCGCACAAGGCCCCTGGTTCAGTTGGGAGGCAGGTGAAGTCAGCCCCAGTGTGCGCGAGGCCGGAACCTGCACCAGCCTTGACGACTGGCAAAGCCAGCCTTCAGACAGCGCAACGCGCGCAGCCCGCATGCACACCTGCATAAAACTCGACAGTGTCGTGGCGTGGCTGGATCACGCGGTAATGCCCCACCTGGCCCCCCGTGATGTGCGCGATCCCGATGGCCTGCCGAGTGTCTGTGCCATCACCTTCGTACCGGCGCTCGCGCAGTCAATCGCGGGCAACCTGTGGCAGCAATGGCTGCGCAACAAGGCAGCACTGCTTGACACCAGGCAGGCGCAGCCAGGGCAGGGCACGTCAATGCCTTTTCCCGACACCTTGCTGGCGCTGCTGCCGTCGCAGACTCAACGCGCTCCATTGCGCCGCGCGAGCGGCATCGCGTTGTGGATGTTCGCCATTGCCGGGACTACGGCCCTGGCCAGTTCGGCCTGGCAGAACACCCTGTTGGTCCGTCAGGTCAGCGACGACTTGCGTCGTTACAACGCCATCCCCGTGACAGGACAACCGGATCGGCCTGAATTCATCTTGCGCGAGCAGGCACTTGCGGTGCTGCGCGAGGATGCCCTGCGCCTGGACAGCTACTACCGACACGGCGCTCCCCTGTCGCTGGGACTGGGACTCTACCGAGGCGAGCGATTGCGCGCCAGGCTGCAGTCGACGATTGCCGGTCACCGTCATCCGTCGCTGGCCCCAAGGCTTGCGGGCAATCCTAAGCCGGTGCGCCTGGACAGCCTGTCGCTGTTCAGTACCGGCAGCGCCCGGCTCAAGCCCGGCTCGACCAAAGTCCTGATCGACGCCCTGGTCGACATCAAGGCCCAGCCTGGCTGGCTGATCGTGATCAGCGGCCATACCGATGCCACCGGCAGCGCCGAGCAAAACCTGCAGTTGTCCCGGGCTCGGGCGGCCGCCGTGCACGACTGGATGCAGCACATGGGCGGTATCCCCGCCAGTTGCTTTGCGGTGCAGGGCTTCGGTGCCAGCCAGCCCATCGCCAGCAATGACACCGATGCCGGGCGCAGCGCCAATCGCCGAGTCGATATTCGTCTGGTGCCGGAGCCGGGGGCTTGCGTGTTCCCCGCTGCGGGGCCGGATTTGCAACCCCCTGTCGCATAACGCGGCATTCATGTTCAGAAGGAGCTTCACATGGCAATTCCCGTTTACCTGTGGCTGAAAAATGACGGCGACGCCGACATCAAGGGTTCGGTGGATGTTCAAGGGCGTGAGGGCAGCATCGAAGTGCTGGCCCAGGATCATGGCCTGACCATCCCCACCGACAACAACACCGGCAAGCTGACAGGCACACGGATTCACACTCCGTTCATGTTCACCAAGGAAATCGATGCCGCCAGCGTCTACCTGCTTAAGGGCGCATCCCAGGGACAGACCTTCAAGAGCGCCGAGTTCAAGTGGTATCGCATCAATGAAGCAGGCCAGGAGGTCGTTTACTACACCGTTCTGCTCGAGAACGTAAAAGTCGTAAGCGTCATGACGAAAATGTACGACGTCAAGGACCCGACCAAGGAAAAACACAATCACCTGGAAGACGTCCAGTTGCGCTACGAGAAGGTCACCTGGAAGTTCGAAGAGGGCAACATCAGCCACACCGATGCCTGGGATGAACGTCAGTCCGCTTAACACATTGAGCCTGTAGGCATTCATGCCTGCGGGTTCCGGTGTTGCGTGTTGAGTGTCCGTTCGCGGGCACTCAACCAGCCCCATCGAGCTCCTCGATTACCCGTCTTACACTCAACAAGGACGTACCCCCATGGTACAGAACGCCTCCCGCTTGCTTCGCCGTCTCAATCCCTACTGTGCCCAGGCGCTGAGCGCGGCGGCGACGTTGTGCCAAAGTCGCGCCCATGGCTACATCAGTATCGAGCACTGGCTGCTCAAATTATTCGAACAGGGCGAGGGCGACCTGACACTCATTGCCCGTCGTTACGAATGGGATATGGACGCACTCTGGCGCGGACTGCTTGAACACCTGGATACATTGCCGCGCAGTGTGCACGGCAAGCCGCAGCTGTGTGGCAAGTTACAGCAACTGATCAGCAACGCCTGGCTGCGTGCATCGTTGGACAGCCACGACCACCTGCGCTCGGCCCACTTGCTCGGCGCACTGCTGGAGTCTCCCGACCTGCTGGCTTGTGAAGCCGCCTGGCCGCTATTCAGTGTCAGCGAAACCCAGTTGCAGCATTTGTTTTCGCTGCTTGATCAACATTCTGAAGAGCGTCCCCAGGTGCAGCAAGCGGCTGCCATTGATCAGGCACAAGTGTCGTCTGATCTGCTGGCGACGCCTTCATCCGCTTCCGGCCACCACGAGGCCTTGCAGGCCGTGCTGGACAGGTTCACCCAGGACATCACCGCCAAGGCCAGGGAGGGGCGGATCGACCCGGTGTTCGGTCGTGACGATGAGATCCGCCAGGTCATCGATATCCTCAGTCGCCGGCGCAAGAACAACCCGCTGCTGGTCGGCGAACCGGGCGTTGGCAAGACCGCACTGGTCGAAGGACTGGCGCTGCGCATTGCCGAGGGCAATGTGCCGGACAGCCTCAAGCCGGTCAGCGTGCGTACCCTCGACCTGGGGTTGCTGCAAGCGGGGGCAGGGGTCAAGGGTGAATTCGAGCAGCGCCTGAAAAACGTCATCGATGCCGTGCAGCAGTCGGCAAGACCCGTGCTGTTGTTCATCGACGAAGCCCATACCCTGATCGGCGCCGGCAACCAGGCGGGCGGTGCCGACGCGGCGAACCTGCTCAAGCCCGCACTCGCCCGTGGCGAGCTGCGCACGATCGCCGCCACCACCTGGAGCGAATACAAACAATACTTCGAGCGCGATGCCGCACTGGAACGACGCTTCCAGCAGGTCAAGGTCGACGAGCCAAATGACCACGATGCCTGTCTCATGCTGCGTGGCCTGAAGGCGCGTTACGCCAGCCATCATGGCGTGCACATTCAGGATGCGGCGGTCCAGGCGGCGGTCACGCTTTCGCGGCGTTACCTGACCGGGCGACAGCTGCCCGACAAAGCCGTCGACCTGCTCGACACCGCCAGTGCACGGGTGCGCATGGGGCTCGACTGCGAACCCCAGGCACTGGTCAGAAACAAGGCCGGGCAGGCGGCCCTGGGGCTTGAACGAGAAGCACTGGAAGAAGATGCACAACTGGGTGGCAGTAGCCTTGACGAACGCCTTGCCTCGATCGATGCGCAACTTGTCGACCTGCAAGGCCAGCACAGTGAGCTGGTGCGGCAATACCGCCACGAGCTCGACCTGACCCACCAACTGCTTGATGCGCGTCAGGCTGCCCCCCTGCAGATCACCCTTTGTAATCGACTGCAACAGCAGCTTGCCGAAGTCCAGGGCGCCCAGCCATTGCTCTCTCTGGACGTCAACCCGCGCAGTGTGGCTGAAGTGATCGCCGACTGGACCGGCGTGCCGCTGGGCAGCCTGCTCAAGGACGAACAGGCCAGCCTGTTGGCACTGGAGCAGCAGCTGAGTGAACGTGTCGTCGGCCAGGATCATGCCCTCGGAGCACTGGCCCAGCGCCTGCGCGCGGCCAAGACCGGCCTGACCGAGGAGCAGGCGCCGTTGGGTGTGTTCCTGCTGGTCGGCACCAGCGGCGTCGGCAAGACGGAAACCGCCCTGGCACTGGCCGACTGCCTGTTCGGTGGCGGGCAGTCGCTGATCACCCTCAACCTCTCCGAGTACCAGGAAGCCCATACCGTCAGCCAACTCAAAGGCTCGCCACCGGGCTACGTTGGTTACGGCCAGGGTGGCGTGCTCACCGAAGCGGTACGCCGGCGTCCCTACAGCGTCGTGTTGCTCGACGAAGTGGAAAAGGCCCACCGCGACGTCCTCAATCTGTTCTACCAGGTCTTCGATCGCGGCTTCATGCGCGATGGCGAGGGGCGCGAAATCGATTTTCGCAACACCGTCATTCTCATGACCTCGAACCTGGGCAGCGACGAGCTGCAAACCTGCCTGCATCACCACCCCGACGCAACGGACAGCACCCTGCAGGAGCTATTGCGCCCACTGTTGCGCGAACACTTCCAGCCGGCCTTGCTCGCGCGCTTCCAGACCCTGATCTACCGCCCGCTGCAAGTCGACGCCCTGCAGCGCATCGTCGCGCAAAAACTCGCCCGCGTCGCCACGCGCCTGCAACGCCACTACGGCCTGACCTGCCAGATCGACAGTGCTCTCAACCAGGCCCTGGTTGCCGCCTGCCTGCTGCCCGATACCGGCGCGCGCAACATCGACAGCCTGCTCAATCAACAGATCCTGCCGGTGCTCAGCCAGCAACTGCTGCAACGCCAGGCGAGCCGTCAACGAACCCGAGGGGTGACCTTGGGTTACAGCGACGATGAAGGCATCACGCTGCAGTTCATCGACACACTGGAAGCGATGCCGGGCATCGTCGAGGAGGCCTGACCATGAGCACCCAACCGCGCATCTTCTTCAACCACAGCCGCCACACATTCACCATCCACCGGCTCGACGCCGCCTTCGACGTCCTGGCCTTCGAAGGCCAGGAACACCTGAGCCAGCCCTTCACCTACCGCATCGAATTCACCTGCGTCGAACAGGACCTCAGCGCCGAACAAATACTCAACAAGGACGCTCGTTTCAGTCTGTATCCCTTGCCGCCAAAGCCCCCTTACCCCGGCCTGCCAGCGCCCGAGTACAAGCCGTTGCGCAGCCTGTATGGGGTGGTCAACAGCTTCCAGCGCCTGTCCAGCTCCCGCGACGAAGCCCGCTACGAAATCACCCTGCAACCGCGCC
>NZ_BAAIAK010000018.1:0-91262 GCF_054600775.1 Pseudomonas sp. MHK4 | reverse complement strand
TCAACACGCACTTCATGCTGGTCAGCGAGATGCCTCATGGCGGGCAGAAGCTGTCCGGGTACGGCAAGGACATGTCGATGTATGGGCTGGAGGACTACACCGTTGTGCGGCATGTGATGTTCAAGCACTAACAAACGCATCGCCTGTAGGAGCGAGCTTGCTCGCGATGGAGGTCAACGATGACGCGTATTACCTGATGCGCCGCGGTGCCCTCAGGTTCTTCGCGAGCGAGCTCGCTCCTACAGCGATGGTGTCACCTCGGTTTCAAGGCAGAAACCGGCATTAGGCACCAACAGGCTCCACCCCAAAAAATCAAAACAATAACCACCGATCCGGGCGGCGCCCCCAAGCCCCGCCCACGGTATCGGACATCCGAAATCTGCCGATTTTCCGGAGAAACACACATGAGTGCATCACCCGATCTCTCTTCCGCCATCGCCGACAGCGACGCCGAGCAGCTGCGGAAACTGGGCTACACGTCCAACTTCAATCGCAGCATGAGCCTGTGGGAAAACTTCGCCTTGGGCTTCACCTATCTGTCACCGGTCGTAGGGGTTTATACCCTCTTCGGCCTGTGCCTCGCCGCCGGTGGGCCACCGATGTTCTGGGCCTACCTGCTGGTCGGTTGCGGCCAGTTGCTGGTGTGCCTGATCTTCGGTGAAGTGGTTTCGCAGTTCCCGATTTCCGGTGGCGTGTATCCGTGGGCGCGTCGCCTGGTGGGCAAGCGCTGGGCGTGGATGGTCGGCTGGATCTACTCCATCGCCCTGTGCGTGACCATTGCCGCCGTTGCCGTCGGCGCCGGCCCGTACCTGGCTGCCATGCTCGGTTTTGAACCGAGCAACAACACCAACATCGTCATTGCCCTGGTACTGACGCTGTTCGCTACCCTGGTCAACCTCAGCGGTACCAAGGTGCTGGCGCGCATTGCCATGTTCGGCTTCCTCTGCGAGCTGGTCGGCGCGGTGATCGTCGGAGTCTACCTGCTGGTCTTCGAGCGTCATCAGTCGATCAGCGTGCTGTTCAACACCTTCGACATCAGCGTCAACGGCTCCTACCTGCCGGCCTTTCTCACTGCATCGCTGGCCGGGATGTTCCTGTACTACGGCTTCGAGGCCTGCGGCGACGTAGCCGAAGAAACCCCGAACCCGAGCAAGCAGATCCCGGTGGCCATGCGCATGACGATCTACATCGGCGGCGTTGCCGCGATGTTCGCTTGCCTGGCACTGATCCTCGCCGTGCCGGACATGCAAGCGGTCATCGATGGCACTGACAAGGACCCGGTCGGTACCATCCTCAGCAACGCTTTCGGCCCGGTCGGCTCGAAAATGGTGATGGGCGTGGTGATGATTTCCTTCATTTCCTGCGTCATCAGCCTGCAAGCGGCGGCGAGTCGCCTGCTGTATTCCTACGCTCGAGACGAAATGGTCATCGGCAGCCGACTGCTGAAAAAGATTTCTCCGACGACCCAGGTGCCGGTTGCCGCGCTGTTCGTGTCCGGCGTCCTGCCGGCGCTGATCATCATCCTCGGCTTCTTCCTGCAGGATGCGGTCGCCACCATCGTCAGCTTCGCCGCCATCGGCATCTACCTGGCCTTCCAGATGATCGTGCTCGCGGCGCTGTACGCCCGCCTAAAAGGCTGGAAACCCAGCGGCAAATTCACCCTCGGCGCCTGGGGCTGGGCGGTGAACATCGGCGCGCTGGTCTATGGCGTCGGCGCCATCATCAACATGGCCTGGCCACGTACCCCGGACGCCGCGTGGTACATCAACTACGCCATGGTCCTGAGCACCGCCATCGTCATCGGCCTGGGGTTGCTCTACATGTGGATCGCCAAGCCGTATGACCACGGTAAGGCGCCCGCCGGGGATGCCTGGAAGGTTAGTCGCTAACAAAAATTGCCCCGGTGCCAGTAGGCACCGGGCCTTCAACAGGCAAGCATTTCGAAACAGTTCCTCGCGACCCGCGGATGTTTACCCGGCTAGAGTTTCCTCAACCACGCACGCGGTACCGGTTGACGATAGACGCAACAGAGCCTAGGGTGTTTACGTAGTTTACAGCGTATACATCTTTAGGAGAGCCACCATGGCCTCGCCCGTTTTGTCTTTTCGTGTCGAAGAACTTCTGGCCCAACAGCTGGATCAGCTAGCAGCGGCCACTGACCGCGACCGTCAATACCACCTCAAGCGTGCACTGGTTCGATACGTGGAAGCCGAGTCCTGGCATCTGCAAGCCATCAGCGACGGCATAGTCGATGCCGATGCCGGAAAACTGACCGATCTGGACGCCGTGAAGGCTAAGTGGGCAAAACGTGCCGAGCGTAGTACTGACTGAGAAAGCCGAAAGCGACCTGGATGCCATCCATGAACATTACCGAGAGGTCGTAGGCGCGACTACTGCCATCGAAATCATTGCAACCATGCTGCAGTCTTTTCGGCAGTTGGAGCATTTTCCCGGCTCAGGCAGGCCTTCTGTCATGCCTGATGTACGAGAGCTGGTGTTTGGCCGCTATCCCTTCATTGCCCCGTATCGATTCGCCAATGGTCAGATACAGGTGTTGCGAGTGCTGCATCAGCGCTCCGAACGCTCCGAGGATTGGTAAGGGGAGAACATCCAGCCGCGGCAGAGTTGCCGCGACTGAAGGTTCCATTTCATCAAAACCGCGAAACACTGCGCATCGCATCCACCAGATAGCGCATTGCAATGCGGTCACTTTCCGACAACTCCCGATAGCGCTCCACCAACTTCATCTCCTCGCTATTGAGCCGCCGCCTTCGTCGGCCGATGGCCAGACACGGAAAGATTCCCAGGATTTCGGTGATGCCTTGTACTTTCGACATGGACGATGTCCTTCTCTACGTCAAAGAAAACTTCAGAAACCGCATCGCCCTACCCCTTTTCAGCAGCCAGCCTGTGCCCGCTGAAGCCACCGGCCCGAAGGGCAGAAGCCGGTCATGCCCATAGAATAGGAATTATCCGGGCGCTGAAAAGCGGTTTTTAGAGTAATTAGTCAAAAAAAGCAGATATGCCCTCTAAATCAGAATCTGCTGTCGGAAACGTTAACCGACATCTCTTGTTTCATTGCCGCGCCATCGTCACGCCATCAATCATTTTTTCTGCACAACCGAACGGTTTAAGCTATTCGTTATCTGTTGAAAGGCAGTTGCGTTTGGCCGAAGGCATGTCCGAACCGATATTCTTGATCCAACAGTGCCAGGAACGGCGCGGGATCGTTCACGACAGGTTGTACTTATGCATCGCAGGAATTTGCTCAAAGCCTCCATGGCCATTGCGGCCTACACCGGTTTGTCGGCCACCGGCCTGCTCGCTGCCCGTGCCTGGGCAAGCAATGGCACAGCGGATGGCGAGGCTCAGGCGTTCGACTTCGAAGCGCTGAAGGTCCAGGCCAAGAAACTGGCCAGCGATCGCTACCAGGACACCAAGCAGGTGCTGCCGCCCACCCTGGCGACCATGACCCCGCAGAATTTCAACGCCATTCGTTATGACGGCAAGCATTCGTTGTGGAATGACCTGAATGGCCAGCTGGATGTGCAGTTTTTCCACGTCGGCATGGGTTTTCGCCAGCCGGTGCGCATGTACAGCGTCGATCCGAACACTCACATGGCCCGCGAAGTCCATTTCCGCCCTTCGTTGTTCAACTATGAAAACACCTCGGTCGATACCCAGCAGCTCAAGGGCGACCTGGGCTTTTCCGGCTTCAAGCTGTTCAAGGCGCCGGAACTGGACAAACACGACGTGGTGTCTTTCCTCGGCGCCAGCTACTTCCGCGCGGTAGACGCCAGCGGCCAGTACGGCTTGTCAGCCCGCGGCCTGGCGATCGACACCTATGCGAAGAAGCGCGAAGAATTCCCCGACTTCACCAAGTTCTGGTTCGAGACACCAGGCAAGGACAGCACGCGCTTCGTGGTCTATGCCTTGCTCGATTCGCCGAGCGCCACCGGCGCCTACCGTTTTGACATTGATTGCCAGGCCGAGCGCGTGGTGATGGAGGTCGACGCCCATGTCAATGCGCGCACCGCCATCGAACAACTGGGCATCGCGCCGATGACCAGCATGTTCAGCTGCGGCACCCACGAGCGGCGCATGTGCGACACCATTCACCCGCAGATCCACGACTCCGATCGCCTGGCGATGTGGCGTGGCAACGGTGAGTGGATCTGCCGCCCGTTGAACAACCCGGCCACCCTGCAATTCAACGCCTTCACCGACAAGGACCCGAAAGGTTTCGGCCTGGTGCAGACCGATCACGAGTTCGCCAGCTATCAGGACACCGTCGACTGGTACAGCCGACGCCCGAGCCTGTGGGTCGAACCAACGACCGCGTGGGGCGAAGGTTCTATCGACCTGCTGGAAATTCCTACCACCGGCGAGACCCTCGATAACATCGTTGCCTTCTGGACCCCGAAAAAACCAGTCGCGGCCGGCGACTCGCTGAACTACGGCTACCGACTCTACTGGAGCGCCCTGCCACCCGTCGGCACGCCGCTGGCGCGGGTCAACGCAACCCGTTCGGGCATGGGCGGTTTCACCGAAGGCTGGGCACCGGGCGAGCATTATCCGCAAGTCTGGGCCCGTCGCTTTGCGGTGGACTTTACCGGTGGTGGTCTGGATCGCTTGCCTGAGGGCGCCGGGATAGAGCCGGTGGTGACTTGCTCAAACGGCCAGGTAAAGGACTTCAACGTGCTGGTGCTCGATGACATCAAGGGCTACCGCATCACCTTTGACTGGTACCCGACCAACGACAGTGTCGAGCCCGTGGAGCTGCGCCTGTTCATCCGCACCAATGACCGGACGCTGAGTGAGACCTGGTTGTACCAGTACTTCCCGCCGGCGGCGGACAAGCGCAAGTACACCTAAATCAAAAGATCGCAGCCTGCGGCAGCGCCCACAGGCGCGTTGGAGCTGCCGCAGGCTGCGATCTTTTGACGTTAGAAAACCTCAATCAATCACGCAAATCCGACTCATGAATGGGCTGCTCGCGATGGGTTGCACG
The DNA here is from genome assembly GCF_054600775.1 of Pseudomonas sp. MHK4. Taxonomy (NCBI): domain Bacteria; kingdom Pseudomonadati; phylum Pseudomonadota; class Gammaproteobacteria; order Pseudomonadales; family Pseudomonadaceae; genus Pseudomonas; species Pseudomonas sp. MHK4. The sequence continues at coordinate 86,251 of NZ_BAAIAK010000018.1, read as the reverse complement.
GTGATACTGCGCCGGCCATATGGCCTTGCGCCCACCCAGGTCATCGTCGGCATGCAGCGCCCAATAGGGATCACGCAACAGCTCGCGAGCTAGGAAGATGATGTCGGCCTGACAGGTGCGCAGAATATGCTCGGCCTGTGCGGGCTCGGTGATCATGCCTACAGTACCGGTGGAGATGCCCGACTCCTTGCGCACACGTTCGGCGAAACGGGTCTGATAGCCCGGGCCCGTGGGGATTTCCGCGTTGACCGCCGTGCCGCCTGACGACACATCGATCAGGTCCACGCCAAGGTCTTTCAGGCGCCGTGCCAGCTCGACGGTTTCATCCGGGTTCCAGCCATCCTCCACCCAGTCGGTGGCCGACACCCGCACAAACAGCGGCAATTCCTCCGGCCAGACCGCCCGTACCGCTTCGGTTACTTGCAACACCAGTCGAATTCGATTTTCGAAAGAACCACCGTACTGGTCACGCCGCTGATTACTCAGGGGCGACAGAAACTGGTGCAGCAGATAGCCATGGGCCGCGTGCACTTCGACCACCTTGAAACCGGCGGTCAACGCTCGTTTCGCCGAGTCGATAAAGGCCTGGATGACCTCAGCGATCTCGCCTTCGTCGAGCTGTTTGGGTTGTGTGTGCTGCGGGTCGAAGGCGATCGGTGACGGGCCGACCGGCTGCCAGCCGCCCTCGTCGATTTTTACGCTGCCATGCTTGCCGAGCCAAGGTCGATAGGTACTGGCCTTGCGTCCGGCATGGGCCAGCTGGATGCCGGCGACGGCGCCCTGAGCGGCAATGAACCGGGTGATACGTTGCAGGGGTTCGATCTGTTCATCGTTCCACAGGCCAAGATCCTGGTCGGTGATACGTCCGTCGGCCGTGACCGCCGTGGCTTCGGTAAATACCAGACCTGCGCCGCCGACCGCGCGGCTGCCGAGGTGGACCAGGTGCCAGTCATTGGCCAGGCCGTCGACACTCGAATACTGGCACATCGGCGATACCGCGATGCGGTTGAGCAGGGTCAATTGACGAAGGGTGTAGGGTTCAAGCAGCAGACTCATGGGGCACCTCTCAAATCAGTGGTCAGGCTCCAGGGTTCTGTTTGAATAGTCGACGAGTGACAGGAAAAGGATGCAGCACCCGCCCCCGCGGGCAAAAAATTGACAAGACGTCACAAGGATAATCAAGCAGTGCTTAGAGCCTAGTCGACATCGGGGGATATCGCCCCCTGTAGGAGCGAGCATGCTCGCGATGGTCGTGAACGATAACGCTGGGGGCCTGATACCCCGCGGTTTCCTGACGTCCATCGCGAGCGAGCTCGCTCCTACAGGATTGGGTCAACGCGGTTCGATGTGGGCAATCATCAGCTGAACAGTCTCATTGCCGCGGAACTCGTTAACGTCGAGTTTGTAAGCCACTTCCACCCACTTGATGGTCGGATTCGGCCAGACCTCACGGTCGATCCCGAAGGCAATGCCGTCGAGCTTGACCGAGCCGCACTCGCTCCTGAGCACCACCTTGAGGTGCCGTTCGCCAACAACACGCTGCTCGACCAATTGAAACACCCCATGAAACAGCGGCTCCGGGAAGTGTTGTCCCCAAGGGCCGGCATGGCGCAAGGCACGGGCCAGTTCCAGGTGAAACTCCTCGACCGCCAGGGTGCCGTCCGACAACAGGCGCCCGGTCAGGTCTTCGTCGCGCAATTGACGACGAACCTCGCCATCGAAGGCTTCGGCGAACAACGGAAAATTCGCCTCAGGCAGCGTCAGGCCAGCGGCCATGGCATGGCCACCGTACTTGGTGATCAGGTTCGGATGCTGCGCCGCCACCACGCTCAGGGCGTCGCGAATATGAAAGCCCTGGACCGAACGCCCCGACCCCTTGAGCAACCCGTCGCCGGCATCGGCAAAGGCGATGGTCGGGCGGAAATAACGCTCTTTCATGCGCGACGCGAGGATGCCGATGACACCCTGGTGCCATTCGGGATCGAACAGGCACAGGCCAAATGGCATCGATTCCACCGGCAAATCCTTGAGCTGGGCCAGCGCTTCACGCTGCATGCCCTGCTCGATGGATTTACGGTCCTGGTTCATCCCGTCCAGCTGCGCCGCCATCTCACGGGCCAGCGTCGCGTCGTCGGTCAGCAGGCATTCGATGCCCAGGCTCATGTCATCCAGCCGCCCGGCAGCGTTGAGGCGCGGGCCGACGATAAACCCCAGGTCGGTGGAGGTGATGCGCGCATGATCACGCTTGGCCACTTCGAGAATCGCCTTGATCCCCGGCCGGGCACGGCCGGCGCGAATCCGTTCGAGGCCCTGATGCACCAGGATCCGGTTATTGGCATCCAGCGGCACCACGTCGGCCACGCTGCCCAGCGCCACCAGATCGAGCAGTTCGCCGATGTTCGGCTGCGGCTTGCTGGCGTACCAGCCGAGTTCACGCAACCGCGCACGCAAGGCCATCAACACATAGAAGATCACCCCGACACCCGCCAGCGCCTTGCTCGGGAACGTACAACCTGGCTGGTTCGGATTGACGATGGCATCGGCCAGCGGCAGTTCATCGCCGGGCAAATGGTGGTCGGTGACCAGCACCTTGAGCCCCGCCTTTTTCGCCGCGGCCACGCCTTCGACACTGGAAATGCCGTTGTCCACGGTAATCAGCAACTGAGGCTGACGCTCCAGCGCCACCGCGACGATTTCCGGGGTCAGGCCGTAGCCGTAGTCAAACCGGTTGGGCACCAGATAGTCGACGTGCGCCGCCCCCAACAAGCGCAAGCCCAGTGTGCCCACGGTACTGGCTGTGGCGCCGTCGGCATCGAAGTCGCCCACGATCAGGATCCGCTGACGCTGTTCGAGCGCGGTCACCAGCAATTCCACCGCCGCCTCGATACCCTTGAGCTGCTGGAACGGAATCAGCCGCGCCAGGCTTTTGTCCAGTTCGGCTTCGGATAACACGCCCCGCGCTGCGTACAGGCGGGTCAGCAGCGGTGGAATGTCACCGAGAAATGGCAGGGTGTCGGGCAGCAGGCGAGGTTCGATGCGCATGGGGTGACAGGGGCTTCTCTTCAATTCGTAGGATAAAACCGGTGAGGCAGCGACTGATCAGCCGCGTTCGCCCTGCAACCACTGCAACTGGACTTCATGCTGGCCACGGTCGTCGGTGACGAAGATCGTCCCTTCGCTGATCATCACGTCCCACTTGATGACGCGGGGCATGTCCTTGGCCAGGGTTTCCAGGACTTCCTGGGGGACAGCCGCGATGTTGACGTTTTTCAGGTTCTTGATCGCCGGGATCACCTTGCCTTCCCAGACGCGCAGGCTGCCATAGGCCAGCAGGCTGGTGCGTTCGGTGCGGCGCGAGCACCAGGTCAGGCGATCGGCGTCCGGCTGGCCGACTTCGATCCAGTGCAGGACACGGTCATCCAGGCTCTTTTCCCACAGGGCCGGTTCATCCACGTCCGACAGGCCACGGCCAAATGACAGCTGTTCGTTGTACCAGAGGGCGTAGGCCAACAGGCGCACGGTCATGCGCTCTTCGGTTTCCGAAGGGTGGCGGGCGATGGTCTGCTTGACGGACTCGTAGACGCTGCGATCGAGGTCGGTGAGGTTCAGTTCAAACTTGTAGGTCGTGGACGGCTGGGCCATGAACGGGCTTCTTGATACGGGGAAAGGCGGCAAGTCTAACCGATGCAGCCACCAATCAACGAATAGAAGCAGATCTCCCTTGGGCGCCTGACAGTCGGCTATGTTAAAACTCTGTACTCGCTCAACCTTTGTCCTACAGGAACCCGCATGCCGTCCTCTGCCAAACCGCTCTCAGGCCTGAAAGTCATCGAACTGGGTACCTTGATCGCCGGCCCGTTTGCCTCGCGCATCTGCGCTGAATTCGGTGCCGATGTGGTCAAGGTCGAATCGCCGGACGGCGGCGATCCATTGCGCAAATGGCGCAAGTTGTACGAGGGCACCTCGCTGTGGTGGTTCGTTCAGGCACGCAATAAAAAGTCACTGACGCTGAACCTCAAGCACCCGGACGGCCTGGCGATCCTGAAGAAACTGCTCAGTGAAGCGGACATCCTGATCGAGAACTTCCGTCCCGGCGTGCTGGAAAAGCTCGGCCTGGGCTGGGAAGTCCTGCACGCACTGAATCCCAAGCTGGTCATGGTGCGCCTCTCAGGCTTCGGGCAGACCGGCCCGATGAAGGATCAGCCCGGGTTTGGCGCGGTCGGTGAATCCATGGGCGGCCTGCGCTACATCACCGGGTTCGACGACCGGCCGCCGGTGCGCACCGGGATTTCCATCGGTGACTCGATTGCCGCGCTGTGGGGCGTGATCGGTGCCCTGATGGCCCTGCGTCACCGCGAGGTCAATGGCGGTGCGGGGCAAGTGGTGGACGTGGCGCTCTACGAGGCGATCTTCGCCATGATGGAAAGCATGGTGCCGGAGTTCGACGTGTTCGGTTTCATCCGCGAACGCACCGGCAACATCATGCCGGGCATCACACCCTCCTCGATCCACACCAGTGCCGATGGCAAGCATGTGCAGATCGGCGCCAATGGCGATGCGATCTTCAAGCGTTTCATGCGGGTCTTGGGCCGCGAAGACCTGGCCAACGACCCGGTCCTGGCCAGTAACGACGGCCGCGACAGCCGTCGCGACGAAATCTACGGGGTCATCGATCGCTGGGTCAATTCGTTGCCCCTGGACAGCGTCATCGAGCAACTGAATCAGGCCGACGTACCGGCCAGCCGGATCTTCAGCGCCGAAGACATGTTCAGCGATCCTCAGTACCTCGCCCGGGAAATGTTCCTGCAGGCCAAGCTGCCCGATGGCAAGGACTTCAAGATGCCGGGGATCGTGCCGAAACTTTCAGAGACACCCGGTGATTGTGAATGGGTCGGGCCGCAACTGGGCGAGCACAATGCCCAGGTACTCCAGGAACTTGGCTATGACGCGTCGCAGATCACACAGCTGCGCAAAGACGGAGCCATCTGAGCTCAAGCGTCTGTTTGCGCGACTCATCAAGCTCTGCCTGTTGCTGGACGGGCGGCGATTGGGCGCGTTGGCGAGTCTGCTCCTGATCATCAGCCTGGCCGCCCCGGTGTCGGCGCAGGCCAAGGAATCCCTGGTCTGGCTGAAACGCGATCTGCCGCCGCTGTTCATTTTCGACGGTCCGGAAAAAGGCCGGGGTGTCATCGATCAATTGCTCCATCAACTGATCGCCGGCATGCCGCAGTACCAGCACAGTGTGCTGAAGGTCAATCGTGCCCGTGGCTTGCAGATGCTTCACGAACCGGCCCTCACCTGCGATGCGGCACTGAACTGGAGCAAGGAGCGCGAAAGCTGGATCGCCTTTTCACTGCCGGTCTTTCGCGCCATGAGCAATGGCCTGGCTGTGCGGCGTAACGATCGGGAAGTACTGTCGCCTTTCCTCAAGGATGGAGAGGTGGACCTGGCGGCCCTGTTGGCCACCGGCGAGGTGACGCTGGGCATTGTTGCCGAACGCAACTATGGCGAGTACCTCGACGGCTTGCTCAAGCAGGCGCCGGGCAAGGTGCTGACGTCGCACTACGGCAACGACGCCCTGGGCAGCCTGTTGCAGATGCAACGCCTGGGACGCCTGCAATTGCTGTTGGGCTATCGTCCGGAAATTCGCTATCAGGCGCAGCAACAAGGGATCGCTGAAGATGAACTGCAGTTCTACCCGATTCATGGCACCGGCAAATACCTGTCCGGCTACATAGGCTGCACCAATACGCCCCAGGGCCACCAGGCGATTGTCGAGATCAACCAACTGCTGCGTGCACTACCCCGGGATCACTTGAGCGAGGCGTACGCTGGGTGGCTCGACCCGCAAAGTCGCAGCGACTACCTGCAAGCGGCCAAGGAATTTTTCGAGCATCAGGACGGCTACTGACAAATCCCGGACAAAAAGAAACCCCGAGAAGTGGGGAGACGACTCGGGGTTAAACGTGGTCTTTTCAAGGACCCGTAACGGCAAGCGGCAAGCACCGGAGCACAATGCTTGATCTTGCTGTTACTAGGTCTGACTGATGGGGATGCAGGAAGGTTCCCACATCCGACAATTCAATTTCGGCTGGCCAGCAGCTTGTCCTGTGCCGCATTGCGCAACGCCGCTATAACACAGGGCTCCAGGCGTCCTTCAGCAATCAGCACGTCGCGGTGCAAGCCGTCGACCACATCCGTGAGCTGACGCTTATCGCTCAACTGCGCCTGATTGAACGCGCGATCGACCACCACGGCGCCGATTGCGTTCTTCAATGTCACCCGGCATTCGCCATGAATGCCCGACGGGGTCAACGTCACCTGGTACGGGCTCAGAGCCTCACCGAGCAAGAGACTGATACTTTCCATCCGATCACCACTCAATAGTCCGAAAACAAAGTGCCTGGGGGCGTGTGTACAGTAAATGACCGCTGGCCCGGGTAGAAAGTTCTGAAGACCGAGTGCAGGTGAACCTGCGCCTCTGGTCGATAGAGCATGCACGGTGAAGATGACAGGGAAAAAACAACAACGTCAAGACTGTCCGGTTCGCCGCTTGCCTCCAGCCGCCGAGCAAGCCTCGCAGCTGGCCGTCGGCACCGTAGAACGGCACCGTCCACTGGTAGATAGCCCGGGGGCCTGTCTTGAACATCAATTGCCGCTCGCAGAAGAGCGGCTTTCGTGTGCCCAGCTGGGCCATGAACTCCTCATGCAACAGTTCGGCGGTCTCCTTGGGCAGCAGGTCGAGCTCGATCAATTGCCGCCCCTGTATCCGCTCGAAACGGGTCGACAGGCTCTCCTCATAACGCTTGTTGCACAGGATCAAACGCCCCCGGAGATCACGGACGAACAGCGGATCGGGCATGGCGTCGATCAAGGCGTGCTGGAAGGCCAGTTGATCGCCCAGGTCCTGTTCGGCCTTCTGTCGTTGCCGGACCAGCACCGCCAGGCGGCGGCTCCAGAGCAGCGACAGCAAAACGAACAGGCTGGCGACCAACAGGCCCCAGCCACCCCAGGGGGCAAATCGTTGCCAGGCGTTCGGGGCCGGAGTATCGCCATTGATCCACTTCGAGCGCAGGGCGCGTAGTTCGGCGGGAGGAAAAGCCTCAAGGGCTTTGTTCAGGATGCTCAACAGCTGCGGCTGACCTTTGCGCACCGTCAGGTAATCCGGGTCCCACTGGCCTTCCACCACTTGCCCGACCTGAAGCTGGCCGGCGGGAAAAAGTTGTGCGCCTGTTTCGCTGTCGAGGGTGGCATGGGCCTCACCGCTTTCCACCAGCGCGCGGGCTTCAGCGTAGGTCTTGACCGAACGCAACTCGATGGCTGGGTAGTCACGACGGATCACCGCCTCCATGGCATGTCGCGTCGGCAGTACCAACACACGTTTGGCCAACTGCTGCAGAGACTCGACCTGAGGCGCCCCTGCTCGCCCGACAAACACCCAGCCCGAGCCGCCAAAGGAATGGCTGAAATCCAGGAATTCCTTTCGCTCGTCATTCATTGCCAGTATGGTGCTCATGTCCGCTTCGCCCCGCTCCAGGCGTTCAAGCATATGCTCGATGGAGAACGACTCGACATGGACAAAACGCAACCCTGTCATGGCGCTGATGCGATCAAGCATATCCTTGTTCAGCCCGCTCCATTGGCCACGATCATTCCTGAACAGGTACCGCGGGTACTCCAACGACGCCACCTTGACTGGTGGGTGCTTGGCAATCCATTTCAGCTCCTTGGCATCCAGAGCAATCCGCACACCGGCGACCGCCTTCGCCGAAACAGGATCAGGCGCGGCCATTACCCATTGGGCCATGGTTCCCAGTACAACGCCCAGCACACTGAGCAAAAGCAGCCAGCCTGTTGCTGGCCTTGATTTCCTGTAAGCCGGCATTGCCACATCCCTGGTGATCAGTTTGCCCGTTTCCATGGGCGACTCCTGCTCGCAAGTGTGGCATGCACAAACAGGAAAGCCCGTCAGGAGACGGGCTTTCTTATGTGACAAGGTTTGCCTGTTACAAAGGCTTACCGCGATTGCCATGTTGACTGACAAAGGCCTGCACGGCCTTGAGGTCATTCGGCAATACGGTGCATCGCTCGTCTCTTCCAAACAAATCGGAAAGATGTGCAGGGAGCTCAAGCGCTTTTCCTACACCGGCTTTCTCTACGGCATCCGGGAACTTGACCGGATGGGCCGTGCCCAGGATTACCATCGGGATATCCAGGCTGCGACGGCATTCCCGTGCGGCCTTGACGCCGATCGCGGTGTGCGGGTCCAGCACCTCACCGGTCTGCTCAAAGACTTCGGCGATGGTTTCGCAGGTTTGCGCATCGTCCACGGCCAACGAGTCGAACAGTTTGCGCGCTTCAGTCCAGCGCTCCTGCTCGACGCTGAAACCGCCGCCCTGCTTGAAGCTGTCCATCAGCCCGGCAATGGCCGCGCCGTTGCGACCGTGCAGGTCGAACAGCAGGCGTTCGAAGTTCGAGGACACCATGATGTCCATCGACGGCGACAGCGTGGCGTGCAGGGTTTCCTTGACGTACTGGTTGCCGCTCATGAAGCGGTGCAGGATGTCATTGCGGTTGGTGGCGACGATCAACTGGTTGATCGGCAGGCCCATGTTGCGCGCCAGGTAACCGGCGAAGATGTCGCCGAAGTTACCGGTTGGCACCGAGAACGCCACCGAGCGCGCCGGACCGCCCAGCTGCAGGGCTGCGTGGAAGTAGTAAACGATCTGGGCCATGATCCGCGCCCAGTTGATCGAGTTCACTGCCACCAGGCGAGTGCCCTTGAGGAAGCCCTGGTCGGCGAAGCTCGCCTTGACCATTTCCTGGCAGTCATCGAAGTTGCCTTCGATGGCGATGTTGTGGATGTTCTCGCCGAAAATGGTGGTCATCTGCCGACGCTGCACTTCCGAGACACGGTTGTGCGGGTGCAGGATGAAGATGTCGACGTTTTCGCAGTGCTTGCAGCCTTCGATCGCAGCCGAGCCCGTATCGCCGGAAGTGGCGCCGACGATCACCACGCGCTCGCCGCGCTTTTCCAGCACGTAGTCGAGCAGGCGACCGAGCAGTTGCAGGGCGAAGTCCTTGAACGCCAGGGTCGGGCCGTGGAACAGCTCCAACACCCACTCATTGCCGTTCAACTGGCGCAGCGGTGCCACGGCGTTGTGGGAAAAAACGCCGTAGGTTTCTTCAAGTATTTTTTTGAAATCGGCATCCGGAATGCTGCCGGTCACGAACGGGCGCATCACCCGGAAGGCCAGTTCGTGATACGGCAGGCCGGCCCAGGAAGCGATTTCTTCCTGGGTGAAACGTGGCAGGTTTTCCGGGACGTACAGACCGCCGTCGGTGGCAAGGCCTGCCAGCAGGACGTCTTCGAAATTCAGGGCCGGTGCCTGGCCGCGGGTACTGATGTAACGCATGACTGACTCCAATGGACAGTGTTCGCAATGCCGGGCCAGCTCGCTGGCCCGGTAAACGATAACGGCTTAGTTCAGGTGCTCGACGCGGATCCGTACGACCGGACCGACCACGCCCGCCAGGGCTTCGAGAGCAGCAATGGCATCGTTGATGCGCTGCTCCACCACACGGTGGGTCAGCAGGATCATCGGTACCAGGCCATCGTGCTCCTCGGCTTCCTTCTGCATGATCGACTCGATGTTGATACCACGCTCGGACAGGATGCTGGCCACCTGGGCCAGAACGCCCGGATGGTCCTTGGCCTGGATCCGCAGGTAGTACGCGCTTTCGCAGGCATCGATCGGCAGGATCGGGTGCGCCGACAGCGAATCCGGCTGGAAGGCCAGGTGGGGTACACGGTTTTCCGGGTCCGAGGTCATGGCGCGAACCACGTCCACCAGGTCGGCGATCACCGACGAAGCGGTCGGCTCCATACCGGCACCGGCACCGTAGAACAAGGTCGACCCGGCGGCGTCGCCGTTGACCATCACCGCGTTCATCACGCCATTGACGTTGGCGATCAGGCGATCGGCCGGGATCAGCGTCGGGTGCACGCGCAGTTCGATACCCGCCGCGGTGCTGCGCGCCACGCCCAGGTGCTTGATGCGGTAACCCAGCGCTTCAGCGTAGTTCACGTCGGCGGTGGTCAGCTTGGTGATGCCTTCGGTGTAGGCCTTGTCGAATTGCAGCGGAATGCCGAATGCAATGGACGCCAGGATCGTCAGCTTGTGCGCCGCATCAATGCCTTCAACGTCAAAGGTCGGGTCGGCTTCGGCGTAGCCCAGGGCTTGCGCTTCGGCCAATACGTCTTCGAAGGTCCGGCCTTTCTCGCGCATCTCGGTGAGAATGAAGTTACCGGTACCATTGATGATGCCAGCCACCCAGTTGATGCGGTTGGCGGACAGGCCTTCACGGATCGCCTTGATCACTGGAATGCCACCGGCCACGGCCGCTTCGAACGCGACGATCACGCCCTTCTCGCGTGCCTTGGCGAAAATTTCATTACCGTGAACGGCGATAAGCGCCTTGTTCGCGGTGACCACATGCTTGCCATTCTCGATGGCCTTGAGTACCAGCTCGCGGGCAACGGTGTAGCCGCCCATCAGCTCTATGACGATGTCGATCTCAGGGTTCGTGGCCACTTCGAAGACATCGGTGGTAATCGCAATACCGGTCGTTTGGAACTGAGGCTTTGGCGTGCGCATGGCAATTTGTGCCACTTCGATTCCACGCCCGGCACGACGAGCAATTTCCTCGGCGTTGCGCTGAAGTACGTTGAAGGTACCGCCACCGACGGTCCCTAACCCACAGATGCCTACTTTGACCGGTTTCACTGTGAACTCCCCATAAAACGGCCGACTCGAGGCCGGCCGTGAAAACAGCCGCATGCTCGCGGCTCTCTATTGATGGCCCGGCTGGAACTGCCACCGGGCCACGCTCGTGCACGGCTGACCGTGACGATACGAATTACTTGGCACTGAGCGCCAGTTTGGCGACTTGTGGCGCCGGCTGGTAGCCCGGAATGACCTGACCGTCGGCCAAAACGATGGCCGGCGTGCCGTTCACGCCAATCGACTGCCCGAGGGCGAACTGCTTGGATACCGGGTTATCGCACTTGGCGGCCTTGATTTCCTTGCCGTCGACCATCTTGTCCATGGCCGCTTTCTTGTCTTTCGAGCACCAGACCGCCTGCAGTTGCTCGTCACCCGGCGAACCCAGACCCTGGCGCGGGAACGCCACGTAACGCACTTCGATGCCGCGCTTGTTCAGCTCAGGCACTTCGGCGTGCAGTTTGTGACAGTACGGGCAGGTGGTGTCGGTGAAGACGGTGATGTGCGACTTGGTTTCGCCGATGGCCGGGTACACCACGGTTTCCGCGACAGGGATGGCGTTGACCAGCTTGGAAACGCCCAGGCGCTCGGTTTTCTCGGTCAGGTTGACCGGTTTGCCGTCCTTGAGCTGGAACATGTAGCCCTGGACCACGTACTGGCCGTCGGCGCTGGCGTAGAGCACGCGGCTGCCTTGCAGCTTGACTTCGTACAGGCCTGGCAGAGGGCTGGCGGAAATGCTTTCTACCGGTACTTCGAGCTGGAGGTTTTCCAGGCTTTTACGAATGGCTTTATCGGCCGCGTCATCGGCGACGGCAAAGGTACTGACCAACGCAATGGCAGCGGCGGCGAAAATCTGGGTCAGACGCATGAGAACTCCTGAAGGCGGACAAATGGGACGCTCGGAACGCCCGGGCCGAAACACCGGGTCACAAACGCCCATCGTGCAAACTGGCAAAGCCTACCACATAAGGTTCGTGTGGCCGAATGCGCCTGTCGCAAGACATTGCACCCACCAAATCCCCTTGTGGGAGCGGGCTTGCTCGCGAAGGCGGTGTATCAGCCGCCATCCAGTCGAATGACACACCGCTTTCGCGAGCAAGCCCGCTTACACATAAAGCAGATCGCAGCCAGCGTCAGCCGCGGGGGTGGTGTTTGGCGTGCAGATCCTGCAAGCGTGCGCGGGCGACGTGGGTATAGATCTGGGTAGTCGACAAGTCGCTATGACCGAGCAGCATCTGCACCACTCGCAAATCCGCGCCGTGGTTGAGCAGGTGCGTGGCGAACGCGTGGCGCAAGGTGTGCGGAGACAGCGACTTGCCGATCCCGGCGACCTTGGCCTGGTGCTTGATCCGGTGCCAGAACGTCTGGCGGGTCATCTGCTCGCCACGCTGGCTGGGGAACAACACATCACTGGGGCGCCCGCCCAGCAACTCGCCACGACCATCGCGCAGATAGCGTTCGACCCAGACGATCGCCTCCTCGCCCATCGGCACCAGCCGCTCCTTGCTGCCCTTGCCCATCACCCGCAGCACGCCCTGGCGCAGGTTGACCTGCTCCAGCGTCAGGCTGATCAGCTCCGTCACGCGCAAGCCGCAGGCATAAAGCACTTCGAGCATGGCGCGGTCGCGTTGGCCGATGGCTTCGCTCAAATCCGGCGCCTTGAGCAGGGCTTCAACGTCAGCTTCCGACAGGGACTTAGGTAAAGGCCTACCTAACTGCGGCATGTCGATGCGCAAGGTCGGATCGACGGCAATCAGCTTTTCCCGCAGCAGGTAGCGATAAAAGCCACGCACACCCGAAAGAAATCGTGCCGTGGAGCGCGGTTTGTAGTTCTGCTCCAGACGCCAGGCCAGGTGATCGAGGATCAACTCGCGTCCGGCATTGACCAATTCCAGGCCCTTCTCCTGCAGCCAGCCGTTGAACAGGGCCAGGTCGCTGCGATAGGCATCGCGGGTGTTGTCGGAAAGACCTTTCTCGAGCCACAGCGCGTCGAGGAATTGGTCTATCAGTGGATGATCGATAGCAGGCATGATCGCTCTGGACACGCGGTCTTGAGACGGCGTGCGGAAAAAAAGTGAAAGGAATAATTGGCCGCTAGTCTTTCATAGCCGGCTACTTCAAGGAACAGGAGCTTCAATGAACGAACAGCAGATTCTGTTGGCGATTGGCGGTATCGGAGCCGCGGCGTTGGGTTGTCAGTGGCTGGCGTGGCGCTTGAAATTGCCGGCGATCCTTTTCCTGCTGCTGACCGGGATTCTGGTCGGGCCGATCCTGGGATGGCTCGACCCGCAGGTGATGTTCGGCCCGCTGCTGATGCCGCTGGTCTCGCTGGCGGTGGCGCTGATCCTGTTTGAAGGCAGCCTGACCCTGCATCTGTCGGAATGGCGCGAGATCGGCAGCGTGGTGCATCGACTGGTCACCCTCGGCGCGCTCTCGACCTGGATAGTCATCGCGGTCGCGACCCACTACCTGCTGGATTTTGACTGGCTGCTCGCGATTCTCTTCGGCAGCCTGACGCTGGTCACCGGCCCCACGGTGATCGTGCCGATGTTGCGCGTGGTGCGGCCGAAAGCCTCGATTGCCAACATCCTGCGCTGGGAAGGCATTGTCATCGACCCGATTGGCGCCCTGCTCGCCGTGGTGGTCTACAGCTTCATCATCGCCAGCGCGGCGGGTGAAGGCCTGAGCCATAGCCTGCTGACCTTCGGCGGGGTGATTCTGTGTGGCAGCGTGTTCGGCGTAGCCGGTGGCTGGGTGCTCGGCATGATTATCCGACGTCAGTGGCTGCCGGAGTACTTGCACAACCTGGCCGCGCTGGCCTCGGTGCTGGGGATTTTCATCGCCGCCAACGCCGTGATGCACGAATCCGGCCTGCTGGCCGTGACCTTGATGGGCATGTGGCTGGCCAACATGAAGGGCGTGGATGTGCGGCACATCCTGCACTTCAAGGAAAACCTCAGCGTGCTGCTCATTTCGGGTCTGTTCATCTTGCTGGCGGCGCGCCTTGACCTGAACGCCATGATCGGCCTCGGGCCGCTGGTGCTGATCCTGCTGCTGATCATCCAGCTCATCGCCCGCCCTCTTAACGTGATGCTCTCCACCTTTGGCTCGAATTTGAGCTGGCGCGAACGGGCGTTGCTGTCGTGGATTGCCCCTCGCGGAATCGTCGCGGCAGCGGTGTCGGCGATTTTCGCGATTCGCCTGCATGAGGCCGGCCATCAGGGTGCCTTGCTGCTGGTGCCCCTGACCTTTGCCGTGATCATCGGCACCGTGGTGCTGCAAAGCGCCACGGCGCGGCCACTGGCGCGCTTGCTGAAAGTCGCCGAACCGGCGCCCAGCGGCTTCCTCATCGTCGGCGCCAACGCTCCGGCGCGAACCCTGGGCAAGGCCTTGCAGCAACTGGGCAGTCGCGTGCTGCTGACAGATTCGAGCTGGGAAAACATTCGGGCGGCGCGCATGGAAGGTTTGCCGACCTACTTCGGCAATCCGGCATCGCAGCATGCTGATGCGCACCTGGACCTGGTCGGGTTGGGGCATTTGTTGACGCTGTCGCCCTCCGGCGAACTGAATACGCTGGCGTCCATGCGCTTTCGCCATGACTTTGGTCATCAACGCTTGTTCGGCCTGGCCAGCGGCCAGGAGAGCCGACGCACCGACAAGCATCGCGCCAGCCATGAGCATCGCGGGCGTTTGCTGGGCGATGAGGAGTTAACCTATATCAAGCTGGCCAATCAGCTGCATCAGGGGGCTGAGTTGTACAGCACGAACCTGACCGAGGGCTTTGGCTGGGAGGATTATCAGGCGTTGCATGGCGAGCGTGCGACGCTGCTGTTTGCTCGTGATGACAGTGGCTGGGTGCATGTGGTGACGCCGGACAGTGCGCTCAAGCCCTCGGCGGGGTGGACGTTGTTGGCGTTGATTCAGCCGGAGGTCAGCGGCGCTGCTTGAATCGAATCGCGAGCAAGCTCGCTCCTACAGGAGTGAGCCTGCTCGCGACGGCGGCGACTCGGTTGCTTGTCGGGCCGTGAACCGGAGAAATCGCAGGCAACAAAAAAGCAGCCCGTAGGCTGCTTTTTTCTGCATCGGAAGCTGGACTTAAGCCAGTTTTTCCTTGATGCGAGCTGCTTTACCCGACAGGTCACGCAGGTAGTACAGCTTGGCTTTACGTACGTCACCGCGACGCTTGACAGCCATGCTGTCGATTTGCGGGGAGTAGGTCTGGAAAGTACGCTCTACGCCAACACCGTTGGAGATCTTACGCACGGTGAATGCACTGTTTACGCCGCGGTTACGCTTGGCGATTACAACGCCTTCGAACGCTTGCAGACGCGAACGGTCGCCTTCCTTCACTTTCACCTGAACGACAATGGTGTCGCCCGGGGCAAAGGTAGGGATCTCTTTGGTCATCTGCTCTGCTTCGAGTGCAAGGATGATTTTGTTAGTCATGCTGTGCTCCTAAGGTAAATCGTCGGATCTACCATCGATACGTTGTTAACTATCGTCCCGCTCGCGGATGTATTCCTCGAGCAGCTTCTTCTCTTCTCCAGAAAGCGAGCGGCTTTCCAGAAGATCGGCGCGTCGTTCATAGGTCCGACCAAGGGACTGCTGTAAACGCCAACGCCGGATGTGCGCGTGATTGCCACTTAGCAATACGTCGGGAACACGCTGATCCGCATACACCTCCGGTCGGGTGTAGTGCGGGCAATCCAGCAAACCATCCGTAAAGGAATCTTCCTCGGCGGAGTCCGCATGCCCTAAAGCTCCAGGCAGCAGTCGTGTAACCGCATCGATCAGGACCATCGCCGGCAGCTCGCCGCCAGACAGTACATAGTCGCCAATCGACCACTCTTCATCGACATGAGCATCAATAAAACGCTCGTCAATGCCTTCATAGCGGCCGGCAATCAGGATCAATGCATCCAGATTCGCCAACTCGCGTACCGCCGACTGAGTCAGTTGACGGCCTTGGGGCGACAGGTAAATCACCTTCGCGCCCTCCCCGGCGACTGCCTTGGCCTGAACCAGAGCATCTTCCAGGGGCTTGATCTTCATCACCATGCCCGGACCACCGCCAAATGGGCGATCGTCCACAGTGTGATGTCGATCCGTCGTGTAGTCCCGCGGATTCCAACAGGTGAGCTGCAACAGCCCCTGTTTCACCGCCCGACTGGTGATGCCGTACTCGCTGATGGCGGAGAACATCTCGGGAAACAAACTGATCACTTCTACGCGCAAGTTAGCCACGCTTAGAAGTCCGCATCCCAATCCACCTTCATCTCGCCTGCGGCCAGGTCGACGGCCAACACACATTGCTCCGTATAGGGCAACAGGCGTTCGCGATCATCCAGGCTGCCAGCGCAAGGCTTGACCACCATTACATCGTTCGAGCCGGTCTCCAGCAGGTGATCGATCTTCCCGAACAATTGTCCGAGGGTGTCGATGACCTTGAGACCTTCCAGCTGGTACCAGTAGTACTCGCCGTCGGTCAGTTCAGGGAACAGGTTGCGCGGCACGCAGATCTCATAACCGGCCAGAAGACGAGCTTCTTCACGATCATCGAGACCCTTGAGCTTTGCGACCAGGAACTTGTCGTTCCCGCGTCCGCTGACCAGCTCTACCTGCTTTACATTGCCGTCACGCTTGAGCGTCCAGGTTTTGTAATCCAGCAGGTTCTTGATCGGATCAGTAAAGGAATACACCTTCACTTCGCCGCGAACGCCGTGAACCGAATAAATCTTGCCGATAACGATCAAATCATCAGCAACAGCTGGCGTCGCGTTCATATTGCTCAGGCCGCAGCCTTGGCAGATTCCTTCAACAACTGAGCAACACGCTCAGAAGGTTGTGCACCAACGCTCAGCCAGTAGGCTACGCGCTCTTGGTTCACGGACAGACGAACTTCCTGGCCACGAGCAACAGGGTTGAAGAAACCAACCTGTTCCTTGTGCGAACCGTCGCGCGGGTTACGGCTGTCGGTTACGGTCAGGTGGTAAAACGGGCGCTTTTTGGAGCCGCCAAGGGCAAGACGGATTGTTAGCATGTGAACATCGTTCCTGTAGTCGGTGCTGCAAATCTAAAGGCACAGCGGGCATAGGTGCCCGAAAGGCCGCATATTCTAAGGAATATCCGGACTTTTGCAAATGACTTTTTCTGGCGGCCTATCGGACGCCATCCAGATTTGCTATAGAGCCGTCGTTGAAAACGGCCGGTCAGCTCCCGCCAAGTGCGGGTTTGCTGTAGATCCCGCTTCCTTGCGGGTCTGCGCCGGTGCGATGACCGGCGCGGATTCTTTACATTTTCGGCATGCCGCCGCCGGGCAACATACCGCCCATGCCGCGCATCATCTTGGCCATTCCGCCTTTGGCGGAGAATTTCTTCATCATCTTCTGCATCTGCTTGTGCTGCTTGATCAAGCGACCGATGTCCTGCACCTGGGTGCCGGAGCCCATGGCGATACGACGTTTGCGCGAACCACTGATCATCTCAGGGTCGCGGCGCTCGGCCGGCGTCATGGAGTTGATGATGGCTTCCATCTGCTTGAATTGTTTCTCTGCCGCGCCCTGGGCATTGCCCATCTGCGCCAGGTTCACACCGCCCATGTTCGGCAGCTTGTCCATGAGGCCGCCGAGGCCGCCCATGTTCTTCATCTGTTGCAACTGGTCACGGAAGTCTTCGAGGTCGAAGCCCTTGCCCTTCTTCAGCTTCTTGGCCAGCTTGTCGGCCTTGTCCTTGTCGAGGGTCGCTTCCGCCTGCTCGATCAGACTGAGCACGTCGCCCATGCCGAGGATTCGCGAGGCGATACGCTCAGGGTGGAACGGGTCGAGCGCTTCGCTCTTCTCGCCCATACCGATGAACTTGATCGGCTTGCCGGTAATGGCTCGCACCGACAGGGCGGCACCGCCACGGGCATCGCCGTCGACCTTGGTCAGGATCACACCGGTCAGTGGCAGCGCGTCGCCAAAGGCCTTGGCCGTGTTGGCGGCGTCCTGGCCGGTCATGGCGTCGACCACGAACAGGGTCTCGACCGGGTTGATCGCGGCGTGAAGCGCCTTGATCTCGCCCATCATCTCTTCATCGATGTGCAGGCGACCGGCGGTATCGACGATGACCACGTCGATGAATTTGAGTTTTGCTTCTTTAATAGCAGCTTGGGCGATCTCGACCGGCTTCTGGCTCAGGTCGGACGGGAAGAAGGTCACGCCCACTTCACCGGCGAGCATTTCCAGCTGCTTGATCGCCGCTGGACGGTAAACGTCCGCGGACACGACCATGACCGACTTTTTCTTGCGCTCTTTAAGGAAGCGCGCCAGTTTGCCGGCGGTGGTGGTTTTACCCGCACCCTGCAGACCGGCCATGAGGATGACCGCTGGCGGCACGGCGCTCAGGTTCAGGTCTTCGTTGGCCGCGCCCATCAGGCTTTCGAGTTCGGCCTGGACGATCTTCACGAAGGCCTGGCCCGGCGTCAGGCTGCGCGACACCTCGGTGCCGACAGCGCGTTCCTTGACCGAATTGACGAAGTCTTTCACCACCGGCAGGGCGACGTCGGCTTCGAGCAACGCCATGCGCACTTCGCGCAGGGTGTCTTTGATGTTGTCTTCGGTCAGCTTGGCCTTGCCGGTGACATGGCGCAGCGTCTGCGAGAGACGGTCGGTTAAGTTTTCAAACATTGCGCGATCCTTTCAGGCCCTGTGTAGACCGGGATAATGGCGGCCCAGACCGGACTAAACGTGTGCTCGGCGAGCCTGCGGCGTGGGCAGGTCGCGGATTATAGCGAAGACTGCGTCTGGCGGACACCTCGCACTTTCGTGTCGCGTGGGTTCTATGCCAAACTCAGCGCCTTTCGGGCTTGCCTAACAGGACTTATGCTCCCCTTGTCACCCAGTTTGCTAACCACCCTCGCCGCCGCCTGCTTGTATGCCGCTGCGACTTTCTATCAAGGCACTCGCCTGGCCACCGGCGCCAAGGCCAACAAGCGCCTGCTGGTTACGCTCGGCGTGCTGGCGGTGCTGGCCCACAGTGCCAGCCTGGTGACTCACCTGCTGACCCCGATTGGCCTGGGCCTGGACTTTTTCAGCGCCGCCAGCCTGATTGCCGCCGCGGTCATCGCCCTGACGTTGCTGGCCTGCTCACGAATACCGGTGGAGAACCTGCTGGTGCTGCTGTTCCCGCTGGGCGCCTTGACCGTGCTGCTGGCGCAGTTCGCCCCCGCCGGTACCGTGCAGATCATCGACGAAGCCCCAGGCATCCTCGCCCACATCCTGTTGTCGATCCTTGCCTACGGCATGTTCACCATTGCCGTGTTCCAGTCGTTGCTGCTGCTGGTCCAGGATCACCAGCTCAAGCACAAGCACCCGTCCGGACTGATCAAGAATTTCCCGCCGCTGCAAACCATGGAAAGCCTGCTGTTCGGTTTCCTCTGGGCCGGCTGGACGCTGCTGTCGCTGTCGCTGATCTCCGGCTGGCTGTTCGTCGAAAACCTGTTCGCCCAGCATCTGGTGCACAAGACCTTGCTGGCCTGCCTGGCCTGGATCGTCTTCAGCGTGCTGCTGTGGGGGCGTAACCGCCTGGGCTGGCGCGGTCACAAGGCCATCCGCTGGACCCTGGCCGGTTTCTGCCTGCTGATGCTGGCGTATTTCGGCAGCAAGCTGGTTCGCGAATACATTCTGCACATCTGACGGGCGGCAATAATGGACGACTTGCCCATAGGGCCGATGCTTGCAGTAGTGGCCTTGCTGATCTTATGGTCGGGGCTGTTCACTGCCATAGAAGCAGCGCAGCAGCATTTGCTGGCCCAGCGCACAGCCTCGCGCGCCAGCGACAAACCGCTGGCCCAATTGAGCTTCCCTCTCGTCAGCCTGATTTTCTGCAATACCCTGTGCCGCGCCCTGGTGATGGTCATCTGTACCTTGCTGGCGATTTTCACCTGGGCCGAAAATGGCCCGTGGCTGGCCTGCCTCGGCGCGGGCGCACTGCTGTTGATCCTCGCCGACTACCTGCCCCGCGCCCTCGCCGCCCGCCATCCGGACGCAATCCTGGCCCTGGGCAACAACTTGCTCGCGGTACCACTGAAGCTCATCTACCCGGCGGCCTGGCTGCTCTATGCCATCAGCCAGTTGCTGATGCGCCCGTTCGCCCGCAAGGCCAAGGTCGTGCAACAGAGCGAAGACGAGCCAACACTGGAGCGACACGACCATCACGGCCATCACGAACAGGCCGCCAGCCGCCCGCACCCGCTGCCGGGCATCCATGCGCTCGACAACATCACGGTCAATGACATTCTGGTGCCGCGCAGCGAGGTCGACGGGATCAACCTCGACGACCCGATCGAAGACATCATCGAGCAACTGCGCCACAACCAGCGCACGCGCCTGCCGGTATTCCACAGTGATATCAACCAGGTCGAAGCGGTGCTCAACACCCGACAAATTGGCCATTTGCTTCCCGACGGCAGCCTGACCCTGGAAGCGCTGCTAGCGGCCTGTCGCGAACCCTATTTCGTCCCGGAAAGCACTCCCCTGCAACTGCAACTGCTGAATTTCCACAAGCAGCAGCGACGCCTGGGCATGGTGGTCGACGAATATGGTGAGGTTCTGGGCATCGTCACCCTGGAAGACATTCTCGAGGAAATCGTCGGCGAATTCGAAAGCCAGCAAAGCCTGGACAACCCCCATATCCATCCCCAGGCCGATGGCCGCCTGGTGATCGACGGCGCCGCCTCGATCCGCGAGCTGAACAAGAGCCTCGGCTGGCACCTGCCCAGTGACGGCCCGAAAACCCTGAACGGCCTGGTGACCGAAGCGCTGGAAACCATCCCGGACTGCCCTGTGTGTCTGAAAATCGGTCGTTATCGGCTGGAAATTCTCGAGACTGAGGACAATCGGGTGACGCGGGTGTTGATCTGGCATACCAGTTCTGCGCCGGCAGTTGCGGCAGTCCAATAGGCCGTTAAAAGATCGCAGCCTGCGGCAGCTACAGGGAATGCAATCCAATGCAGGCTGCAATCTTTTGCCCTTGTTGAATCGTTAGCCACCTTCCTATAATCGACCCGCTTACCCAAGCCTCGCCGCCCCGTGCTTACCCCGCACTCCGCAAGTCCGGCCTGAGCATCAGAAACGTCCGCTACAAACCGACGCCTGTTCCTACCTGGAACAGCGACCGCGCCTCCACCCACATCCCTGGGTAATCGACCATAATAATTCGCTCCACTGGGGCCCATGACTGTCAGGGATAACCGCATGACGACCAGCACAACCTATAACGACTCCACCCCCGCACAACCAGTGAACTCCGCCAGCCGCGTGGCCACCGCGAGCTTCATCGGCACGGCCATCGAGTTCTACGACTTCTATGTGTACGCCACCGCAGCCGCGCTGGTGATTGGCCCGGTGTTCTTTCCACAGACTTCCGGCACGGCCCAGATGCTCTCGGCCTTCCTCACCTTCGGCATCGCATTCCTCGCACGACCATTGGGGTCGGCACTGTTCGGGCACTTTGGCGACCGCATCGGGCGCAAGTCGACCCTGGTCGCGTCCTTGCTGCTGATGGGCGTGTGCACCACGCTGATCGGCGTCCTCCCGGGCTACGACAGCATCGGGGCCTGGGCGCCGATCCTGCTGTGCGTGCTGCGCTTCGGCCAAGGCCTGGGACTGGGCGGCGAATGGGGCGGTGCCGCCTTGCTCGCCACGGAGAATGCGCCCAAGGGCAAGCGCGCCTGGTTCGGCATGTTCCCGCAGCTGGGCCCATCCATCGGCTTTCTCGCGGCCAACGGCCTGTTCCTGGGTCTGGCCATGGGGCTGGACGATGAACAGTTCCGGGCCTGGGGCTGGCGGATTCCCTTCCTGCTCAGCGCCGCGCTGGTGATGGTTGGCCTGTACGTGCGCCTCAAGCTTCACGAAACACCGGTATTCGCCAACGCCATGGCGCGCCAGGAACGGGTGAAGATCCCGCTGGTGGAGCTGTTCAGCCAATACTGGGTACCGGTGTTGCTGGGGGCCGGCTCGATGGTGGTGTGCTATGCGCTGTTCTACATCTCGACCGTGTTCTCGCTGAGCTACGGCGTGGCGACGCTCGGCTACAGCCGCGAAACCTTCCTTGGCCTGCTGTGTTTCGCGGTGTTGTTCATGGCGGCGGCCACTCCACTGTCGGCCTTGGCCAGCGACCGCTTCGGACGCAAGCCGGTGCTGATCATCGGGGGTGTGCTGGCGATCCTGTCCGGCTTCCTCATGGAACCGCTGCTGACCCAGGGTTCGACCTGGGGCGTGGCTCTGTTCCTGTGCATCGAGCTGTTCCTGATGGGCGTGACCTTTGCGCCGATGGGTGCGCTGCTGCCAGAACTGTTTCCGACCCACGTGCGTTATACCGGCGCATCGGCGGCCTACAACCTGGGCGGGATCGTCGGGGCATCGGCAGCACCGTTCTTCGCGCAGAAACTGGTGGCGATGGGGGGATTGGGTTATGTCGGCGGGTATGTGTCGGGAGCGGCGGTGCTCAGCTTGATCGCCGTACTGTGCCTGAAAGAGACGCGCAATAACGATTTGAATCAGGTTGCCTGATAGTCAGTCATCGCCAGCAGGCTGGCTCCCACATGGAAACTGGGTGGACACAAAATCTGTGACCTACCCATAACCCTGTGGGAGCTAGCCTGCTGGCGATTGCCGCGCCGCGGTTTACAGCTCTACTACAACAGCCTGGGATGCACGGGTCGCCTTGGCGCGAGCCGCGTCGATCGACTCGTCGCGAGCCAAGGCAACACCCATGCGGCGCTGGCCATTCACTTCAGGCTTGCCGAACAGGCGCAACGCCGTATCCGGCTCGCTCAACGCCGCGCCGAGGTTGGCGAATGCGGTCTGGGTCGACTGTCCTTCCACCAGGATCACCGCCGAGGCCGACGGGCCGAACTGACGGATCAATGGAATCGGCAAGCCCAGGATCGCCCGTGCATGCAGGGCGAATTGCGACAGGTCCTGGGAAATCAGGGTCACCAAACCGGTGTCATGCGGACGCGGCGACACTTCGCTGAACCACACCTGATCACCCTTGATGAACAGCTCGACGCCAAACAGGCCACGGCCACCCAAGGCCTCGGTCACGGCTTTGGCCACGCGCTCGGATTCAGCCAGGGCGACCGGGCTCATGGCCTGAGGCTGCCAGCTTTCCTGGTAGTCGCCCTTCTCCTGGCGATGGCCAACCGGCGCGCAGAAGGTGGTGCCGCCGACGTGACGTACGGTCAGCAGGGTGATTTCATAATCGAAATCGATAAAACCTTCAATGATCACCCGGCCTTTGCCGGCACGGCCGCCTTCCTGGGCGTAGTCCCAGGCCGTCTTCACGTCATCGACGCTGCGCAGCAAGCTCTGGCCCTTGCCCGACGAACTCATGACCGGCTTGACCACGCACGGGAAACCGAGATCCTCGACGGCCTTGCTATAGTCCTCGAAGGTGTCGGCGAAGTGGTAAGGCGAGGTCGGCAGGTCCAGCTCTTCGGCGGCCAGGCGACGGATGCCTTCGCGGTTCATGGTCAGCTGTGCCGCGCGTGCGGTCGGGATCACGGTGAAGCCTTCTGACTCCAGTTCCACCAGGGTCGCGGTAGCGATGGCTTCGATTTCCGGCACGATGAAGTGCGGCTGCTCGGCTTCGATTACCGCGCGCAGGGCCGCGCCATCAAGCATGTTGATCACGTGGCTGCGATGCGCCACCTGCATGGCCGGTGCATTGGCGTAGCGATCGACGGCAATCACTTCAACGCCCAGGCGTTGCAGCTCGATCACCACTTCCTTGCCCAGTTCGCCGCAGCCACACATCAACACGCGGGTCGCGGTGGGCGACAATGGAGTTCCGATACGGGTCATCTCAAGTCCTCAAGAAGCGGATCATCGAGGGATGCGGCGCCTGGCGCGCTTCCCATGGGGAGAAAGCGCGGCATTTTACATGAACCGCAGGGTTTGGCTCAGCTGACGAGTGTCTGTTTGCGCAAGCGCCAGGCCATGATCAGCCAGACGGCGGTGACGCCGGCGAACTTCGAACCCAGGGCGGTAAGAATGACACCAGGGGTCAGCGCGTCAATCATGCCGAAGAAGATAAAGGTGTCGAGCGGGATGCTCAGCGCCGAACTTATCCACAAGCGGTCGTGCAACGGGCGCCGGGTGATGCTGAACACCAGCCAGTCGATGCACTCCGACACGGCAAACGCCGTGGCACTGGCCAGGGCGATGGAGGGATCGGAGGTGATGTAGGACAGCACCAGCGCCGCCAGCATCGCCGCAATCGCGCCGTGACCGAAGCGGGTTTGCACCATGTCGCGCAGCACGAAGACCAGGCCGCCCCACGCCGACCAGATGATGTCCAGGTGCGGGGCGGTGGAAAAGGCGTAGTTGATCAGCACGACGCTGCCGATGTAGGCGATCAGGAAGAGCATGGGGGCACCTGTCAATTTGGCGCACAGGGTACCGTAGGAGCGAGCTCGCTCGCGATAGTCGTGAACGATAACGCGGGGAATCTGATTCCCCGCGGTGGTATTGAGTCCATCGCGAGCAAGCTCGCTCCTACAATGGGCTCACCTCAGTTACCGGGTGTCTTGCCAATCATCCATACCAGCCCGCTGGACCTGGCCCGTTCATGGCACAACCCCAACACCTTGCGTCGTTCTTCGTTGTCCATCCGGCTCCAGCGAGTGATTTCTTCGACCGTGCGCTGACAGCCCGTGCAGATGTCATCGTCGTCCAGCGCACAAATGTTCACGCAGGGCGATGGCACCGGTCGTTCGGTCGTGGTCATTCTTCCTGCTCAGCCAGGTCGCGGGCATAACGTTGCGAGTTATGCACATAGTGGGCGGCGCTGGCTTCCAGCATCTTTATCTGCGGCTCGGTCAGCTCGCGCACCACCTTGCCCGGTGAGCCCATGACCAATGAACCGTCGGGAATCTCCTTGCCTTCGCCGATCAACGAATTGGCGCCGATGATGCAGTTCTTGCCGATTTTCGCACCATTGAGGATCACCGCATTAATGCCGATAAGGCTGTAGTCACCGACGGTGCAGCCGTGCAGCATGGCGTTGTGGCCGATGGTCACGCCGGTACCGATGGTGAGCGGGTAGCCCATGTCGGTATGCATCACGGTGCCGTCCTGGACGTTGCTGTTCTTGCCGATCAGGATCAGCTCGTTGTCGCCCCGCAGCACGGCGTTGAACCAGACGTTGGCGCCCTCTTGCAGCTTGACCTTGCCCACCAGCACGGCATTGGGAGCGACCCAGCTCTGTGGATGGGTCTCGACACGGGCGTCGCCCAGGCGGTATTTCATCTTGTTGTCCTCAAGGCTCAGGCAGCGGCGTGTTCAGGCCATTCGAATGATGGCTTCAGGTATTGATAAAGCTTTTGGGCGGTTGGTGCAGGCTGATTTTCGCGTCATAGAGCAGATTGATCAACTCGACGATCATGATCGCCGTCAAACCCCAGATCTTGAATTCACCATAACGATAACTCGGCACGTACCAACTGCGCCCCTGGTAATCGATACGATGGGTATGCTCACGTGGGTCCTTGCGAAAGAACTCCAGGGGCACACTGAACACGGCGGCGATCTCCGCATCATTGGCGCGATATTGAACGAAATCCGGAATCACCCCGACATAAGGCGTGACCTTTATGCCGTGCAGGGAGATCAACGGACTCAGCGGGCCGATCACTTCGACCAGGCCCGGTGGCAGGCCGATCTCTTCCTCGGCTTCGCGCAGGGCGGTAAAAACCAGGTCGGGGTCTTCGGGGTCGCGTCGACCACCGGGGAAGGCGACTTCACCACCATGGGTCGACAGCCCGCTGGCGCGCAGGGTCAACACCAGCTCCGGCTCGTCACTGCGGGTAATCGGCACCAGGACGGCAGCCTCGGGGAAACGTCGGTCGGATTCCAACGTGCGCGGTGTGTGGTGACTTACCCGATGCAGTAGCTCGTCCAGCATGAGTGTTCTCGATCAGTGCCTTACCCTGCATCATGCACCAATCGCTTCGGTCGCCCAACCCCCCGGACAGTGGCATGTCGCGAAACGACAACTTGCCGACAGCCACCGCCGCACGCCAAGATAGGCGCAGCATTCAGGAACCCCAGCATGAAATTTTGCAGTCAGTGCGGCAACCCGGTGACCCAACGCATTCCCGAAGGCGATTCACGCCTGCGTTTTGTCTGCGACAGCTGTCACACCATTCATTACCAGAACCCCAACATCGTCGCCGGTTGCGTGGCGACCTGGGGCGCCCAGGTGCTGTTGTGCCGCCGCGCCATCGAGCCGCGCCGGGGCTACTGGACCCTGCCTGCCGGCTTCATGGAAAACGGTGAGACCATCGAGCAGGCGGCCATTCGCGAGACCGCCGAGGAAGCCTGCGCGCGGGTGCGCAACCTGAGCATCTATACCCTGATCGATGTGCCGCACATCAGCCAGGTGCATGTCTTCTTCCGCGCCGAGCTTGCGGACCTGGATTTTGCTGCCGGCCCCGAGAGCCTGGAAGTGCAACTATTCGACGAAGCCGACATTCCTTGGGACGAGCTGGCTTTCCGCACGGTGGGCCGTACCTTAGAATGCTTTTTCGCTGACCGACGGACCGAGGTCTACCCCGTGCGGTCCGAATCGATCCCGCCGCTGGCCCAGCCTGTCATCAGTTGATGTCATCTTGGTATCATTGCTAGGCGCGCACAGATCGTCCGAACTCGGCCGAACCCTCGGCAGCGCCTGCAAAAACACCTATAAATATATATATAGTCGCGACACCTCCTGGGGAATCGTTTCAATGCGCTGGTTGCTTGCCCTGTTCTTCTTGTCGTTCGTCACGGTGTCCCAGGCTACTGCCATGGAGCCCCTGAACGGCAAGGTCATCGAGAAAGTCCTGGTTCTCAAGTCTGCCCATCAATTGCAATTGATCAACGACGGCAAGCCATTCAAGACCTATCGCATTTCCCTGGGCAAAAGGCCCCAGGGACCGAAACTGATGGAAGGCGACAAACGCACGCCCGAAGGTTTCTACTGGATCGACTGGCGCAAGGTCAGCGACCGCTTCAACCTGGCGATGCACATTTCCTATCCGAACATCAGCGATTCCGCGCGCTCACGACGCGAAGGTGTCGATCCCGGCGGCATGATCATGATCCACGGCACCCCGGACACCGAAGAGAACCCCGAAAACCTGTTCCACACCCTGGACTGGACCGACGGCTGCATCGCCATGCGCAACATGGACATGCGCGAAATCTGGAACCTGGTGCCGGACGGCACGATGATCGAGATTCGCCCTTAATATCCCGGATAAGCGCTCCCATGCCGTGGGAACGCTACCCGACCTGATCGGCGCGCCATGCCTGCAACGGGCTGATGGCCAGGACCTGTCCAGATCCTGAACGCTCCCGAATATCCCTTCCCCCATTGAAACCACCCAAGGCCTGCCCCATCTAAGACCCATACCCCATTGCGCAGGTGCCCCATGAGCGACCAGCAAGCATTCCCCGAAGACCCCAGCGAATACGCCGACCCGGAAAACACCGAACACCACACCACCGGCAAGGGCCTGGCCCTGCCCGGCCAGAACCTGCCGGACAAGGTCTACATCATTCCGATTCACAACCGCCCCTTCTTCCCGGCCCAGGTCCTGCCGGTCATCGTCAATGAAGAACCCTGGGCGGAAACCCTCGACCTGGTCGCCAAATCCGATCATCACTCCCTGGCCCTGTTCTACATGGACACCCCCCAGGAAGACCCGCGCCATTTCGACACCTCGGCCCTGCCGCTGTACGGCACCCTGGTCAAGGTGCACCACGCCAGTCGCGAAAACGGCAAGCTGCAATTCGTTGCCCAAGGCCTGACCCGTGTGCGTCTCAAGACCTGGCTCAAGCACCATCGCCCGCCCTACCTGGTGGAAGTCGAATACCCGCACCAGCCCACCGAGCCGACCGACGAGGTCAAGGCCTACGGCATGGCACTGATCAATGCGATCAAGGAACTGCTGCCGCTCAACCCGCTGTACAGCGAAGAGCTGAAGAACTACCTCAACCGCTTCAGCCCCAACGATCCATCGCCGCTGACCGACTTCGCCGCCGCCCTGACTTCGGCTACCGGCAGTGAACTGCAAGAAGTGCTCGACTGCGTGCCCATGCTCAAGCGCATGGAAAAAGTCCTGCCGATGTTGCGCAAGGAAGTCGAGGTCGCGCGCCTGCAAAAAGAGATCTCCGCGGAAGTGAACCGCAAGATCGGCGAGCATCAGCGCGAGTTCTTCCTCAAGGAACAACTCAAGGTCATCCAGCAGGAGCTGGGGCTGACCAAGGACGACCGCAGCGCTGACCTCGAACAGTTCGAACAACGACTGGAGGGCAAAGTCCTGCCGGCGCAGGTGCAGAAGCGCCTCGAAGAAGAAATGAACAAGCTGTCGATCCTCGAAACCGGCTCGCCGGAATATGCGGTCACCCGCAATTACATCGACTGGGCGACCTCGGTGCCATGGGGTGTATACGGTGAGGACAAACTCGACCTCAAGCACGCCCGCAAGGTACTGGACAACCACCATGCCGGCCTCGACGACATCAAGGACCGCATCCTCGAATTCCTCGCGGTCGGTGCCTACAAAGGCGAGATCAGCGGTTCCATCGTGCTGCTGGTGGGTCCGCCGGGCGTGGGCAAGACCAGCGTCGGCAAATCCATCGCCGAATCCCTTGGCCGACCGTTCTACCGCTTCAGCGTTGGCGGCATGCGTGACGAGGCCGAAATCAAGGGCCATCGCCGTACGTACATCGGCGCACAGCCGGGCAAACTGGTGCAGGCGCTCAAAGACGTCGAAGTGATGAACCCGGTGATCATGCTCGACGAAATCGACAAGATGGGCCAAAGCTATCAGGGTGACCCGGCCTCGGCGCTGTTGGAAACCCTGGATCCGGAGCAGAACGTCGAATTCCTCGACCACTACCTCGACCTGCGCATGGACCTGTCGAAAGTCCTGTTCGTCTGCACCGCCAACACCCTGGATTCGATTCCCGGCCCCTTGCTGGACCGGATGGAAGTGATTCGCCTGTCGGGCTACATCACCGAGGAAAAAGTCGCCATCGCCAAGCGTCACCTGTGGCCCAAACAGCTGGAGAAGGCCGGGGTGTCGAAAGCCAGCCTGAGCATCAGCGACAACGCCCTCAAGGCGCTGATCGACGGTTATGCCCGTGAAGCCGGAGTCCGCCAGCTGGAGAAAAACCTCGGCAAACTGGTGCGCAAAGCCGTGGTGAAGCTGCTCGAAGATCCGCAAGCAACGATCAAGATTGGCCCTAAGGACCTCGAGTCGTCGCTGGGTAAACCGGTGTTCCGTAACGAGCAAGTGCTTTGCGGTACCGGCGTGATCACTGGCCTCGCCTGGACCAGCATGGGTGGCGCCACCTTGCCGATCGAAGCGACGCGCATTCACACGCTCAATCGCGGCTTCAAACTCACCGGCCAATTGGGTGAAGTAATGAAGGAATCGGCGGAAATTGCCTACAGCTACGTTAGCTCCAATCTGAAGTCGTTTGGCGGTGACACGAAATTCTTCGACGAAGCGTTCGTCCACCTCCACGTTCCGGAAGGTGCTACGCCGAAAGACGGCCCGAGCGCCGGTGTGACCATGGCCAGCGCCCTGCTGTCCCTGGCCCGCAACCAGCCACCGAAAAAAGGCGTGGCCATGACCGGCGAACTGACGCTGACCGGGCATGTTCTGCCGATTGGCGGGGTGCGTGAGAAGGTAATTGCGGCGCGGCGGCAGAAGATTTTCGAGCTGATACTGCCGGAGGCGAACCGCGGCAACTTCGAGGAATTGCCGGAGTATCTGAAGGAAGGCATCACCGTGCACTTTGCCAAGCGGTTTGCGGATGTGGCGAAGGTGTTGTTCTAAGCGGATAAACCAACAATCGAATGGCCAGACGACCGTCTGGCCATTTTATTTGCTCAAGCTCTTTCCTTATAGCCATACATTGTAATCAACTGTCAAAAAATGACAGTACCAGCAAGACAACTCCCTTGTTATCTTCAAAGTTCGGAAATTTACGATGACAAGGAAAGAAGATGATGATAAATGACAATCCTGCTTCAAAAAAAGCCAATGGCTATATCAACGCCAAAAGAGGCGAAGATATGATATTTCAAAGTGACAGAGTTGACGTGCACCCCGATGCAACATGGCTGGAGATTCAAGGGACTAAAAATTTGGGTTTTCCAGGTTGGAGTGGTATTTTCTTGACCATTAACCGCTTTACCCAGAGTGGCGAACAAGTGTTTCTGCCTGGAGGGGAGTACCTGCGCCGTGTTCGCTACGCCGCCCCGGACGGGAAAGATGTATATGCGCAGAGCGGAACGTTCGAGGCCCGCCTCAACAACGCCACAAAAAAGTATCAAATTACTTTTAATTTGTCTTTCCCTAGCTATGGCGAAATTCAAGGTGACGTCGACGTCACTGAATAATCCCTGACCCACTTCGATTTGACCCCTCGCACCAGAGCCCCATGCGCCAGCATTTTGTACTAGGTGACTCTGGTCAAATTTGTCTTCTTCAGTTTTGCTCGCCAGTCGTTGTGAATGCTGGGCCACTGACGACCGGGCGGTTACATCCAGCAACGAAGAAGTCTTGTCGACAGCCACTTTAACGTAGAGATAAAATTCCGCCAGTGCTGTCAGAACAACTATTTGAATGCCCCCATTCAAGATTGCGACGAGTTCATATCCGAAGAGTTGTATACCAGCGTCGGCTCCTGAGAAATACTTGCTATTTTCAAAGCTAGTGAAAAGAACACCGCCAAAAGATCGTGCTTTTGATATCTATTTGCCAAAAGCTCACCGACAATTTCGTCAGAGGGTTTGCGCCTTTGACGAAGATATTGCCCAGTCGCACACTGACGTGGCCAGAATTAAACTCTGACCGTTCACCTGCGAACCATAATTAATTATCGCGACTTGTTATAAAAAACTGACAGATATGACAGTACCCAGCCGACTTCTCAGCGCTTAACATATTCCTTCGACTATCTGACAATCATCAAAGGACGATCACAACATGGCGACTAACGAAACCAGGACTAAAGCCAGTGGGTATTTTCGAGCCATGCAAAATGGCGAAGAAATATTTAACGCGACCGAAATTTTTATAAGCAATGAAGCTAACAACATAGTAATCAGTGGCTTTATAGATTCCCACAGCCCAAATTACAGAAGCATCGATGTGCTGATCGACTCCCAAACCCCCACCGGCGAACAGCAATTTGAGCGAGGAAAACTGCTGAAGGAGGTTATATACAAATCTGACTCGTCCTTAATGCATGCCTACTCCGGCAGCTTTAATGCAGACCTAAACACTACTACCAAACATTACAAATTAACGTTTACGTTAATGTTTGGTGGCCAAAGTTCCGCGATTGAAGGTGAGCTCGACGTTATTGCCTAATTTCCTGATCAGTTCGGATGTTCAACAATGCCAATCAATACGAGGAAATCGGATCATGGAAAATCAGGAAACTTGTGCAAAAACAATGGTTACCGGCTACTGCAATGCAACACGTAGTAACGGGGACGATTATTTTAGAAGCGAAGACGTTCACATTTGGCGCAGTGGCGAGTGGTTAATGATTGAAGGCATTAACCGTAGCGGTCAAAATTGGGTGTTTTTTAATTTGGGCATCGACCCCTCCACACCGCCCGGCGATCGACCGTTCGAGCATCAAAAGGAACTCGGTCAGGTTTATTTCCTGGATGGGAACAACATCACATACGCCCAAAGCGGAACATTCAACGCTCAGCTAAATCACTCCACTAAAAATTATCGAATAACTTTTACATTGCTGTTCAGCATTGGCGTAATTAATGGTTATATCGACGTCAGCGAATAAATATTTGTTCAGCTTCGCTTTTATCCTTGGTACCAGAGCCCGATGCATTAGCATTTTCATCAAGAGGGCTCTGGTCACAATTTGTCTCATCTCGGTTATGCTCGCCGTTCGTCGTGAACACCGGAGCCACTTACCCTATGTCCCCCACCCGCCTGTTTCTCCCCCTCGCACTCGCCTTGCTGGCCGCTTGCGCCACGCAACCTGCGCACAACGTGACCGTGGAAAAACAAAGCGAATGCCCGGTAAAACTCACCAGCGGGCAAAACCTGATCCTGACCCTGCCGAGCAATCCAACCACGGGCTA
The DNA here is from genome assembly GCF_054600775.1 of Pseudomonas sp. MHK4. Classification (NCBI taxonomy): domain Bacteria; kingdom Pseudomonadati; phylum Pseudomonadota; class Gammaproteobacteria; order Pseudomonadales; family Pseudomonadaceae; genus Pseudomonas; species Pseudomonas sp. MHK4. The sequence goes on along the minus strand of NZ_BAAIAK010000018.1, from coordinate 54,302 downwards.
TCGCTGGTCGATCCAGGATTCGGCCGGTGGCGTATTGCGCGCGCTCAGCCCAGAGGTCTATAGCAACCCGGAAGATGCCGGCGTCGTTGGCGCTGCCGGTGTTTCGACCTGGCGATTCCAGGCCTTCGCCACGGGCACGGGACGTTTACGCCTGACCTCGCAACAACCCTGGGCACCGGAAGTGCTGCCGGTGGATGCCTTCGACTGCGCCATTTCGGTCAACTGACCGTGGGCTGGCTGATTCTGGCGCTGATGGGCGCAGTGACTTTTCTCTACGGCCTCAGCGTGCACGCAGCCCTGCTGTGCCTGCTGGTCAAGCCGCTGCCTGTCCTGGCCCTGCTCGGCTGGTTGCACGACGCACCGCCCAGCGAGTATCGGCGCTGGATCAGCCTTGGCTTGATTTTCTCCCTGCTCGGCGACGTGTTGCTGGCCTGGCCGGGGGATTTGTTTGTGTTTGGCCTCGGGGCGTTTTTGATCGCCCATTTGGCGTATTTGAAAGCGTATTTGAGTGACTGCAGGCGGCTGGCGCTTTTGCCGCTGATCCTGGCCCTTGGCGTCGGCGTGGTGTTGCTGGGAATCCTGATCTCCCACGGGCTGGGGCCATTGCTGATTCCGGTGATCGTTTACGGCCTGGCCATCAGCGCCATGCTCTGGCGTGCGCTGGCCCGTCTCGGCACCGATGTGCCCAAGCGCTCGGCGCTGCTGGCCGCAGCCGGGGCCGTGGCGTTTGTGTTTTCCGACAGCGTGATTGGCATCAGTCGGTTTGTCATGCCATTCGAGGCCGCGGCGTACGTGATCATCCTCAGCTATTGGCTGGGGCAATGGGGCATCACCGCATCGGCGTTCGAGCAGAAACCGCGTTGACCCCATCGCGAGCAGGCTCGCTCCCACAGGGGACGGTGATCAACCTGTGGGAGCCAGCCTGCTCGCGATAGCAATATCACAGACGGAAAGATTCTGAGGCCAGCCCCTTCGGTTTATCAGACAACCCGCGCATCCCCGCGCCAACTTGGCTAAAATGCCGGCCTTTTCCACATCCACCGCCGGAACCGCCGTGAGCAAAGAATCCGATCGCCTTTTCGCCCAGCCTTTGGCCCAGGTGCCTGACTTCGCGTTCAACGAGGACGTGGTGCGGGTGTTCCCGGACATGATCAAGCGCTCGGTGCCGGGTTACCCGACCATCGTCGAAAACCTCGGTGTGCTCGCCGCGCAATTCGCCCAGCCCAATAGCGTGCTCTACGACCTCGGTTCGTCCCTGGGCGCGGTGACCCAGGCGCTGCGTCGGCATGTGCGCACCGAGGGTTGTCGCGTTATCGCTGTGGATAACTCCGCGGCGATGGTCGAGCGATGCCGCGAATATCTGAACGGCCAGGACTCGATGTTCCAGGAGTTGCTGCCGGTGGAAGTAATCGAAGGCGACATCCTCGCCCTCGAATTCAAACCTGCCTCGGTGGTGGCTTTGAACTTCACCCTGCAATTTATCGCTCCGGATCAGCGTACCGCGTTGCTGTCGCGCATCCATCAATCGCTGTTGCCCGGTGGAGCCCTGATTCTCTCGGAGAAACTGCGTTTTGAAGACGAGCAGGAGCACGCGCTGCTCACCGACCTGCACGTCGCCTTCAAGCGCGCCAACGGCTACAGCGAACTGGAAATCGCCCAGAAGCGTAGCGCCATCGAAAACGTCATGAAGCCCGACAGCCTCGAAGAACACCGCGAACGCCTGTTGGCCGCCGGGTTCTCGAAAGTCGTGCCGTGGTTCCAGTGTCTTAACTTTGCCTCGTTGATTGCCTTGCCATGATTGATCTGTCTCCCCTCGCTCGCCGCCTGGCTGGCACGCCGCTGGCCGAATGGGCCAACACCCTGCAGCAGCAACTCGACAAGAAAATGGAAAAGGGCCATGGCGACCTGGAGCGCTGGCAAAGCGCGCTGGATGCCTTGCCGCAGATCCAGCCAAGTGAAATCGACTTGTTGAACGGTTTGAAACTGGACACTGATTGCGACGGCGCTACTCGGGCGCAGATGCGCACCGCGCTGATGGGCTTGTCGCCGTGGCGCAAAGGCCCGTTCGATCTGTTCGGCGTGCACGTCGACACCGAGTGGCGCTCGGACTGGAAATGGTCGCGGGTCGCCCCGCACCTGGATCTGAAAGGCAAGCGCATCCTCGATGTCGGCTGCGGCAACGGCTATTACATGTGGCGCATGCTTGGCGCCGGTGCGGACAGCGTGATCGGCGTCGACCCGAACTGGTTGTTCTTCTGCCAGTTCCAGGCGGTTCATCGTTACTTGTCAGAGCCCAATGCCTGGCACCTGCCCTTCCCGTTCGAAGACCTGCCACCGAACCTCGAAGGTTTCGACACGGTGTTTTCCATGGGCGTGTTCTATCACCGCCGCTCGCCGATCGAGCATTTGCTGGCGCTGAAGGATTGCCTGGTCAAGGGCGGTGAACTGGTGCTGGAGACCCTGGTGGTCGAAGGTGACAAACATCAGGTGCTGGTGCCGGAAGACCGCTACGCACAGATGCGCAATGTTTGGTTCCTGCCGTCGGTGCCGGCACTGGAGTTGTGGTTGCGGCGCGCCGGGTTCAGCGATGTGAAATGCGTGGACGTGAGCGTGACCACGATCGAGGAACAGCGCGGCACGGAATGGATGAAGTATCAGTCGCTGAGTGACTTCCTTGATCCCGAGGATCACAGCAAGACCATCGAAGGCCTGCCGGCGCCGATGCGGGCGGTGATCGTCGCTCGCAAGTAACCCATTGTCCAGATCAATGGAGATCAAAATGTGGGAGCGGGCTTGCTCGCTCCCACATTAGTTCAGTGTTCAGTCTGAAGATTTGGCTCTGCGAGCCTTGAAGAACTCGCTCAAAACCGCCCCACACTCCTCCGCCAACACCCCGCCTTCATACAACACTCGATGGTTGAGAAATCCCTGGGTAAAAAACTGCCCCTGGCTCTGCACAATCCCCGCCTTCGGCTCCAGCGCGCCATACACCACCCGCGTTATCCGCGAATGCACGATCAACCCGGCACACATGCTGCAGGGTTCCAGCGTCACATACAGGGTGCTGCCCGGCAGGCGATAGTTGCTGACGGCCTGGGCGGCAGCACGGATCGCGACCATCTCGGCGTGGGCACTGGGATCGCTGCCGCTGATCGGGCAGTTGAAGCCACGGCCGATGATTTCACCATCCTGCACCAGCACGGCGCCGACCGGCACTTCGCCCAAGGCAGCGCCTTGGGCCGCCAGCGTCAAGGCTTCACGCATGAAGTCGCGGTCACGGCTGCGGTCGATGATGGCGGCGGGACGTATCTGACGCATCACGCCACCTCGATAGCGGCCATCAGGCCGGTTTCCATGTGGTCGATCACATGGCAATGGAACATCCACACACCCGGATTATCCGCCACCAGCGCCACCTGCGCGCGCTCGTTCTTGCCCAGCAGGTAAGTGTCGGTGAAGTACGGAATGACCTTGTGCCGGTTCGAGGCAATCACCTTGAAGCTCATGCCGTGCAGGTGAATCGGGTGCTGGTACTGAGTCATGTTTTTCAATTCAAAAATGTAGCTCTTGCCCTTCTCGAGCTTGGCGATCGGGCGGTCGGCGCAGGTCTTGTCGGTGATGTCCCAGGCCTTGCCGTTGATCTGCCACAGGCTCGGCGGCTTGCCGTTGTCGACATTGACCGAGACCGAGCCGACCCATTCGAAATTGAAGTTGAGTTTCTCGGCATTGGCCAGGTCCGGCTCGGCAATCGGGTTGGCGGGTAGCGCGGGTGGCCATTGGGTCGGAGCGTCGCTATTGGCCACCGAGCGGAACGTGCCCAGGCGTACAGGGCCATTGCGCAACGACAACTCTTCACCGGCCGGCGGCGCCTTGATCGCCAGGCAAATGCGCATCCCAGGGCCCAGCCAGTATTCCTTGCCCATCGGCCGCGGTTCGATGGGGTTGCCGTCCAGCGCATAGATCTGCGCTTCGACGCCGGGAATGTTCAGGCGATAGGTCAAGGTGTTGTCGAGGTTGAGCAGGCGTACACGGGTGATCTGCCCGGCGGGCAAGTCGATCACCGCCTGCGGCACACCATTGATGGTCGCCAGGCGCCCCGCCGTACCGCCACGGGCGGCTTCACGGGGAATGCTGAATTCGACGAAATTGCCAACATCGTCCACATGCCAGCTCTTCAGGCTCAAGGTCTTTTCATACTTGAAACCGGTGGGTTCGCGTTCTTCGATAATCAGCGGGCCGACCAGGCCACGACCGAGCTCTTCGCTACTGTTCACGTGCGGGTGATACCAGTAGCTACCCGCGTCGGGCACGCGAAACTTGTAATCGAAGTATTCCCCCGGCAACACCGGCAACTGCGACACGTAAGGCACGCCGTCCATTTCCAGCGGAAGGCGGATGCCGTGCCAGTGAATGGTGGTGGCGACCGTCAGGTGGTTGATGAAGCGCACACGCAACCAGTCACCCTGACGCGCGCGTAACTCGGTGCCCGGTGCCGACGGGCCGAACGCCCAGGCCGGGGTCTTGTGCCCGGCCACCAGCTCGACGTCCAGCGGCGCGGCGATCAGTTCATAGTCGTGGCCCGCATCAGCGTCGGCCCTCTTGCCCAACCAGTACCGCGACGCGCCCCCCGCACCGACACCAACGACTACAAGACCGGCCAGGCCACCGAGGATTTGGCGACGGGTAAAGGACATGAACTCAACTACCTCACGTATCAACGACAGGCCCGGGGGCCGCAAAAGGCGAATACGATACACCCGCAGTTGCGAAAGCAACAGCAAAGCGGGCGTGACGACGGGCCGCAGGCAGGGCCTGCTTCAATGCAAAAAGCCGCGTGAACTCGCGTTCACACGGCTTTTCATCCTGCGCTCACCCCATCAGGGCGGGTGCGGGATCACTCCCACTCAATGGTCGCTGGCGGCTTGCTCGACACGTCATACGTGACGCGGGAGATGCCTTCGATTTCATTGATGATGCGCCCGGATACGGTTTCCAGCAGTTCGTAAGGCAGGTGTGCCCAACGCGCGGTCATGAAGTCGATGGTTTCCACGGCACGCAGGGCCACGACCCAGGCGTAACGACGGCCATCGCCGACCACGCCAACCGATTTCACCGGCTGGAACACCACGAATGCCTGGCTGACCTTGTGGTACCAGTCGGCCTTGCGCAGCTCTTCGATGAAGATGTGGTCGGCGCGACGCAGCAGGTCGGCGTATTCCTTCTTCACTTCGCCGAGGATACGCACACCCAGGCCCGGGCCCGGGAACGGGTGACGGTAGACCATGTCGTACGGCAGGCCCAGTTCCAGGCCCAGACGACGGACTTCGTCCTTGAACAGTTCGCGCAGTGGCTCGACCAGCTTGAGGTTCATCTCTTCCGGCAGGCCGCCCACGTTGTGGTGCGACTTGATCACGTGGGCCTTGCCGCTTTTCGCGCCAGCCGACTCGATCACGTCCGGGTAGATGGTGCCCTGGGCCAGGTACTTGATGTTGTCCAGCTTGCAGGATTCGGCATCGAACACGTCGATGAAGGTACGGCCGATGATCTTGCGCTTCTTCTCCGGGTCGGCTTCGCCGGCCAGGTTACCGAGGAACTGCTCCTCGGCGTTGGCGCGGATCACCTTGACGCCCATGTTCTCGGCGAACATGGCCATCACTTGCTCGCCTTCGTGCAGGCGCAGCAGGCCGTTGTCGACGAATACGCAGGTCAGCTGGTCGCCGATGGCCTTGTGCAGCAGCGCGGCAACCACGGACGAGTCCACACCGCCGGACAGGCCGAGCAGGACGTTGTCGGTGCCGACCTGGGCGCGAACCTGGGCGATGGCGTCTTCAGCGATCTTCGAAGGGGTCCACAGGGCTTCACACTCGCAGATGTCGAGGATGAAGCGCGACAGGATGCGACCGCCCTGCTTGGTGTGGGTCACTTCCGGGTGGAACTGCACGCCGTAGTAACGGCGCTCGTCGCTGAACATGCCGGCGATCGGGCAGCTCGGGGTGCTGGCCAGGATGTGGAAGTCTTCCGGCATGCGGGTAACTTTGTCACCGTGGCTCATCCACACGTCGAGGCCGAACAGGCCGTCGGCGTCGATGTGGTCTTCGATGCCGTCGAGCAGGCGGCTCTTGCCGACCACGTCTACGCGGGCATAACCGAACTCACGCAGCTCGGAACCTTCAACCTTGCCGCCCAGTTGTTCGGCCATGGTCTGCATGCCGTAGCAGATACCGAAGACCGGTACGCCCAGGTCCCACACCGCTTGCGGTGCGCGAGGGCTGTCGGCTACGTGTACGGACTCGGGGCCGCCGGCGAGGATGATCCCTTTTGGCGCGAATTCGCGAATCGCTTCGTCATCCATGTCGAACGGGTGCAGTTCGCAGTACACGCCGATTTCACGCACGCGGCGGGCGATCAGCTGGGTGTACTGGGAACCGAAGTCGAGGATCAGGATGCGGTGGGCGTGAATGTCGAGGGCCATGATTCAGTCTCGTCTAAAAAATTCGGAAACAGTCGTGATTCAGAAACAACTCGGGGCTGAATAAAACAGCCCCGGTTGCTTGATGTGTTGCTTGAAGGCTCAACCTACGCGGTAGTTTGGCGCTTCCTTGGTGATCTGCACGTCGTGGACGTGGGACTCGGCCATGCCAGCGCCGGTGATCCGCACGAACTCAGGCTTGGTGCGCATCTCTTCGATGTCGGCACTGCCGGTGTAGCCCATCGAGGAACGCAGGCCGCCCATCAGTTGATGGATGATGGCGCTCAGGGTGCCCTTGTACGGCACACGGCCTTCGATGCCTTCCGGAACCAGCTTCTCGGCGCCTGCCGAGGAGTCCTGGAAGTAACGGTCGGAGGAGCCCTGGGCCTGGGACATGGCGCCCAGCGAACCCATGCCGCGGTAAGCCTTGTACGAACGGCCCTGGAACAGTTCGATCTCGCCCGGCGCTTCTTCGGTACCGGCGAACATCGAGCCCATCATCACGCAGGAAGCACCGGCTACGATGGCCTTGGACAGGTCACCGGAGAAACGGATGCCGCCGTCGGCGATCAACGGTACGCCAGTGCCTTCAAGGGCGGCGGCGACGTTGGCGATGGCACTGATTTGCGGGACGCCGACACCGGCGACGATACGAGTGGTGCAGATCGAGCCAGGGCCGATACCGACCTTGACCGCATCAGCGCCAGCTTCGGCCAGGGCCTTGGCCGCTGCGCCGGTGGCGATGTTGCCGCCGATCACCTGCACTTCAGGGAAATTCTGCTTGACCCAGCGAACGCGGTCGATCACGCCTTTGGAGTGACCGTGGGCGGTGTCGACCACCACCACGTCAACGCCGGCAGCGACCAGCGCGGCAACGCGGTCACCGGTGTCTTTACCGGTACCGACTGCAGCACCCACGCGCAGACGACCTTGATCGTCCTTGCTGGCCAGCGGGTAAGCCTTGGCTTTTTCGATGTCGTTGACGGTCATCATGCCTTTGAGGGCGAATTTGTCGTCGACGATCAGCACGCGTTCGATGCGGTGCTTGTGCAGCAACTCGCGAACGTCGTTCTTGTCGGCGCCTTCCTTGACCGTGACCAGACGCTCTTTAGGCGTCATCACTTCACGGACAGTGGCTTCCAGACGATTCTCGAAACGCACGTCACGGGAGGTCACGATGCCGACCAGGTCGCCATTGTGCAACACCGGAACGCCGGAGATGTTGTGCATGCGGGTCAGTTCGAACAACTCGCGCACGGTGGCGTCGGCCTCGATGGTGATCGGGTCCTTGACCACACCGGCTTCGTAACGCTTGACCTTGCGCACTTCGGCAGCTTGCTGCTCGATGGTCATGTTCTTGTGGATGATACCGATACCACCTTCCTGAGCCATGGCGATTGCCAGACGGGCCTCAGTGACGGTGTCCATGGCGGCGGAAACCAGTGGAATATTCAGCTCGATGCCACGGGTAAGGCGGGTCTTGAGACTGACTTCGTTAGGAAGCACCTCGGAATAACCGGGCACTAGGAGAATGTCGTCGAATGTCAGAGCTTCTTGGCTGATACGCAGCATCGCGGGGGCTCCCGAGCGGGAAAATGGAAGCGCGCCATTATAGTCAGACACCCCCTCGGGTTCAATGTAAAACTCTGTCTATTATCGATACGGTGATCGACGGGTATTTTGCATGGATTTCTTGTAGGAGCTGGCTTGCCAGCGAATCAGGCAATACGGTCTGTCTGACACACCGCATTCGCTGGCAAGCCAGCTCCTACAGAGATCGGTGTTGATCAGAATTACAGTTCGACTTTGATCCAACTCACCGGCTGATCCAGCCAATCGGCAAACTCGTCGAGAAAGCTCTGCTTGAACCCCGCCTCGGCCCAGTTGTTGAAAATGAACCCCAGGTTGGAAAAGCCGCATTCCTGCAGGTACAGGAAGCCGTTGATGTCGTCTTCGTGCCCGCATTCCGGGCAAGTGAAATTATCGGTACGCCCGGGCATCCAGTCTTCGAGGCTTTCGAACAGCGCTTCGCCGACCTCCTTGCGACACTCGGCACAACCGGCCTCGCCAAGAAATCCCTTGGCCGGTGTATAGATGCAGCGCTTGGTGACGATCTCCAGGCCATTGATCGGCTCGCCGAACGGCAGGGCTTGCGGGTGCAGGACCACATCCCGGGCACCCTCGCCGATGGCGTGGGCCATGCGATTGCCGGTGCGGCCGCAGGTGGTCAGCTCTTCGTCGATGATGTTCTTGCGCACCAGCCAACGCACGATCGCCCGGGCCCGGGGCTCGTGCACCGCCAGCGTGGAAATTTTCGGGACAATGATGCTTTGGGAATTCATGGGCCGGCCTGCTGCAACGCTTTGAAAGAAGCCGGGCAGCTTAAGCCCGGGGATTCACAGGTCAAGTACTCAAGTAACGCACGATCAAGGCGATGCCGCTGGCCAGGACCAGCCAGGTCACCAGCCGGATGAACGCCTCGCGCGACAACTTCATGGTCAACCGGCCACCGATCCACAGGCCCAGCGCCATGGCCGGCAGCAAACACAGCGCCAGCACCAACAAGGGTAGCTCGGCATAGACGCCTGCGACAATGAACAGGCTCAGGCGCACCACCGTGCTGCAACTGATCAGCGCACTCTGGGTCGCCCGGGCCGCCTCCTTGGGCAGCCGGCTGTTCAAATAGATCGCGTAGAGAAAGCCGCCACTGCCAAACAACGCGCCGAACATCCCGCCCACGGTGCCCATCGGCACTGCCCAGGCGGCAGACAATTGCGCCGGACGGGTTTTGACCCACAGGCTGTAGATGGCATAGGCACTGATGAACAGCCCCATCAACAACAGCAACAGATCGGACTTGAGGGTTAACAGGAAGATCACGCCCAGCGTGCAGCCCATGGCCATGCACGGCAGTAGTCGCAACAGCTCAGGCTTGGCCACATCACGCCGCGAGGGCAACAGGTTGCCGAATGCCGCGACAAAATCCAGCAACACCAGCAAGGGCACGATTTTCGACAGTGGCATGAACAGGATCAAAATCGGCCCGGCCACCAGCGCCGTACCAAAGCCCGCAATGCCAAAGACGATGTAGGCCAGGGCGATGCCCGCCCCAATTACCAACCAATCCACCGCCCCAAAATTCCATTGACCCAACAAATCAACCAACATTTCTACTCATCCCTGTAGGAGCTGCCGCAGGCTGCGATCTTTGGCTCTTAAAAACAACATCAAAAGATCGCAGCCTGCGGCAGCTCCTGCAAGGGGGGTCGTGCATTGGGCAGGAGATTGCCTTTATCATGCGCCCCATGATTAAAGATCCCTTTGCAAGACTCGGCCTGGACCGCGAAGTCCTCACCGTCAGCCAGCTCAACGGCCGCGCGCGGGTGTTGCTTGAAGACGTATTCAGCAACATCTGGGTCGAAGGCGAAATCTCCAACCTCGCCCGCCCGGCGTCGGGCCATGTGTATTTCACCCTCAAGGACAGCGGTGCCCAAGTGCGTTGCGCACTCTTCCGGCAAAACGCCGCGCGGGTGCGCCAAGCCTTGAAGGATGGCCTGGCGGTCAAGGTACGGGGCAAGGTCTCGTTGTTCGAGGGACGCGGCGATTACCAGCTGATCCTCGATACCGTGGAGCCGGCCGGTGATGGCGCGTTGCGCCTGGCGTTCGACGCCTTGAAGGAAAAACTCAGCGCCGAAGGCCTGTTCAGCGCCGAGCGCAAAGTGCCGCTACCGGCGCATCCACAGCGCATCGGCATCGTCAGCTCGCCCACCGGCGCGGTCATCCGCGACATCATCAGCGTGTTCCGCCGTCGCGCGCCGCAGGTGCAACTGACTCTGATCCCCACCGCCGTGCAGGGCCGTGAAGCCACCGCGCAGATTGTTCGCGCCCTGAAACTGGCGGATGCCCGCGGCTTCGACGCGTTGATCCTGGCCCGGGGCGGCGGTTCGCTGGAAGACCTCTGGTGCTTCAACGAAGAAGCCGTGGCCCGCGCGGTAGATGCCTGCGTGACGCCGATCGTCAGCGCCGTCGGCCACGAAACCGACGTCTCCATCAGTGACTTCGTCGCTGACGTTCGCGCGCCCACGCCATCGGCCGCCGCCGAATTGCTCGCTCCGGATTCCAGCGACCTCGTGCGCCGCGTCGAAAGCCTGCATCGCCGCCTGGTGATGCGCATGCGCGATCGCCTGATGCGCGACCGGCTGCGCCTGGAAGGCATCTCTCGCCGCCTGCGCCACCCCGGCGAACGCCTGCGCCAGCAAGCGCAACGCCTGGATGACCTGGACATGCGCATGCGCCGCGCCTTCGAGCGTAGCCTCAACACTCGTCGCGAACGGCTCATCCGCCTGGAAACCCGCCTGGCCGGGCAACATCCTGGCCGGCAATTGGCGATGTTGCGCCAACGTCTCGACAGCCTCGCCGAACGCCTGCCCCGCGCCATCCGCGAGGGCCTGAAAAGCCGTCGCCTGCAACTGCAGAGCCAGATGCAGACGCTGCACGTGGTCAGCCCCCTGGCAACCCTCGGCCGTGGCTACAGCATCTTGCTCGACGAGCGTGGCCAGGCGATCCGCAGCGCCGAACAGACCCACACGGGCCAGCGCCTCAAGGCCAAATTGGGTGAAGGCGAACTGCACGTGCGGGTCGAAGACAATCACCTGACGCCCGTCACCCTTTCTTTACTGGATTGATCCATGCCCCGCTTTCTAGCTCCACTGCTGTTGCTGTGCCTGACCTTCAACGCCCACGCCGACAGCTACATCACCCGCCTGCTGAACAAACCGGTGCCGGGCGGCGTGGCGGTAGTCGACCTGGGCAGTGCCGCGCAAGCGCCGAAAGCCAGCTACCAGGGCAAGCCGGTGCTGGTGATCAAGGAACAGAACAATTGGCTGGCCATCGTCGGCGTGCCGCTGACCGTCAAGCCGGGCGCACAGTCCATCAGCAGCGGCGGGCGCAGCCTGGGCTTCACTGTCGGCAACAAGAAGTACCCGGAACAGCGCATCACCCTGAAAAACACTCAGCAGGTCAATCCTGACCCGGACAATCTCAAGCGCATCGAGCGAGAACTGGCGGAGCAGATCGCCGCCTACCGCACGTTCAGCCCGAACACACCGAGCAACCTGCTGCTGGACAAACCGGTCAACGGCCCGCTGTCGAGCAAGTTCGGCGTGCGCCGGTTCTTCAACGATGAAGAGCGCAATCCTCACTCGGGCCTGGATTTCGCCGTGCCAGCCGGTACGCCGATCAAGACCCCGGCCGCGGGCAAGGTGATCCTGATCGGCAACTATTTCTTCAATGGCAACACGGTGTTTGTCGACCATGGCCAGGGTTTCATCAGCATGTTCTGCCACATGTCGAAGATTGACGTGAAGGTTGGCCAGCAACTGGCTCGCGGTGGCGTGGTGGGTAAAGTCGGAGCGACCGGCCGGGCGACAGGGCCGCATATGCATTGGAATGTCAGCTTGAATGATGCACGGGTGGATCCGGCGATTTTCATTGGGGCGTTTCAGCCTTAGTTATTGGGTGAGGCTGATGGCCTCTTCGCCAGCAGGCTGGCTCCCACAGGGTATATACGGCGTACACAATATCTGTGCTCACCCGATCCACTGTGGGAGCGAGCTTGCTCGCGATGGCGGCATCACAGGCGACCATTTATTCCGCATCCAGATCCTCAATCCCATGGGCCTCCCGGTCCGCCAGGCAGTGCTTGACCCACTCCTGGGTTTCCGGCGAAAAACCGCTCAGCTCCTCGGCCGTGATCAACTCCCGCGCACACAGCCCCAGCAAATGCGACCGCGCTTCATGACGTGAAAACCTGAACACGCCAAACGCCCAATACAGTTCTTTTTGCCCAGCCTTGAGCAATTCCTCGCTTGCATCGATCCGCTCATAGGGAGCAACGCTCTTGTCCAGCACGATCTTTTCGACGTCGGACATGATCCGGGTGCACATCCGCTCATGGGCCACCGGTCGCAATACGCCATACAGCTTCCAATCGTACTCGTTCATCACCGACTCCTGTTTGCCAGTCGAGGCTTTAAGAATAGCCCCGCCGCCAACAACCGGCGCTCAATCCTTCGATTGCGCATCGCTCAAGCCTTGCGCAAGCAACCTGATGATCACCGGAGTTTCCCGCAATAAAATCTCGTTACAGTTGCGCTGAAGAGGATTCCTCTCAATTTTTTTCGACCGCTTGCCATCCTTCCCCCCCGCGGTTAGGGTTGAAGGCATGAAAACCTCTCACACCCTCATTCAGCTTCGTCAGCACCGCAGTTTGTGCCTTGTCAGTGCACGACTGCCGGGCTGAATCGCGGCACCTCATCCCAGCGTTACTCCAAGAACATATTGATCCACCGGCAGGCCGCCTTTTTTCGGCCCACACAATAAGGATTTCCCGATGAGCATGCTCAAAGACCCGTCTTCGAAATACCGCGCGTTCCCGACCATCGATATCCCGGACCGCACCTGGCCGTCGAAGACCATCACCGCCGCGCCGATCTGGTGCAGTTCCGACCTGCGTGACGGTAACCAGTCGCTGATCGAACCGATGGACGCCGTCAAGAAGCTGCGCTTCTGGAAAACCCTGGTGCAGGTCGGCGTTAAAGAAATCGAAGCGTCGTTCCCGGCCGCCTCGCAAACCGACTTCGACTTCGTGCGCACCCTAATCGAAGGCGGCCACATCCCGGACGACACCACCATCCAGGTGTTGACCCAGGGCCGTGAAGACCTGATCGAGCGTACTTTCGAATCCCTGCGCGGGGCGAAGAAAGCCATCGTTCACCTGTACAACGCGACCTCCCCTTCCTTCCGCCGCATTGTCTTCAACCAGGACAAGGACGGGATCAAGGAAATCGCCGTCAGCGCGGCCAAGCTGTTCGTCAAGTACGCGGCCATGCAGCCGGACACGGAGTGGACCTTCGAGTACTCGCCGGAAACCTTCAGCGCCACAGAACTGGAATTCGCCAAGGAAGTCTGCGACGCAGTGATCGAGGTCTGGAACCCGACGCCCGAGCACAAGATGATCCTCAACCTGCCGGCCACCGTCGAATGCGCGACCCCGAACATCTATGCCGACCAGATCGAATGGTTCGGCCGTCACATCAATCGTCGTGACAGCGTGATCATCAGCCTGCACACCCACAACGACCGTGGTACTGGCGTTGCCGCCACCGAACTGGGCCTGATGGCCGGCGCCGACCGTGTCGAAGGCTGCCTGTTCGGCAACGGCGAGCGTACCGGTAACGTCGACCTGGTGACCGTGGCCCTGAACATGTACACCCAGGGTCTCGATCCGCAGCTGGACTTCTCCGACATCGACGGCGTGCGCAAAGTCGTCGAAGAGTGCAACCAGATCCAGGTGCACCCGCGTCACCCGTACGTCGGCGACCTGGTACACACCGCGTTCTCCGGCTCGCACCAGGATGCGATCCGCAAGGGCTTTGCCCAGCAGAAATCCGATGCATTGTGGGAAGTGCCATACCTGCCGATCGACCCGGCCGACATCGGCCGCAGCTACGAGGCGGTCATCCGCGTCAACAGCCAGTCGGGCAAGGGCGGTATCGCCTACTTGTTGGAACAGGAGTACGGCATCAGCCTGCCGCGTCGCATGCAGATCGAGTTCAGCCAGGTCGTGCAGCGTGAAACCGATCGCCTGGGCCTGGAAATGACCGCCAAGCAGATCCACTCGCTGTTGATCAGCGAGTACCTGCAAGCCAACACCCCGTACGCGCTGGTCAGCCATCGCCTGCAGGAAGAAAACGGCAACAGCGCCGTCGAAGTGGAAGTGGCCAGCAAAGGCCAGGGCGAAACCAACCTGCACTGGCGCGGCAAGGGCAACGGCGCCCTGGAAGCGCTGGTGGCCGGCCTGCCGATCCCAGTGGAAATCATGGACTACAACGAACACGCCATCGGCGCGGGCACCAATGCCAAGGCGGCTGCCTACATCGAGCTGCGCGTGAACGGCGAACGTGCGGTACACGGTGTGGGCATCGATGAAAACATCACCACCGCCAGCTTCAAGGCCCTGTTCAGCGCGCTGAACCGCTCGTTGAGCCAGCCGGAAGCGAAAGCGGCGTAATCAGCCTTCGCTGAAATACAAAAGGCCCCGGAGTGAAACCTCCGGGGCCTTTTTTTGCCTGCTGGTCTTGTGCTGCCTGTTCTGGCCCCATCGCCAGCAGGCTGGCTCCCACGGGAGATCGCCTTTCCCATGTGGGATCCAGCCTGCTGGCGATGAGGTCCTGTCAGGCGCCGCGAATATCAGGTGAACTCGAACGTGTCTGCATCCAGATTCGCCGGGAAGCGTTCACGGTAAGCAGCCAGTGGCGCAGCTTCCAGTACCACTTTGAACACGCCATCCGCCTCCCCTGCGCTGAGCAACGTCTCCCCCTGGAAATCCAGCACCTGGCTATCACCGGTATAAGCAAAACCTTTGCCGTCGGAGCCAATGCGATTGACCGCCGCCACATAACACAGGTTCTCGATCGCCCGCGCCGGCAGCAAGCGGTTCCAGTGCTGGCGGCGGGCGCCCGGCCAGTTGGCGGTGTACAGCAACAGGTCGGTGTCCTGGGCATCGCGACTCCACACCGGGAAGCGCAGGTCGTAGCAAATCAGCGGCCGTACTCGCCAGCCCTTGAGCTCGAACTGCACCTGGCGTTCGCCGGGGGTGTAGTGGTTATGTTCACCGGCCATGCGGAACAGGTGGCGTTTGTCGTAGTGCCACACTTCGCCATCCGGCCGTGCCCACAACAGGCGGTTGCGGTGGCTGCCGTCAGCAGCCTGAACGATCACGCTACCGGTGATCACCGCGTCGAGTTTGGCCGCCTGTGCCCGCAGCCATTTGCTGGTGGGGCCGTTTTCCGTCTCGGCAAGGGTCTCGGACTCCATGGAGAAACCGGTGGTGAACATCTCCGGCAGAATGATCAGGTCAGCACCGCGGGCCTGCTCAAGCAATGGCTCGAAATGCTCGAGGTTGGCCTGGCGGTCGTGCCAGGCCAGGGTGGTCTGGATCAATGCAACGGTCAGGTTCGGCAGCGCACTCAGATCACGCATAGTTTTTCCGCTGCTTCACGCAGGGTCTCCTCTCGTTTGGCAAAACACAGGCGCACCAGGCGCTGGCCTTCTGGCGGTGTCTGGTAGAACACAGAGATCGGGATACTGGCCACGCCATGTTCGCGAGTCATCCACAGGGCCATCTCGACATCGTTGAGGTCCGGACGGATCTGCGAATAATCGACCAGCTGGAAATAGGTGCCGGTCGCCCGGGTGAAGCTGAAACGCGAAGGCGCCAGCAGATCGCAGAACAGATCGCGCTTGGCCTGGTAGAACGCCGGCAATTTCTCGACGTGTTCCGGGTGTTCGGCCATGAAGTCGGCCAAGGCATATTGCAGCGGTGTCACGCCGCAGAAATTGACGTACTGGTGCACCTTGCGCAATTCCGCCGTCAGGGCCGGTGGCGCGACTACATAGCCGGTTTTCCAGCCTGTAACGTGGTAGGTCTTGCCGAACGAACTGACGACGAATGCACGCTGATACAGCTCTTCATGGGCCAGCACGCTGACGTGGGGCACGCCGTCATACACCAGGTGCTCATAGACCTCGTCGCTGATCAGATAGATGTCGCGATCACGGATCAAGGCCGCCAACTGGTCGAGTTCGGCACGGCTGATCAGCGCACCACTGGGGTTGTGCGGGCTGTTGAGAATAATCATCCGCGTGCGCGGGCTCAGTGCCTGGGCAAGCTTATCGAAGTCGATACTGAAATCGTCCAGACCCAGTTGCACATGCACGCAACGACCGCCGGCCAGCTCTACCGAGGGCTCGTAACTGTCGTATGCCGGGTCGAACACGATGACTTCGTCGCCGCTGTGGATAACCGCCTGAATGGCACAGAAAATCGCTTCGGTCGCGCCAGGGGTGACCGTCACTTCGGTATCCACATCCACTTGCACGCCATAGCTGCGGGCGATCTTCACCGAAATTTGCTGGCGCAACACCGGCAGCCCGGTCATTGGCGAATATTGATTATGGCCGCTGGCGATATGCCGGCCGACCGCATCGCACAGGGCCTGCGGGGCAGCGAAATCGGGAAAGCCCTGGGACAGGTTGAGCGCCCCGGTTTGCGCCGCGAGCTGAGACATCTGAGTGAAGATGGTGATGCCGACATTCGGCAGCTTACTGGTGATCATCGAGGAACCCTGCTCTACACCCGGCTCAGACGACGGCGCGGGAGAGCCCGAGAATAGCCCAAACGACAGGCATGAAAAAGGGCGCCATCGGCGCCCTTTCAATCTCACAGGTAAAACCTGAATCAACGCTTGTCGCGGCGCTTCTTGTCGGCCTTCTTGTGGTGCGACATCAAGCGACGCTTCTTGTTGACCTGGCGGTCTGTCAGCGAGTTCTTGTTGCCTTCGTACGGGTTCTCGCCGCCCTTGAACTCGATGCGGATCGGCGTACCGACCAGCTTCAGCACGCGGCGGTAAGTGTTCTCCAGATAGCGCACGTACGACTTCGGCACTTTCTCGATCTGGTTACCGTGGATCACGATGATCGGCGGGTTCGCACCACCCAGGTGAGCGTAACGCAGCTTGATCCGACGGTTGTTGACCATCGGCGGCGCGTGCTCGCCCACCGCATCTTCCAGGATCTGGGTCAGGCGGTTGGTTGGCCAGCGAGTAACAGCCGACTTGAACGAGTTCTGTACGGAGGCGTACAGGTTGCCCACGCCAGTGCCGTGCAGTGCCGAGATGAAGTGGATGTCGGCGTAGTCAACGAAGAACAGCCGACGTTGCAGCTCGACCTTCACGAAGTCGCGCTCGCTCGGCGTCATGCCGTCCCACTTGTTGATCGCGATCACCAGCGCACGACCCGATTCAATGGCGAAGCCCAACAGGTTGAGGTCGTGATCCACCACGCCTTCGCGGGCGTCCATCACGAAGATCACCACGTTGGCGTCTTTGATCGCTTGCAGCGTCTTGACCACGGAGAACTTTTCAACTTCTTCGTGGATCTTGCCGCGCTTGCGCACGCCGGCGGTGTCGATCAGCGTGTACTTCTCGTCGTTACGCTCGAACGGGATGTAGATGCTGTCGCGGGTGGTGCCGGGTTGGTCGTAGACGATGACCCGGTCTTCACCGAGCATGCGGTTGACCAGGGTCGACTTGCCGACGTTCGGACGGCCGATGATGGCGATCTTGATCCCGTCTTTTTCGCTCGGGCCAGGAATGCGCTTGGCTTCCTCGCCTTCGGCAACGATTTCTTCCTCGCCTTCTTCCGGCTCTTCTTCGTCTTTCGGGAACTCGCTCAGGGCGATTTCCAGCATCTGGGTGATGCCACGGCCATGAGCACCGGCGATCGGGATCGCGTGGCCCATGCCCAACGGGGCGAATTCGGCGCGGGCCATGTCAGGGTCGATGTTGTCGACCTTGTTGGCAACCACGTAGGAACGCTTGTTACGTTTGCGCAAATGCTCGGCGATCATCTGGTCGGCGGCGGTGAAACCGGCCTTGGCATCTACCAGGAATAGAACAACATCTGCTTCTTCAATGGCCAGCAGCGACTGCTCGGCCATTTTTTCGTCCATACCATGCTCGTCACCGGAGATACCGCCGGTGTCGACCAGAATGTAGGAACGCCCTTGCCACTTGGCCTCACCGTATTGGCGATCACGGGTCAGACCGGACAAGTCGCCGACGATGGCGTCGCGAGTCCTGGTCAGGCGGTTGAACAAGGTGGACTTGCCGACGTTCGGTCGGCCCACCAGGGCGATTACGGGAACCATGCGGCTCTCCACTTCGTTATTTCAGAAAATACAAAAGCCGCTGCGAGGCAGCGGCTGGTGCTCGGGACCATCCCAGGGCACGTACCTGTAGGAGCGAGCCCTGCTCGCGAAAAACGCATGGACACCGCGTTTATCCAGGAAGCCACCGCTTTCGTTGGCGCCCATCGCGAGCAAGCTCGCTCCTACAGTTAAAACCCAAGCATAGTCGTTACTTGATGGTCAGGGCTTCCAGCTTGCCACTGTTGCCATACACATAAATCGTGTCACCCACCACCAGCGGACGCGCGCGCAGGCCGTCGCTGTCGATGCGCTCACGGCCGACGAATCGACCGTCCACCTGACTCAACAGGTGCAGGTAACCTTCCAGGTCACCCACTGCAACGTAGCTGGAGAACACTTCCGGAGCCGACAGTTGGCGGCGGGCCAGCGAATCGTTGCTCCACAAGGCTGTGGTGGAACGCTCGTCGACGCCTTCAACGGTGCCCGAAGACAGACTCACGTAGACGCTGCCAAAACCCTGGGCGACACCCGCGTAGCTGGAAGCATCACGCTGCCACAGCTGACGGCCGCTTTGCAGGTCCAGTGCCGCAACGCGACCCTGGTAGCTGGCGACGTAGATCGTCTCGCCGGACAACAGCAAGCCGCCGTCGATGTCGACCACGCGTTCCAGTTCCGAACGACCTTGCGGGATCGCTACACGCTGTTCCCACACCGGCACGCCGTTGGAAATGTCGAGAGCGACCACTTTACCGGTCGAAAAACCAGCCACGGCGAGGCGGTTGGTCACGATCGGTGCACTGGTACCGCGCAGGGTCAGCACCGCCGGGGTGCTGTCATACAACCAGCGCTGGTTGCCGGTGGCGGCATCCAGACCGATCAAACGGTCGTCCTGGGTCTGGACCACGACCACATCGCCATTGTTGGCCGGCGGCGCGAGGACTTCGCTGGACACGCGAGCGCGCCATTTCTCTTCGCCGTTGATGGCGTCCAGGGCAACGATTTCACCCTTGAGCGTACCAACCGTCAGCAGACCGTAACCCACGCCAACGGCGCCGGAAACAGGCAGTTCGAGATCTTTCTTCCACTTGACGTCGCCGTTGCTGCGATCCAGCGCCATCACTACACCGGTGACATCGGCGGCATAGATGGTATCGCCTTCGATGGCCGGAACCAGCATGTTGTAGGTTTCGCCCTGACCGTCACCGATCGAACGACTCCACTGCTTTTGCAGGACCACTTCTTCCTTGAAGTCGGTCAACTCGGCCGGTGGCAATTCTTTCTTGCTGTTGCTGCTGCAACCCGCGGCCAAAATGGCCAGGGCCAGCAATGCTGCATGCTTCCAACGAATCACGTCACGCATCCCCTTTGGCCAGGTCGTCCAGCTTGATTTGCAGGCCACCGACCGCCGCTTCGTCCGACAGTGCCGCCTTGGCTTTTTGATACGCCGCGTGTGCTTCGTCGGGACGACCCAGCTGTACCAGCAGGTCGCCCTTGAGTTCTTCGCGAGTGGCCAGGAAGGCCTTGTCGGCATCGCCTTCCAGCAGTTTCAGGGCTTCATCGGCCTTGTCCTGTGCAGCCAATACCTGTGCCAGGCGCTGACGGGCGATTTCGCCCAGTGCCGGGTTGGCTGGCTTGGCGACGATGGCTTTCAGCTCGGTGGCTGCGTCATCGAGCTTGCCGCTGTCGACCGCGACTTTCGCCACGAACAGACTGCCGTATTGCGCATAGGCGCTGCCGGCGAACTCGCTGTTGAGCTTGCCAGCCAGGTCCGAAACACGCGCCGCATCGGGCTTGCCGTCAGGGGTCAGCGTGGTTTCGAGCAATTGCTGATAGAGCATCGAGGCGCCTTGCGACTGGTTGCTCTGATACTTCTGGAACGCCTGCCAACCGAACACGATGACCAGCGCCAACAGGCCGCCGGTAACCAGGGGCTTGCCGTTGCGTGACCACCATTCCTTAAAATCCGCCAGCTGTTCGTCTTCGGTACTCGACACCCCAATACTCCTTAATCGCTAATTCGGCTGTTTAGACAGCTTCAACCCTGCACGACGCAGGTGGCCAGGTGAGCGGCAAGCGCGTCCCAGGCAATGCTTTGTTGTTCGCCCTGGCCACGCAGGGGTTTGAAACCTACCACTTGCTGGGCCATCTCGTCGTCACCGAGGATCAGTGCGAACAGCGCACCGCTCTTGTCGGCTTTCTTGAACTGGCTCTTGAAGCTGCCGGCACCGGCATTGACTTGCAGGCGCAGGTTGGGCAACTGGTCGCGCACGCGCTCGGCCAGGGTCAGGCCGGCCAGCTCGGCGGCTTCACCGAAGGCGCAGAGGTAGACGTCGACCTGACGGGAGATCTCTTCAGGGATCTGCTCCAGGGTTTCCAGCAGCAGCACCAGACGCTCGATGCCCATGGCGAAACCGACGCCCGCAGTAGGCTTGCCGCCCATCTGCTCGACCAGCCCGTCGTAACGACCACCGGCACACACGGTGCCCTGGGCGCCAAGTTTGTCGGTAACCCAC
Organism: Pseudomonas sp. MHK4; assembly: GCF_054600775.1. Lineage (NCBI taxonomy): Bacteria > Pseudomonadati > Pseudomonadota > Gammaproteobacteria > Pseudomonadales > Pseudomonadaceae > Pseudomonas > Pseudomonas sp. MHK4. The sequence continues at coordinate 33,550 of NZ_BAAIAK010000018.1, read as the reverse complement.
TCGAAAACAGTCTTGCTGTAGTAATCCAGCCCGCGAACCAGCTTCGGGTTGATCACATAAGGAATGCCGGCGGCGTCCAGGCGAGCCTTGAGGCCCTCGAAGTGCACGCGGGATTCTTCGTCGAGGTAGTCGGCCATTTTCGGCGCATCGACCAGTACCGCTTGAGTGTCGGCGTTCTTGGTGTCAAGAACCCGCAGCGGGTTGGTTTTCAGGCGGCGCTGGCTGTCTTCGTCGAGCTTGTCCAGATGCGCCGAGAGGTACTCGACCAGCGCTTCACGGTAGCGACCACGGGATTCGCTGGTGCCCAGGCTGTTGAGTTCGAGCTTGACCGCATCGCGAATGCCCAGCTCGCCCCACAGGCGCCAGGTCAGCACGATCAGCTCGGCGTCGATGTCCGGACCGTCGAGGTTGAACACCTCGACACCGATCTGGTGGAACTGGCGATAACGGCCTTTCTGCGGACGCTCGTGACGGAACATCGGGCCGATGTACCAGAGTTTCTGTACCTGGCCACCGCCGGTGATGCCGTGTTCGAGCACCGCACGCACGCAGGCTGCCGTACCTTCAGGACGCAGGGTCAGGGAGTCGCCGTTGCGGTCGTCGAAGGTGTACATCTCTTTTTCGACGATGTCGGTCACTTCACCGATGGAGCGCTTGAACAGCTCGGTGAACTCGACGATCGGCATGCGGATCTGCTTGTAACCGTAGTTATCCAGCAAACGCGAAACGGTGCCTTCGAAATGACGCCACAGGGGGGTCTGTTCGGGCAGGATATCGTTCATGCCACGAATGGCTTGCAGAGACTTGCTCACATTAAATCCTTAAATTCATTCGGCTCTTCAATCGGGCTCAGCCGCGCGCGATAACCGCTGCGTCAGCTTCGACCTTCTCGGCCGCTTTCTGGCGGATCAAGCGTTCAAGCTCATCCACCAGATTGTCATTCGTCAGTTTCTGCGACGGCTTGCCGTCGATGTAAATCAGGTTTGGCGTGCCGCCGGTCAAGCCGATATGGGCTTCCTTGGCTTCGCCCGGCCCGTTGACCACACAACCGATGACCGCAACATCCAGCGGCACCAGCAGGTCTTCGAGGCGCCCTTCCAGCTCATTCATGGTTTTCACCACATCGAAGTTCTGCCGCGAGCAACTCGGGCAGGCGATGAAGTTGATGCCACGGGAACGCAGGTGCAGGGACTTGAGAATGTCGTAGCCGACTTTCACTTCCTCGACCGGGTCAGCCGCCAACGAGATGCGAATGGTATCGCCGATCCCTTCGGCGAGCAGCATACCGAGGCCCACGGCAGATTTCACTGTGCCTGAACGCAAACCACCGGCTTCGGTAATCCCCAGGTGCAGCGGCTGGACGATTTCCTTGGCCAGCAAGCGGTAGGCTTCGACGGCCATGAACACGTCGGAGGCCTTCACACTGACCTTGAAATCCTGGAAGTTCAGGCGTTCAAGGTGCTCGACGTGGCGCAACGCTGATTCGACCAGCGCGGCCGGGGTCGGCTCGCCGTATTTCTTCTGCAGGTCTTTTTCCAGGGAGCCGGCGTTGACGCCGATACGGATCGGAATGCCGCGATCGCGGGCGGCATCGACCACCGCGCGCACGCGGTCTTCACGACCGATGTTGCCCGGGTTGATCCGCAGGCAGTCGACGCCCAGTTCGGCCACGCGCAACGCGATGCGGTAGTCGAAGTGAATGTCGGCAACCAACGGTACCTTGACCAGTTGCTTGATCTTGCCGAAAGCCTCGGCGGCGTCCATGTCCGGCACGGACACCCGCACGATATCGACGCCCGCGGCTTCCAGGCGGTTGATTTGCGCAACGGTCGCAGCGACGTCGTTGGTGTCGCTGTTGGTCATGCTTTGCACAGCGATGGGCGCATCGCCGCCAACAGGAACGTTACCGACCCAGATCTTGCGCGATTCGCGACGTTTGATTGGAGATTCGCCGTGCATGACTTATTGACCCAACTTCAGGCGAGCAGTCTCGCCACTGGTGAACGGAGCGACATTGACCGCCTGGCCGTTGTAGCTGACCTGCGCGCCACGGGCATAACCCAGGCGTACGGAAAACGGTGGCTTGCCACTGAGGGATACGCTATCGCCTTTACGCTTTAGACCGCTCAACAGCACCTTGCCGGCGCCGTCGGTCACCTGGGTCCAGCAATCGGCGGTGAACTGCAATTGCACCTGGCCCTGACCTGCAACCGCAGGCGCTGCTGGAGCTGGAGCGGCAGCGGTTGGCGCTGGCACTGCTGGAGCAACCGGTGCAGTCACCACCGGCGCCGCAGCCGCAGGTACCGCCGGGGCTGGCGTTGCAGGTGTGGCGACGATCGGAGCGGCAGCTGGCGTAACAGGCGCTGGCGTTTCAGCCGATGCAGGGGTCGAGGTCTCAGCCTGTGGCAATACCAGGGCCGTGGCGTTTTCCGCCTGATCTTCTGCGACAGCCTGGTCTTCCGGCTCGTCCAGCGGATGAATCTGGGTGGTGCCGTCGGCGCCTTCGACTTCAACGTGTTCCGGGCTCAGGCTGACCAGGTCCTTGGTGCGCTGCGAGGTCTGGTCCTGCCACCAGACAAAACCGCCACCCACCACGGCCACCAGCAACAACAGGCTGACAATGCGCAGGATGGTATGGGACACACGCACGGGCTCTTCGATACGGCCCAGGCTGTGCACATTGCTGCCCTTGGAATCGGTACCGGTGGATTGGTCGAACTGCTGGACCAGAACGGCCTGGTCCATGCCGAGCAACTTGGCATAGGCGCGAATATAGCCGCGGGCAAAGGTATGCCCCGGCAGCTTGTCGAAAGCACCGGCTTCCAGATTACTCAGGGAGCTGACGGTAAGGTTGAGCTTGAGGGCCACTTCGGCCAGCGACCAGCCATTGCTTTCGCGGGCCTGGCGCAAGGTCTCACCGGGGTTAACGCGATTCGCTGCTACAACTTCAGGATGCGCCGCTTTCATCATTGCTCCGACAGGTATTGCTGATATTCCGGTGTACCGGGATAGAGTCGTTTTAATTGCAGGCCAGCACTGGCGGCCTTGTCGCGATCATCAAACACTTTGGCCAGGCGAATGCCGAGCAATAGACTACGTGCATTTTGCTCGGTAAGCAGGCTAAAACGATCGTAATAGTCACGCGCGGGCACATAATGCCTGTCTTCGTAGGACAACTCAGCCATTTCCAGCAATGCCCGAGGCTGTCGTCGGTTCAAGCGCAGGGCTTTTTCCAGTTGTTGCTGGGCCAACTCGCGCTGGCCGAGCATCGAGGCCGTCATGCCCAGGTTCTCGAACACGCGGGAGCGCTCAGGATACAGGGAATCGGTGGCGGCCTGTTCGAAGCGCTCGTAGGCTTCCTTGTAACGTTTCTGCTCGAAGAGAAAACTGCCGTAGTTGTTGAGGATTCGCGCATCGGCGGGGCGGGAAGACAGCGCCTTGCGAAAATGCTGGTCAGCCAGGTCCGGCTCCATTTCGGCCTGGAACACCAACCCCAGCGCCGCATTGGCGTCCGGGTCGGCGGCGTCCAGCTCCAGCGCCTTCTTCAAGGGCACCTTGGCGCGTTCAGTCATGCCCTGTTGCAAATACCCGATGCCCAGTTGCACGTAGGCATCGCGCGCCTCGTCACGGCCTTTGCTGGTCTTCATCGGGTTGTAGTCGCCCGAAAGCACACAGCCAGCACAGAGGCTGGCCAGTAGCAAAAGCAGCGCAAAGCGCAGGGACATGGAGATCCTCTCTTGATTACTTCGCAGCGTTCGAAGCCATATCGTTGTCGGCGTTGAGTTCACGCACGGCGATATAACGTTCGCTGCGACGGGTGCGATCCAGCACCTGCCCTACCAATTGACCACAGGCCGCATCGATGTCTTCACCACGGGTGGTGCGGACAGTGACGTTGAAACCGGCATGATGAAGCTGATCCTGGAACCGGCGAATGGCGTTGTTGCTCGGTCGCTCGTACCCGGAATGCGGGAACGGGTTAAACGGGATCAGGTTGATCTTGCACGGGATGTTTTTCAGCAACTCGATCATCTCGACCGCGTGCTCGACCTTGTCGTTGATGTCTTTGAGCAAGGTGTACTCGATGGTCAGCACGCGCTTTTCGCCGAGATTCGACATGTAGCGCTGGCACGACTCGAGGAGCATCTTAAGCGGATACTTCTTGTTGATCGGCACCAATTGGTTACGCAATGCGTCATTCGGTGCGTGCAGGGACAACGCCAGGGAGACGTCGATGTGCTTGGACAGCTCATCGATCATCGGTACCACGCCGGAGGTCGACAGGGTCACGCGGCGCTTGGAAATGCCGTAGCCCAGGTCGTCCATCATCAAGTGCATGGCCGCGACGACGTTGTCGAAGTTCAGCAGCGGCTCACCCATGCCCATCATCACCACGTTGGTGATGGCACGGTCGACGGTTGCCGGGACGCTGCCAAAGGATTTGTTGGCAATCCACACCTGGCCAATGACTTCGGCGGCGGTGAGGTTGCTGTTGAAGCCTTGCTTGCCGGTGGAGCAGAAACTGCAGTCCAGGGCACAGCCTGCCTGGGACGAAACGCACAAGGTGCCGCGTTTGCCCTGGGGAATGTACACGGTCTCGACGCAGCTGCCGGACGCCACGCGCACCACCCATTTACGGGTGCCGTCGCTGGAGATGTCCTCGCTGACCACTTCCGGACCACGGACCTCAGCAACAGCCTTGAGCTTTTCGCGCAAGGCCTTGCTGACGTTCGTCATGGCGTCGAAATCATCGACGCCAAAGTGGTGAATCCATTTCATTACCTGACCGGCACGGAAACGCTTCTCCCCGATTGAGTCGAAGAATTTTTCCATTTCCTGTTGAGTCAGACCCAGCAGGTTGGTTTTTACAGTCGATGTAGTCATGGATTCACCTTCACTCTTAAGCCAATGCTTAGCGAGTGGTTACTTCAGTAGCTGCGAAGAAGTATGCGATTTCGCGAGCGGCAGCGGCTTCGGAGTCCGAACCGTGTACGGCGTTGGCGTCGATCGATTCAGCGAAGTCAGCACGGATGGTGCCGGCAGCTGCTTCTTTAGGGTTGGTAGCGCCCATCAGCTCACGGTTGCGAGCGATAGCGTTTTCGCCTTCCAGAACCTGAACGACAACCGGACCGGAGGTCATGAAGGCAACCAGGTCGCCGAAGAAACCGCGCTCGCTGTGCTCAGCGTAGAAGCCTTCGGCTTCGGCTTTGGACAGTTGCTTCAGTTTCGAAGCTACAACGCGCAGGCCAGCGTCTTCGAAGCGAGTGGTGATCTTGCCGATCACGTTTTTAGCAACGGCGTCAGGCTTGATGATGGAGAAAGTACGTTGAACAGCCATGGTGTAACTCCAGAAACGGTAATTTGCGAAAAATTAAACCCGCGAATTATACGCGGGTTCCTGGGTATTGCCTAACCTGCAGCGTGGCTCAGTCGCGTTCTTCGATCCAGTGGGCCTGAATGGCCTCCAGGATCTTTTCGCCACAATGTTCAGGCATGTCGTCGAAATCGGGCAATTCCATCACCCATTTACGCAGATCGACGAAGTTGACCGACATAGGGTCCACGTCGGGCTTGCTTTCAGCCAGCTGGATCGCGATCTCCAGCACATCAGTCCACTTGAGTTTCATGACAATTCCTTGAATCAGTGCGGTGCTTCAGCTGCGTGGTTGAGCGAGTACTTCGGAATTTCCACGGTCAGGTCTTCGGTGCCGACCTTGGCCTGGCAGCCCAGGCGGGACACAGGCTCAAGCCCCCAGGCCCGATCCAGATAGTCTTCTTCCAGTTCGTCAGCCTCTTCCAGCGAGTCGAAACCCTCGCGAATCAGGCAGTGACACGTGGTGCAGGCGCAGACGCCGCCGCAGGCACTTTCCATCTCGATATGGTGTTCGTGGGCCAGTTCGAGGATGGAAACACCCGTCTCAGCCTCCACCACCATGCCTTCCGGGCAAAACTTTTCGTGTGGCAGAAAAATGACCTGCGGCATCGTTATTCCTCAATCTCATTCAGGTTGCGCCCCGCCAGCGCGGCTTTCACCGTCGAGTCCAGGCGGCGGGCAGCAAAGGCGTCGGTCACTTGCGACAGACGCTTGGTCTGCTGCTCGATGGCGAAACCATCGGTACCTTTCATCAGTTCGGCCAGCTCCTGCACCTGCAGGTCGATGACCAGGCGCTCGTCGGCGTCGAGCAGTCGCTCGCCGTCGGCCTCAAGTGCAGCCTGGACCGCTTCGATCAGGCGCTGGGCGTCGACCTGCTGCTCACGCAGTACGCGGGCAACCTTGTCGTCGTTGGCGTGCTGGAACGAATCCTTGAGCATCTTGGCGATTTCGCCGTCGGTCAGGCCGTAGGATGGCTTGACCTGGATGCTGGCTTCCACACCCGAACCCAGCTCGCGGGCGGAAACACTGAGCAAACCATCGGCATCGACCTGGAAGGTCACGCGAATCTTCGCCGCACCGGCGACCATCGCCGGAATACCGCGCAATTCGAAGCGCGCCAGGGAGCGGCAGTCGCTGATCAGCTCGCGCTCGCCCTGCAACACGTGGATCGCCATGGCCGACTGGCCGTCTTTGTAAGTAGTGAAGTCCTGGGCGCGAGCGACGGGGATGGTGGTGTTGCGAGGAATCACCTTCTCCATCAGGCCGCCCATGGTTTCCAGGCCCAGGGACAATGGAATCACGTCCAAGAGCAGCAATTCATCGCCATCGCGCTTGTTGCCGGCCAGGGTATCGGCCTGGATCGCGGCACCGATGGCCACCACTTGATCCGGGTCGATTTCAGTCAATGGCTGACGACCGAAGGCTTCAGCCACCGCTTCGCGAACGCGCGGTACGCGGGTCGAACCGCCAACCATGACCACCGCATGCACGTCTTCCAGCTCAACACCGGAATCACGTACTGCACGGCGGCAGGCTTTCAGGCTGCGGGCGACCATCGGCTCGATCAACGCATCGAAGGCTGCGCGGGTCAGCTCGGCTTTCCAGTCGCCGTGAACCACTTCCACCGACGGGGCATTGGTCAGCGCTTCTTTAGCCGCGCAGGCGGTTTGCAGCAGTTGACGCTGCGCGCCCGGGTCGAGATCGGCGGACAGGCCGGCGCTCTCGATGATCCAGCCAGCGATCGCATGGTCGAAGTCATCGCCGCCCAGGGCACTGTCGCCACCCGTAGCCAACACTTCGAAGACACCGCCGGTCAGGCGCAGAATGGAAATATCGAAGGTGCCACCGCCCAGGTCATAAATCGCGACCAGGCCTTCGGCGTGCTGGTCCAGACCGTAGGCCACCGCCGCTGCCGTCGGCTCGTTGAGCAGGCGCAGCACGTTGAGGCCGGCCAGCTTGGCCGCGTCCTTGGTGGCTTGGCGCTGAGCGTCGTCGAAATAGGCCGGAACGGTGATCACCGCGCCTACCAACTCGCCACCCAGCGTCGCTTCAGCGCGCTGACGCAGGACCTTGAGGATATCGGCGGACACTTCAACCGGGCTTTTCGGGCCCTGGATCGTCTCGATGAACGGCATGTGCGACTCGCCACCGACAAAGCGGTACGGCAGCTGGTCACCCAGCTGCTTGACGTCGGACAGACCACGACCCATCAAGCGCTTGACCGACAGCACGGTGTTCAGGGGATCGGTGGCGGCCGCCAGCTTGGCGGATTCGCCAACTTCGACGCGATCGGCGTGGTAACGCACGGCAGACGGCAGGATAACCTGCCCTTGCGCGTCGGCCAGAGGCTCGGAAAGACCACTGCGCAATGCAGCGACCAGCGAATTGGTAGTGCCCAAGTCGATCCCCACAGCCAGACGACGCTGGTGCGGTTGAGGACTTTGGCCGGGTTCGGCGATCTGCAGTAGGGCCATCGTTATCAGGACTTATCTGTATATCAGGCGTGCGACCGGAGCGGCACTGGGTTAATCGTCGAGGCGCTCTTCCAGCTGGCGCACTTCGTAGGTGAGCTTGTCGAGGAACTGCATGCGCCGCATCAGGCGTTCGGCCTGTTCGCGGTGCGCGGCATCGTTCCAGCAAGCTGCGAAGCTTTGGTTCAGTTCATCCTGGGCAGCCTTGAGGCGGCGCTTGAAGACGGCAACGCCATCGAGGTCGGCGCTGTCCTGCAGGTCTTCGAGCTCTTCGCGCAACTCCATCTGTTGCAGCAAAAACTCCGGATCATGCACCGTGACCTCCAGCGGCAGCTCGCCACCATTCAAGGCGAGCAGGTAACGCGCGCGCTTGGGTGGACTCTTGAGCGTCTGGTAGGCCTCGTTGAGGCTCGCGGATTGCTCCAGCGCCAGCCGCTGCTCTCGCTCGGAAGCGTCGGCAAAGCGGTCCGGATGAACACTGCGCGCCAACTCACGGTAGCGCGTAGCCAGCTGGTCGAGATCCAGATTGAAGCTCGGTTGCAGCTCGAATAAAGCGAAATGACAAGGAGTACCCACGACAAGCCTCAGATGTTGAAGCTTTCGCCGCAGCCACATTCACCGCGTACGTTGGGGTTGTTGAACTTGAAGCCTTCGTTCAACCCTTCCTTGACGAAATCGAGCTCGGTGCCGTCCAGGTAGGCCAGGCTCTTGGGGTCGATGATCACTTTTTCGCCGTGACTCTCGAACACCTGGTCCTCTGCAACCACCTCGTCGACAAACTCCAGCACGTAGGCAAGGCCGGAACAGCCTGTGGTGCGAACACCCAGGCGAATCCCTTCACCCTTGCCGCGCCCGTCGAGGGAGCGCCGCACGTGTCGAGCAGCCGCTTCTGTCATGCTGATAGCCATCGGTGACTCCTTACTCGTCGCCAAAAACTGAAAGTCAGATCAAGCCTTTCTTCTGCTTGTAGTCGCGAACGGCGGCCTTGATGGCGTCTTCGGCGAGCACGGAGCAGTGGATTTTCACTGGCGGCAGGGCCAGCTCTTCAGCCAGCTGGGTGTTCTTGATGGTTTCCGCTTCGTCCAGGGTCTTGCCCTTCATCCACTCGGTGGCGAGGGAGCTGGAAGCGATGGCCGAACCGCAGCCGTAGGTCTTGAACTTGGCATCTTCGATGATGCCGGCTTCGTTGACCTTGATCTGCAGGCGCATCACGTCGCCGCATGCCGGGGCGCCGACCATGCCGGTGCCAACATCCGGGTCTTCGGCATTCATCTTGCCGACGTTACGCGGGTTTTCGTAGTGGTCGATGACCTTTTCGCTGTAAGCCATGATTCTAATCCTCACTCATCAGGGCCGCTCTTGAGACCCTGTAGCTGCGCTGCGTCAGTCGCCGCGTCGCTACAGGAGCTGTATCTGGCGGCTTCTATATTTAGTGTGCCGCCCACTCGATCTTCGAGATATCGACGCCGTCTTTGTACATGTCCCACAGCGGCGACAGAGCGCGCAGCTTGGTAACGGCCTCGCAAACTTTCTGCGCGGCGTAATCGATTTCTTCTTCGGTGGTGAAACGGCCGAAGGTGAAGCGGATCGAGCTGTGTGCCAGTTCGTCGTTGCGGCCCAGGGCGCGCAGTACGTACGAAGGCTCAAGGGACGCCGAGGTGCAGGCCGAACCGGACGAAACCGCCAGGTCCTTGAGCGCCATGATCAGCGACTCGCCTTCAACGTAGTTGAAGCTCAGGTTCAGGTTGTGCGGGACGCGGGCAGTCAGGCTGCCGTTGACGTACAGCTCTTCCAGGTTCTCGACCTGTTTGTAGAAACGGTCGCTCAAGGCCTTGATGCGCACGTTCTCGGCAGCCATGTCTTCCTTGGCCACACGGAACGCTTCGCCCATGCCGACGATCTGGTGGGTCGCCAGGGTGCCGGAACGCATGCCGCGCTCGTGACCGCCGCCGTGCATGGTCGCTTCGATACGTACGCGCGGCTTGCGGCTTACGTACAGGGCGCCGATCCCTTTAGGACCGTAGGTCTTGTGGGCGGAGAACGACATCATGTCGACTTTCAGCTTCTGCAGGTCGATTTCGACCTTGCCGGTGGACTGAGCGGCGTCGACGTGGAACAGGATACCCTTGGAACGCAGCAGTTCACCGATCGCAGCGATGTCGTTGACGGTGCCGATTTCGTTGTTCACGTGCATCACCGACACCAGGATGGTGTCGTCGCGCAGTTCGGCTTCGATCATCTCTGGAGTGACCAGGCCGTCGGTGCGAGGCTCGATGTAGGTGACTTCGAAACCTTCACGCTCCAGTTGGCGCATGGTGTCCAGGACAGCCTTGTGCTCGATCTTGGTGGTGATCAGGTGCTTGCCTTTGGTGGCATAGAAATGTGCCGCACCCTTGATTGCCAGGTTGTCGGATTCGGTGGCACCGGAGGTCCAGACGATTTCGCGCGGGTCGGCGTTGACCAGGTCGGCCACCTGACGACGGGCGTTTTCGACGGACTCTTCGGCTTTCCAGCCAAACACGTGGGAACGGGACGCCGGGTTACCGAAGTTTCCGTCGACCAGCAGGCATTCACTCATCTTTTGCGCGACACGCGGATCAACCGGGGTAGTCGCTGAGTAATCAAGGTAAATCGGCAATTTCATGGACTATCTCCTAAATCAGGCTGGCTGGCGTGCCGCTAGCTCTCTGGCTGTCATTCGACGGCGGACGCTTCAATCTTGTCCAGGCGTGGCGCCTTGCTGTTGCAACGGCGTTGATCCTGACGCTGGGCTACTTCTTGCACCTCACGGCGAGTCACAAGGTCAGCCAAGCTGATACCGCTCAGAAATTCGTGAATCTGCAGGCTCAGATCGCACCACAAGTGGTGGGTCAGGCAGGTGTCGCCTTGATGGCAATCACCCTGGCCCTGGCATTTGGTCGCATCGACCGATTCGTTCACCGCATCGATCACCTGGGCGACCTGGATACCTTGCATGTCGCGAGACAGCTGGTAACCGCCGCCCGGACCGCGAACGCTGGACACCAGATTGCTGCGGCGCAATTTGGCAAACAGCTGCTCAAGGTAGGACAGGGAGATGCCTTGGCGCTCGGAGATATCGGCCAGGGACACGGGCCCGTGCTGCGCGTGCAACGCCAGGTCGAGCATGGCGGTCACGGCGTATCGGCCTTTTGTAGTCAGTCGCATGGACAATTACCACGGAGTTCGGAATGAGGCGAGTATGCAATTCCCGAGTATTTAAGTCAACTATAAGACCTAGTACTTTAGTCAGGTTTACCCGCAAAAGAGCGGGCGCATCATAGCAAAGGCTGTGTGGTTACAGCCAGCGATTGCGCGTTATCGTTCATCGCCAGCAGGCTGGCTCCCACATTTGAAATGCATTTCCCTGTGGGAGCCAGCCTGCTCGCGAAGAGGGCGACGCGGTCTAGCTGGCCTGACTCTGATCTTTGTCTTTTACGCAGGCGAAGTCTTCTTCGCGCAGCTCAGGCAGGTCTTTCGCACAGTAATTACTGCCCAGGTCCTTCAACGCCCCGCACATCCCCTCCAGGCGCCCATCGACCGCCTGCAGATGATCGAGCAGCTGGTTGATGGCGCGCGCCACCGGGTCCGGCATGTCTTCAGTCACGCCGTAGGCATCGAAGCCGATTTTCTCGGCCATGGCCTTGCGCTTGGCGTCCAGCTCCTGGTCGGGTTTGACGATGATCCGCCCCGGAATCCCCACCACGGTAGCGCCCGGCGGCACTTCCTTGGTCACCACGGCATTGGAGCCGACCTTGGCGCCCGCCCCCACAGTGAACGGACCCAGCACCTTGGCGCCGGCACCGACCACCACGCCATCACCCAGCGTCGGGTGGCGCTTGCCTTTATTCCAGCTGGTACCACCCAGGGTCACGCCCTGATAGATGGTGACGTCATCGCCGATCTCGGCGGTTTCACCAATGACGATGCCCATTCCATGGTCAATGAAGAAACGCCGACCCACCTTGGCCCCCGGATGAATCTCGATCCCGGTCAACCAGCGACCGAAGTTCGACACCAACCGCGCCAGCCATTTCAGGTCCGCGCGCCACAGCATGGCCGACAAACGGTGAATCCAGATGGCATGCATGCCGGGGTAGCAGGTCAGGACTTCAAAAGCGTTACGCGCCGCCGGGTCTCGATGGAATACGCTCTGGATATCTTCACGCAAACGCTCAAACATCTTTAATCCTTCCGATTAAGAAGCTCACCACGGGCCGCTTTCTGGGTTTCCGTGAGGATGCCACGCAAAATATTCATTTCCGCCCGGCTGACCGAGCTGCGTCCGTACAACCGGCGCAGGCGCGCCATCAAGTGCCGTGGCTTTTCCGGATCGAGAAATTCGATGGCCACCAGGGTTTGCTCCAGGTGCTCATAGAATCGCTCCAGTTCATCCATGGTCGCCAGCTCAGCGCTTTTGACCGATGCCACTTCTTCCTTCTCGACCTTGGTCGGCTGCCCTTGGGCGGTCAACCAGGACATGCGCACTTCATAACTCAACACCTGCACCGCCGCCCCAAGGTTCAGCGAGCTGAACTCAGGGTCTGATGGGATGTGCACGTGATAATGACATCGCTGCAGCTCTTCGTTGGTCAGGCCGGAATCTTCACGACCGAACACCAGGGCGATCTCGGCGCCCTGCCCGGCTTCCTCGACCACTTTCGTGCCGCATTCGCGCGGATCGAGCAGTGGCCAGGGGATGCGCCGGTCGCGGGCGCTGGTGCCGAGCACCAGGTTGCAACCGACCAGGGCATCTTCCAAGGTGGCGACGACTTGCGCGTTTTCAAGGATGTCACCGGCACCGGAAGCGCGGGCATCGGCCTCGTGGTGCGGGAACAGGCGCGGCTCAACCAGCACCAGGCGCGACAGGCCCATGTTCTTCATGGCACGCGCAGCCCCGCCGATATTGCCCGGATGACTGGTGTTGACCAGGACGATACGAATGTTTTGCAGCAAGGGAGGCGCTCTCGAACACGATAATCGGGAGCCGAATCTTACAGCTGTAGCTACCGTTAAGCCATGAAAGCGAACGTCGTCCTTCTCCTGTAGAAACTTTCTGATAGAATGCCCGGCTTTCTTTAACAACCTTAGGTGACACATCCATGCAGCCCATGCTGAATATCGCGCTGCGCGCCGCCCGCAGCGCCAGTGAATTGATCTTCCGCTCCATCGAGCGCCTGGATACCATCAAGGTCGACGAAAAAGACGCCAAGGATTATGTATCCGAGGTGGACCGCGCCGCCGAACAGAAAATCATCGACGCACTGCGCAAGGCTTACCCGAATCACTCGATCCTGGGTGAAGAGACTGGCCTGCACGCCGGCAGCGGCATCGAAGGCGAAGAGTACCTGTGGATCATCGATCCGCTGGACGGCACCACCAACTTCCTGCGCGGCATTCCTCACTTCGCTGTCAGCATCGCCTGCAAATACCGCGGTCGCCTGGAACACGCCGTGGTCCTGGACCCGGTTCGCCAGGAAGAATTCACCGCCAGCCGTGGTCGCGGCGCCCAACTGAACGGCCGTCGCCTGCGCGTCAGCGGTCGCACCAGCCTGGACGGCGCCCTGCTGGGTACCGGCTTCCCGTTCCGTGACGACCAGATGGACAACCTCGACAACTACCTGGGCATGTTCCGCGCCCTGGTAGGCCAGACCGCCGGCATCCGCCGCGCAGGTTCCGCGAGCCTGGACCTGGCCTACGTGGCTGCCGGCCGTTTCGACGCGTTCTGGGAGTCGGGCCTGTCCGAGTGGGACATGGCCGCTGGCGCCCTGCTGATCCAGGAAGCAGGCGGTTTGGTGAGCGACTTCACCGGCGGTCACGACTTCCTTGAAAAAGGCCACGTCGTTGCCGGCAACACCAAGTGCTTCAAGGCAGTGCTGACGGCCATCCAGCCGCACCTGCCGGCCTCGCTGAAGCGCTAAGCTTGCGGCGACAGAAAAAGCACCCTGCTGGGTGCTTTTTTTATGCCTGCAATTCACCCCCAAAAACACCACAACCTCACTGTAGGAGCGAGCTTGCTCGCGAAGGTCGTCAACGATAACGCGTGAATTCTGGATAAACGCGGCGCCCTTGGGTTCTTCGCGAGCAAGCTCGCTCCTACAGCGGGGTTGCAGCGATGCATAAATTTTTGGCACAAAAAAGCGCCCCGCAGGGCGCTTTTTTTAACTCGTTACCAGCAGATCATTGCCCCTGCTGATTCTCCGACAAGATCAACTTGCCTTCCTTATCCACAGGGATCTGATTCCCCGGGTCACGATCCATCCGCACCTTGCCTTCCTTGCCATCCAGCGAATAACGCACGTCGTAACCCACGACCTTGTCACTGATGTCATTCACCGTATTACAACGGGTCTGGGTCGTGGTGTAGGTGTCACGCTCCTGCATGCCCTCCTGCACCTTGTTACCGGCATAACCACCGCCGACAGCGCCTGCAACCGTGGCAATCTTCTTGCCGGTGCCACCGCCGATCTGGTTACCCAGCAAACCACCTGCCAGCGCGCCTACGACCGTACCGGCGATCTGGTGTTGATCTTTCACCGGCGCCTGCCGGGTCACAGCTACATCCTTGCACACTTCACGTGGAGTCTTGATTTGTGTCTTGACCGGCTCAACGGCGAGTACTTGCGCGTACTCGGGGCCGTTATTTTTAACCAGGCTGTAGGTGGCCACAGCACCCCCGGCAGTTACACCGACAGCACCCAATACCGCACCAACCAGCATCGACTTGTTCACATGAACCTCCTGACCATCACATGCGGCACTTGTCCGCGCTTCTCCCAGCCTTGGAGCATAAAAAAAGGCGCGAGTTCAACTCGCGCCTTTTTTGGACTACGTCGCTGAAGGAATTGCCCTTCAAGGACGGTCGTCGACTTCCTTCTCGGTGTTGGCCGCAGGAATCAGATCTTCAGAGCTCAGGTTCAGCCAGATCAGCACCACGTTAGCGATGTAGATCGACGAGTAAGTACCCGCCAGCACCCCGATGAACAGGGCGATGGAGAAGCCGAACAGGTTGTCGCCACCGAAGAACAACAGGGCCGCGATCGCCAGCAAGGTGGAGATCGAAGTGGCCATGGTGCGCAGCAGGGTTTGCGTGGTCGAGATGTTGATGTTCTCGATCAGGTTGGCCTTGCGCAGCACCCGGAAGTTCTCACGAACCCGGTCGAATACCACGATGGTGTCGTTGAGCGAGTAACCGATGATCGCCAGTACCGCCGCCAGCACCGTCAGGTCGAAGGTGATCTGGAAGAACGACAGGATACCGATGGTCACGATCACGTCGTGGATCAGCGAAACGATCGCACCTACCGCAAACTTCCACTGGAAGCGGAACGCCAGGTAGATCAGGATGCCGCCCAGCGCCATCAGCATGCCGAGGCCGCCCTGGTCGCGCAGCTCTTCACCCACCTGCGGGCCGACGAACTCGACGCGCTTGACGGTCGCCGGGTTTTCGCCGCCGACCTTCTGCAAGGCCTCGGCCACCTGGTGACCCAGTTGCGGGTCTTCGCCCGGCATGCGCACCAGCAAATCGGTGGTAGCACCGAAGTTCTGCACGATGGCTTCGTGATAGCCGGCAGTAACCAGCTGTTCACGCACCTTGGTGACATCGGCCGGACGCTCGTAGGTCAGCTCGATGAGCGTACCGCCGGTGAAGTCCAGGCCCCAGTTCATGCCCTTGGTGGCAACGCTGAATAAGGCCAGCACGGTAAGGAACAATGTGACGCCGAACGCAAAGTTGCGAACGCCCATGAAGTTGATTGTACGTAACATGGCAGCCCCTTAAATCCACAACTTCTTGAAGTCACGTCCGCCGAAGATCAGGTTGACCATCGCGCGGGTCACCATGATGGCCGTGAACATCGAGGTAAAGATCCCGAGGGACATGGTCACTGCGAAGCCCTTGACCGGGCCTGTGCCCATGGCAAAGAGAATCCCGCCGACCAGCAAAGTAGTCAGGTTGGCGTCGAGAATCGCGGTGAATGCCCGGCCGAAGCCTTCGTTGATTGCGCGCTGCACGGTCATGCCCGCGGCGATCTCTTCACGAATCCGCGAGAAGATCAGCACGTTGGCGTCGACCGCCATGCCCATGGTCAACACGATACCGGCGATGCCCGGCAGGGTCAGCGTTGCCCCCAGCAGCGACATCAGGGCCAGCAGCATCACCATGTTCACTGCCAGCGCGACGGTGGCGATAATGCCGAAGAAGCGGTAGATGGCGATGATGAACAGCGAGACGAACAGCATGCCCCACAGCGATGCATCGATACCCTTGGTGATGTTGTCCGCACCCAGGCTCGGGCCGATGGTGCGCTCTTCAGCAAAGTACATCGGTGCGGCCAGGCCACCGGCACGCAGCAGCAGCGCCAGTTCGGACGACTCGCCCTGGCCATTCAGGCCAGTGATGCGAAATTGCGCGCCCAGCGGCGACTGGATGGTCGCCAGGCTGATGATCTTCTTCTCTTCCTTGAACGACTGCACCGCGACGTCTTTCTCGACGCCATCAACCACTTGCTTGGTGTAAGTGGTCACCGGGCGCTGCTCGATGAAGATCACCGCCATGCTGCGACCGACGTTCGAACGGGTCGCGCGGCTCATCAGCTCGCCACCGTGGCCATCCAGGCGGATGTTCACTTCTGGCGTGCCGTGCTCGCCGAAACCAGCCTTGGCGTCAGTCACCTGGTCACCGGTGATGATCAGGCCTCGCTCGATGAGCGCCGGAGGACGCTTGCCTTCACGGAACTCGAACTCTTCGGAAGTGGCTTTCGAAGCGCCAGGCTCAGCGGCCAGACGGAACTCCAGGTTGGCCGTCTTGCCGAGGATACGCTTGGCTTCCGCGGTGTCCTGCACGCCCGGCAGCTCAACCACGATGCGGTTGGCGCCCTGACGCTGGACGATCGGTTCGGCAACACCCAGCTCGTTGACGCGGTTACGTACCGTGGTCAAGTTCTGCTTGATGGAGTATTCGCGGATTTCCGCCAGCTTGGCCGGGGTCATCGCCAGACGCAGCACCGGTTGACCGTTGAGGTCGGCCGGAACAATGTCGAAATCGTTGAAATTCTTGCGGATCAGAGCGCGGGCCTGTTCACGGCTGTCTTCATCGGAGAAGCCCAGCTGAATGGCACCATTGAGTTGCGGCAGGCTGCGATAACGCAATTTCTCTTTACGCAACAGGCTCTTCACATCGCCTTCGTACACTTTCAAGCGTGCGTCGAGAGCCTTGTCCATGTCCACTTCGAGCAGGAAGTGCACACCACCGGACAAGTCCAGACCCAGCTTCATCGGGTGCGCGCCGAGGTTGCGCAGCCATTGCGGGGTGGTTTGTGCCAGGTTCAGTGCAACGACGTAGTCATCACCCAACGCCTTGCGCACCACGTCCTTGGCCGGCAGCTGGTCTTCAGCCTTGGTCAGGCGAATCAGACCGCCCTTGCCGCCCGCTGCCAGCGTGGCAGCCTTGACGTTGATCCCGGATTCCTTGAGCGCTGCGCTCACACGATCCAGATCAGCCTGGTTGACCTGCAGCGCAGTGCTTGCACCGCTGACCTGGATGGCCGGGTCATCAGGATAAAGATTGGGAGCGGAATAAATCAGACCGATCGCCAGCACCGCCAGGATCAGAATGTATTTCCACAGAGGGTATTTGTTCAGCATCACGCCGCCCGCTTATGACGCGGGGCGCCTTGCGCGCCCCGTCGATTGAGTAGAAGTTGAAACTTAGATCGCTTTGAGCGTGCCTTTTGGCAGCGTGGCGGCGATGGCGCCTTTCTGGAACTTCATTTCGACGGTGTCGGAAACTTCCAGAACCACGAAATCGTCAGCCACTTTGGTGATCTTGCCAGCGATGCCGCCGGTGGTCACAACTTCGTCACCTTTTTGCAGGCTGCCCAGCAGGTTCTTCTGCTCTTTGGCGCGCTTGGCCTGTGGACGCCAGATCATCAGGTAGAAGATGACCAGGAAGCCGACCAGGAAAATCCACTCAAAGCCGCCACCCATTGGGCCGGCAGCTGCCGGTGCAGCCGCGTCAGCCATGGCATTAGAGATAAAAAAGCTCATTTAGCACTCCAGTTGCAAATGTTGAATCTTGGGGTCAGAAAACTCAGTCCAAAGGCGGCACGGGTAGCCCGCGTTTGGCGTAGAAGGCATCGACAAAGGCGGCCAATGTACCCTGTTGAATAGCCTCGCGCAAACCAGCCATAAGCACTTGATAATGACGCAAGTTATGGATGGTATTGAGCATGCTTCCCAGCATTTCGCCGCACTTGTCCAGGTGATGCAGGTAAGCGCGGGAGAAGTTCTGGCAGGTATAGCAATCGCAGGTCGGATCGAGCGGCGAATCATCATGGCGATGGAACGCGTTTCGGATCTTCAGCACGCCGGTATCGATGAACAGATGCCCATTGCGGGCATTACGGGTTGGCATCACGCAATCGAACATGTCCACACCGCGGCGCACACCCTCCACGAGATCTTCCGGTTTGCCAACGCCCATAAGGTAACGAGGTTTGTCAGCCGGCATCATGCCCGGCAGGTAATCCAGCACCTTGATCATCTCGTGCTTGGGCTCGCCCACCGACAGGCCGCCGATGGCCAGGCCGTCGAAGCCGATCTTGTCCAGGCCTTCCAGGGAGCGCATGCGCAGGTCCTGGTGCATGCCTCCCTGGACGATACCAAACAGCGCCGCCGTGTTCTCGCCATGGGCGTTTTTCGAGCGCTGGGCCCAACGCAGGGACAATTCCATGGAAATACGGGCGACGTCTTCATCCGCCGGGTACGGCGTGCATTCGTCGAAAATCATCACGATGTCCGAGCCCAGGTCGCGCTGGACCTGCATCGACTCTTCCGGGCCCATGAACACCTTGGCGCCGTCGACCGGGGAAGCGAAGGTCACGCCCTCCTCCTTGATCTTGCGCATGGCGCCCAGGCTGAACACCTGGAAACCGCCGGAGTCGGTCAAAATCGGGCCTTTCCACTGCATGAAATCGTGCAGGTCGCCGTGCTTCTTGATCACTTCCGTGCCCGGGCGCAGCCACAGGTGGAAGGTGTTGCCCAGAATGATTTCAGCGCCGGTCGCCTCGATATCCCGTGGCAGCATGCCCTTGACCGTGCCGTACGTGCCCACCGGCATAAAAGCCGGGGTCTCGACGGTACCGCGCGGGAAGGTCAAACGACCGCGACGAGCCTTGCCATCAGTGGCCAGCAGCTCGAAAGACATACGACAGGTGCGACTCATACAGTTTCCTCTGGGCCCGATTCTTTAGGGGCAGTCGGCGCAGGATTACGCGTGATGAACATCGCATCACCGTAGCTGAAAAAGCGGTATCCGTTATCGACGGCGGCCTTGTAGGCGGCCATGGTCTCGGGATAACCGGCGAACGCCGAAACCAGCATCAACAGCGTGGATTCGGGCAAATGGAAGTTGGTGACCAGGGCATCGACCACATGAAACGGCCGGCCCGGGTAGATGAAAATGTCGGTATCACCGCTGAACGGCTTGAGCACGCCATCGCGCGCAGCACTTTCCAGGGAGCGCACGCTGGTGGTACCCACGGCCACCACACGACCACCGCGGGCGCGGCAGGCAGCAACCGCATCGACCACGTCCTGGCCGACTTCCAGCCATTCAGTGTGCATATGGTGATCTTCGAGCTTCTCCACGCGCACCGGCTGGAAAGTGCCGGCGCCGACGTGCAGGGTCACGAACGCGGTCTCGATGCCCTTGGCGGCAATCGCCTCCATCAGCGGCTGATCGAAATGCAGCCCCGCCGTCGGCGCCGCCACCGCGCCCAGACGCTGGGCATAGACGGTCTGGTAACGCTCACGGTCCGAGCCCTCGTCCGGGCGGTCTATATAAGGAGGCAGCGGCATGTGCCCGACGCGGTCGAGCAGCGGCAACACCTCCTCGGCAAAGCCCAGCTCGAACAACGCATCGTGCCGCGCCAGCATCTCGGCCTCGCCACCGCCGTCGATCAGGATCTTCGACCCGGGCTTGGGCGACTTGCTGGAGCGCACATGGGCCAGCACGCGATGACTGTCGAGCACCCGCTCCACCAGGATTTCCAGCTTGCCGCCGGAAGCCTTCTGGCCAAACAGTCGTGCCGGAATCACCCGGGTATTGTTGAACACCATCAAGTCGCCGGGGCGCAAATGCTCCAGCAAATCAGTAAATTGACGGTGTGCCAGGGCGCCGCTGACCCCATCCAGGGTCAACAGGCGACTGTTGCGACGCTCGGCCAAAGGATGGCGGGCGATCAGCGAATCAGGGAGCTCGAAGGTAAAGTCAGCAACGCGCATGATGGGGTTCGTCTAGCAGGGCCGGGAAGTCTAGCGGAATTATCAAAAATTCTCCATGTACCTGATTGACCGACGGTTATCTCATCTCTATACTCCGCGGCCATTGCCCTGATGGCGGAATTGGTAGACGCGGCGGATTCAAAATCCGTTTTCGAAAGGAGTGGGAGTTCGAGTCTCCCTCGGGGCACCAAAATTAAGAAAGGTCTTGCTTAGCAAGGCCTTTTTTTTCGCCTAAAGAAAAGCACCTGACACCCCACACACCCTGTGGGAGCCAGCCTGCTGGCGATGCTTTTACCCCTTGCCCTTCCACGCCCCCGCACCGCCGGAACATTTCACAAGGATTCCCCCCATGGAATTACACCTGGAAACCGTCGCCCTCTTCTCCCTCAAACTGGCTTACGAATCGGAAGATACAAGCCCGATTTTGCGTGACGATCTGGTCATGGGTGATTACCAGCGGGATGTGTTTGAGTTGCTGGTGCGCCGGGGGGATGTTGAGGGGATTCAGGTGAAGGTGGGTGAGTGTGTGGGGTTGGCGCTGGACGCGGTTGGGGGGGCGGATAAGCCGTTGGGGCGGGAGTTGGGGAGGTTGGCGGGGGAATGTGCCGGGATTCAGATGATGGAGGAGCTCCATGCCCCGCTAATCGCGCTAAGTACGTACCTGAAAGACATTCAATGAACGAAGGGGGATGGGGGTGTCAGAATTTTTTTGTTCGGGCATAACATGAGTAAGAGGTGCATGTATGCCAACCAAGAAGAAACCCGCGTTGCGAGAGCTCCCGGAAGTCCCGAAAAGAGCTTCTCGAGCAATTCACCGATGGACCGATGACCGCTGAAGCCATTGAGGACGCTCCGTAGAATTGACCACGGGACTATATAACTGCCTTCTTCTGCCTCTTTAACCAGGGCTCAACACGCTTTTTTTTGCACCATATGCAGCCTCCAATATCACTAACAACAAAGTGACTCCTGAGTCAAGAAACCTGAAAGAAGAACACCCGCCGAGGCGGGTATTCATCATGCGAACTCAGCTGACTCTCTGAACTAACATGTCCATAAAGGCATTATCTTACGGATTAGAACCAGCCTTTTTTTCCTACCACATAAGTTTGCTCAAAGTCCTCTTCGGACTTGGTCAGATAAATGATAAATTCAACAAACGCAATGATCCCGATAACGAAGGAAGGAACGCCGAGCAAAAGCCATCCAAACAGAAACACCAGCAGCATGATCACTGCCTGCGAGGTGTAACCAAGATAAAACTTGTGAGCTCCAAATGCGCCAAGAAAGAATGCGAGCAACGCAGCGGGGATCTTTTTAGAGTTTCCGGTCAGAGACACACTCTCCAGATAGATCGCCTCAGCCGTTCCGTTATCAGCGGAGAAGTCCACCCGGCTACCCGCCTTAGGTAGAATTGTACTTTTCCACTGCGCGACGGAAAATGTGTAACGGTTACCATCATCGCCTGAGATGACACCACTACGGCTTGTTGAGTCAAACTCGAGAACCTTACCTTTCATTTACCACTCCCTATGATGTTTCACACCGTATTCAGTGTTGTTTTAAGCGATCTCAATATAACTTGAGTATGCCACCAGTTTGAATCGGCACAACGCAGCCGGACAAAGCATCGTCAATCAATGCCTTGGCTGGGTTGCTATAAGATATGGATACCTGCTCTCGATGGATCAGCAGCCATTTCCAGGAGACTTATTGGGTAACCTGGCCGATCATCTCGCAGAATTTGTCTCTAGCTCCGGATTCCGGCGTATAGAGGCCAGCCGCAGCAGCAAATACAAACGTAATCTTGGAACCTTCACCGACCGGTTCAACTATGACGTTTAGGGGGGCCGTCTTACTGCTCAGATTGACGTTCTGATACGCAGAAATCACACCGCGTTTGGGATCGGCGCTCTCGACGTGGAAGCTTTCACGTAACAGCATCTTGTAAGCATTCGTAAAGGCTACAGAGGGAGTTGTGGTAGGCAGTTCAGAGGTGGTGGTAAACGATTTCCCAGTCAGAAAACTTCCGGACGTTGTGAAATTATCCTCGCACTGCTTGCCGGTGTGAGTCGCACACCCTTGGAGAGCTATTGCACCCAGTAATATGGCTAATACTCGAAACATCATCATTCCTTATGGTCCTTGTCCTACTAGAGCAGGTCCTTCCAGGGTTCATCCACAGGGCTGCGGATAGCATTGTTTGCGCCCCCCCCTACCGCTCCATGTCGCTACTGCCGTTCCTAAAGCGTGGACAGCGGAGAAATTATGCCGTAATGGCACTCGGCCATTCTCTTTTTTTTGGCGCCGGGTTTCAAGCTATTCAGATTATTCAGTGCTTGATGATTCACTGGCTGACGTAGGCCTTCCATAAATTTCAGCCGGATTCATGCTGCGCATTTTGTGAACCTCCTTAAATTAAAAGAACTACCAAAATTCGTTACCAAGGGGAATGGGGATTTTCATGGCCAAGACGTTCACCGAAGATGCCGCCAACGCCAGGGACACCGACCGCCACACCAGGGCTGCGAATTATCTGACTTCGATGAGTAAGGCGTTGGCGGATGATGCAGTGAAGGTGCTTGCGCGGGATCGAGTATCTGAGTCGACGGCGAAAAAAGGGGACAGATTGAAAAAAGTGAAAAAAGGGGACAGATTTATTTTTTGCTTTTCAACTCTTTTCAACTCGAGCGCCAGATAGGCACCACCGACCACCTGCGTCGCCATCGGTAAAGCGATCATCAGGTAGGGAGAGGTAAGTTCATGCGGCCTCCTCGGTACCCCAACCCTCTACTCGGACAAATGTCGCAAAAGTCTTTTTGTTGCTGGGTACGACGCGCCCTTCTCAGAATGTCCCGCCTGACTTGATCCGAGGGAATGCAATGCGCTTGATAAGGAGATCTGACAGGGGCTTGCTACGTGTCGAAGACCCGCATGTGGCCGCCCGAAAAGTTAGAAGCGCCCTGATGTGCGGGAGGTACTCCCTGCAAGGGCTGGCTGAGCTTCTGCGAACTACCTACATCACCCAGGACAGCGAGATTGTCGAGGCGGTCAGGAGAGGGGATTGGCTGCTGGTTTCAGACATCCCCATCCGCTCCGGCGGCGGCTACAGGCGCAGTCCAGCGCCCGAACCTGAACCGATCTACATCCGCCCCAAAGAGCCTTGGCCGGAGCCAAAGCCGCGCACCGACCGGGTGTTTGCCAAGTCCTGCGCCTCTGGAAACTGGTGCAGCACCAAACCCGGTACAGCCAGCGTCCCCGCCTCAGACTTTGGCAAGGTCATGCTGGTGGCGCCTATGCTTGTCCCCTCTTCAATCGAGGCGATTAAACTCGCGGTAGGCTTCGACGCGGTGCTGGGGCGCACAGCCGGTAGCGGCATCCTGCAACACGGATTCAGGTGGGGCCTTGCGCGGCAATCCTGCCGGAGTGTTCATTGCGGGGATGCTCCCCGCCCAGATGGGCGATGGGACGCTCTACAATGACGACGATCTGCGCCTGGTAAGCCACGCACCTACCCGTGTCCGCTTTCAGTTTCGCCGTGATGCCGAAGGCGTGATACAGGTCTATGGCATTCATACCGGCCCCTCTGGCGACGATTCCGTACGCACGGTGCAGGTCAAATGGAATGCCACCAAAACCGTGCTCGAAGCGGATTTGAACGGCATCACTATTTTGTGGACACCCAGCGGACGGCTGGCCATCCCGCCTTTGGTCCATCCTGAGCAGCGCAGTAGCGATCCCATCATCCTGGTTCATCCCATACCGGAAAACACAGACTCGGTGCTCGAGGGATATCCGGCAGGCGAGGACGTTGAAACCGACGACTGTATTCTGGTGTTTCCGGCAAACACCGGCCTTAGTTCACTGTACCTGGTGTTCGCTCGACCTATTGGCGGCGACCACAGCTATCACCCGGCCCCCAAAGGACTGACGGCCTTCCCTGATGCC
Source organism: Pseudomonas sp. MHK4 (assembly GCF_054600775.1). Taxonomy (NCBI): domain Bacteria; kingdom Pseudomonadati; phylum Pseudomonadota; class Gammaproteobacteria; order Pseudomonadales; family Pseudomonadaceae; genus Pseudomonas; species Pseudomonas sp. MHK4. The sequence goes on along the minus strand of NZ_BAAIAK010000018.1, from coordinate 9,454 downwards.
GTGAAGGACAAGTCCAAGAACGCTGTAAAGGGCGGGGGCGGCTTGCGCAGACGCTGGAAAGATCGCAAAGGCCGGATCTATGAATGGGACTCTGAGAACGGTAGGGTTGAGCTATACGACAAGCAAGGCAAGCATCTGGGAGAGTTCGACCCCGAGACGGGAGAGCGGACAAAAGACGCTGAGCCAGGCAGAACAACGCCAAAGTAATCTAGGGGAAAATCATGCACCTATGCATCACAGGTTTTTTAGCGGGCGACAGCGACGATACTTCGCTGAAATATGAGCTAGACGTGCAGTCAGGCTTTGAAAAAGCTGTGTTAGAGGTAATGGGGTGGCAAAGCCTTGCAGAAAGCCCAGAAGGAGAATGGTTGCTAACTGGCGACCAGTCCCAGCGAATTGCGACCGTGATTAATGAGCGGCTGCCCCGCGATCTAGATTTATTCATTGGCGTAGAAGCCTAACCATCCAATTGGCTTCCCCCAACAGCAATTCAGAACAGCTCGCAGCTGGAGACAGTTACGGCGCCCGATCTGGGTCACTTGGAGTACTCCGGTTGAAACCGGAAATCTGTCTCTGAGGCACCTTTGGCCAGGTGGGCCGGCTTCCATTTCAAATCGCACCTGGTCGCGCTGATCCGGGCGGAATGAGGCACAGGGTACATACGGGACAATCCCGCATGTAGTTGTGAGCCTGTCGAGCGGCGACCTGTAGAACGACCAATCCGGCACCGCCTGAATACTCCGGTTTGAAACCTGAGAAATTCGCTGTTTAGAATTCCGTTTCAAACCGACCAAACCAAGGTGGGTTTTCACACCTCACGCGGAGCTACACCGGTTGGCCTCGATCACATTTAACTGGTGCCAGGGAGTTGGCCGGTGGCTCGAAATGGAGCAAAGAAAAGCGATCAAGGATTGATCAGAAAAGGGTCCGGCAGCGAGCACGGTGTATGCCGACGTGTATGTCACAAAAACATGCAATATAGAGAAGCCTTTAAATACAATTAGTTAAGATTCAGGTTAGAGGCTCGCCTAGGCACCATACGTATAAACTAGAAAGCCTCAGGCCGTTGGGTCTGGAGCTTTTTTGTGGGTCAAAAAAAAGCCGAAGCGTTTTGTTTCATTCTGTCGTCCATTCAAACTAGTCGTATTCATCGAAAAACGCCGAACCCGCACAGGTTCCGCGCATGAGCAGCTGCGCGGAATCAAAGTACGCAAGCTGGCCCTCCCGCCTTTGGTCCATCCTGAGCAACGCAGCAGCGATCCCATCATCCTGGTTCACCCCATATCGGAAAACTCAGTCTCGGCGATCGAGGTTTATCCAGGTGGCGAGGACGTTGAAACCGACGACTGTATTCTGGTGTTTCCGGCAGACACCGGCCTTAACTCGTTGCACTTGGTATTTTCAAAACCTGCTGGCGGTGGTGATATCAAGTATCACAAGCCGCCATCGGGGCTACCTGCTTTCCCAGATACATTTCCTGTTAAATCCAGAAGCAGCGTTCAGGGTGGTGGAGGTAGGCGAAGCCGCTGGAAAGACCGAAAGGGCCGAATATACGAGTGGGATAGCCAGCACGGCGGAGTGGAAATGTACGATCCTCAAGGAAAACACCTTGGCGAGTTCGATCCAGAAACGGGCGAACAAACCAAGCCGGCGAAGCCAGGTAGAACCACACCAAAATAGAATAGGAGGTCAATTATGCTTTTATGGATTAGTGGATTTTTAAAAGGCGATGTCGAGGATGACTCGTTGAAATACGACCTCATCGTTCAGCCTGAACATGAACTCGCTGTATTGGGAATTCTCGGCTGGAAAAATTTGGAAGAGAGCCCAAACGGGGAATGGTTGCTAACCAGCGAGCAAGCACAAGCGATAGCCGCAGCAGTAAACATGCAATTGCCCACGGAGCTAGACCTGTTCATCGGAGTACGGGCATAGCGGAATGAATGCGAGAGTATGAGCAAGTACAGCGCCAGCGATTTGCCCTAATCGAGTGACGCTAGCCTGACACCAGAGCAGAACAGATCGCCACTGAACGCATTCACTACACCCGATCTGGATCGCCTCAAGCTCTCCGATTTGAAATCGGGAAACCCTAAGTGGATCGTCTACTGCGTTTCGAGCGCGACTTTGGCAATTGCTCGACTGCACCGTTTCAAACCGATGCAGTGCCGCGCCGATGGAAGACAAGAGATGGGATTATTTTCGAGTGGGATAGCCAGCATGGAGCTGTTGAGAAATACAACAAACGCGGAAAGCACCTAGGGGAGTTTGACCCAGAAACAGGTGAGCAAACCAAAAGTGCTGACGATACTTGCGAGGTGGAGCCTTGAAATACAGAAATCAGACAGCAGCCACCAGCCTGTCCCTGACGACATAGTCTGACTGCAAGCCACGTAACATATGAACCCGACAGCCTCCGTCGGGGCAACGATCTTTGAAAAGGTCTTGCTTAGCAGGACCTTTCAAATGCCTGGGATATTCTCTCTGCAGCTTTATCCAGCCACCTCAGGCGAAAAGGAGCTAGCGTCGGAATATGTTGGAGGTTGCAGCAAAGAAGCCCACACGCTAACCTCCCACCGTCGCTGCCAATTCAGCGACCGGGTGTGGTAACCCGAGTTATTCAAGGCGCAACAGCGCCCCAATCACGTCATCAGGCGCTTTTTTTATGCCTGCGGCGTGAGTTATGGCGGCTGTGCGTGGGACGCCCTCGGGCGTGCCGGTTTCCTTGATACCCGGTTTACCACCCTGCGCACAGCTGTCACCCATTCGTGTGGTAACGAACGTGGCAGCTCCCTCATATCAAGGAGTTGGATAATGCGCAGTATCAATCCGTTTGAAATTTGGCTTTTCTCTCTATGCGATTCCCAATCGTGTAACGCCCTCCCCCGTTGCCTCTCCATTCTCGGAGGTGGCCAATGACCGAACAATCTGAACTCAAAACCATCGGCTTAACCCCCGCCATCTACTGCTCCGATCAACCACTGTTCCACGTCACTCGCGGCGTTCCGCTCGGTGATGCGTTGTCGATGGCTTCTGATTTTCTGTTTCTGGCCAAGACGCTGACTGAAGATGCTGCCTATGCCAGGGATACCGACCGTCACGCCTGGGCTGCGCATTATCTGACTTCGATGAGTAAGGCGTTGGTGGATGATGCGGTGAAGGTGCTGGAGCGGGATCGGATGGTTGCGCCGATGTCCAAGCGGGCGGCGGAGGCTGAAGGGTAGGTTCTGGGTTTTAGGCGTCGGGCATGACGTTTGTGGGGACGGGTTTGGTTGCGGGGCTTGGGCATTCAGCGCGATTGGTGGTTGCCTTGGGTTTTTCGCGAGCAAGCTCGCTCCTACAGGGGATTGGTTTGGGCGACTTCTGTGTCTCATGAACAAGAAGGCCCGAACGTAATGCCGGACTGAGCCAGGACCAGAGGAGCGGGCGATTGGGGTTGATGCCGTGGGAGCCTGATGGTTGTGTCAACTTCGACTTCAGATAGAACACTGGCTGTGGTGACACACATGCGGGTGGTGGCGGAGGTTGAGGGGTAGTGACTAGCTTCAGCATTGGTGGTGGCTGGGCTGGCGCTATCGCCAGCAGGCTGGCTCCCACAGGGGTTTTGTGTGGTGGGCTGGCGGACATGGTTTGGCCGCGGTGTGAGTGGGTTTGGGGTGCAGCTTCAGAATTGGTGGTGGTTGGGCTGGTGCTATCGCCAGCAGGCTGGCTCCCACAGTGGGTTTTGTGTGGTGACTGGGATTTGGGATTGGCCTCGAGGTTTTCGGGGTTTATTCGTATTTGGGGCAGAGGGGAAGGCTTTCGGCGCAATGGATCAGTGCATCTGCTCCGTAGAATTGCCCACGGTTCTGATGCTTCTTCTCACCTCTAATGCTTGTTATACATCAGCCATCGACAAGCCCTCCGGGCATTAGGCCGGTGAGTGAACGCCCTACGCCTCACTCATCTAGACTTAATGGAGAGTCGTAGGCAGAACCGAACACGTCGTTTTGGTGCAGTTGGATCAATAGCGGCGTGGCAAGCTGCCCTTTATGCCCAGTAGAGGTGCGGCGAAGACCGTGCCGGGCACAACAAGATGCCCGCAAAGGGTGCCCTGGCCAACGGCCTGAAATTGCCACGATGCCGTGACGTGGTGTGAGTGCCGCAGCCGACACTTTCGGACGACCGACAACCATCTGGTTTGTCCGTGACCGTGAGGATTGCTGAATGCCTGATGAGAGTATGCACTTGCCTTTGGTCAACAGCCTGCTGGAGCGCCACAAGGGCTCTGCGGGTGCGCTGTTGCCCATTCTTCATGATATTCAGGAGCGCATTGGGTACATCCCCGATGCCGCCGTCCCCGAGATTGCCCATGCGCTGAACCAGAGCCAGGCCGAGGTGCGTGGGGTGATCAGTTTTTACCATGACTTCCGTACCGCGCCGCCCGCGCGGCATATCCTGCGGCTGTGCCGGGCCGAGTCGTGCAGGAGTCGTGGGGCCGAGCAGTTGGCTGCGCAGTTGCGCGAGCGGCTGCAACTGGATGACCACGGCAGCAGCGCCGACGGCAGCATCAGTTTGCGCCCGGTGTATTGCCTGGGGGCTTGCGCCTGTTCGCCGGCGCTGGAGCTGGATGGTCGGGTGCATGCGCGGCTCAGTGCCGAGCGTCTGGATGCCTTGCTTGATGCTTGCCGGGAGGACGCTTGATGCCGACTCTTTATTTGCCTTGTGATTCGCTGGCCCGTGCCGTGGGGGCCGATGAAGTGGTGACAGCGCTTATCACTCAGGCCCACGAACGCCATCTGCCGCTGGAGCTGCAGCGCACCAGTTCGCGCGGGCTGTATTGGCTGGAACCGTTGCTGGAAGTGGACAGCCCGCAAGGTCGTATCGGCTTTGGCCCGCTGACGGCTGCTGATGTGCCATCTGTGCTCGAAGCCCTGAAAGGCGATTCATCCGCTCATCCCCTGGCCTTGGGCCTGGTGGAAGAGTTGCCCTATCTGAAGACTCAACAACGCCTGCTGTTCGCCCGCGCCGGTATCACTCGGCCGCTGTCGCTGGACGATTATCGAGCCCATGGCGGTTTCGAAGGTTTAACCAGGGCCGTCGCCATTGGTGGCGAGCAGACCGCATCGGCAGTGTTCGACTCCGGCCTGCGTGGCCGTGGCGGTGCAGCCTTCCCCGCCGGGATCAAATGGCGCACGGTGCGCGCGACTGAAGCGGCGCAGAAGTACATCGTGTGCAACGCCGACGAAGGCGACTCCGGCACTTTCGCCGATCGTATGTTGATGGAAGGCGACCCCTTCCTGCTGATCGAAGGCATGGCCATTGCCGGCCTCTGCGTCGGCGCCACCTACGGCTACATCTATGTGCGTTCGGAGTATCCGGATGCCGTGGCCATCCTGCGCAACGCGCTGGAAATTGCCCGGTCGAACGGTTACCTCGGCGCCAATGTCGGCGGCAGCGGCCAGGCCTTCGATATGGAAGTGCGGGTCGGTGCCGGGGCCTACATCTGCGGTGAAGAAACCGCGCTGCTGGACTCTCTTGAAGGCAAGCGCGGGATCGTCCGCGCCAAGCCGCCGATCCCTGCGTTGAAGGGCCTGTTCGGCCAGCCGACCCTGGTGCACAACGTGCTGACACTCGCTTCGGTACCGCTGATTCTGGCCAAGGGCGCGCAGTTCTATCGCGATTACGGCATGGGCCGTTCCCTGGGCACCATGCCCTTCCAGCTGGCGGGCAATGTGCGTCGCGGCGGTCTGGTGGAACGGGCCTTTGGCCTGACCCTACGCGAACTGGTGGAAGACTACGGCGGCGGCACCGCCAGTGGTCGGCCGCTGAAGGCTGCGCAAGTGGGTGGCCCGCTTGGCGCCTGGGTGCCTCCTGCGCAATTCGACACGCCGCTGGATTACGAAGCGTTCGCCGGCATCGGCGCGATGCTCGGTCACGGTGGTGTGGTGGTGGCGGACGACACGCTGGACATGGCCCACATGGCGCGCTTCGCCATGGCGTTCTGTGCCGAGGAATCCTGTGGCAAATGCACGCCGTGCCGCATCGGCTCGACCCGGGGCGTGGAGGTGATCGATCGGCTGCTGGCCGCGCAAGACCCGAGCGGTCGCGATGAGCAGGTGATCATCCTCAAGGACCTGTGCGACACCCTGCAATACGGTTCGCTGTGCGCGTTGGGCGGCATGGTGTCCTTTCCGGTCGCCAGCGCCCTCAAGCACTTCCCCGCCGACTTCGGCTTGTTGCCCTCGGAGGCCGAGCAATGATCACTCTCTTCGACCCGAACACAGACATTGACCTGGGTACTCCTGCCCGCGACAGCCAGGTGCAGGTCACCCTGAACATCGACGGCCGCAGCATTAGCGTTCCCGAAGGCACTTCGGTGATGCGCGCCGCTGCGCTGCTGGGCACCACCATTCCCAAACTCTGTGCCACCGACAGCCTGGAAGCCTTCGGCTCCTGCCGCATGTGCCTGGTGGAGATCGACGGCATGCGCGGTTATCCAGCCTCCTGCACCACGCCAGTGACTGAAGGCATGAGCGTGCACACCCAGACGCCCAAGCTCGCGACCCTGCGGCGCAACGTCATGGAGCTGTACATCTCCGATCACCCGCTGGACTGCCTGACCTGCTCGGCCAACGGCAACTGCGAGCTGCAAACCGTCGCCGGCCAGGTCGGCCTGCGGGAGGTGCGTTATGGCTATGAAGGCGACAACCATCTGGCCGATGTGAAGGACACTTCCAACCCCTACTTCGACTACGACCCGAGCAAGTGCATCGTCTGCAACCGCTGCGTGCGTGCCTGTGAAGAAACCCAGGGCACCTTTGCCCTGACCATTACCGGGCGCGGTTTCGAATCCCGGGTGGTGGCCGCGGGTGGGGATAACTTCCTCGACTCGGAATGCGTGTCTTGCGGCGCCTGTGTGCAGGCTTGCCCGACCGCGACCCTGATGGAAAAAAGCGTGGTCGAGCTGGGTCAGCCCGAGCGCAGCGTGATCACCACCTGCGCCTATTGCGGCGTAGGCTGCTCGTTCCGCGCCGAGATGAAAGGCGACCAGCTGGTGCGCATGGTGCCGGACAAGAACGGCCAGGCCAACCACGGCCACTCCTGCGTCAAGGGGCGCTTTGCCTGGGGCTACGCCACCCACCCGGATCGCATCACCAAACCGATGATCCGTAAGCACATCAGCGACCCTTGGCAGGAAGTCAGCTGGGATGAGGCGGTGACCTACGCTGCCAGCGAATTCCGCCGTTTGCAGCAGAAATATGGCCGCGATTCCATTGGCGGGATCACCTCCAGCCGTTGCACCAACGAAGAAACCTACCTGGTGCAAAAACTGGTGCGCGCCGCGTTCGGCAACAACAACGTCGACACCTGTGCGCGGGTCTGCCACTCGCCCACCGGCTATGGCCTGAAGCAGACTTTGGGCGAGTCAGCCGGCACCCAGAGCTTCGACTCGGTGATGCAGGCCGACGTGATCCTGGTGATGGGCGCCAACCCCAGCGACGCGCACCCGGTGTTCGCTTCCCAGCTCAAGCGCCGCTTGCGGGAAGGTGCGCGGCTGATCGTCATCGATCCACGCCGCATCGATCTGGTGGACTCGGTGCACGCCCGCGCTGAATATCACCTGGCGCTGCGCCCCGGCACCAACGTCGCCATGCTCAACGCCCTGGCCCATGTGATCGTCACCGAAGGGCTGCTCAACCAGGCCTTTATCGACGCTCGTTGCGAAGGCAGTGATTTCGCCAACTGGAGCGAATTCGTCAGCCGGCCGGAAAACTCGCCGGAAGTGCTTGGCGCGATCTGCGGCGTGCCCGCCGCCGACATCCGTGCCGCTGCGCGCCTGTATGCCACCGGCGGCAACGCGGCGATCTACTACGGCCTTGGCGTTACCGAGCACAGCCAGGGCAGCACCGCCGTCATGGGCATCGCCAACCTGGCCATGGCCACCGGCAACATCGGCCGCGAAGGCGTCGGCGTGAACCCGCTGCGGGGGCAGAACAACGTTCAGGGTTCCTGTGACATGGGCTCGTTCCCCCACGAGTTGCCTGGCTACCGGCACATCTCCAACGAGGTGGTACGGGCGCAGTTCGAACAGGCGTGGAACGTCACCCTGCAACCCGACCCGGGCCTGCGCATCCCCAACATGTTCGAGTCGGCCCTGGCCGGCAGTTTCAAGGGCCTGTATTGCCAGGGCGAGGACATCGCCCAGAGCGATCCGAATACCCAGCACGTCACTGCGGCGCTGTCGGCCATGGAGTGCGTGGTGGTACAGGATATTTTCCTCAACGAAACCGCGAAGTTCGCCCATGTGTTTTTACCGGGCGCTTCGTTCCTGGAAAAAGACGGCACCTTCACCAACGCCGAACGGCGCATCTCGCGGGTGCGCAAGGTCATGGACCCTCTGGGCGGCAAGGCTGACTGGGAAGGTACGGTGGCGCTGGCCAATGCCCTGGGTTACCCGATGAACTACAAACATCCATCGCAAATCATGGATGAAATCGCCAGCCTGACGCCGACCTTCACCAACGTCAGCTACGCCGAACTGGATCGCCACGGCAGCCTGCAATGGCCGTGCAACGCCGCGGCACCGGACGGCACGCCGACCATGCACATCGAGGAGTTTGTGCGCGGCAAGGGGCGATTCATGCTCACCGGCTATGTGCCGACCGAGGAGAAGGTCAACACCCGTTACCCACTGCTGCTGACCACCGGGCGCATCCTCAGCCAGTACAACGTCGGCGCTCAAACCCGGCGTACCGAAAACGTCGCCTGGCACGACGAGGATCGCTTGGAAATCCATCCGACTGACGCGGAAAGCCGTGGCATCAACGAAGGCGACTGGGTCGGTATCGGCAGCCGCGCCGGGCAGACAGTGCTGCGTGCGCGGATCACCGAACGGGTCGCCCCAGGCGTGGTGTACACCACCTTCCACTTCCCGGAATCGGGGGCCAACGTGATCACCACCGACAACTCCGACTGGGCCACCAACTGTCCGGAATACAAGGTCACGGCAGTGGAAGTCAGCCGCGTGTATCACCCTTCGGAGTGGCAAAAGCGCTTCCAGGAGTTCAGCGAAGAACAGGACCGCTTGCTCAAGGATCGCCGTCACGCCCGTGGTGATAAAGCCGAGGTGCGCCGATGAGCACTGAAAACCTGATCAAGATGGCCAACCAGATCGCCCAGTACTTTGCCAGCCAGCCGGATCAGCAACAGGCGGTGCTCAGCGTGCGCAATCACCTGCAGATGTTCTGGGCGCCGAGCATGCGCAAGGAATTGCTGGCCTGGCAGACGGAACATCAGGGGGCGGATTTGCATCCGCTGGTGCAGGCGGCAGTGAGTGGGGCGGGTTGGTAGCGACTGAAGAAACGCAATCCCTGTAGGAGCCGGCTTGCTGGCGATCGCGGTTCGTCAGGCGACATCTGTGTCGACTGTACGTCCGCGATCGCCAGCAAGCCAAGTCGGAGGCCAAGCGGGC